>NZ_CP118269.1:3286264-3943517 GCF_030062155.1 Pantoea sp. Lij88 | reverse complement strand
GGCGGACTCCACTCGTACAAATTCGAAAAGAATAGTAGGCGTTACTCTAAGAAACGTTCATTTTTGACACAGACGCTAAGAAAGCGCCTGCGACCGCTATCAGCGGTTTTCCGTCCTGCAATCACCGGAGGATCGTCAGCGGAAGGGCGGATCATAGCGCAAAGCGAGACAGAGATCTTCCCTTTCTACACAGTTTTGATCCTTTTTATCCACAGGCCAGAGACGCGCAAAGAAGTTTACGCCAGTTGCGGGAAAAACCAGCAGGGAACTGTCGCAATCCATTAAAATTTCGGGCGACATCTTATTTTATCCCCAGGATCCGGCAGGCCGATCGCAATAAGATCCCGTACGATCCTTGCGCTTTGGAGCGGAGCCCGTATAATCCTTCACCCGACATTATGCTGTAAGGCGCAACGTCGGGAGTCAGCGGGCTGTATGCGGGTTTTCAGGTACTACAACACGCGAAGTAAATTGACTCGGGACTGTACAATTATTACAATCCCGCCTCTTTATTAAAGACACATTGAGGCGTAGGTCGATTTATTGGCCCGAAACGCGTCATCCAGTGAAAATTTTCAAGTTTAGGTAGAAACCGCCATGAAACGCACTTTTCAACCGTCCGTACTGAAGCGCAACCGTTCACACGGTTTCCGTGCTCGTATGGCAACAAAAAATGGTCGTCAGGTTCTGGCACGTCGTCGTGCTAAAGGCCGTTCTCGTCTGACCGTTTCTAAGTAATAAAGCAAGCCCTGATGGGTAAGCTCGCATTTCCCAGGGAGTTACGTTTGTTAACTCCCACTCATTTCACTTTCGTCTTCCAGCAGCCACAACGGGCTGGCACGCCGCAAATTACTATTCTCGGCCGCCTTAACGCGCTGGGGCATCCCCGCATCGGTCTCACCGTCGCTAAAAAACATGTGAAACGCGCTCATGAACGCAACCGGATCAAGCGATTGACCCGCGAAAGCTTTCGTCTGCGTCAACATGAACTGCCGTCGATGGACTTCGTGGTGGTCGCGAAGAAGGGGGTTGCCGATCTGGATAACCGTATGCTGGCGGAAGCGTTGGAGAAATTATGGCGTCGTCACTGTCGCCTGGCGCGCGGCTCCTGATCGTCCTGATACGCGTCTATCAACGCGGTATCAGTCCATTACTGGGACCACACTGTCGGTTTCACCCGACCTGCTCTCATTACGGAATTGAGGCGTTACGCAGGTTCGGCCTGATTAAAGGCAGTTGGTTGACATTAAAACGCGTATTAAAATGCCACCCTTTGAACCCGGGTGGTGACGATCCTGTGCCGCCAAAAACCTTTGATACCAGAGAACATTAACGATGGATTCGCAACGCAATCTCTTTCTCATCGCTTTTCTGTTCGTGACCTTTATGATCTGGCAAGCCTGGCAGACGGACCACGCTCCGCAGCCACAGCAGACGCAGACCACACAAGGCACGAACAGCGTAGCGGGTGATACCGCCAGTCAGGGTGTACCGGCCAGCGGTCAGGGCCAGACGATCACCGTTAAGACTGATGTCCTGTCATTGAATATCAACACCCGAGGCGGTGATGTTGAACAAGCACAGCTGCTGACTTTCCCGGACAAACTGGGTTCCGACCAGCCGTTCCAGCTGCTTGAAACAACGCCAGCGTTCCTTTATCAGGCACAAAGCGGTTTAACCGGTCGTAATGGTCCGGATAACCCGAACAACGGCGCGCGTCCGCTGTTCAACGCTGCGCAGAACCACTTCGAGATGGCTGATGGCCAGTCCGAACTGCGTGTGCCGATGACCTATACCGCTGAAAATGGCGTGGTTTATACTAAAACCTTCATCTTCAAGCGTGGCGAATATGCCGTTAATGTCGATTATCATGTCAACAACACCACCCAGCAGCCGCTGGAAGTGTCGCTGTTTGGCCAGCTGAAGCAGACGATTGATCTGCCTAAGCATCGTGATACCGGCAGCAACAACTTTGCTCTGCACACCTTCCGTGGCGCGGCCTACTCCACCAGCGAGTCGAAATATGAGAAGTATAAATTCGACACCATCGCGGATAACGAGAACCTGAACGCGACCACCAGCAATGGCTGGGTGGCGATGCTGCAGCAGTACTTTGCGACGGCATGGGTTCCGCGCACCGAAGGCACCAACACCCTTTACACCAGCAACCTGGGTAATGGCGTAGCGGCGATTGGCTATAAATCTGCACCGGTCACCATTGCCGCGGGCGCACAGCAGAATCTGGGTGCAACGCTGTGGGTCGGCCCGGAAATTCAGGACAAGATGGCAGCGATTGCGCCGCACCTTGATCTGACCGTGGATTACGGCTGGTTGTGGTTTATCTCTCAGCCGCTGTTCAAACTGCTGAAATTTATCCACAGCTTCATCGGTAACTGGGGCTTCTCCATTATCGTGATCACCTTCATCGTACGCGGCATCATGTACCCGCTGACCAAAGCGCAGTACACCTCGATGGCCAAGATGCGTATGCTGCAGCCGAAGATTCAGGCAATGCGTGAGCGTCTGGGTGATGACAAGCAGAAGCAGAGCCAGGAAATGATGGCGCTGTATAAAGCAGAGAAAGTGAATCCGCTGGGTGGCTGTCTGCCGCTGGTGATTCAGATGCCAATCTTCCTGGCGCTCTACTATATGCTGTCAGGCTCGGTTGAACTGCGTCATGCTCCATTCGTTCTGTGGATCCATGACCTGTCAGCGCAGGACCCGTACTACATCCTGCCGATTCTGATGGGCATCACCATGTTCTTCATTCAGAAGATGTCACCGACCACCGTGACCGATCCGATGCAGCAGAAGATCATGACTTACATGCCGGTGATTTTCACCGTGTTCTTCCTGTGGTTCCCGTCAGGTCTGGTGCTGTACTACATCGTCAGCAACCTGGTGACTATTCTCCAGCAGCAGCTGATTTATCGCGGCTTGGAAAAACGTGGTCTGCATAGCCGCGACAAGAAGAAAGCGTAAGCGATCCAAAGCGGGAGCCATCCCGCCTTAAAATAGTCTATTCTCAGGCGGTCAAAGCGACCGCCTGTGTTTTTTGTAGCGAGAGAAAATTTATGAGCCACAGCGATACCATTGTTGCCCAGGCGACACCGCCCGGACGCGGCGGCGTAGGCATTCTGCGCGTCTCTGGCGCGAAGGCGGCAGAGGTTGCCCGCCAGCTGCTGGGTAAACTGCCTAAGCCGCGTTATGCCGATTATCTGCCGTTTACCGATAGCGACGGCAGCTTGCTGGATCAGGGCATTGCGCTGTGGTTTCCTGGCCCGAACTCCTTTACCGGCGAAGATGTGCTGGAGCTGCAGGGCCATGGCGGCCCGGTGATCCTCGATCTGCTGCTGAAGCGTATCGTGGCGCTGCCAGGCGTGCGTATCGCTCAGCCGGGTGAGTTTTCTGAGCGTGCGTTTCTGAATGACAAGCTGGATCTGGCGCAGGCCGAGGCGATTGCCGACCTGATTGATGCCAGCTCGGCGCAGGCGGCACGTTCGGCGGTTAACTCGCTGCAGGGCGTCTTCTCAACCCGCATCAATCATCTTGTGGAAGCACTCACTCACCTGCGGATCTATGTCGAAGCCGCTATCGACTTCCCGGATGAGGAGATCGATTTCCTCTCTGACGGCAAAATCGAAGCGCAGCTGAATACGGTGATCGGTGACCTGGATGCGGTCCGTGCCGAAGCGCGTCAGGGCAGCCTGCTGCGTGAAGGGATGAAAGTGGTGATTGCGGGCCGGCCTAATGCGGGCAAATCGAGCCTGCTGAATGCGCTGGCGGGCCGTGATGCCGCCATCGTCACAGACATTGCGGGCACCACCCGTGACGTCCTGCGTGAGCATATCCATATTGATGGCATGCCGCTGCATATTATCGACACCGCCGGTCTGCGTGAGGCCAGTGACGAAGTCGAACGTATCGGGATTGAGCGCGCCTGGCAGGAAATCGAACAGGCCGATCGCGTGCTGTTTATGGTGGATGGCACCACCACCGATGCCACCGAAGCGGCGGCGATCTGGCCCGATTTCGTCTCTCGTCTGCCGCCGGAACTGCCGATTACCGTGGTCCGTAACAAGGCGGATGTCACCGGTGAGTCTCCAGGCCTGACAGAAGTAAATGGTCACTCACTGATTCGCCTGTCGGCACGCACCAGCGAAGGCGTCGATGAGCTGCGGGATCACCTGAAGCAGAGCATGGGCTTCGCGGGCAACATGGAAGGTGGCTTCCTGGCGCGTCGTCGTCATCTGCAGGCGCTGGAGCTGGCGGCAACGCACCTGGAGCAGGGCAAAGCCCAGCTGCTCGGTGCCCGGGCGGGTGAGTTACTGGCAGAAGAGCTGCGTGTCGCTCAGCAGGCGTTAAGCGAGATTACCGGTGAGTTCACCTCTGACGATCTGCTGGGTCGTATCTTCTCCAGCTTCTGTATCGGCAAATAGCTTTACAGGCCTGACGGCAACGCGCTGTCAGGCCGCAATTCCCGCCACACTCTCTCCTCTGTTATTCCTCTCTCCGCGTTGATTCTTGCTGATATGTTATTTTGCGGCGGCAACGCTTTGACGTATAACGGTTGATGCGCCGATCTGACCTGTGGCTCTGGATTGCGGTGAGTGAATCCCGCCTCATCCCGCTGTGTCGGGCCCGACGCAAACCCACTACGTGAACACCCTTGGGCGAACCTTTTCGCCTGTAACAGGAGAGTTACATGAGTACACCGCTCGACACTGCCGCACTGGACACGCTGTTTAATGATGCCCGCACCCACAGTTACTGGCAGGCTAAGCCCGTCGATAACGCCCTGCTGGAACAGCTCTATGCCTTAACGGCACTGGGCCCGACCTCGGCGAACTGCTCACCTGCACGTTTTGTTTTCGTCACGTCTGCAGAAGGTAAAGAGAAGCTGAAACCGGCACTCTCTTCCGGCAATCTGGACAAAACCATGAGCGCGCCGGTCACGGTGATTGTGGCCTGGGACCGCGAGTTCTATGAGCAGCTGCCCGCGCTGTTCCCGCATGCGGATGCGCGCAGCTGGTTTACCGGCAGCCCGGAAGCAGCGAAAGAGACGGCATTCCGCAACAGCAGCCTGCAGGCGGGTTACCTGATTCTGGCGGCCCGTTCGCTGGGTCTGGATGCCGGTCCGATGTCCGGTTTTGATCCGGCCAAAGTGAACGACGCCTTTTTCCCCGACGGTCAGTATCAGGTTAACCTGCTGATCAACCTCGGCTATGGTGACGCATCAAAACTGCATCCGCGCCTGCCGCGCCTGAGCTTTGAGCAGGCGAGCCGCTTCGCCTGATGCTGCCCGCGTCGCGATTCGGTTCGCGGCGCGGATTACCGCATTAACGGCGCAGCATTTTCTGCAGGCGCTTTTGCTGCCAGCGCTGCGTCAGCCCATGAAAAACAAAGGTCCGCATCGCCCGGACAATCAGCAGCGCACCCCAGATGGCCGCAACCCAGAGCGACCAGTGATCATCCGGCGCCGTCATATGATTCAGGACAAACAGCAGTCCGCAAACCACCACCGCAGTAATCAGTGAACGGTAAAAGCGTGCTTCACCGGCGATCCTGCTGCGCGCATCAGTAATCCGCTGATCCAGCGCCTGATCCTCTCCGTTCTGCGGACCGGTCAGATCGGCCACGTTCACCTCAAAGACGGCAGCCAGCGCACTCAGGGTTTCCAGTCCCGGCCGCTCACCATTTTCAATACGCTGTACGGTGCGGGTGCTCAGTCCCGCCATTTCTGCCAGCTGTTCCTGTGACCACGCCCGTGCCAGGCGATGTTCTTTAAATCTGTTGATGCTGCTCATTCGCATTCTCCGTAGTAACAGACAGGAAGGAAAAGTGTGCGGCAGAACGTCCGGCAGTAACACGATCCTGACCCGACAGCAGCCTGACATCCGCATGACAGCGCTGTCACAGCGACGCCGGCTGCCAGGAGGATGGCTAATCAGGCACGCGAATCAAACCCGGTTCGGCTGAGGGGGTTCCCTGATGAAACACCATTCGCCTGCTCATCCTATTCCGAATTTAACTTAATCCGTGTGTTGCCGGGTGCATTAAGTTAAGAAAATTCCTACAATGCGTCTGATGATTATCTGACCATTTTCACGGAGCGACAGATGGCTGGTCATTTTGTACGCTGGACGGGCGATCCCGGCTTCCCGGCAAAAGATATGTGCATTCCCCAGGCTATTACCGACACGGCACAGCAGTTTGCTGACAAACGCCGTGGGCGTTTCCTTGCCGCGCGTACGCTGCTGGCACAGCTGATGCTGCGGGTTTATGGCATTCATGAGCTGCCGCACCTGATTATTCAGAGTAACGGACGCCCGGTGTTTGCTGACAGCGAACTGCCCGATTTCAGCATCGCCTATGCGGGCAATACGGTGGGCGTGCTGCTGGCCGAAGAGGGTGGACGTGCCGGTCTGGATATGGAGATTGTGCATGCCAGGAGCCGTCAGACTCAGGAGCAGCTGATTCAGGGATTAACCTCGGGCGAGATCGCCTGGATCAATGCCCAGCAGGATGCCATGGAAGCGGTGACGCAGATCTGGACGTTGCGTCAGAGCATTCTCAAGCTGACGGGAGAGGGCGATCGGGGACTGGATTCGCTGCGCCTGTTGCCGGGTGCGGGTCGGCTGCGATCGTCACTTTATCCCGACATTCAGGTGGTGTGTGATGCGGAGCCTGTGCTGGTCTGGTCGTGCGCGCTGTCGTCTGCGACTCAGCGTCTGCACCTGTGGGAGATGGATAGCGACTTTCAGTGGCGCGCATTACGCGAAATCGAGATGGGTAAGCCCAACATCGGGCCTCATGCCCTGCGGCTGACCAGCCTGCCCAGCGAGCGCAGCCTGCATCCTGAAATGTAAAAAGCCGCAACCCGGCGGTTGCGGCTCTGAATACGCTTAGTGCCCGTCGACAAAAACAATCTTCAGCACAAACAGCAGCGCAACAATCACTACGCAGGGGCTGATTTCACGCCAGCGGCCGGTGCCCAGTTTCATCACGCAGTAAGCGATAAAACCCAGCGCAATGCCTTCGGTGATGGAAAAGCTGAAGGGCATCATGGCGGCGGTGACAAACGCCGGAACGGCTTCGGTCAGATCATCCCAGCGCACGCGCGACAGGCTGGCGGTCATTAACACGCCAACGTAAATCAGCGCGCCTGCAGCGGCGTAGGATGGCACCATTGCGGCCAGCGGTGACAGGAAGGTCACCAGCAGGAACAGCAGGCCGGTCACCACAGCCATCAGGCCAGTACGGCCACCAATCGCCACGCCCGAGCTGCTCTCGATATAAGCGGTCACGGAAGATGTGCCCGCCAGTGCACCACTCACCGAACTGATGCTGTCGACATAGAGCGCCTGCTGCATCCGCGGGAAGGTGCCGGTTTCATCGGTCAGTCCCGCTTTATCGGTGACGCCGATCAGCGTGCCGGAGGAGTCGAACAGATTGACCAGCATAAAGGAGAAGATCACGCCCGCCATGCCAATGTTAAACGCACCTTTGATATCGACCTGACCGACCACCGTCGTAATCGAAGGCGGCGCAGAAAACAGGCCGACAAACTTCACGTCGCCCAGCATCCAGCCGATGCCGGTGGTGATCACCATTGAGATCAGCACCGCCGCGTGGATATTGCGTGATGCCAGAATGGCGATAATAAAGAAGCCGAGTGCGCCCAGCAGCACGCTGTGCGAGGTCAGATTACCTACCGCTACCAGCGTATCGGGATTCGGCACGATAATACCGGCGTTTTTCAGCCCCATCATGGCGATAAACAGGCCGATACCGGCGGTGATGCCGACGCGCAGGCTCAGCGGGATATTGGCAATCATCCAGTAGCGAACCCGCAGCAGCGTGAGGATCAGCAGACCGACCGCACCCCAGAAAATCGCGCCCATGCCGACCTGCCATGAATAGCCCATCGCCCCGACGACGACAAAGGCGAAGAAGGCATTCAGCCCCATTGCAGGCGCCAGCGCCACCGGCAGATTGGCAAACAGTCCCATCAGAATGCTGCCAAAGGCGGCAATCAGACAGGTGGTCACAAACACCGCCTGGGTATCCATGCCGGCAACGCCGAGGATCTGCGGATTGACGAAGACGATATAGACCATCGTCAGAAAAGTGGTGATACCCGCGATCACTTCGGTGCGCACCGTGGTGCCATGTTCCTGCAGCCTGAAGATGCGCTGCAAAAGGCCTTGCTTGCTCATGCCATCCATCCAGAAGAAAAAATCATCGGCGCGTATCCTGGCGATTTTACCGGGCCAATACAATGATTTTTCGCAACCGATTGCCAGTCTCGCAATCTGCGCTGAGTGCGGTAGAGTGTGGAGCACACCCCTGAATCGAAGGATAGAGTCTGATGTCAGTTGAATGCGTCTTTTTTGATTGCGATGGCACGCTGGTGGACAGTGAGTTGCTCTGCACCCAGGCCTACGTCAACACCTTTGCCCGTTACGGTCTGGCGCTGTCGCTGCAGCAAATGTTTGAAAAGTATAAGGGCGTCAAACTCTACGACATCATTCGTGACGTGGGTGATGCGCATCAGGTGACGCTGCCGATGGAAGAGGTGGAAACGGCCTACCGCGCGGAAGTGGCAAGACTGTTCGATCAGCAACTGCAGCCCATCCCGGGCGCGAAAGCGCTGGTTGAGCAGATAAAGGTGCCGATGTGCGTGGTCTCAAACGGGACGGTAAAAAAGATGCAGCACTCGCTGGGCTTAACCGGCATGCTGCCGCTGTTTGAGGCGCACCTTTATAGCGGCTATGACATTCTGCACTGGAAGCCCGATCCGGAACTGATGTACCACGCGGCGGAACAGATGGCGGTGCCGATTGAGCGCTGCATTCTGGTGGATGACTCCGAAGCGGGCGCCCGCGCCGGTATCGCCGCCGGGATTCCGGTCTACTACTACTGTGCTGACCCGCACAACCCTGAACTGGATCATCCGCTGGTGACGCGCTTCGACGACATGGCGCAACTGCCTGCGCTCTGGCGCGCCCGCGGCTGGGATCTGGTGTAGCGCAGGCCAGCATGACACACACCGTCTGGTTTTTAACCCTGCCCGGCGTGATGGCGCTGGATCTGGCTGGCCCGGCCGAGACGCTGAAGCTGGCGGGCGATCGCTTTACACTGCGCTACATCGGCCCGCAGCCGGAGGTGGTCTGCTCCACCGGCATGACGATTGGCGGCATCGAACCCTTACCGGAACAGTTGCCCGCCGGGAGCCTGCTGGTGGTGCCGGGCGTCTATGACTCGCAGATCTGTTATGCCACACCGCAGGCCGCAGAAGCACGCAACTGGCTGATGCGCCAGCACGCCGCGCTGCACGCGCAGACCTTTATGCTGGTCTGCGTCTGCTCGGGTGCGCTGCTGGCGGCGCAGGCGGGCATGCTCGATGACGTGCTCTGCACCACCCATCATGATGTGATTGCCCGCCTGAAAGCCGCGGCTCCGCGCGCACGCGTGCAGGAGAACCGGGTGTTTGTCGGGCATGAGAATATCTGGACCAGCGCGGGCATCACGGCGGGCATCGATCTGGCACTGCATCTGATCACTCAGCTCTGTGATACACCTACAGCGCTGGCGGTGGCGCGGGAAATGGTGGTCTGGTTTCGTCGCGCCGGTGACGATCCACAGCTTTCACCCTGGCTGCGTTACCGCAATCATATGCATCCCGCCATTCATCGGGCGCAGGATCTGATGATTGCTCATCCTGAGCATGGCTGGACGCTGACCGAACTGGCCGGACGCACGCACGTCAGCAGCCGCCATCTGGCGCGACTGTTTCGTCAGCATCTGGGGATCAGCGTGCGGGAATATCATGAGCAGCTGCGGGTTGGCGTGGCGCGCCAGCGTCAGCAGCAGGGTGAATCTGCTGAAAAAGCGGCGCTGGCGGCGGGGTTTTCATCGGCGCGCCAGCTACGACGCGCCCGCCAGCGCGAAGCCGATCAGCTGACGAAGTGACGGGTATCGACGCGCTTCAGCGCCATGCCCAGCAGCAGGCTGCCGCCCAGCGTCAGCCCGAACACCCAGGGCAGGTCGAGCCACGGACGCGACATATCATCGTAGTGATGCGTGCGCAGATAGTGAATGAACAGCGCGTGGAAGCCGTAGATCGGCAATGAATAGCGCGCAATCACCGTTAAACCGGGCAGCGTGCGCGTATTCAGGCTGTTTTTAAACACGACCAGCAGGCTGATCGCCGCAATGAACACCAGCGGTCCGCAGTAGAGATACCAGGTATCGTTAAACGCGCCGTTGACGATCAGCGCCTTTTTGGTCCCCAGCGTAATGCCAATCACACAGGCGATAAACAGTCCGGCTGCCAGCGGCGTCAGGCCGCGCCGGTTTGTCTCCATAGTGCCGATCGCCCGTCCCAGCAGCGCATAGAGCAGGTAGTAAATACTGTCACCGCTGACATAGAGATTTACCGGCAGAAAATGAAACGGCCCCAGCGACTGGCTGACCGTATTCGGATTGGCGAGCACCGCCAGCACCAGCACCAGCAGCGCCACGTAGCGCGCCTGCACGGTTTTCACCTGTATCAGCGGCGACATCAGATAGATGCCAATCAGCGCAAAGAAGAACCACAGGTGATAGAACACCGGCTTCTGCAGCATCTTCAGGATCGAACGTCCTTCGCTGATCGGCGTCAGCCAGGTGATATAGGCCAGCGAGACCGCGCTGTAGAACAGCAGACAGAGCACCAGCCGGAGCATATGGCGCGGCTGGGCGCTGCGTTCGCCGAAAAACAGATAGCCGGAGATCATAAAGAACAGCGGAACGCAGACGCGTGATGCCGAGTTCAGCAGGTTCGCCACATCCCATGTGGTGCCGGTCACCGCCATCGGTCCGGTGATATACCAGGTGGTGGTGTGAATCACGATCACCATCAGGCAGGCAATCGCGCGTAAATTGTCGATCCAGTAAATCTTCTGCTGCGGCATGGCGTCCTCTTGCGCATAGCGTCCGTGCGCAAAAGGGTAGCCAAATGCGACCAGAGCAACAACTGCTGCCAGCAGGATTCGGAGCCATCTGTATCCCGGCGCACTGAATCACCGCGAAAACGCGCCGGTAGCGCCTGGGATTTACGGCTGCACATCGCGCGGTCAAAGGGTATACTGTCGGCCTCTTTTTTTAATCTAACCGAAGCGCGTGCACACTCAACATGCAAAAGTTTGATACCAAAACCTTTCAGGGGCTGATCCTGACCTTGCAGGATTACTGGGCGCGTCAGGGCTGCACCATTGTCCAACCGCTGGACATGGAAGTGGGCGCTGGCACTTCACACCCGATGACCTGTCTGCGCGCACTCGGCCCGGAGCCGATCGCCGCCGCCTACGTGCAGCCATCACGCCGTCCTACCGATGGCCGCTACGGTGAAAACCCGAACCGTCTGCAACACTATTACCAGTTCCAGGTGATCATCAAACCGTCACCGGACAACATTCAGGAGCTCTATCTCGGCTCGCTGAAAGAGCTGGGTATGGATCCGACGGTGCATGACATTCGCTTCGTGGAAGATAACTGGGAAAACCCGACGCTGGGTGCCTGGGGACTCGGCTGGGAAGTGTGGCTCAACGGCATGGAAGTGACGCAGTTCACCTACTTCCAGCAGGTTGGCGGCCTGGAGTGTAAGCCGGTGACCGGTGAGATCACCTACGGTCTGGAGCGTCTGGCGATGTATATCCAGGGCGTAGACAGCGTTTACGATCTGGTCTGGAGCGACGGCCCGCTGGGCAAAACCACCTATGGCGACGTGTTCCATCAGAACGAAGTGGAGCAATCCACCTATAACTTCGAATACGCCGACGTCGATTTCCTCTTTACCTGCTTCGAGCAGTACGAGAAAGAGGCGCAGCATCTGCTGGCGCTGGAAAAACCGCTGCCACTGCCCGCCTACGAACGTATTCTGAAAGCGGCACACAGCTTTAACCTGCTGGATGCCCGCAAAGCGATCTCGGTAACAGAGCGTCAGCGCTATATTCTGCGCATTCGTACGCTGACCAAAGCCGTGGCTGAAGCTTACTACGCCTCTCGCGAGGCGATGGGCTTCCCGATGTGTGCTCGTAAAGCGCCAGAAAAAGCGCCAAAACTAGAAAATAAGTAAGAGGCAGCCATGACTGAACAAACCTTCCTGGTGGAGATCGGCACCGAAGAGCTGCCACCAAAAGCCCTGCGCAGCCTGGCAGAAGCCTTTGCCGCGCAGGTCACTGCTGAACTGGATGCTGCCAACCTGAGCCACGGCGAGGTCAGCTGGTTTGCTGCACCGCGTCGTCTGGCGCTGAAAGTCGCGAACCTGAGCGCCTCACAACCCGATCGGGAAGTGGAGAAGCGCGGTCCGGCGGTCGCTGCGGCATTTGACGCAGACGGCAACGCCACCAAAGCCGCCGAAGGCTGGGCGCGTGGTAACGGCATTACTGTCGATCAGGCTGAACGCCTCGCCACCGATAAAGGCGAATGGCTGGTGTATCGCGCGCAGGTCAAAGGCGAATCGGCCCAGGCGCTGCTGCCAGCGATGATTGCGACTGCACTCAGCAAGCTGCCGGTGCCAAAACTGATGCGCTGGGGCGACAGCGATGTGCAGTTCGTTCGTCCGGTTCACACCGTGACGATGCTGCTGGGTGATGAGCTGATCCCAGGCACCATTCTGGGCATCGCGTCAGACCGCATTATCCGGGGTCACCGCTTTATGGGTGAAAGCGAAATCACGCTCGAAAGCGCTGATCACTACCCTGACGTGCTGGAAAAACGCGGCCAGGTCATTGCCGACTATCAGGTCCGCAAAGCGATGATCAAAGCCGATGCTGAAGCGGCCGCACGCCGTTTAGGCGGCACCGCCGATATCAGCGACAGCCTGCTGGAAGAGGTGACATCGCTGGTGGAGTGGCCGGTTGTTCTGACCGCGACCTTTGAAGAGAAATTCCTCAAGGTGCCTGCGGAAGCGCTGGTCTACACCATGAAAGGCGATCAGAAATATTTCCCGGTGTATGACAATAACGGCAACCTGATGCCGAACTTCATTTTCGTCACCAACATCGAATCCAGCGATCCGCGCCAGATTATCTCCGGCAACGAGAAAGTGGTACGTCCACGCCTGGCCGATGCGGAGTTCTTCTTTAATACCGACCGCAAAAAGCGTCTGGAAGATCACCTGCCGCGTCTGGAGACCGTCCTGTTCCAGAAAGAGCTGGGCACGCTGCGCGATAAAACCGATCGCATTCAGACCCTGGCGGGCTGGATTGCCGGTGAGATTGGCGCCGATGTGAATCACGCCACCCGCGCAGGCCTGCTGTCGAAGTGTGACCTGATGACCAACATGGTCTTCGAGTTCACCGACACGCAGGGCGTGATGGGCATGCACTACGCGCGTCACGACGGCGAAGCTGAAGATGTGGCGGTTGCGCTGAACGAGCAGTACCAGCCGCGCTTTGCCGGTGACGCTCTGCCGTCCAGCCCGGTTGCCTGCGCGCTGGCGATTGCCGATAAAATGGATACGCTGGCCGGAATCTTCGGCATTGGTCAGCATCCAAAAGGCGACAAAGATCCGTTCGCACTGCGTCGTGCGGCGCTGGGCGTGCTGCGTATCATCGTTGAGAAGAACCTGCCGCTTGACCTGCAAACGCTGACCGAAGAAGCGGTGCGTCTGTATGGCAGCAAGCTGAGCAACACCCGCGTGGTTGATGATGTGATCGACTTTATGCTGGGTCGCTTCCGCACCTGGTATCAGGAAGAGGGTCACAGCATCGATACGCTGCAGGCAGTTCTGGCTCGTCGTCCGACCCGTCCGGCTGACTTTGATGCACGTATGAAAGCGGTGTCGCACTTCCGTACGCTGGAAGCAGCCGCAGCACTGGCGGCGGCGAACAAGCGCGTCTCTAACATTCTGGCGAAATCGACTGAAACGCTGAATGACAGCGTGCAGGCATCGCTGCTGAAAGAGAACGAAGAGATCCAGCTGGCGACCTTTGTCACCGCGCTGAGCAGCAAGCTGCAGCCTTACTTCGCGGAAGGCCGCTATCAGGATGCGCTGGTCGAACTGGCCCAGCTGCGTACTGCAGTAGACAACTTCTTCGATAAAGTGATGGTTAACGCCGACGACCAGGCCGTGCGAGTCAATCGCCTGACGCTGCTGTCGAAACTGCGTGAGCTGTTCCTGCAGGTTGCAGATATCTCGCTGCTGCAGTAAAGCTCTTAGCGTAGTGCGAAAAAGGGACGAGCAATCGTCCCTTTTTTTATGGGGTTTTTGGGGTCGGGATGGTCACACGATAGCGTATTGACTCAAAGCACCTGCCGTACTGCTCAGCTCTGGCTGACGACTACAGATATGAAGTGAGTTGCCTGCGTTTCAGTTGTGCTGAAAAGCTCTCAATTCCTCTCTTATCTATATGGTTGTTAGTCTGTCCGATAATGACAGTGCCTGAACCGCTGGTAAGATTTGCTATCGCAATCATGAAAACCAGGGATACCCGCAACCACTTCTGTAAATACCCAATTTTCAGAAGAGAGCGACTTAGCAGGGTATGAAACTGACAGCTGCCAGAAAGATGAGTATGATTGAATCCTATCGGGCAGAGGAAAGAGATTACCCATGAGAACAACACAGCAGATGAGTATCACGCTGCCAAATGAAATGGCAGCACAGGTAAAGGCACGCGTTGCCAGCGGTGAATATGCGTCGGAGAGCGAAGTCATCCGTGAAGGCCTGCGTGCGCTTATGGCCCGGGATCATGCCGTGGATCAATGGCTGCATGAAAAGGTAGTGCCTGCCTGGGAAGCGCTCCAGCGTGGTGAGTCAGAAAGCCTGAGCGCTAACGACCTCAGAAACAGACTGAAAGCAGAACACAAAAAGGTGACCGGGGAGGAGTAATGGATTACAGGGTGGTCTTCGCACCGGAAGCGCAGGAACAACTGGCAGAGCTTTACCATTATATCGCGCAAGAGGCGACACCCTATACCGCTCTGAACTTTACAGAGAACATCATCGATTATTGTGAGTCTCTTGTGCATTTTCCGCAGAGAGGAAACTGTCGTGATGATCTTCTGCCGGGACTGAGAATCACAAATTACCGCAGGCGGACAATAATCGCCTTCATGCTCTCTGAAAACACGGTCACAATATTAGGCATATGGCATGGCGGCCAGAATTATGAAGAAAAGAAAAACAATCTAAGTTAAGTCCCGGCCTTATTGTCGTAATTCAAATTATAAGACACGCGTTTACGCTTAACTAATCACCCAGATGACACTGGAAGCTAAGTAACAGATTTCGAGACCTCTCAGAAAAACGGATTGTTTTTCCGATGTCTGAAACTATTTCCGAAAGCATTTATCCCGCAGCGGTGACCGAAATAAGCACGCAGTCAATAAAGGTAAAGATAGCTCATTCTATTTAAGGGCTTTACCATAATTAAATTATTTATCAGGTTGAATATGGGTAATGTGTAAGTGAAATACTTATATTTTCCTACCTTAGTTATCATATCATAACGCATGATGCATTAAAGTGTATTGGGTTAAAATTAGTCAGGTCTCTGTATCAAAATCCCAACCAGTGATGTTAAATGAACGATAATCCTGCAGCACTAATAAAGATTGTTATATAGCGTAAGCGTTTTAGGGTGTTGTAGAATCACACGCTTATTGGAAACTTTATATATATGGCAGTTGATTTATGATGTTCTGGCATCATGGAAATTATCTGCTCAGAAAGCAGGGAGGGTGAAATGAATAAGGATGTGAGGATCACCGTATTAGAGGGACCATTCAAAAAAATACGCGAATGGAATCGAAGAAAAAATTATTATCTCAAAGAGGTGAAGCTCGAAGCAAGAATCTCAATTGCAAAGCTTCTGTGGGATAAACGGACAAAAGTCTCCTTTCATCCTGACTCTGTGAAAACCATATTGCTTGTTCGCAATGAAGGCAAAGTGGGTGATATCATCGTTTCGACTCCACTCATCAGGTCGCTTCATCAGGCTGGCTATGCAGTAGATTTGCTGGTAACTGAAGCCTGTTACGACGTAATAAAATACAGCCCTTTTATCAGACATATTTATCAGTCAGGAAATTGCAGTCATAACCACTACCTGAGGTCTTTGAATCATACCGTTTCAAAAACAACGATGAAGATGCTAAATAGAAATAAGTATGATCTGATTATTGATCCTTGTTTATCCGAAACGCCGGTACATCGGATGAAGCTATTTCATGATATCAGTGCCCGATTCATTGTTGGTCTGAATAAAAATCCTGACATCAGCCATTACACTGTTTCCGTGCCCTATATAAATGGAAAGCAGCATGTTACAGAGTTATTCTCTTTGATAAGTAAAAGCATTGGGGTTAAAGCGGAAGATAATGTGACTTATAACCTGCACTTTCCTGATGCTGTGCTGGATGAGGTCAGGGTTTTTCTTAACCCATGGAGAAACAGGAAAAAGATTGTTATTAATGCTTTTGCTGGTACCACAGAAAGGAACTTCTCACAACAGCAACTGCTGGCGATGATTAAACTCATTAATCATTACGACCGGGAAGTGAAAATCATTATCCTCGATCACCGTAATGAAATAATGGTCCCGCTTCCTGATAATGTTGTGAAAAATCCCTTTTGTACATTGCATCATGTGATGGCATTGATTAAAGAATCGGATGTGGTTATAACGCCCGATACTTCAATCGTACATATCTCTGCTGCCTGGAAAAAGCCACTTATTGCCGTTTATAAAAATGCACCTAATAATAATATGTGGGCGCCAGGGTATGAAAACGCAAGCCACCTTATTGTTCATGATGATAAAACATCTGATGCTGATAATGTTCCTGAGCGTATTGTTAACGAGATTGTTCGCAGGAATTTACTGGGCATGCATGAGATGACATTCCAGGAATCCGTATCGGCGATCGCGTTGAAAGAACCTGTTGATACGCACGGTTATCATGTTCCCGACCACTGTATCGCTTATTCTGAATCAGCCCGGCTGGTGACCAGCAGATAAAGCCGCTTACTGTGCCAGACCCCATTGTCCCTCTTAATGGGTCTGGCTACAGCACCCCTCACGCCGCAGGCGGCGTCGTCCGCGCAAAGCTCTCGCGCTGGAACAGCGTTTCCGCCAGCTTCACCAGCGCCGGACGCTCAACACACCAGTTGGGCACCACGCGGCGGAAATTGAGGTAGCCGATCATGCAGCCGGTAGCGATATCCGCCAGATTGAGCTGGCCGTTGTTAAGCCATTTCCCCTCAGCGGCCTTTGCTTCCAGCATATCGAGACTGCGCTGAATCTTTTCACGATTACGCAGCAGCACCTCTTCCGACTGCAAATCACCCGGTCGCATCTGCTCGCGCACGATCACCAGCGCGGCATCACAAACGCCATCTGCCAGCTTCTCCAGCTGACGGATATTAAGCGACTCAAGTGGATCGTCAGGCAGCAGAGCGGGCTCCTCGCCGCGCAGTTCCAGAAATTCCGCGATGATGCTGGAGTCGAACCAGATTTGCTTATCGTCAGCAACCAGCGCCGGGACTTTGCCCAGCGGATTGTAGTGCGGCACATGGCTGTCATCGCTGTAAGGCGATGCGTTAACGAATTCAAAAGTAATGCCTTTTTCCAGCATGATAATCGAAATCTTACGCACAAACGGGCTGGTATAGCTGCCAATCAGTTTCATCGGGTTCTCCGGATTCAGTGACTATTCGCCAGGAAACATAAAGGGATTGAGACTGCTGCGTGCGAAGCCTTCCTGCTCCATTTTGGCATCCAGTATCAGCGACGCCAGGTCATCGGCCACCGGTTCAATCGCCGGATCTTTCTCCTGATAGAGCATCTTCAGGTAGGTGCCGCAGTCGCCACAGCTCTCCGCCTTGACCGCCGCCTTTTCGCTGTCGAGCGACCAGTAGTGCAGATCACGGGACTGTTCGCACTGGGTACATTTGCTGCGTACCACATGCCATTCACTTTCGCACAGATTGCAGTGCAGGTAGCGCGCGCCTTCATGACTGCCCATATGCACTACACTGGCGACCGGCATACTGGCGCAGACCGGACAGAACTGACGCTGATCGCCCATCTCAGCGCGTGCTTTGCCGGGGATCAGGGCCGCCATCTGCGCCCAGTAGAGCGAGAGTGCCGCCCAGATAAAGGGCGCTTTATCGCTGCTGACCAGCGCATATTCGCCGGTAAACAGCGCACTGGCCAGCGTCTCCAGCTCGGTGGCGGACGCCTTCTCCAGATTCTCCAGCACCGCCAGCGCCTGCCCACTCATCTCCGGCTTCAGCTCGGCAATCAGCGAGTGCAGCAGCCGTTGCCAGTGCGGATCGCGCGGCAGGGTGTGAATGTTCAGTGGCGGTTTGCCCTCGCTGGCGCTCTGAGTCAGTCGGGCATGCAGGTCAATGTGCAGGGGATGGTCATACAGAACAATCTCCTGTGCTTCAGCGATCACCGCCGCAAAGCGCAGATAATCACCCAGTGGATTTTTCGCCGCCAGGTCGCGCAGTCGCGCGGCACGACGACTGTATAAATTTTTCAGCCGTGGAAAAAGTAACGGCGGAATCATCTCCGCCGTAGTCTTTTCGCCTTTCTCCAGCTGGTCCTGCGGGATTATGCGAATACTCATCAGGGGCGTTTTTCCTGTTTTATTGGCGGATTACGCTGCTCACGATACCACCGGGGATGATGCTGTCTGGCCCATTCAGAGCTGACCCAGCCTTCCACCATCGCGGTCAGTGTGCCTTTGACCCACAATGCAGCATAAATATGCACCATAATGACGATGATCAGCGCCACCGCTGACACCGAATGCACAATCAGCGCCAGACGAATCAGCGGAATGGCAAAGGCATCAGCAAAGTAAGGTCGCCAGATGACAATGCCGCTGGCAAGCAGCAATACTAAGCTGATGATAGCAGCCCAGAACACACACTTCTGACCAAAGTTATATTTACCGGTATCTCCCACCTCCTCATTCATCGCAATCCGGTGGATATTTCTGGCCCAGTAAAGATCATCGCGATTGATCAGGTTGTGTTTCCAGTAGCGCAAAAACATCAGCATAAAAGCGGCAAACATCACGACGCCCACAAAAGGATGCAGAATACGCGCCAGTTGTGGCGTGCCAAATATCAGCATCAGCCAGTTAAAAGAGGGAAAGAAAAACCCTAATCCGCTTAACGCGGCCATGACAAAGCAAATCGCGACGATCCAGTGATTGATGCGTTCCGGTGCGCGGTAACGCACCAGATGATCGGGCTTTTTCATTATTTGCGCTCCTCAGGCTGATCGTCGTTGTCATCGTGCGCTTCAGTGACGCGATTCGGGCCAACGCCGACATAGTGGAAGATTGAGGCGGCGAACGTCGCGGCAAAACCCACCGCCGCCAGCGGTTTCCAGATCCCCTTCCAGAAGGTCACGGTCGGGCTGATGCCTGGGTTGGCAGGCAGGCCGTGATAGAGCTGAGGCCTGTCGGCATGATGCAGCACATACATGACGTGGGTGCCGCCCACGCCTTCCGGGTTATAGAGTCCGGCCTGCGCAAACCCGCGCGACTTCAGCTCCGCCACGCGTTCCTCCGCCAGCGTCAGCATGTCGCTTTTGCTGCCGAAATGAATCGCACCGGTCGGACAGGTCTTCACGCAGGCGGGTTCCTGGCCGACGCTGACGCGATCCACGCACAGCGTGCATTTGTAGGCGCGGTTATCCTCTTTATTCAGCCGTGGCACATTGAACGGGCAGCCTGCGATGCAGTAGCCGCAGCCGATGCACTGCTCAGACTGAAAATCGACGATACCGTTGGCGTACTGAATGATGGCACCTGCCGACGGACAGGCTTTCAGGCAGCCGGGATCGGTGCAGTGCATACAGCCATCTTTGCGAATCAGCCAGGCCAGCCTGCCGTTCTCTTCGACTTCCGCAAAGCGCATCACCGTCCAGGATTTGGCGGTCAGATCGGTGGGGTTGTCATAAACCCCGATGTTGTGGCCGACTTCATCGCGGATGTCGTTCCACTCGGAGCAGGCGACCTGGCAGCCTTTGCAGCCGATACAGGTGGTGACGTCGATAAGCTTCGCCACTTCGCGCTGGTGATTGCGCGCCTGCGGCGGCGGGGTAAAGCCATTGGTCGCAGAGCGACGGATAATATCCTGTGATTGATAAGCCATTGTCATCCACCGTTACGCTTTTTCCACTTTCACTAAAAATCCCTTGTACTCCGGGGTCTGCGAGTTGGCATCGCCAACCGAAGGCGTCAGCGTATTGGCGAGGAAGCCTTTACGCGTGGTGCCTTCAAAGCCCCAGTGGCAGGGAATGCCCACGGTATCAACCGGCGTGCCGTCAATCATCAGACGCTGCAGACGACGCGTCACCACCGCTTTGGCTTTGATATAGCCGCGACGTGAGGTGACCCTGACGCTGTCTCCGGCCTGAATACCTTTCTCCTCAGCCAGTTCGGTGCCGATCTCGACAAACTGCTCCGGCTGCGCGATCGCGTTCAGCAGGGCATGCTTGGTCCAGTGGCGGAACAGTTCGGTGATGGAATAGGTCGTGGCGACGCAGGGATAGTCGGCGGCCTCGCCCAGTTGCGCAGCGTCACTGCTGAACAGACGAACCACCGGACTGTGACGCTGCTGCGGATGCAGGGGATTGTCGGCGAGGGGGCTTTCCATCGGTTCGTAATGTTCGGGGAACGGGCCGTCGGCCATCTTATCGAGCGCAAAGAGGTGGCCGAGGCCATCGGGCTGCATGATAAACGGGCCGGCCTGCTGCTGTGGCGACAGCGTCACCGGATAATCCGGCACGTCGATGCCGTGCCAGCGTGCGCCATCCCACTCAATCAGGCGGCGCTGCGGATCCCAGGCTTTACCCTGCGCATCAGCGGAGGCGCGGTTATAGAGAATGCGGCGGTTAGCGGGCCAGGCCCAGGCCCAGCCTGAGACCGCGCCCAGTCCGGATGGATCGGCGTTGTCGCGTCGTGCCATCTGGTTGCCTTCCGGCGTCCAGCTGCCGCTGTAGATCCAGCAGGCGCTGGCGGTGGTGCCGTCGTTACGCAGCTCTGAGAAGCCGTTCAGCTGCTGGCCTTTTTTCAGCAGCAGCGTGCCGCTGGCATCGTAAATATCGGCCAGCGCCTGACCGTTGCTCTCCTGCGCCACCTCTTCCGGCTCAGGATTGTACGGATCGCGGTAGTCCCAGCGCATCGCCATCAGCGGCTCAGGGGTGGCACCGCCTTCCTGGCGATAGAGCGCGCGCAGACGCATGAACAGATTGCCGAGGATTTTACCGTCGTGCAGCGCTTCCGCGGGAGGCTCGGCGGCGGCCCAGTGCCACTGCAGCCAGCGTGACGAATTCGCCACCGATCCCGACTCTTCCGCGAAGCAGGAAGAGGGCAGACGGAACACTTCGGTCTGAATTGTCGCCGGATCGACGTCGTTAAACGCGTCGTGATGCTGCCAGAAGCTGGCGGTTTCGGTACGCAGCGGATCGATCACCACCATATATTTGAGGCGGGAAAGGGCCCGGACCGCTTTGTTTTTGTCCGGGAACGCGGCCAGCAGGTTGAAGCCCTGAATCAGGCAGCCGTTCAGCGCACCCTGCTCCATCATCTCCGCCTGCGCCATGCAGTCGTAGCTCTTGTCCCACTTCGGCAGCCAGTCGTAGCCCCACTGGTTCTCCGCCGTGGCGTTATCGCCGTAGAAACTCTTCATCAGGCTGACGAAAAACTTATCGGTGTTCTGCCAGTAGTTGACCTGGTCCGGCAGCGTCGCAACCGGCGTGGCCTTCTGCAGGTAGTTCGCTAACGTAGTCAACTTCTCTGACGGCAGCGGCAGATAACCCGGCAGGCTCTGCGCCAGCAGGCCGAGGTCGGTATAACCCTGTACGTTGGAGTGACCGCGCAGCGCATTGATACCGCCACCCGGCATACCGATGTTGCCCAGCAGCAGCTGGATCATGGCTGCCGTGCGGATAATCTGTGAACCGTTGGTGTGATGGGTCCAGCCCAGCGCATAGAGAATGGTTGCGGTACGAGTGGGCACACAGGTAGAGGCAAGCTGCTCGCACACCGCAATAAAGGATTCCTGCGAGGTGCCGCACAGGCGTGTCACCATCTCCGGGGTATAGCGGCTGGCGTGGCTTTTCAGCAGATTCAGCACGCAGCGTGGATGCGCAAAGCTGTCATCGCGTCGTGCATGGCCGTTTTCATCCAGCGCATAGTGCCAGCTCTGACGATCGTACTGGCGGGTTTCAGCATCGTAGCCGCTGAACAGACCGTCGCTGAAACTGAAGCCTTCGCTGACAATCAGGGCGGCATTGGTGAAGGCGCGAACATACTCCTGCTGAATCTTATTGTGTTGCAGCAGATAGTTGATGACCCCCATCAGGAATACCACGTCGCTGCCCGCACGCAGGGGCGCGTAGAGATCGGCCACCGCCGCCGAGCGGTTAAAGCGCGGATCGACCACGATGACCTGCGCATTGTTATGGGTTTTAGCTTTAATCACCCATTTAAAGCCAACCGGATGCGCCTCGGCGGGGTTGCCGCCCATGATCATCACCACGTTGGCGTTTTTAATGTCATTCCAGCTATTGGTCATTGCACCGCGACCAAAGCTCGGAGCCAGCGCAGCCACGGTCGGGCCGTGACACAGGCGCGCCTGGTTTTCCAGCGCCAGAATACCCAGCGCGCGGGCAAACTTCTGATCGAGCAGGCCGGTTTCATTACTGGCGGCGGAGGAGCAGAGCATGGCGGTGGTCGGCCAGCGGTTAACCGTTACGCCAGCGGCGTTGGTAGCCTGGAAATGCGCATCGCGATCCTGCTTCATCAGACGGGCAATACGCTCAAAGGCCTCATCCCAGCTGATGCGCTGCCATTTATCCGATCCAGGCGCGCGGTATTCCGGGTACTTCAGTCGCTGTTCGCTGTGAATAAAGTCGATGACGCCAGCGCCTTTCGGGCAGAGCGATCCGCGACTGACCGGATGGTCAGGATCGCCTTCAATATGGTAAATCAAGGCGCTGGCATTTTCAGAACCCTCTCCCAGGCTGTAAATCAGCATGCCGCAGCCGACTGAACAGTAGGTACAGTTATTCCGTGTTTCTCTGGCGCGAATGAGTTTTAATTCTCTGACGCTGGCTAACGCGGTGGTGGGGGCAAAGCCGAGTAACGCCGCGCTGGTGCCCGCCAGTCCGCCCGCACAGATTTTGAAAAAACTCCGTCTGTTAATCTGCATTTTATTGTTCTTCTTTATTGGCTCCATTGCGAAGCCTTGCAAAATAGCAGCCCTGATTGCCTGTAAATTGACCGGGGTCAACAGGTTAGTCATTAGTAATTCTTTTTCTAAATTTTGTTAAAAATCCTCGGCGGTGGCGTTGTGCTGCAAGCTGATTTTCAGACGGCGCGGATTATTACTGTTGTTTTATGCTTACCGATGTTAATGCGTAAAAGAGAACCATTATCATTATGTCCGCCAGCGGGCGTGGCTACGCCTTTCGGGGGAGAAAACCGCATGAATTGCCCCGCTGTTTATTTGCGCTACCAGAGGCTAAAAGGCAGAATCAGAGCGCGTCAGTGCTCTGCCGTCCCGGGCACTGAATTACATAATTTATTAACAACAGGCCATATTTTTTGAAAGCTATCCAGCCTGACTCAGGCGAAGATTTAACAATTCAGGCCGGCATCAGCAGAACGCAGGTGTGGCAGCGTAAAGACCTGACGGATGCACAGGATGACTGGCTGGCGGACGAAGTTCCGGTGGCGCTGGTCTATAACGGCATCTCGCACGTGGTGATGATGACCACGCCCAAAGATCTGGAGGCCTTTGCGCTGGGTTTCTCGCTGTCAGAGGGCATTATCGACGCACCTGGCGACATTTTCGGCATGGACATCGTGCCGGGCTGTCACGGCATTGAGGTTCAGATTGAGCTTTCCAGCCGCCGCTTTATGGCGCTGAAAGAGCAGCGTCGCGCGCTGGCGGGCCGGACCGGTTGCGGCGTGTGTGGCGTTGAACAGCTGGACCAGATCGGCAAGCCACTCTCTCCGCTGCCGTTTACCCAGACCTTCGCGCTGGACCAGCTGGATCGGGCGCTGGGTCAGTTGAAGGATTATCAGCCGGTCGGGCAGAAAACCGGCTGCACCCATGCTGCCGCGTGGATCCAGCCCGATGGGCAGCTGGCCGGTGGCTGTGAAGATGTGGGTCGCCATGTGGCGCTGGATAAGCTGCTGGGATATCGCAGCCAGTCAGAGTGGGGACCGGGCGCAGTGCTGGTCTCCAGCCGCGCCAGCTATGAAATGGTGCAGAAGTCCGCCATGTGCGGCGTTGAGATCCTGTTTGCGGTTTCAGCCGCGACACGCCTGGCGGTTGAGGTGGCTGAGCGCTGCAACCTGACGCTGGTCGGGTTCAGTAAGCCTGGCCGTGCCACGGTCTACAGCCATCCTCAGCGACTGCGCTAAACCACCATCACCTCTGGCAGCGTCTGCTGCAACGCCTCAAGGGCGGCTGTGTTGTCGCCGCCGCTGTCGGTAATCAGCAGGGAGATGGTCTGCGGCGGCGCATAGACCGTGCGGCTGACCACGCCCAGTTTGGTGTGATCGGCCAGCAGATAGCAGGCAGCGGATTGCTGCACCATCGCTCTGGCAATAGCCGCTTCATGCGGGTGAAAACTACTGGCACCGCAATCCGCTTCTATGCCCACCGGCGACAGCAGCGCGACATCGGCGCGATAGCGGATGATCTCGCCCACGGTGATTTCGCCGCGCGTCTGTTGCGCACCCGCCGACATCGTCCCGCCCAGCAAAATTATCTGATTATTCAGCGGCTGATTTTCTTCTCCGGCGCTCAGCGCCAGCGCGGCCTGCAGGCTGTTGGTCACTATCGTCAGGCCGGAAAGGGCATGCAGCTCCTCTGCCAGCAGCGTAGTGGTGCTGCCCGCATCCAGAAACAGCGTCTGTCCGGGCTGCAGCAACTGTGCAGCGGCGCGGGCGAGGGTGCGCTTCTCGCGGGTCTGGGTGCTGCGGCGTTCTGTCAGCGGCGGTTCAGCCGCCGTTTCAATCGCCACCAGTCCGCCATGAACGCGACGCGCCAGACCCTGTGCTTCCAGCTCAATGATATCGCGGCGCGCGGTTTCGCGTGACACCCCCAGCTCCCTGATAATGCGCTCGGTACTGACCTGATTAAGCCGGGTCAGTAAGGCACGGATGCGGTGAAGACGCGTTTCCTGCAGCATAGAGGTTTCCTTATAAAGCGCGAAGAGCACGGATGATACGCCACTGAAGCGAAAGATTCCGTCTGAATCAGCGGCAAGCTTAGCGTGGGGATCGGCCTGCGTCATGTGTATTTTATTGTATTTGTGTATTTGGTTGCATTTTAGAATCACGCAGGCATGATACAGGGGTCAGCTCTTCCTCCTTCATCCTTGTCACGGGAGTCATTATGGCCACGCGTTCTACCATTATGGATACCAACAGTTTCCGCGCCGAACATGCCGATGCGCTCGACAGCGAAACGCGCAAACTGACCGATAAACGCAGCAAAGTGCTTGGCGAATCCTATCGCCTGTTCTATCGCAAACCGGTTCATCTGGTGCGGGGTGAAGGGCAATATCTGTGGGACGCGGCGGGCGATAAATATCTCGACGTCTACAACAACGTGGCGAGCATTGGCCACTGTCATCCGGCCGTGATTGAGGCGGTGACGCAGCAGATGAAAATGCTGAACACCCACACCCGTTACCTGCACGAAACGATTCTGGATTACAGCGAAGCGCTGCTGGCGACCACGCCAGCGGCGATCGATCGCGCGATGTACATGTGCACCGGATCGGAGGCCAATGACCTGGCGATTCGCGTGGCACGCGCTTTCAGCGGCGGTACCGGAATTATTGTCAGTAAAGAGGCCTACCACGGCACCAGTGAACTGACCTCCGGCGCCTCTCCGGCGCTGGGCAGTGGCCAGCCGCTGGCGCCGACCACGCGGCTGGTGATGCCGCCGGATGCATATCGTGTCGATGCGCCGGACCTGGGTGACTGGTTCGCTGATCAGATTCAGCAGCAGATTGATGATATGGCGGCGCACGGCATTAAATTTGCCGGGTTCCTGGCGGACTCGATCTTCTCCTCGGATGGTGTGCTGCCCAATCCGCGCGGCTTCCTGAAAAAAGCGGTCGATGTGGTGCATGCCAACGGCGGCATCTTCATTGCCGATGAAGTTCAGCCTGGCTTTGGCCGAACCGGCGACGCGTTCTGGGGCTTTGGCCGCCACGACGTAGTGCCTGATGTGATTACCACCGGCAAGCCGATGGGCAATGGCATTCCGGTTTCCGGCCTGCTGGCAAAAAGCGACGTGCTGGCCGCCTTCAGCGACTCCATTCCCTACTTCAATACCTTTGGTGGCAATCCGGTCGCGATGGCGGCGGCGCAGGCGGTTCTGAAAGTGATCACCGAAGAGGGATTACAGGAACACAGCCGCGTGGTTGGCGCGAAGCTGCTGGCTGAGCTGCGAACCCTGATGGATCGCTATGAGTGTGTGGGCGATGTGCGCGGAGCCGGGCTGTTTATCGGCTTTGAACTGGTCACCGATCGTCACAGTAAAACGCCGGACAAAACGCTGGCGCTGAACCTGATCGAAAAGCTGCGTGAACATCGTGTGCTGACCTCCGTTGCCGGCCCGTATGGGAATGTGCTGAAACTGCGTCCGCCATTGGCTTTCCAGGAGAGCGACATTGACTGGCTGGTTGGCGCACTCGACAACTCGCTGCGCGAGCTGGGTCAGTAACGCGCAGGGCAGGGCAGACGCGGCATCCGGGCGGGAGGCGTGCTGGCTGCTGCCCTGGCTTCAGCGCGCCGCGCGCGCTGTCGGATAAGGCAGAAAAGGCTGAGTCAGCAGCAGCACACTGAAAAAACAACGGGTTGCTAATGCCGGGTTTCGCAAATCCTTATGGTTAATAGGGCATTGATTACCCTTTTACGCTACATGAATTTAACTATAATGATTCGACTGCTTACGCGGCACGTCCCGAATTCGTCGTGCTGCTCAAACTAAATGGAGAGGAAGAACATGAGTTATTCACTGCCATCCCTGCCTTACGCATACGACGCACTGGAACCGCATTTCGACAAGCAGACGATGGAGATCCATCACACCAAACACCACCAGACCTACGTGAACAACGCGAACGCGGCGCTGGAAGGTACTGAATTTGCTAATCTGCCGGTAGAAGAGCTGATCACCAAACTGGATCAGCTGCCAGCAGACAAAAAAGGCCCACTGCGTAACAACGCTGGCGGTCACGCTAACCACAGCCTGTTCTGGAAAGGCCTGAAAACCGGCACCACGCTGCAGGGCGACCTGAAAGCGGCTATCGAGAAAGATTTCGGTAGCGTGGAAAAATTCCAGGAAGAGTTCGAGAAAGCTGCCGCCACCCGTTTCGGTTCTGGCTGGGCATGGCTGGTTAAGAAAGGCGACAAACTGGCTGTGGTTTCTACCGCAAACCAGGACAACCCGCTGATGGGCGAAGCGGTTGCCGGCGTTTCTGGCTTCCCGATCATCGGTCTGGATGTGTGGGAACACGCTTACTACCTGAAGTATCAGAACAAGCGTCCTGACTACATCAAAGCGTTCTGGAACGTGGTTAACTGGGACGAAGCGGCAGCCCGCTTCGCATCTGCTAAGTAAGTTAACCAAACGTAAACGCAATGCAAATAAACCGGTGAAATTTATTTTGCCGGTTTTTTTTATCTTTATTTTGTGTACTGCCAGATTGAACTACAGATAATCAGGTATCAGTTTTAATGTTATGGGGCATTAACCTGCCGTTGATATTGACTATGTTATTTTCAGTGACATTCCTGCTTAACTCAATGTGTGTCGCTGACTATGTCAATTATAACTACTCAAGAAAATACGACTGATTCCTCTGCTTCGCTTTTTTTTCAATTAATTAGTGGAAAATATGTTCCGGATAAACTCTGGAGAAGTAAACGTTTTCGCCTGAAATTTGTGTTAAGAACATTAATATCGCCGCTGACGACGCTGCGTTATCTGAATGAGCTGTCGCATTTACCGCAACTTCCCTTGCTGATGAGCACGCAGGGATTGCTGCCAGCCAAACTGCACCGGCCCTATCTGCGCTCAGGCATGAGCATTGCTGCCCGTGCGCAGGCGATACTCGATCATTACAGCCTGATGAATAGTCTGGAAAATCCAATGCTGCGTCAGCTGCTGCAGAGCGCCACGGATAATCCGCTGGCCACGCTGACCGGTAAAAATGGTGAAACGTTTATCCTCTCCTGTAGTTCCGGTTATTTCGATCGGGAAGGGGAAGTAACGCTGGTATTGCGTTATAACGACGAAATTATTGCGTCGCTCTCATTTTCTATTCTTAACGAGAATAACCAGCGCACTCTGTTAATTGGTGGATTACAGGGACCGCGTAAACATATTAATAATGAGATGATCCGCGAGGCGACCAAAGCCGCTCACGGTCTCTTTCCGAAACGTCTGTTAATGGAAGCGGTGTTTATTGTTGCGAAACAATGCGGCGTGGAAAATATTCAGGCGGTGGGCGATGAGACGCATGTATTCCGCAGCCTGCGTTATCGTCACAGCAAAGGGGATAAGTTCTTTGCCAGCTACAGTGAGTTCTGGCTGTCGCTGAGTGGTGAAGCGCGCAAGGATGGGATGTTTACGCTGCCGCTGAGCCTGCCGCGTAAGACGCTGGAAGAGATTGCCAGTAAGAAGCGGGCTGAGTATCGCCGCCGCTATGAACTGCTGGATGCGCTGGCGGAGCAGGTGTATGCCGCCGCCGGCGAACGCAAAGCCGATGTCGATCAGGCTGCTGCCTGATCGACCCCGTCAGAATGCGGTTTTAGCGAAGCCGGTCATGGCTGTCAGACCCATCTCACGTCCCAGCGCGGTCATTGGATGCACCACCACCAGGCCGCGCACGCTTTTCTTCAGCGCACCCAGATTGGCCTGCTCTTTCTTGGTAATTTCGCGGCTGAAGCCCATCTGTTGCAGCTTCTGCGCTTCAGCACTGAGTTTTTCAACCCGCTGACCGCGCAGACGCTCGATCTCAATGACCAGCGCTTCTTTCTCTTTCAGCAACGCGCCCAGTTTCTCGACATCACCCGATTCCAGTAACTGCGGCTCTTTGCGGTTCAATGCGTCCAGCTTATCGCTGAGAAGTTTGATTTCGTTCTTTTCTTGCTCTTTCATGACAACAACTCGTTGAGGAAAACAGGCCAAGGATACACCAAATCTGGCGCATATTCCCGCTCAGGTTAAGACGAAAAAGGCGCCGCGAGGGCGCCTGACTGGATTAGCTGCCCGGCTTTTTAAACGCCTGCTTCATACTGATGCGGGCGATCAGCTCGGTGAGCGACAGGACCATGGTGGATCGCACCATCTGCAGATAACGCTGCTGCTGCATGCTGCGCAGCTCGGCATCTTCGGTGTGAAACACCGGCGCGGGCGGCCAGGCGGTGACGCAGTGGAGCTCACCAAACGGACCAAGGATCTCATCGTCAGTAAAACGATACTCGCCGTGGTCGTGATTCAGCTCTTCGCGCAGCGCCAGCAGCAGCTCACCATCTTCATATTCGTGGCGGCTGATCACGCCAAGTCCGTAAATCAGCTTCAGGCGAACCGAGAGTTCGCCCAAGGGACCATTGCCCAGTAACAGCGGCTCTACGGCATATTTCACCGCATAGTCATCTTTACGGAACACCTGCAGCACCAGCAGATTGACGGCTTCAGCCAATAGCTCAACGGCGGCGATCAGAAAGCTTCTCACCGAACGACCGGCGTTCAGGCGCTCCAGCACCCGGTTCTCAAAAGCCTGCTTCTCTTCCATTATTGCCTGCATGGGTTCTATACCGCCGTTGGGCGCAGGCGAAATGCGCCCGGCTTGCATCACTGACACGCGCGCATTATGCCATAGCGTGCCAGGCGCTCACCACAGAAGCCACGACTTCGCTGTCGGCATCCAGCCCTGAAATCTCAGCCAGCGTCGCCTGTGGGCCTTTTTCTGCCAGCAGCGCGGCCAGCTCCTGCGCCTGTGGATCCTGATCGCTGCGATAGTGCATCGCGGCGGCAATCCCCTGCACCAGGCTGGCGTGCGGTAAACCATATTCCAGCGTGCCCAGCGTCGGCTTGATCAGGCGATCGCCCGCGCTGAGTTTACGCAGCGGCTGGCGGCCTACGCGCTCAACATCATCTTTCAGATACGGATTTTCAAACCGACCCAGAATCTTCCGGATGTAGGCCGCATGCTTCTCCGCGTCAAAACCGTAACGCTTAATCAGCACCGCACCGCTCTCTTCCATCGCGCCTTTGACCACGGCCCGGATTTTTTCATCGAGGATCGCGTCACGGATGGTCTGGTGACCGGCCAGCTGGCCGAGGTAGGCGGTAATCGCATGACCGGTGTTCAGGGTGAAGAGTTTACGCTCCACAAACGCCATCAGGTTATCGGTCAGCTCCATGCCCGGAATGGTCGGCAGATCGCCTTTAAACTGGGTTTTATCGACGATCCATTCGCTGAAGGTCTCAACGGTCACTTCCAGTGGATCGGTACTGCCCGCTTCAGAGGGGGGCACGATGCGATCGACAGCAGAATCCACAAAGCCGACATGCTGCTCCAGCCAGGCGTGATACTGCGCCGGCAGCGCCTTCAGCACATGCTGTTTCAGCTGGCTGGTGCCGCGCACCATGTTCTCGCAGGCGATGATATTTAACGGACGGGTGTTGCCGTCGTCGCTGCGTTTTGCCAGACCTTTAGCCACACTGCCGGCAATACGCTCCAGAATCTGCGGACCTACAGCGGTAGTGACCAGATCGACTTCAGAGACCAGGGTGATGATCTCATCGCTGGTGCTGTTGACTGCACTGACGCCTTTAACGGTTTCTACTTTGGCCTGCTCGCCAACCACATGAACGGGATACTCATGACGCGCGTTCAGTGCATCCAGCACCGTCTGATTCACATCAGCAAAAACCAGTTCGATACCTGCATCAGCCAGTAATTTGCCGATAAAGCCGCGACCAATGTTTCCTGCTCCGAAATGTAACGCTTTCATAATTTTTGACCCATATCAAATGACGATGGGGCGGGCAAACCCGCCCCAGGAAATCGGGACGGGCATGACCGCCCCAGGGAAAATAATTGCTCTAAATTACGCGATTGCAGGCTTACCTGACAGCAGGTCCAGCACTTCCTGCACGCTGGTGGTGTTCGCCAGCTTCTCAATCACGCTGTCATCATCCAGCGCATTGGTCAGGCTGGTGATCACCTGGATGTGCTCGTTGTTACGGGCAGCAATACCAATTACCAGGCGCGCGACGTCGTCAGGCTCTTCGCCGAACAGGACGCCTGCCGGATACTGACAGAACACTACGCCGGTTTTCAGCACGCGATCTTTCGCTTCGACCGTGCCGTGCGGCACCGCAATCGACTCACCGAGGTAGGTCGGCGTCAGCTTTTCACGCGCCAGCATCGCTTCAACATATTCAGGCTCGACGTAACCGCCTTTCACCAGCTGTTCACCGGCAAAGCGAATCGCCTGCTCTTTGTTGCTGGCGGTCAGGCCGAGGAAGACGTTATCCGCACCCAGTTTAAACAGGTGGGCGTTGCCTTCATCGTAGCTGTCAGAGAGCGCAGTGTTCACCGTTTCACGATGCACATCACTGCGGTTCGCCGCCACCAGACGTTCGGTCAGGGTGCTGTAGAGCGCGCTGTCGAGGAAGTTGTTCAGCGAGATATGCTGTGCATGCGGGGCCTGGCGAATAGCACGTTCGGTCAGGTCGCGATGGGTGATCACCAGATCAACATCACCCGGCAGGGCGTTGATCGCGGTGTTGGTGACCGACACATTGCTCAGACCGGCATCCTGCACTTTCTTACGCAGTACGCCTGCACCCATGGCGCTGGAACCCATACCGGCATCACAGGCGACGATGATTTTACGCACGTGGTGCAGTTCGACGCTCATGGCATCGCTGGCAATGGCTGCGCCCGCCACGTTCTGGCCTTTAGACTGCGCTTTCATCTCGTGCATGCGCTGGGTCGCGGCTTCGATATCGTCATCTTCTTTGACTTTACTGGTTTTCAGCAGGATAGCGGAAACCACGAAGGAGACGGCGAAGGCGGCGGCGATAGCAGCGATGTTCGCGAAGTAGGCACCTTTTGGCGTCATTGCCAGCACGGCCAGGATTGAACCCGGTGAGGCAGGAGAGACCAGGCCACCGTTCAGTACGGTCAGCGTGAAGACGCCGGTCATACCGCCCAGGATCACCGCCAGCAGCAGGCGAGGGGCCATCAGCACATACGGGAAGTAGATCTCATGGATGCCGCCGAGGAAGTGGATAATTGCCGCACCGCCCGCAGACTGTTTAGCACTGCCACGACCAAAGAACATGTAGGCCATCAGCACGCCCATACCCGGACCCGGGTTGGCTTCGATCAGGAAGAAGATCGACTTGCCGGCTTCACTCGCCTGCTGGATGCCCAGTGGTGAGAAGATACCGTGGTTAATGGCGTTGTTCAGGAACAGGATTTTTGCCGGTTCAACGAAGATGGAGGTCAGCGGCAGCAGGTTGTTCTGCACCATCAGATTCACGCCTGCGGCGAGAATGTGAGACAGACCTTCAACCAGCGGACCGATCGCCAGGAACGCCAGCAGCGCCAGGATCATCCCGATAATACCGGCCGAGAAGTTGTTAACCAGCATCTCGAAGCCGCTTTTGATTTTGCCGTCAATCGCCCGGTCGAACGACTTAATTGCCCAGCCGCCCAGCGGACCGGCAATCATCGCACCGAGGAACATCGGCATATCTGCACCGACAATCACACCCATGGTCGTAATCGCACCGACCACGCCGCCGCGATCGCCGCCCACCAGACGCCCACCGGTGAAACCGATCAGCAGTGGCAGCAGGTAAGTGATCATCGGCGCAACGAGTTTGGCCAGCGTTTCGTTAGGGATCCAGCCAGTTGGAATAAACAGCGCGGTGATGATACCCCAGGCGATAAACGCCCCGATGTTTGGCATCACCATATTACTCAGAAAGCGACCAAAGCTCTGTACTTTGACCTTCACTGATGAGGACATAAACCCACCCCTTATTGAGACGCGCTTCAATAGGAGAGCGCGCTTGTTTTTGTTTAGCCACCCCGACGCATAGCCGGTGGTATTACTGTATGCACGCGGACTCTATCACGCGAATTTGACACTGCGTAGCGCACGGAATAAGTGTGATCTATATCACTCATTCAGGGTGGTGGCAGGGGTGGTTAGCGTGACTCGGATCACATTTTAACAGGCGTAAGGGATTGTTTTGCCGGTTTTTTAATCGGGGTGGCCGGTGATCTGTGAGATGAATCACACTTAGCGGCGGGGGATTTGTTATATAAATGTGACTTAGATCACAAACTATTTTTGGTCGAAAATGCGCCAGATCACACTTCATTTAGCGGGGGATTAACAGAGCCAAAAAAAAGCAGAAGAGACGGGCAGACGATCAACGCCTGCCCGGAAAGCGGGTTTACTGCAGACCACCCTGAACGGCAGCCTGTGCCTGAGGAAGCGCCTGCGAATTGGCGGATAAGGTGCTCATCAGCGCGTTATATTGCGAAGCCTGATCCTGCGTCGGGAACTGCACGCCGCCATCATTGAAGCTGACACGGGTTCCCTGGGTTTGCAGGAAATCACCAGCCTGCACAGCACCCTGGCTCAGCGCCTGAAGTTTTGGCAGCAGCGGAATCAGCTGATTGGCGGGCACCGTCACCACTTTGTTGTAGGCGGTGTCATAGACTTTTTTCAGATCATCCGACTGCTTAAGGGCTGCTTTGCTGCTGTCAGCCTGCATTTTTGCGCTTTCAATCTGCTGGGTGACGATCACCAGCGCGCTGTTGGCCTGACGCAGGGAGTCGCGACGAGTGAGATAATCCTGCGGAACGCGAATGGCAGAAAGCTCATCCACCACCGGGCGCATGCCCTGTTCAACCGCTTTGTTCGCCTGCTGCGAGAAGCCATACATAATGGCGTAATCGCTGGCGAAGTTACCAAAGCTCTGCTTCTGGTTTTCGCTGAGGCTGGGCAGATGCTCGCCGCTGCGCATCACGGTATTCTGGAGAAAATCGATAAATGCTTTGCGCTGCTCGCCTTCTTTATCACCACATGCGGTGAGTTGCAGCACGATCAGCGCGCCAGCGAGCATAATGCCGCCACGTGCCATAAGGCGTGTAAGTCCTGAAGCCATTGGGTCAACTCCTGTCGGTGAAACTGTCTGATGTCCAGGTAGGAATGGCCTAAAGAATAGAACAAACCGGAGTCACGGCACAATGTGAAACCACCTGTGAAACAGATGCTTTCTTAAACCCCGGTTACACAACGGGATCGCCTGCGCGTCAGCGCGCGTACCTGAACGTCATGTTTAGCAGCCTGACGCTCAAACGCGGCAGCCTTAAAACACCACCGCCTGACCATCTTTACGACTCTCACTGGCTGCAATATAGAAGCCCTGCGGATCGCGCACTATCGCCTGCGCGCCACCAAAGTTGTAATTGCTCAGGGGATCTTCCAGTACCACATTGTGACCCATGCGGCGCAGTGTGCTCAGGGTATTACGGTCGAGTGTCGATTCAAACACCACCTCGCGGCCCTGCACTACGCGCCAGCGCGGCGCATCTATGGCGGCCTGCGGATTCTGCCGGTGCAGCATAATCCGCAGCGCCAGCTGGACATGTCCCTGCGCCTGCATCGGGCCGCCCATCACGCCAAACGCCATCAGCGGCTGACCCTGCTCATCCAGCGCAAAGGCCGGGATGATGGTGTGGAAAGGGCGCTTACCGCCCGCGACGACGTTAGGATGGTCCGGATCGAGTGAAAAGCCCGCGCCGCGATTCTGCAGGCTGATGCCGGTGTCGGGAACCACTACGCCGGAGCCAAATCCCATGTAGTTAGACTGGATGAACGAGACCATCATGCCGCTGGCATCAGCCGTCGCGACATACACCGTGCCGCTCTGCTGCGGTGAGCCAAAGCGGAAATCTCCCGCCCGGTCAGGGTCAATTAAGGCTGCCCGCTGGCGGATATAGTCTTTGCTCAGCAGGAATTCCGCCGGAAATTCGAGGTGATCTTCATCGGTGACGTAACGGTCCAGATCGACCAGCGCCAGTTTCATTGCCTCGATGGAGAGATGCAGCCACTGCGGTGAATCGGGCGCATAACGGTTGATCTCCCACGCTTCCAGAATGCCGAGTGCAATTAAGGTCGCAATGCCCTGACCGTTAGGCGGCAACTCCTGCACCGATCCCCCGGCAAACGGATGTGACAGCAGGGTCACCCAGTCGGCACGATGGTTTTTCAAATCCTCCAGCGTCAGGGCCGCGCCATGTTCACGGGCGAAGGCCGCCATCTTCTGCGCCAGTGCGCCGCGATAAAAACTTTCGCCCTCCGTCTCAGCGATCTCCTGCAGGGTGCGGGCCTGAGCCGGATTGCGAAACAGCTCACCTGTGCGGGGCGGACGGCCCTGCGGTGCAAAGCAGTCTGTGAAACCTGGCTGATCCTGCAGCTTGTCATAGCCGCGCTGCCACAACTGACCAATTAGCGGTGATACCGGAAAACCGTCCCGCGCATAGTCAATCGCCGGTTGCGCCAGGGTGGTCAGCGGTAAGGTCCCGAAGCGCTTCGCCAGAGTGACCCATGCTGAGACGGCGCCTGGCACCGTAACGGATTCCCAGCCGGTTTCAGGCATCACACTCAGACCGGCAAAGCGTTCGGGATGCCAGGCGGCAGGCGAACGGCCTGAGGCGTTTAACCCATGCAGCTCGCGGCCGTCCCAGACAATGGCAAACGCATCGCTGCCGATGCCGTTTCCGGTGGGCTCCAGCACGGTTAAAGCGAGGGCGGTAGCGATAGCGGCATCCACGGCGTTCCCGCCCTGTTGCAGCATCCGTAAACCCGCCTGCGCCGCCAGCGGTTGTGAGGTTGCGACGGCATTGCGTCCCATCATCGGTACGCGATGAGACGGGTATCCGACGTTAAAATCTGTTTCACGCATCGCTTTTCATCCTTACAGGGTCTGTTTTTCCCGTCATCAGTGCGCTATCACCGGTCTGCACGTTTACCGCGCATCAGGCCGATAAATAACGTGTAACTGCACCGGCATGAGGCGTCAGCCGTTTCGTTAAGGTGACTGCTGATTTATCTGACGATACGGCGGCGTTCAGGATAAAAGATTTGCCCGCACAGCACTGTGAGGCGCAGCGCGCCAGGGCTCAGGCCCTAACCAGGACAATTCTTAAATTAATCAGAACTGTGAATATAAGTGTTCAGGAAGTAAACCATTGGCGTATATTTTGCACTCACTACCTGAACAGGTGTAGTGCTCACAGAAATGAGAATATGCCCGCCAGAATTTTGATGGTATCCACATAAATCGCAAACATCATTTGATTTTTTTGCCCGCTATGTAAGCACAAAAATCAACTGCCTCAGCAGGTTAGAGGCGCTGGAACTTTTCCGGCAAACAATAGCAAAAAAAATAATTATAAATTGCGCGGCAAATAGTCAGGTCTCTATCCATACTTAGTCTCCCGGCATTTGTTGCATTGACCTGACATCTTTAAAGCAGTGCACCGCAGGCTGTGTCCCGTAATGGTTTTTCTCATAACAAAAACAAACCCTTGCGGGATCCAGCCTGAACAGGCCCGGTTTCAGAGTCCTGACTTCAGGCTCGTACCTCTCTACTTTCACGTGCTTCATAGCGAGTTTTTAAGGAGTTCTCTATGGAATTAAAAGACCCGATGTTTGAATTGCTCAGCAGCCTTGAGCAGATTGTTTTGACACGTGATGATCGCGCCGCCGAGTTACTTATTCAGCGTCAGCAACCCGCCCAGCCAGAGCCGCAGCGTCTGCGTGAGATGACAGGCATGCAGGTTGATGAGTTTGCAAAAGTGATGGGCGTGAGCGTTTCTTCCGTGAAAAGCTGGGAAGCCCGGCGTACCCGTCCTTCCGCGACGGCGCAGAAACTGATGAAATTATTACAGGCTAATCCCTATCTGGGACGCCAGTTGCTTGAATAATCAGGTATCCCGAAAAGAACCCGCCGCTGGCGGGTTTTTTTATGCGTGTATTTCGCTGTATTTAGCGGCCTGTTTCACAAACCAGCTCTCCGGCACGCTGTAGGGCGGCTCCCGCAACTGGGCGAGTCCGCTTTCAATGATCGCTGAAGCCTGCTGCCATAACTGCGCATCTCCCTGTTTCAGCAGCTCAATCTGTATCTGCTTTTCCACCAGGTAGACCCGTGCAAAGTCAGGGTCAAAACGCACAATCGCGCGGGTATTATCGATGATGTCAGCCAGTTTGATGGTCTGGGCCTCAGGACTGGCGCTGGCCGTATGGCGGAAGTGCGCCAGTTTGCGGGCCGCGCGATTCTTTGCCGCTGCGGGTGTGCTGTCGGTCAGCATCTCAACCAGGCTGGCCACGCGTGCGCCAAAATGGGCTTCGATATCACCCCGGGTCGTGGCAGTATCTTCCACGGTATCGTGCAGCCAGGCTGCCGCTAACAACGCCTCATCATGACTGACGCTGCGCACCAGTTCCACCACCGCGGCCGGATGAACAATGTACGGTTCATCGGTATACTTGCGGCGCTGACCGGCACTGGCATGTGCCTCGGTGGCGAATCGACGCGCCTGTTCTTCCAGTGAATCCTGCATGCTTTTCCCCCTGACCCCAAAAGTTTGCTTGCAATTATCTAGCGCGCTATCTATATTAATTCCCATGAACTGTGATCAAGATGACAAAAAAGTGAAACCGATGCCACTGTTGGTCGATCAGCAACTCTGCTTTGCGCTTTATTCTGCCAACCTGGCGATGAATAAAGTCTATCGCCAGTTGCTGAGCCAGCTCGACATTACTTACCCGCAATATCTGGTGATGCTGGTGTTATGGCAAAAAGACGATGTCACGGTGTCTGAGATTGGCGAGCAGCTTTTTTTAGACTCGGCAACATTAACGCCACTGCTGAAGCGGCTGGAAAACGCAGGTCTGATTAACCGCCAGCGCACCCGCCAGGATGAGCGCCAGGTGGCGGTCACGCTGACTGAGGCTGGCCGCGCGCTGCGGATTAAGGCTGAAGCGATTCCTGAAGCGGTGAAATGTGCCACCGCCTGTGACGATGATGCCTTGCTGGCGCTGAAATTACAGCTGGATGGGTTACGGGATAACCTGAACCAGTCACGATAAACATTGCTGACGGGTGCGCTGCACCCGTTGAACCTCACCGCCTGATTACGGTTAAATAAGTAGCGGGCGATTAAATAGCGTAACGGAGAAATGTCATGTCTTTAGAACAAGTAGTTTACCGCGCCAAAGCCAAAGCAACCGGTGGTCGTGATGGTCGTGCAACCTCTTCTGACGGTGTACTGGACGTGAAACTGGGTGTGCCAAAAGAGATGGGCGGTGCAGGCGGCGAAGTGACTAACCCTGAGCAGCTGTTTGCTGCGGGTTACTCAGCCTGCTTCATCGGTGCGATGAAGTTTGTTGCGGGCCGCGACAAAATCGCCATGCCGAAAGACGCGTGGATCGAAGGTGAAGTCGGTATCGGCCCGATTCCGAATGGTTTCGGTATCGAAGCGACGCTGAATATTCATCTGCCAGGAATGGATGAAGCCGAAGCGCAGAAGCTGGTTGATGCGGCGCACATCGTGTGTCCTTACTCAAACGCTACCCGCAACAACATCGACGTCACGCTGAACATCATTCGCTAAGCGTGCTGCGGGCCTGACACCATCAGGCCCGCCCTTTTTTCACCCTTTAATCCTTCCATTACCTGTCCTTTGCGCCAGACCGCCCGGCCTCTGCTCTCCGCCGTGCACAAAAAATGTGCTAATCAGGTCGGCAACGATTATTTTCTGGTCTCTAAAACGCACCCATGTTTTACTGAGCCACCTCGCGTTATAGCCCATAAATCCGTTCAGAATTTTCCTTCATCTTGTCCGGTCCGCTTTTCAGCGAACTCTGCCGCGTTTCGGCAGTCACATAAAAGATTTGGTCAAGCGCTTCACACCGGAGAAACACCTTTTTTCATGAATTACATTAAAACCCTGACTCAGCAGAAGCTATCGCTATTGCTGGCGCTCTATCTCGGTATCTTATTGAATTTACCGATTTTCTATCGTCGCTTTGATGGTTTTCTCAAACACTCTACGATAACAAACTGGCTGACTGCCGCTACCGAGGTGGTGGCCATTGTGCTGCTGACCTTCTTCCTGATGCGGCTGCTGTCGTTGGGTGGAAAGTGGTTTTATCGCGTGCTGGCCACGCTGATTGTTCTGATTTCTGTTGCTGCTGGCTATTACATGGCGTTTTTCAACGTTGTGATTGGCTACGGCATTGTGGCTTCGGTGATGACCACCGATACCGATCTCTCTAAAGAGGTGGTGGGCTACCATTTCATTCTGTGGATGGTGCTGGTCAGCGCGCTGCCGCTGCTGATGATCTGGCGTAATAAGCTGAGCATGACGCTGAATGAACAGCTGCGTACGCCGGGACAGCGTCTCAAGCCAACCGTGATTATGCTGCTCTGCGTGGCGCTGGTCTGGCTACCGATTCGTTTTCTGGACAAGCTGCAGAAGCATAACGAAGAGATCACCAACGTCGATCTGCCGAGCTACGGCGGTGTGGTGGCGCACTCTTATCTTCCTTCGAACTGGCTGGCGGCTGTGGGCCTGTTTGCCTGGACCCGCGTGGATGAGTCGCTGAATAGCGAGGAACTGCTGGATCCGGCGAAGAAGTTTACCTACGTTGCGCCTGCCGGGCTGGACGATACCTATGTGGTGTTTGTGATTGGCGAAACCACCCGCTGGGATCACATGGGGATGCTGGGCTACGAGCGTGACACGACGCCGAAGCTGTCGAAAGAGAAGAACCTGGTAGCGTTCCGCGGCCAATCCTGTGATACCGCGACCAAGCTGTCGCTGCGCTGCATGTTCGTGCGCGAAGGCGGCACCATGGATAACCCTGGCCGTACGCTGAAAGAGCAGAACGTGTTTGCGGTGATGCGAGAGCTGGGCTTCACCTCTGAGCTGTTTGCGATGCAGAGCGAAGTCTGGTTCTACGACAACATCAATGCCAACAACTTTGCCTTCCGTGAGCAGATTGGTTCAGAGAAGCGTAATCAGGGCAAATCGGTGGATGACATGCTGCTGGTGCCGGAGATGAAAGCCTCACTGGATCGTTTCCCGAAAGGTAAGCATCTGATCGTGTTGCACACCAAAGGGTCGCATTACCTCTATTCCCAGCGTTATCCGCGCAGCTTCGCGAAGTATCAGCCGGAGTGTATGGGCGTCGATGAGACCTGCAGCAAAGCGCAGTTGATCAACGCTTATGACAACTCGGTGCTGTATGTCGATAGCATGCTGGATAGCGTGCTGGATCAGCTGCGTGATAAGAAGGCGATCGTCTTCTACGCCTCAGATCACGGTGAGTCGATCAGCGAGAATATGCATCTGCACGGCACACCGCGTGAGATGGCACCGCCTGAGCAGTTCCGCGTACCGATGATGGTCTGGGCGTCAGATAAGTATCTGGAAGACAGTCAGAACCGCAGCAACTTTGAGCGTCTGCAGGCGCAGCAGCGTGTAGGCCGGACCCATCGCCACGTTGAGTTGTTCGATACCATCCTGGGCTGTCTGGGTTATACCTCGCCAGATGGCGGCATTAACCCGGCGAACAACTGGTGTCAGGCCCCGGCTAAAGATCAGGCTAAAGCGCTGTAATAGTGAGCGAAAAGGGCAGGGCCGGCGGTTAATTTCCGGTAACCGCGTGCTTTCCAGGCGATTAGCGGCAAAAGCATAAAAAGCGGTTGACGCTGATCGGGGGTAGCAGTAACATGCGCCCCCATCGGCGAGTAGCGCAGCTTGGTAGCGCAACTGGTTTGGGACCAGTGGGTCGGAGGTTCGAATCCTCTCTCGCCGACCATATTTAAGAAAACCTGTCTGAAAAGACAGGTTTTTTTTCGTCTGTAGAAAAGTCATGGGCAGGCAAAGAATTAGCACTGTGCGGGCTTCAGGGAGCATACGCCTTCCGCAAAGACGCAAAACCGCCATCCCTGGCGGGCTCTGCGCGAGCCATCCATGGCCCGCTATGCTTTGCTGCAGGCGTATGCTCCCTTCGCTTCACGTCTGGCAGACGCATTTGAAACTTACAGAAGCACTTCATACGGCTGACAGTTCTAAACCCGAGTGCATCTAACCGCAGCGCATAAGCTCAAGGCGGAGGGGACACGGGCAGAGGAGGAAAGCGTCCCACGCCAGGGACGGCGTGGGCCGAGCGTCCATGGATGGTTTAAGCGACTTTCCGATCTGCCCGTGTCCCTGAAGCAGATCTCAATCTGACCGCTAAGCAGGCACTTTCTTACGGCCGAGCGTCCAGGGATGGTTTAAGCGACTTTCCGAGCTGCCCGTGTCCCTGAAGCAGATCTCGATCTGATCGCCACTCCCGCTTACCTTCTCTTGTTGTTCGCTTCGCCACTTTCCAGAAAGTTCCAGTAAACCCCACCCGCCGCGCGTTCCGCTTACCCGCCATTGTTATCGCCACTTTCCCGCTGGCAGGCCTTGGCATACAAGAGATGCGATCATAATTCGCGACACATTCTTCTTATGACCGAAAGCGGCAACATGCTGATTTCTTATGCTTCTTTACCAGCATATTCCGCTGGGTGAACGTCATAACGCACGGTGAATCGTTCAGTTATTCAACATTTGCCGGTAAAAGCTTTAAGTTTTTTAGCGGTGAGAATCACTAGCGATAGAACGGCAACCCAGCATAAAGCACGGAAATCAGGCCAGCTGCGCTATGCATTGTATGGCTTTTAGACTGAAAGGCTTTTTATTACCGTTGCATGCTATCCCTCACACTCTGTGTAAATAAGTAACCGTTGTATTGACGTTCTTTGCAACTGTTGACAAATTGATGCGTCAATAAACGCGCAGTTACGGAATTTTCTGAATGCACAACCTGCATCTGAAATAACAAAAAATCGTCGCGCGCGTTAACCACCTGTTCGGTGGTACGCCTGAACCGCATAAAAAAATCAGAGGTCAGGCAATACACACAACATCACATCACAATGGAGCAAAAGCATGATCAACTCCCTGGCTAAATCCGGGATGCTGAAGGTCGGTCTGAGCCTGATTGCTATGACTGTCGCCGCCGGTGTTCAGGCAAAAACCCTCGTTTACTGTTCTGAAGGTTCTCCGGAAGGCTTTAACCCGCAGTTGTTCACCTCGGGCACCACCTACGATGCCAGCTCACGTCAGATCTACAACCGACTGGTTGAGTTCACTATCGGCACCACCGAACTGCACGCGGCACTGGCAGAGAAGTGGGATGTCAGCGAAGACGGCAAAACCTACACCTTCCACCTGCGCAAAGGCGTGAAGTGGCAGACCACCAAAGATTTCAAACCGACGCGCGACTTCAACGCGGATGATGTGGTGTTCACCTTTGAGCGCCAGCTGGATAAAAACAACGCCTATCACGGCGTCTCTGGCGGCAGCTACGAATATTTCGAAGGCATGGACATGCCTAAGCTGATCAGCAAAATCGAAAAAGTGGACGACAACACCGTTCGCTTCGTGCTGACCCGCCCTGAATCGCCGTTCCTTGCCGACCTCGGCATGGACTTCGCCTCGATTCTGTCGAAAGAGTACGCAGACAACATGCTGAAAGCGGGCACGCCGCAAAACGTCGACCTGAATCCGGTCGGTACCGGTCCGTTCCAGCTGCTGCAGTACCAGAAAGATTCGCGCATCCTCTACAAAGCTAACCCGGATTACTGGGGCACCAAGCCGAAAATCGATCGCTTAGTCTTCTCCATCACCCCGGATGCGTCAGTGCGTTACGCCAAGCTGCAGAAGGGCGAATGTCAGGTCATGCCTTATCCAAACCCGGCTGACATTGCGCGTATGAAGCAGGACAAAAACATCAACCTGTATGAGCAGGCTGGCCTGAACGTCGGCTATCTGTCGTACAACGTTGAGAAAAAACCGCTGGATAACCTGAAAGTGCGTCAGGCACTGACCATGGCGGTCAACAAAAAGGCGATCATCGACGCTGTTTATCAGGGTGCAGGTCAGCCTGCTAAAAACCTGATCCCACCAACAATGTGGGGCTATAACGACGCGGTGAAAGATTACGCTTACGATCCTGAGAAAGCCAAAGCCCTGCTGAAAGAAGCGGGCATGGCAGACGGTTTCTCTATCGACCTGTGGGCGATGCCGGTTCAGCGTCCGTACAACCCGAACGCACGCCGCATGGCTGAAATGATTCAGAGCGACTGGGCGAAAATTGGCGTCAAAGCCAAAATCGTGACCTACGAGTGGGGCGAATATCTGAAACGCGCTAAAGCGGGCGAGCATCAGACCGTCATGATGGGCTGGACCGGCGACAATGGGGATCCGGATAACTTCCTGGCGACCCTGTTCAGCTGTTCAGCGGCCAAAGATGGCTCTAACTACTCGCGCTGGTGTGATAAATCCTTCGAGGATCAGATTCAGCCCGCTCGCGCGACTGCCGATCAGGCAAAGCGTATCGAGTACTACAAACAGGCACAGGTTGTGATGCATGACCAGGTACCGGCGCTGATGATCGCGCACTCAACGGTATACGAACCGGTCAGCAAGAAAGTCTCCGGGTACAAAGTTGATCCGCTGGGCGGACACTACTTTGCTCAGGTAGACATCAAAGAATAATTGTCGCCTTTTCCGGGGCGGCTGCGCGTCGCCCCGGCTTTATCTCCCTGTTTTACTGGAAACGGTAGAGGCGCAGCCTGTCTGCGTCGCGGTCGGGCCTACCCGATCGTCAGATGTAAGCAATAACAACCCTCGCGGCGACGGTCGCGCGGACAAGAGAGAACCCGGATTATGCTGCAGTTCATACTCCGACGTCTGGGCCTTGTCATCCCAACGTTTATCGGCATTACATTACTCACCTTCGCGTTTGTTCATATGATCCCCGGCGATCCGGTGCTGATCATGGCGGGCGAGCGCGGTATTTCTCCTGAACGTCATGCACAGTTAATGGCGCTGTTAGGGCTGGATCAGCCGCTGTGGAAACAGTACCTGCACTACATTAACGGCGTATTACATGGCGACCTGGGCATTTCCCTTAAGAGCCGCATCCCGGTCTGGGATGAGTTTGTTCCGCGCTTCAAAGCGACGCTGGAACTCGGCATCTGCGCCATGATATTTGCCGTGGCCATTGGTATCCCGGTTGGGGTTCTGGCGGCGGTGAAGCGCGGTTCGATTTTCGATCACACCGCCGTGGGTATCTCACTGACCGGCTACTCCATGCCGATCTTCTGGTGGGGCATCATGCTGATCATGCTGGTCTCGGTTCAGTTCAACCTGACACCGGTTTCCGGGCGAGTCGGCGACACCGTCTTCCTGGATGACAGCATGCCGCTGACCGGCTTTATGCTGATCGACACCTTCTTCTGGGGTGAGCCGGGCGACTTCCACGATGCAGTGATGCACATGATTCTGCCTGCCATCGTACTGGGCACCATCCCGCTGGCGGTGATTGTGCGTATGACGCGATCGGCAATGCTCGAAGTACTGGGTGAAGATTACATCCGTACGGCGCGCGCCAAAGGCCTGACGCGGATGCGTGTGATCGTGGTGCATGCGCTGCGAAACGCCATGCTGCCGGTGGTGACGGTGATCGGCCTGCAGGTCGGCACGTTGCTGGCCGGCGCGATTCTGACCGAAACCATCTTCTCGTGGCCGGGTCTGGGTCGCTGGCTGATTGAAGCGTTGCAGCGCCGTGACTATCCGGTGGTGCAGGGCGGTGTGCTGCTGACGGCAGTACTGATTATTGTGGTCAACCTGCTGGTTGATCTGCTGTATGGCGTGGTTAACCCGCGCATACGTCACAAGAAATAAGGGGGCATCATGTCTGTTGTTGATCCCGGCAGCGTTACCGTTGCACCCAAGCCGATGACCCCGTTTCAGGAATTCTGGCACTACTTCAAACGTAACAAAGGCGCCGTCGTGGGCCTGGTCTATATCATCATTGTATTGCTGTGCGCTATTTTTGCCGATGTGCTGGCTCCGCATGCGCCTGCTGAGCAGTTCCGCGATGCGCTGCTGCATCCGCCGGTCTGGCAGGAAGGCGGTAACTGGAGCTACATCCTGGGCACCGACGACGTCGGCCGCGATGTGCTGTCGCGTCTGATGTACGGTGCGCGCCTGTCGCTGCTGGTGGGCTGTCTGGTGGTGGTGCTGTCACTGATTTTCGGCGTGATATTTGGCCTGCTGGCCGGTTATCTCGGCGGCGTGGTCGATGCCATCATCATGCGCGTGGTCGATATCATGCTGGCGCTGCCAAGCCTGCTGCTGGCTCTGGTGCTGGTCGCAATCTTTGGCCCGTCGATCGTCAACGCCTCCATCGCGCTGACCTTTGTGGCGCTGCCGCACTATATCCGTCTGACCCGCGCGGCGGTGCTGGTGGAAGTGAACCGCGACTATGTGACCGCGTCCGGCGTGGCCGGTGCCGGTATGCTGCGCCAGATGTTCGTGAATATTCTGCCTAACTGCCTTGCGCCGCTGATCGTGCAGGCGTCATTAGGTTTCTCCAACGCCATTCTCGATATGGCGGCGCTGGGCTTTCTCGGTATGGGTGCGCAACCGCCAACGCCGGAGTGGGGCACGATGCTCTCCGACGTTCTGCAGTATGCGCAAAGTGCCTGGTGGGTTGTGACCTTCCCTGGATTGGTCATTCTACTTACCGTGCTGGCATTTAACCTGATGGGCGATGGTTTGCGTGATGCCCTCGACCCGAAACTCAAGCAGTAAAGAGGCACCGAGATGGCGTTATTAAATGTAGACAAACTATCGGTGCATTTCGGCGACGATAAAGCACCGTTCCGTGCGGTTGACCGCATCAGTTATCAGGTTGAACAGGGCCAGGTAGTCGGTATCGTAGGCGAGTCCGGCTCCGGGAAATCCGTGAGTTCACTGGCAATCATGGGGTTGATCGATTTCCCCGGCAAAGTGATGGCTGAGAAGCTGGAGTTCAACCAGCGCGACCTGCAACACATCTCCGAACGCGAGCGCCGCCAGCTGGTGGGCGCAGAAGTGGCGATGATTTTTCAGGACCCGATGACCAGCCTGAATCCCTGCTACACCGTGGGTTTCCAGATCATGGAAGCGATCAAGGTGCATCAGGGCGGCAATAAACGCACCCGGCGTCAGCGGGCAATCGACCTGCTGAATCAGGTCGGTATTCCCGATCCTGCGTCACGGCTCGATGTCTATCCGCACCAGCTGTCGGGCGGTATGAGCCAGCGTGTGATGATTGCGATGGCCATCGCCTGTCGGCCTAAGCTGTTAATTGCCGATGAGCCGACCACGGCGCTCGACGTGACCATTCAGGCGCAGATCATCGAACTGCTGCTGGAGTTACAGCGGCAGGAGAACATGGCGCTGATCCTGATTACACACGATCTGGCGTTAGTGGCCGAAGCGGCGCACCACATTATCGTGATGTATGCCGGTCAGGTGGTGGAGAGCGGCAAAGCGACCGATATCTTTAAAGCGCCGCGCCATCCTTATACGCAGGCGCTGCTGCGCGCGCTGCCGGAGTTTGCGGCAGACAAAGCGCGTCTGGCCTCACTGCCGGGCGTGGTACCGGGCAAGTATGACCGCCCGGTTGGCTGTCTGCTGAATCCACGCTGCCCTTATGCGACCGACCTTTGCCGTCAGGAAGAACCTGAACTGCGCACCATTCCAGGACGCCAGTCCAAGTGTCACTATCCGCTGGACGATGCCGGGAGACCAACTTATGAGTCATGAAATCACGAAAGATCAGTTCCTGCTGCAGGCGATTGATCTCAAAAAGCACTACCCGGTGAAGAAGGGGCTGTTTGGTCAGGAGCGTCTGGTCAAAGCGCTGGATGGCGTCTCTTTTAATCTGGAGCGCGGCAAAACGCTGGCGGTCGTCGGCGAGTCAGGCTGTGGTAAATCCACGCTGGGCCGACTGCTGACGATGATTGAAACCCCGACCGAAGGGCAGCTTTACTGGCACGGTCAGGATCTGCTGAAACACGATCCTCAGGCGCAAAAGCTGCGTCGTCAGAAAATCCAGATCGTGTTCCAGAACCCGTATGGCTCACTCAATCCACGTAAAAAAGTGAGCCAGATTCTGGAAGAGCCACTGGTCATCAATACCCAGCTGACCAAAGCGGAACGCCGCGAGAAGACGCTGGAGATGATGGCGAAAGTTGGCCTGAAAACCGAGCACTATGATCGCTACCCGCACATGTTCTCAGGCGGTCAGCGTCAGCGTATCGCCATCGCGCGTGGGCTGATGCTTGATCCGGACGTACTGATCGCTGATGAGCCGGTTTCGGCGCTCGACGTATCGGTGCGTGCTCAGGTACTGAACCTGATGATGGATCTGCAGCAGGATATGGGGCTTTCTTACGTCTTTATCTCGCACGATTTGTCAGTGGTGGAACACATTGCCGATGAGGTGATGGTGATGTATCTCGGCCGTTGCGTTGAGAAGGGCAGCAAAGAGGCGATTTTCGCCAACCCGCGCCACCCTTATACCCAGGCCTTGCTGTCGGCGACGCCGCGTCTTAATCCTGACGACCGTCGTGAGCGCATCAAGCTGACCGGCGAGCTGCCAAGCCCACTGAATCCGCCACCGGGCTGCGCCTTTAATGCGCGCTGTCACCGACGTTTCAGCACCTGCGTGCAGTTGCAGCCGAAGCTGAAAAACTATGGCGGGCAGGAGATTGCCTGCTTCGCGGTTGATCAGGATGAGAATCAGCCCGTTGGCGTGGCAGAAAAAGTCAGCTGAGCCTGCTCACTATCTATAACACTCAGCCGAAGGCTCCTTTCTGGAGCCTTTTTTTATCTCAATTCATCTGTAAGCCGCACCGCTGGCGGCTCTGCGGTCACTCCCTGTTTATTCCCTCTCTTTTTCCGTTACCCCTGTTAATCTGTTTTTTTTCTGGCGATATTTGCAGCGGAAAAAGATAAATCTCATCAATCCCTTACAGCAGCGATCGGCTTATTAGTGTGAAATCGGGCATCGGGTATAAGTCAGCCTGGCCGGGCCAGTTATTGCCAGAGCGGCAATATCCGGAAATTTTTTAAAAAACGCTTATCAATTTAACTTAAACATCACTTATTAATTATCAAAGGTGATGACCCTGAAGTAGCTATATTCGGCTATTAACCCATCTTTATGATTAAACAATTTTATTGAATCTGCTTTTTTTGTAATCAGGTTTTTCTGACTCAGATTAAAGGGATGTGCTATATTCCAGGAAAATTCCCCCCTTGTTGCAGGCCACGGCCAATGAAGAATAATTACGATGATTTGCAGCGTTTTAAAGAGAAGACGCAAACGCTCGACATCGATTTTAAAGATATGTCTGGCCAGACGCAGGAAGCGGCGGAACACAGTAAATGGGCATTGATTCGCCAGCTGGCGAAAGAAGAACAACAGACGCCATTCGGTAGCGGTCAGCGTATCGACCTGCCGCAACCTCAGCCGCTGCGCGGTGATGAGTTCACGGCGCCTCCACCTGAAGCACCGCCACGCCCTGTGACACTCAGTGCAAAACCGGCGATGGCGGCCCGCACGTCGATTCTTGATAGCCTGTCTGGCAGCAACCTTCCCGCAGCCAGCCCCACTGAGCGCGGCCCTTCGTCACTCTTTCCGCCACCGCCGCCACGACAAATACCGGCTGAGTCTGTGGCTGTCCTGCGTGCTGAGCCGGTGGCCGCACCCCGCGCTGAGCCGATCCGGACCGCCACGGTGGCGGAACATCAGCCCGTCATCACGCCCGCCGCACCCCATTCTGAGCCAGAACGGTTTGGCGCGCTGTTCCGCTCGCGCGATGTGACGCTGCCGAAAGAAACCTTACTCAAACCGTTACTGGAGAAGATTGCGCTATGCCGTTAGTTTGTGTGTGCTCGCCGAAGGGCGGCGTGGGAAAAACCACGCTGGCGGCGAATCTGGCCTGGAGTCTGGCGCGTTCCGGTAGCAAAGTTCTGGCGATTGATTTCGATGTGCAGAATGCCCTGCGTCTTCACTTCGGCGTACCGCTGAATGATGGGCGTGGATTTGTGGCGCGCTCAGAAGAGCAGGCGGACTGGAGTCAGTCGATTCTCACCACCGGCGGCAATATCTTTGTCCTGCCTTATGGCGACGTCACCGAGCCACAGCGCGAACGGTTCGAAGAGAACCTGATGAAAGATCCCCACTTTATTAAGCGCGGTCTGGATACGGTGCTCAATTATCCCGGCCTGGTGATTGTGGCTGATTTTCCACCTGGCCCGGGTCCCGCCCTTAAAGCAATGACGGCGCTGGCCGATATGCATTTAGTGGTGATGTTAGCGGATACCGCCTCTGTGTCGTTATTACCGCAGATTGAAGAGAACCGGATGACCGGGAAGCCGCTCAATAATAAGCAGGGTCACTATTTTATTCTCAACCAGTGTGACAACCGCCGGAATATCAATCGCGATGTCACCGCGTTTATGCAGCAGCGTCTGGGCGACAATTTACTGGGCGTGGTTCACCGTGATGAAAGCGTGGGTGAAGCGAATGCTTCCCAGCAGTCTGTTTACGATTTCAGTCCCGCCTCAGCCGCGGCATTTGATATTGAACTGATCGCGAAACGTGTCAGCAGCATTCTGAATATCACCGTGGGTAATGGCGAAGTTCAGGCTCCCATCCGCACAAACCACTATTAGTCGTCGGGCTCTGCCAGGCGACTGACTTACACAGCTCTTCTCAGGGTGAATCATGAGTAAAATCGGGTTTTACCTGCTGCTGCTGGTGCTTGCGCCCGTTGCCGCGGTGATCATCATTACGCCGATGGACAGCCAGAAACAGTATATTTTTGGTCTGATCAGTATCGGTATGATGCTTTTATTGGGTTTCAGCAAGAGCCGCAAAATAACGGTGGTCATGGTGATTCTCTCTGCGCTGATGTCCAGCCGCTATATCTGGTGGCGCACCACTGAGACGCTGCACTTTAATTCCGAAGTGGAGGCCATCTTAGGGATTGGCTTATATCTGGCGGAGCTTTACGTCTGGCTGATCTTAATTCTCGGCTTCCTGCAAACGACCTGGCCATTAAAACGCACCATTGAACCGCTGCCGGACGATACCAGTCTGTGGCCGACGGTCGATATTTATGTGCCTTCCTATAATGAAAGCCTGGATGTGGTGCGCGACACCGTGCTGGCGGCGCAGTGTATTGACTACCCGCGTGACAAACTCAAAGTCTATCTGCTGGATGATGGCAAGCGCAGCGAATTTGCCCGCTTTGCGGCAGATGTCGGGGTCGGGTACATCACCCGCGACGACAACAAACATGCCAAAGCCGGTAACCTCAACCATGCGATGAAAATCACCAAAGGTGAGCTGATTTGCATCTTTGACTGCGACCACGTGGCGACCCGCACCTTCCTGCAGGCGACGGTAGGACCGTTCCTGAAAGATCCGAAGCTGGCGCTGCTGCAGACGCCGCACTACTTCTACTCTCCCGATCCCTTTGAGCGTAATCTGCGCGCCGCGCGCAGCATTCCAAACGAAGGCTCGCTGTTTTATGGCCCGGTGCAGCAGGGTAACGACAACTGGAACGCCACCTTTTTCTGCGGCTCCTGTGCGGTCATCCGTCGTTCAGCACTGGAAGAGATTGGCGGCTTTGCCGTTGAAACCGTCACCGAAGATGCGCATACCGCGCTGAAAATGCAGCGACTCGGCTGGGGCTCCGCCTTTTTATCGATCCCGCTGGCTGCCGGTCTGGCGACCGAGCGTCTGGGTCTGCATATCATTCAGCGTACCCGCTGGGCGCGCGGCATGACGCAGATTTTCCGCGTCGATAACCCGCTGTTCGGCCGTGGCCTGAAGTGGCAGCAGCGACTTTGCTATCTCAACGCCATGCTGCACTTCCAGTTCGGCCTGCCGCGCGTCGCCTTCCTGACCGCGCCGCTGGCGTACCTGCTGTTTAACCTGAATATTATTCACTCATCGGCGTCGCTGATTTTTGCTTATGTGCTGCCGCATCTGGTGATGTCGCTCTACGTAAACTCACGCATGAATGGCCGTTTCCGTTACACCTTCTGGGGTGAGATTTATGAGACGGTGATGTGCTTCCATCTGGTGATCCCGACCATTCTGACCCTGCTGTCGCCAAAACATGGCAAGTTCAACGTGACTGACAAAGGCGGCGTACTGGATCAGGGCTTCTTCGATTTCCACATCGTGCGTCCGCACGTGATTGTGGCGCTGCTGCTGACCATCGGCATTGTGGCGGGCGTGGTGCGTGCCGTGATGCATGACTACTTTGGCGTCGATCCTTACGTTATCGCGCTCAATGTTGGCTGGGCGATCTTCAGCCTGATCATTCTGATGGCAGCGATTGCCGTGGCACGCGAAACCAAGCAGGTGCGTAAAACCATCCGCGTTGAAGTGCAAATCCCGGCGATTATTCACTACGCCAGCGGCATTTCATCGCGCACCCTGACCAGCAACCTGTCGATGGGCGGCGCGCAGCTCGATACGCCCGACGGACGTCATGAAACGGATGAGATTGAAGAGATCGATCTGCTGCTGAAATCCGGCGCGATCACGATTCCGGTGAGCAAAATTTCCGGGGATGAGGAGAGCATCCGTCTGCGCTTTGAGGCGATGCCGCTGGCGCGCCGTCGCGAACTGGTGCGTGTAGTGCTGGCGCGTGCAGATGCCTGGATTCAGCCGGAGTATAAGCAGGACAATCCGCTGATGTCGCTGGGCACCATTATCCGTACCGTATTTGAGCTGTTCTGGCTGACCTGGAAGGGCCGCCACGATAAACGTAAAACAGTCGACCCGGTTGCCGCGGCGGCGAAAGAGGATGGCGCGGCATGAAGATCCTGACGCAAACTTTGCTGGCCAGTTCACTGACCGCAGCGTTATGGCTGACGCCCGCTGGCGCGGAAACGCCCGCTGCGATTGATAACAGCAGTGCCGCCCCGGTAAACAGTGCTGCGCCGACGCCGTCTGGTGCCGTTTCTGCTACGTCGCCAGCCGATGCAGCAGCCAGTGCGCCAGTAAACAGTTCATCGCCGACGCCGCCTGATGCCGTTTCCACCACGCCGCCAGCCGAGGCAGCGGTCAGTGCGCCAGCGACAAATCAGGCACCGGCCAGCGATACGACACCTGCGGCACCGATGAATAATAGTGTCACGCCGACTGCCGGTTCAGCCCAGGTGACGTCACCCGTCAGCGGGGGCGAGTCTGCACCGCAGTCTGTGCCATCTGCGGCCCCGGCTACTCAGCCCGCCGAACCGGCTACGGCTTCTGCGCCACAGCGTGCGGCAACCGATGCCACACCGGGATCTGCGAACCCATCTTACGAACCGGCTGGTGAAGCAACATCAGCGTCTCAGGCGTCAGCGACCAATGAGGCCGCGGCTTCTGCCCCGGCCGCCGCGCCGGTGACGAGCAGCGGAGCCGTAACTCAGGACAGCAGCGCGCTGTCCGCAGTGCCGCTGCCGCAGGGACTGAGCAATGCCGATCCGGCGCTGGAAGCGGCCGCCAGTGCGGTGCCCTTCACGCCGGGCCAGACGACCGCGCCGGTTGCAGAACCCCAGCCACCGATGGTGGCTGCCATTAATCAGCCGATCAGCAGTGTCGTTTCAGTGGCCCAGATGGGCCAGGCGCGCGGCATCACGCTGACCGGCGGCCAGTTACAGTCGGGCATCACCTTTACCCTGCCCGGCGACGAAGTCATTACCAATGCACGACTGAATCTGACGCTGCGCGTTTCAGCCGCACTGGCGGCACGCAATACCTCGCTGCAGCTGATGCTGAACGGGCAGCCGCTCGGCACGCTGCCGCTCGGTGCGACTGACAGCGACGTCAGTGACTATGAGCTGGATATTCCGGCGGCGATGGTGGTCTCCAGCAACAACCTGAGTTTTAAAATCAACGACGCGGACAAGTTGCTGTGCGAGAAAGAGAGCGCGCAGCAGTATCAGGTCACCATTCTGCCGAACACCGCGCTGCACCTTGAAGGACAGAAGCTCAATATCGGCACCAGCCTGCGCAATTTCCCGCGTCCCTTCCTGGATCCTCAGCGGATGACGGCGTCCACCATCACCATGGGCTTTGCCAGTAACCTCTCACCCGATGCGGTCAGCGCGGCGGCACTGGTGGCGTCCTGGCTCGGCATTCAGAGTGATTATCGCGGCATCCGTTTCCCGGTGGTGCGCGGCGAACTGCCGGAAAACAACGGCATCCTGTTTGGTCATCCGGGCGATCGGATCGGCACCCTGACGTTCCCGGCCAGTAACGGCCCGATGTTGCAGGTGGTGGATAATCCCAATAACCCGGTTTACAAGTTGCTGCTGGTCAGTGGCAATAATGAGGAGCAGCTGCGTCAGGCGGCGAACCGTCTGACGACGCAGCCTTTTACCACCGATGAGAGCCAGTTGCAGGTTCCCGCGCAGACCATTGGCAATCGCAAACCTTACGATGCGCCGCGCTGGATTAACACCGATCGTCCGGTACGCCTGAGCGAACTGCTGCGTAAAGATCAGAGTCTGACCAGCAGCGGCATCTGGCATGATGCGCTGCGCGTGAACTTCCGCGCCGCGCCTGACCTGTTCCTGTGGGATGGCGACACGGTGCCGGTCAATCTGCACTATCGCTTCCCGTCTGAAAGCTGGATTGATGAGGACAACTCGTTCCTTAACGTCATGCTTAACGGCACGTTCCTGCGCAACCTGACGGTAAACAAAGTCGGCCTGCTGGAGAGCGCGTGGCACCGTTTAGGCGGGGATGCGCGTCAGGAGCAGTATCAGCTGAATCTCGAACCCTATCTGATCTATGGCGACAACCAGCTGGCGCTCTACTTCAATATCAAACCGCGGGCCGATGCGCCCTGCGGCGTGCTCCTGAACAACAACATCAAGAGCCGGATTGAAGAGGACTCGTGGATCGATCTGAGCCATACCCGCCACTTCAGCATGCTGCCGAACCTCTCGTACTTTGTGGGGGCCTCGTTCCCGTTCTCGCGGCTGGCTGACTTCGGCGAGACCACGCTGCTGCTGCCGGAAACGCCCAGCGATGCCGAGCTTTCAACCCTGCTGGATCTGGCGGCACGCGCCGGAACCGCGACCGGCGTGGCGCTGACGCAGAATCAGGTGCTGTTTGGCCTGCCGAATGGCGGCACCCATCTGGCGCGATTACAGCAGAGCGATTTGCTGGCGGTCAGCACCACCGGCAACAGCGCCTTCAATCAGGCGATGCTGGCAGCGTCACCCTATGACGCCAGCAGCAGCACCCTGGGTGTGAAAGAGCCGGATACGCTGGAGAAATTACGCGGCTGGCTGACCGGCGACTGGAGCCTTCAGCAGCTGGATGCCGATCGTTACTTCTCCTCCAACGAAGCGTGGCGCGGCTTCCTCAGCTACCGATCGCCGTGGAATCACGACCGACTGGTGGTGATGACGGTGGCGACCAGCGACGACCAGCTGCTGCGCCTGCATAACGATTTGAGTTCGGCGCAGATTAACGCCGGTATTCGTGGCGATACCGCGATTATTACCGATGAAAACGGCATCCGCAGCTTCCGGGTCGGTGCGCAGTTCCCCAGCGGCGAGATGCCCTGGTACATGATGGTGATGTGGTATGCCAATCAGCACTCGGTGCTGCTGGCGGTGGCGGCGATGCTGCTCTCCGCGCTGGTGGGCAGTGCAGCCTGGGTGATGCTGAAGCGTCATGCGTGGCGGCGTCTGAACCCAAAGCAGGGCCGTGATTCCGGCAGGAAGTAAGGACAATAATAATGAAAAACAATCTGTTGAGTGCCGGTATCCGTAACGCGTTGCTGCTGGGCAGCGCGCTGGCCCTGTCACAGCCGCTGCTGGCGGCGGAGAGCACCAATCCTGCGCTGCAGGCGCTGTTCGATCAGGCATCGTACTGGCATCAGAAAGCGCATGACGACCTGGCGAAAGCCTCACTGCAAAAGGTGCTGATGGTTGAACCCGGCAACACCCAGGCACTCTACCTGCTGGCACTCTATTCACAGCAGGGTGGCGACACGGCCGCCGCGGCACAGTATCGCGCCCGTCTGAGTCAGGTCTCCCCCAACGATCCGCACCTGAGCGAGCTGGATAACGCGCGCCAGATGCAGACCATTCCGCAGGCGCAGCTTTCGCTGGCACGTCAGCAGGCACGCAGCGGCAACATTCCGGCGGCGTTGCAGACCTGGCGCAATACCTTCACCGGCAATGAGCCGCCACCGAGCGTCGCGGCAGAATATTATCTGACTATGGCGGGCGACCGTACGCTGCTGCCGCAGGCGGTTGAGGCGCTGCGTCAGTTTGCGGCGCAGCATCCGCAGGACACCGGCGCGCGGCTGGCGCTGGGTAAAGCGCTGACCTATCAGGAGCCGACCCGTCGCGAAGGCATTGAGGTGCTGAGTTCGCTGGCGAGTGGTAATCAGGATGCCGACCGCTCACTGCGTCAGGCGCTGCTGTGGCTCGGTCCACAGCCGTCAGATGCAGCGCTCTATCAGACCTGGCAGCAGCGTCATCCGCAGGACTCCGCCGTCATCGACTATTACCGTAAAAACGTCGGGGGCGCAGAAAAAGGGGCCGGATTCAGCGCGCTCAACAGCGGTGACGTCGGCGGAGCGCAGTCCAGCTTTGAAAAAGTGCTGGGCGCGAATCCGCAGGATGCCGATGCGCTAGCGGGCATGGGCTATGTGGCCCAGCGTGCCGGACGTTATCAGGAAGCGGCAGATTATCTGCAGCGGTCTGCTCAGCTGGGCGGCGATCAGGGTTCATCGCGTCAGCAGCAGGCGGACGATGCGCGCTTTTACGCCCAGCTGGCCAGCGCGCAGCAGGCGCTGAAAAGCGGCGACACGGCGCAGGCACTGACCTTGAGCGAACCGCTGGTGCAGGCCGATGGCGAAAAAGGGCTGGCCGCCAGGCTGTTCCGCGCCGACGTGCTGCGCCGGACTAATCAGCCGGAGCAGGCGGAGCAGATCTACCGCACCATTCTGCAAAGCGATGCGGATAACCGCAGCGCCAAAGAAGGGCTGTTCTACGTTCTGCGTCAGCAGAATCGGGGAGCCGAAGCCAGTACATTGCTGGGGGCACTGCCGGATAGCGTACGCCAGAGCGTCACGCCACGGGCCAATGAAGCCGATGCGCTGCGTCAGCAGGCGAAGCGCCAGCTGGCGGCCGGGAACAACGCTGCGGCCATCGCGACGCTGCAGCAGGGCATTCAGCGCTACCCATCGGATGGCTGGCTGCGGCTCGATTTAGCCCGGCTCTATCGTCAGCAGGGCGACACGCTGCTGGCGGCTAACGTGATGCAGCCGGTGATGCGCAACGGGGCCAGCACCAGCGAGCTGTATGCCGGTGCACTTAACGCCAGCGAAAGTGGTGGCTGGCAGCAGGCCAGCGCGTTGCTGGCGCGTATTCCCGCCAATGCGCAGACGGCGGCGATGCGTGAACTGGCGCAGCGGGTTAATTTCAACCTGCAGATGAGCACGGCCGATCAGTACCTGGCGCAGGGCGCGACGGCGGCCGCCGCCAACACCCTGAAAGCGCTCACGGTCACGCCACCGGCCAACCCGGTTGATGCCGGAAACCTGGCGCAGAAACTGGCGCAGGCGGGCGATCTCACCAGCGCCGTTTCGGTGGTGCGGACTAACCTGCAGCGTGGCGTGCAGGGCAACGCGGGCGATTATGCCGCACAGATGGCGGTGCTGAATCAGGCCGGCCTCGGCAGTGAGGCGCAGCGCTTCCTCAGTAACCCGGAACTGCAGGCGCGCAGCACCCCGACGCAGCTGGCCGGTATCCGCAACGGCTATCTGATTAATGAAGTGGATCGCCTGCGTCAGCAGCGTCAGTACGCAGCGGCGTATGACAAGCTGACAGGCGCGCTGCAGCAGGATCCCCAGAACCGCGATCTGATGTTCGCGATGGCGCGTCTCTACCAGGACGGCAAGATGAACCGGGACGCGGGTGTGGTCTATGACTACCTGATGACCCAGGATACGCCGACGCAGGATGCGCGCGTCGGAGCCATCAACGTCGCGCTGGCGCAGAACAATGTGCAGCGCGCCAATGAGCTGAGTCGCGGTCTCAACACCACCACGCAGACGCCGGATCGCCTGCTGCTGCTGGCGCGGGTGGCGGAAGCCAACGGCGACCATTCGCAGGCGATGGCTTATCTGCGCTCCGCGCGCGGGCAGCTGATTGGCCTGCAGGGCGCGCAGCCTGGCAGCGTGCCGACCGTGGGCGGCCTGGCGCTGGCGGAGAATCCGTTTATCAACCGCAACACCTCGCCGGTGGGACGTTCACCGTCCAGCTACGGCACCGTGCTGCCGTGGCAGGCCGCACCAGCGGGCCAGACCGCTGGCGTGACATCACAGGGCGAACCGGCTGCGGGCAGCACAACGGTTTCTCAGCAGTCACAGGTTCTGCATGACGTCAACACCATGATGGATTCGCTGCAGGAGAAAACCGGCACCTGGAGTCAGGGCATGGTGCAGGTACGCGGGCGTGATGGCGAGTCGGGCTTAAGCAAGCTGACGGAGGCCAAAGCGCCGCTGACCTTCTCTACCGTGCCGTTTGAAACGGCGCGCCTCGACTTTACCGCCACGCCGGTCTCGCTCACGGCGGGCAGTGGCGCAGCTGATGCCTGGCGTCGTTTCGGCACCAATGCGCTGAGTCAGGGCAGAGTGGTGGCCGCAGGCGGGGCGACGGTGAATGATCTGCCGAACGCCACCACCGATTCGCAAACGGCTTCAGGCGTCGAGCTGAATCTGGCGCTGAAGGGCGACAATTATAAAGTGGATATCGGCAGTACCCCGCTGGGCCAGGATCTCAGTACCCTGGTCGGTGGCGTGCAGTGGTCACCGAAACTCACCGACTTCCTGACGCTGATCCTGACCGGTGAGCGTCGTGCGATTACCGACAGCCTGCTCTCTTACGTCGGCGCAGAAGATAAAACCAGCGGCAAACGCTGGGGACGCGTCACGAAGAATGGTGCGAACGCCCTGTTAAGCTATGACAATGGCGACGCGGGCTTCTACGCCGGTGGGGGCGCGTACAGCTATCTCGGCGAGAATGTCGCCAGCAATAACACGCTGCAGGCCACCGCCGGGGCCTATGTCCGTCCGTTCCACACTGACGATCGCGAGCTAAAAGTCGGCATGAGCCTGTCGTGGATGGATTTCTCGAAAAACCTCAGCTACTTCAGTTACGGACAGGGCGGCTACTTCAGCCCGCAGAACTACGCGTCGGTCTCGTTCCCGATAGAGTTCTCACGCAGGTTTGACGATCTGAAAGTGAATATTGGCGGGGCAGCCGGTTATCAGACCTACAGTCAGGATAAGAGCGCCTACTTCCCGTCGGATGCCAGCCTGCAGTCAGAGCTGGAATCTCTTGCCGCCAGCGGCAGCGTGAAAGACGCGTACTACTCCGGCGGCAGCAAAAACGGCATCGGCTATAACCTGCATGCCGGGGCGGACTACAAACTCAATAAAGATGTAACGATTGGCGGCCAGCTGGGTTATGACACCTTTGGTGATTACAACGAAAGCAGCGCGCAGCTCTATGTCCGTTACCTGTTCGGAGAGAAGTAATGAGTGAGCATTCGGGGGTATCGCATCCTTATCAGCCGGGCTGGTTTGACCTGGTCAGCGTGCTGATTGACGGGATGATCGCCAACGCCGGTCAGCACGATGCGGAAGCCTTTCTCTATAAGATGGGTGAATCGCTGGCGACCCGCTATCCTTTGCCAGAGTCACGTACCGTGCAGGATCTGGAGCGCGAGGCCAACCTGCAGCTGGCGCGGTTTAACTGGGGCTTTGTGCAGCTTCAGCCGGAAGAGACGGCGCTGCTGATTTCGTATCACGCCCTGCCGGCGGGCGACAATATCCACTCTCCGGCTGACTGGCAGGCCGCGTTTGGTGCGGTCATGGCCGGGCTTTTTTCAGGCTGGTTACAGGGCCAGGGCGGCAGCAGGATTGTGCCGGTGACGCTTGAACTCAACGATGGCAGCACGCTGCACTATCGATATCAATAGGATCGAAAATGAAACGTAAGCCATTCTGGATGGGCTGGATCTGCTCTGTTTTACTGCTGGCCTGCAGCGCGCAGGCCAATGCCAGCGGCTGGGACACGTTTAAAAGCCGCTTTGTGACTGCGGAAGGACGGATCACGGACACCGCCAATAACAATGTCAGTCACACCGAAGGTCAGGGTTATGGCATGTTGCTGGCCGTGGCCAACAACGATCGCGCCACCTTCGATCGGCTGTGGCAGTGGACGCGCACCCAGTTGCGAAATCCGCAGACCGATCTCTTCTACTGGCGCTATGTGCCAGGCACTGATAACCCGGTTGCCGACAAAAATAACGCCTCAGATGGCGATGTGCTGCTGGCCTGGGCGCTGCAGCGCGCTGCACAGAAATGGCAGGTGGAGAGCTACCAGCAGGAGTCTGACCGTATTCAGCGCGCCATCATCAAGCTGGATGTGACGAGCTTTGGCGGCCATACCGTCCTGCTGCCGGGCGCACAGGGGTTCAATAAAACCAGTTATGTGGTCCTGAACCCTTCCTATTTTCTGTTTCAGGCGTGGCGGGAGTTTGGCGAGCGGAGTCATCTGCAGGTCTGGGATAAGCTGATTAACGATGGCTTTGATCTGCTGGGTAAGCTGAGCTTTGGCAAAACCGGCCTGCCGCTGGACTGGGTTGCGCTGAATGCCGATGGGTCGGTGGCGCCAGCGGTGGGCTACTCAAACCGCTTCAGTTACGACGCGATTCGCGTGCCGCTGAACATCTGGTGGTATGACCCGCACAGTCTGGCGCTGGTGCCTTTTCAGCGCGTCTGGCAGGGTTACAGCCGCATGCTGACCCCCGCCTGGTTCGACGTGCTGGCGAATGCGCCTGCACCTTACCATCTTGAGGGCGGTCTGCTGGCAGTACGTGACCTGACGCTGAATGAGACCGGCTATCTGAGCGATAAGCTGGCTGCGGATCAGAACTACTTCTCTGCCAGCCTGCAGCTGCTGACCTGGCAGGCGTTTCAGGAGAAGCGCTGATAACTGGCAGAACGGCGGCGCTGGCCGCTGTTCTGCTGCAGACAGCAACACGATCAAAACGGGTCAGGCACTGAACCGCACCTGACCCGCACTTCTGCTTCCCGACGCTGATGCGTTACTCCGGATAGGGCACCCAGTCGCCGCCATTCAGCCTGATCCAGGGCTTGCCCTGATACATCATCACCACCGCACCGTCGTTTTCCGACACCACAGGCGTCTGCGGCAGCTTGTCAGTCAGCACCGACATATTCACATTCGGCGCATTAAATACCTGTCCATCCACCACGCGTGACACAATCTCTGAGACCGCCAGCAGGCTGGTCGGCGCATCAATATTCAGTGGCTGTCCCTGATGCGGGGCTTTCATGCCGACAAACTTAATCCCGACCGGCACATGGGTAATCGCCGGGCTGGGGATATCCCGCAGGCCTGACATCTGCATCTTATCGCCCTGCAGGGCGGCACCATGCTCCGGCACCACCAGCACCATCACCCGACGGCCTGACTTCTCCAACTGAGTGAGGAAGGCGTCGATCTGATCAAACAGCAGCTGAGCGCGCGGCTTCCACGGGGCGGTCTGGGTGCTGCCCAGTTCGCGGGTGCCGTCGTGAAGCGGGATGAGGTTATAGAAGGTGGCACTGCGGGCATCGCTGCTCTTGCTGCGATCGTCGAGCCAGCGCTGCATCAGCTGGGCATCGTTGAAGACCGGCGAGCTGTCGAATGAGGTCACCTCCGGCGCAATACCTGCCTGCGACATCAGCGGTGCCTGAATATCCCCGCCCTCGCGCAGCTCTTTGAGATAGTTACCAAACACGCCGGTGTGGTCCATCATCAGCTGCTCTTTAAAGCCCAGCTTCGCGAGATTATCGAACAGATAGCAGCGCGAATCGGTGGGTTTGTAGAGATCGCTGTGCGAGGTCTGACCGCAGCTGGCACGCAGCAGACGAATCCCCGCCGGTCCGCTGTAGCTGGTGGCGGAGTTGTAGTTGGTCAGCATGATGTCGAAGTGCTGCCACAGCGGATGATTACGCAGCTGAGACGCATCCATGTCCGACCAGGCGAGTGAACAGATGTTGATCACCAGAATGTCGAACGGCTGTGAATCGGCAGGCAGGCTGTCGGGGAAGTGGGTGACGCGCTTGCGCTCACTCTCATAGAAACGGCTGAGCCAGGCGGTCAGGCTGGCGCTGGTGGGCGCGGCAGACTGATCGAGTCCGTCCGGCACGGCAGCGGCCTGGCTGGTGGCGGCGGCGGGCGTCTGATTCAGGACCACCTGTGGTGTGGCTGCGCGGGTCGGCAGCAGCGACATCGCCGGGCCTGCAATCGTCAGCACGTTGAGCCAGATCATCATCAATGAAACCAGCACGGTGATGCGGATCCAGGGGGAAATAAACAGGTAGAGAACCAGCAGCACAAACAGCGCACCCAGCATCTGCCAGTTAATAAACCGGTCTGCCAGATCGAGCAGGTAAGCGCCGGAGAAGCCCGCCAGCTGATCGCCCTGGCTCATGATGCTGCTGAGGCCGGGCAGCCAGGTGTCATGCCAGAACAGCCCCACACCAATGGGGATCGAGATCCAGTGGCGCAGGCGATGCAGGCGCACCGTCGGCAACGGGAACAGCAGCCAGGCGAGAAAGACCAGGTTGCTCAGGGCGTGAAAGTTGAGATAGCCGTACCACAGCAGGGCAAACTTAACTAAAAAGTAGAAATTCCAGCCGCCCAGTCCGCGCCAGCTGGACCACAAACCGGAAGTGTGGGCCGCAGCAGGTTGATCATTTTTCATTAATTTTTGCATCCGTTTTTGGAGATTGACGCTGCCAGTGACCTTCAGACTTCAGCGCGCGTGCAGGCAACAGGCGATTCAGCAGGCCGTTCCAGCGACGCGGCAGCCACCGCTGCCAGACAGGCTTTAAAATCAGCAGGATAAAAATAGCCAGCAGCGCAATCTGTACCCAATCCATCAGGTTCATCGGGATTCTTTCTCCGGCAGTAAAGAGATGGGCTGCGGTGCCGCGCGTTCAGGCGCGTCGACCGGCCTGGGGGTAGCGTCGCGCAGGGAGTCTGAAACCGGCGTCAGTTCCTGCAGGGCCATCGGCGTCATTTTTTTGATATTGCTGATTTCGGCCAGAATCTGGTTATCCTCAAACCAGATAATCCGGTTGGCAAATAGTTCGTCATGCGGCAGTGAAAAGATAAATTTCAGTGCCTTATCCAGATCGTTGTAGCGGCAGGAGGAGAGGAAGAGAATCACCCGATCCTCCAGTACCGTCACCAGATCGCCAAAGCGGCGGGGCTTGCAGAGCGTCAGGACCTGCTGAGGAGAGAGCTGCGGCACCGGACGCAGGGCCACCAGCAGACCTTTGTCATTTTCCGGCAGCAGGGTATTGCTGATTAACTGGCCGACCGACTGACAAAACGCATCCAGCCGCAGATAGCCCTTTTCGTGCAGCGGCTGCAGTGAAGCGATCAGCCCGTCCAGGCTGGCGGGGACGCGGCGACTGAACCGTTGCCCCTGGATCCCTTCGAGCATCGTGAGAAAGCGCGACATCGGCGCCGTAGTCGGGACAATAGTGTTCACGCCGCAGGCCTGCAGCAGGCGCTCATCGCTGTAACGCAGGCTCACGCCCATCTCGCGCACCACGATTTTCAGCCCGTTACCACGCGCGCGGCGCAGACTGTGCACCATGTTTGCCAGTTCGCTGATCTGCTCACTGTGCGTCAGGCTGAAAATCACGGTGGCCGCATTGGCCTGCTGCGCCTGTAACCAGACCTGCTGATTATCGTCAAACAGCTGCCACTGGCGTGAAAGCGGCGGCGCACCTTCAAGCACGCTTTTTTCGGCCAGATAATGCTGTTCATCATTCAGGCTCAGCGGCTCCTCCGTCTCTTTCAGGGCAAAGAAATGGTCATCTTCACAGCCCAGACGCAGCGTGCGATCGGCAATCAGTCGTTCACCGGCATACCACCAGCTTATTTGATACTGCCAGCTATCCTGCTGAAAGGTTAAATAAGCCAGCCCGTCCATCTGACGAAAATAACGCTGCAGATTATTATTCTGATTAAATTGGGTGATACCGGATGTAACGATCAGGAGCGTAATCTTTCTCTTTCGCAGCAACCGGCGCATACGCGTTACCCAGTTGCTTAATTCGGCTTCATTTAATTTATCCCATTGCGCGCCACTGCTGTTAAAAATAACCAGTCCATTTTTACTGCTGAGCGTGCGGGAAAAATCACGTTCCAGCTGTAGCAGACTTTTTTTATTTTCGGGCAATGAAAACAGCGGAATGCGATCGGGGCCGCCTGCCGGATCGGGCGTCAGCAGTTCGCGGGGCGACTCTCCGGCGCTGATGAGCGTAACGGATTGCTGATGTGAAATAACCTGACGGATAAAGGTGCGGGCATCCTGCTGACGTGCGCAGGTGACCCAATAACAGCCGGGGTTTTGCAGCGTAGTGATTTCCGGCTGAACCTGCAGCAGCCCCAGCGAAAAAGAATTTTTCATATTGAATTCATTATTGTTCCAGCCCAGGCTAGTTTATTATAGACAGAACAGGTTGTAACCTGACTAATTAAAAATTACTGAATACAGGCCATTTCCCCTTTTTTGTGATCGTGCTCATTCTGGAAACCCCTTTCCAGAATTGATGCAAATGTTGCTGACCCGAAACCGACGCAGTTTTATTTGTGGCGAACAATCAATAATGAAAAACGAAGATGTTTATACGCCGGGCATTGCTCACGGTGAACCTCAGGATGATATCAGCGCGCTGCGAGAGGCTTTTTCTCTGCAGGCGTTCAGTTATGTTGATATTGCCCGCGAAGAACGCCTGAAAGAGATTGGGGCTCGCTGGCCGCTATTAGCGGAAACCGTCGCCTTGCTGCCTGGGCGTCCTCGCTGATGCCGCAGATTGCGCTTCAGGGCATCCGTGGTGGCGTCGGCACCACCTCTCTCTGCGCGGGCCTCGGCTGGGCGTTAGCCGCTCTGGGTGAACGCGTTCTGCTGATTGACGGTTCGCCGGTTAACCAGCTGGGCGCGCACTTTAATCTGCCTGTGCACACCGCGCAGGGCTGGATGCAGGCGCTGTGCAGCGGCGGCGACTGGCAGCAGAGCGCGCAGCGTTATCCACAGGGGCCCGATCTGCTGCCCTATGGTCTGCTCGCGTCGCCGGTTTCGGTTCAGGATGACGACATCGCCACCCCGTTGCTGAATGCGCTACCGGCGCTGAGCACCCGTTACTCATGGATTATTTTCGATTTGCCCGCAGAAACCGCGCCGTGGCATGACGCGCTCTGGCCGCAGCTGGACGGCCTGCTCTGCATCACCACGCCAGACGCCAACTGCCATTTACGTCTGAGCCAGCGGCGTTTTCCCGCCGCAACCCGTTTTCTGATCAACCAGTTTAATGCTAACAGCCGCCTGCAGCAGGATCTGCATCAGCTCTGGATGGCTTCGCTGAATCCGCTCATCCCCCTGCTGATCCACCGCGATGAGGCGCTGGCAGAAGCGCTGATGATGAAGCAACCGGTCGGTGAATATCGGCCACACGCGCTGGTCAGCGAAGAGCTCACCACCCTGGCCAGCTGGCTGCTGCTGCATCTGAAAGGCGATCGCGCTTGAATCCGCTACGCTGGCTGCTGACCGGCCCCGCCTGGCAGGCGTTGCAACGTCGCTACATGACCGCGCGTGGCAATGGCGCATCCCGCTTCGCCAGTGCGTTTAACCTCTTCTGGTGCGGGCTGATGGTGATGCTGTTCCGCGTTGAGATGCCAGGCTGGCAGCGGATTATCGGGCAGCGCCGTCAGCTCTATCCGCACATTTCGCCCGAACGTCCGCAGCCACTCGATTGTCTGCGCTATCTGATTCAGACGCTCTGGCTGCTGGTTATCCTGCCGCTGGATGACAGTGGCCGTCGCGCAAACGGCTTTTCGGCGCTGATTCGCTGGCGACAGCAGGGCTACCGCTGGCTGGAAAGGCGCGCTAAACGGGCAGAGACACAACGATTCGGCCCGCGCGCTGAACGGCGGCTGAAGCGATTGCCGCCCCTGGTGCGCTACGCCCTGTTTATCGGGATGGCACTGTTTGCCTCGGTGCTGGCGCTGCTCTGCATCAGCCAGCCCTTTGACCTGATGACGCAGTTTATTTTTGTGCTGCTGCTCTGGAGCCTGGCGATGGTGGTGCGGCGCGTGCCGGGCCGTTTACCGACCATGATGCTGATTGTGCTGTCGCTGACTGTCTCCTGCCGCTATCTGTGGTGGCGCTACACATCGACGCTGAACTGGGATGACCCGATGAGTCTGGTGCTGGGTCTGCTGCTGATCGCCGCAGAAACCTACGCCTGGGTGGTCCTGGTGCTGGGCTATTTTCAGACGCTATGGCCGCTTAACCGGCAGCCGGTTTCTATGCCTGCTGACCGATCACTGTGGCCATCGGTGGACCTGCTGGTGCCGACCTATAACGAGCCGCTGAGTGTGGTCAGGCCGACACTCTACGCCGCGCTGGGCGTGGACTGGCCGAAAGATCGCCTCAACATTTATCTGCTCGATGACGGCAACCGGCCAGAGTTCCGCGAGTTTGCCGCCAGCATCGGTGTTAATTATGTGGTGCGCCCGTCTAACGAACATGCCAAGGCGGGCAACATCAACCACGCGCTGAAAAAATGCTGTCGCAGCGATTTTGTGTCGATCTTTGACTGCGACCATGTGCCGACGCGCTCTTTCCTGCAGATGACCATGGGCTGGTTTATCAAAGATCCCCGGCTGGCGATGCTGCAGACGCCGCATCACTTCTTTTCGCCCGATCCGTTTGAGCGCAACCTGGGGCGTTTCCGTCGCACACCTAACGAAGGCTCGTTGTTCTACGGGCTGGTTCAGGATGGCAACGACACCTGGGACGCCACTTTCTTCTGCGGCTCCTGTGCCATTCTGCGGCGCACCGCGCTGGAGGAGATTGGCGGCATTGCGGTCGAAACCGTGACAGAAGATGCCCATACCTCGCTGCGCCTGCATCGCCTCGGTTACACCTCCGCCTATATCCGTATTCCCCAGGCGGCCGGGCTGGCGACCGAGAGCCTGTCAGCGCATATCGGTCAGCGTATCCGCTGGGCGCGCGGCATGGTGCAGATTTTCCGTCTCGACAATCCCCTGTTCGGTAAAGGGCTGAGGTGGGTGCAGCGGCTCTGTTATGCCAACGCCATGCTGCACTTCCTCTCCGGCATTCCCCGGCTGGTGTTCCTGCTGGCACCGCTGGCGTTTCTGCTCTGCCATGCCTACATCATCTATGCCCCGGCGCTGGCAATCGCCGTCTATGTGCTGCCCCATATGCTGCATACCAGCCTGACCAACTCGCGCATTCAGGGGCGCTGGCGACACTCGTTCTGGAGCGAAGTCTACGAGACCGTGCTGGCGTGGTATATCGCCCTGCCGACCACCGTCGCGCTGATCAATCCCCACAAGGGCAAGTTTAACGTGACCGCCAAAGGCGGACTGGTGGAGAAGCGACATCTGGACTGGGTGATTACCCGGCCTTACATGATGCTGGTTCTGCTTAATCTGGCGGGCGTGGTGATGGCGTTCTGGCGGATGCAGCACGGCCCGGCCAATGAAGTGTTAACGGTGTGGGTCAGTCTGGTGTGGGTGATCTACAACATGGTGATTCTGGGCGGTGCGGTTGCGGTCTCGGTGGAGGCAAGGCAGATCCGTGAAGCGCACCGTGTGGAGATTGCGATGCCTGCGGCGATTTCGCGCGAAAACGGGCACATGCTGCCCTGTACGCTGCGTGACTATTCGGACGGCGGTGTCGGTCTGGAACTGCGCGAGCCTGATGCACTGCAGGAGGATGAAAAAGTCTGGCTGCTGCTGCGTCGCGGCCAGCAGGAGTTCAGTTTTCCCTGCACGGTGCAGCGCGTCTTTGGCCGCCGGGCGGGCGTCCGTCTCGAACAGCTCACCACCCGCCAGCACATTGATTTTATTCAGTGTACCTTCGCCCGTGCCGATACCTGGGCGTTGTGGCAGGACGGTTTCCCGGAGGATAAACCGGTGCAGAGTCTGGCCGATATCATGGTCCTCGGCTTTAAAGGTTATCTGCGCCTGGCGGAATATGGTCCGCCGCAGTTACGTCGGTTGTTTAACCTGCTTACCGCTGGGGTAAGCTGGCTGGCTTCGCTGTTGCCAAAAGGCATCACGCGCGCGCCCGCTTCAAAAAAAACTGCATTGAGTTGATGATATGACAACAACAGGAATTAACAGATGGGTCGCTGCACTGCTGCTGGGCTCGGCAACACTAAGCTGCGCCATGGCGCAGGAGAGTGCGCCAGTCATGGCCGCCGGAGAAACGGCGGTGCAATCGTTGCCACAGGATCCTGCCGCGCCGCTGCGTAGCAGTCAGCTGAGCTTTGTTAAGCTGGCACCGCCGCCGGGCAGCATGATGCTGAGCGGAACGCGCACCAGCGGACAGATCGAGTTCGGGGTGCGCAGTGATGAGGTGGTGACGCGTGCGCTGCTTAATCTCAGCTACCGGCCATCGCCTGCGCTGCTGCCCACGCTGTCGCAGCTGAAAGTCTATCTCAATGATGAGCTGGTGAGCCTGATTACCCTGACGCCGGAACAGATCGGCAAACAGAATCAGATGCAGCTGGCGATCGATCCCCGTTTTATCAGCGACTTTAACCGCGTGCGCTTTGAGCTGGTCGGTCACTACGCCAACATCTGCGAAAATCCGGCCAACAGCACCATCTGGCTCGATATCGGTAAAGAGAGCGGTCTGGATCTGACGCTGCAAAAGCTGCCGCTGAAAAATGACCTGTCACACTTCCCGGAGCCGTTCTTTGATGCGCGCGACACGCGACCGCTGAATCTGCCGATGGTCTTCGCTGCCCAGCCGGATATAAAGCAGCAGCGCGCCGCCGCCATTCTTGCCTCCTGGTTTGGCAGCAAAGCCGCCTGGCGCGGACAGCGCTTCCCGGTGCTCTACAATCAGCTGCCGCAACAGCAGCATGCCGTGGTGTTTGCCACCAACGATGCGCGTCCGGATTTCCTGAAAGATCTGCCGCCGGTGACGAAGCCCACCGTGGAGATGGTGAGCCAGCCCGGCAGTCCCTATGAAAAAATGCTGTTGATCCTGGGACGCAACGACGACGATTTGCTGACGGCGGTGCAGGGGATTGCGCAGGGTGACCTGCTGTTACGCGGCGACACCTCAACCATCGACCGCGTCACGCTGCTGGCACCGCGCCAGCCTTATGATGCGCCAAACTGGGTGCGCACCGATCGCCGCACCACCTTTGCTGAGCTGACGCAGTATGAAAATCAGCTGCAGTCTGATGGCCTGCAGCCCAATCCGATCAGCCTCACGCTGAATCTGCCGCCCGATCTCTTCCTGGTGAGGGCGCGCGGTATCGATATGGATCTGAGCTATCGCTATACCTCGCCTGTCCAGCCGGACGGTTCGCGGCTGGCGGTGAATCTGAACAACCAGTTTATTCAGGACTACCCGCTGCTGCCGAAAAATACCGCCGGGCAGCAACTGCTGCATATCCCGCTGATTCAGGGGATGCTGGACAAGAATCATGAGCTGTTGATCCCGGCGTTACGCCTGGGCGTAGTGAACCAGCTGCGCTTCGATTTTGACTATGCCAACATCTTTATGGGTGGCACCGCGGACGGACGTTGTGAAACCGTGACGCCGGTCGGCCATCATGTGGTGCTGGATGACAGTTCGAGCATCGACTTCTCTGGCTATCGCCACTACATCGAAATGCCGTCGCTGCAGACCTGGGCGAATGCCGGCTTCCCGTTCAGCCGCTATGCCGATCTGTCACAGACGCTGGTGCTGGTTAAGCCAGACCCGGATTCACAGCAGGTCAGCACGCTGCTGAATGCGCTGGGCAATATGGGCGCGCAGACCGGCTATCCGGCGCTGCGCATGCAGCTCACCGATAACTGGAGCACGGCGCAAAAGCAGGATGCGGATCTGCTGTTGATCGGCGACATCCCCAAAGATCTTCAGGATGACCGCCGGATCTCCGCGCTGGTCGATGCCACCGCCAGCTGGCTGAAAACGCCGGTGCGGAAGGTGACGCATTCTGCTGAGCCGCTCAGCGAGGCTGAACGGGCAGCGGAAAGCACCACCGCTATCGGTTCCCGCGGACCGCTGGCGACAGTAATTGGTTTCCAGTCACCGTTTTACGATCAGCGCAGTGTGGTGGCGTTGCTTGCCGATGGCAGTCCGCGCAGCTGGCAGCTGCTCGATGAGGCGTTAGGCGACAGCGGCAAGCGCAGTGCGATTTCTGGCTCTACCGCGATTATCCGTGAGTCGGGCGTTAACAGTCTGCGCGTCGGAGAGACCTACTTTGTGGGCCATCTGCCGTGGTGGGAGCGGCTCTGGGCCATGCTGGCGACGCATCCCTTCTGGCTGGCGATGTGTGCGGTGTTTGTTGTGGTGCTGTTTGCCGTGCTGGTCTGGCGTCTGATGCGCCTTCTCGCGAACCGCCGTCTGCTTGACGATGAAGATGAATAAGCGACCTCTGCTGCGGGCAGGTGTCCTGATCGGCGTACTGGGAGCGCTGCCGGTGCAGGCTGCGCCTGTCGCCGGGCCGCAGGTCTCACCGGTTGAGTGGCTGCTGACCCAGGTGCGCATCGGCGAATCCACCAATAAGTATGAGTTGGTGCAGCAGTCGCTTTACCGGCTGGAGAAGATGGACCCGGATAATCCCCAGGTGCTGGCGGCACGTCTGCGACTGGCGCTGCATCAGGGCGATATCACTGCGGCACAGAAACTGCTGGATCAGCTCAACCAGCTTGCGCCCGGCTCGGCGGCGGCGCGTGAGTCTGCCGCAGGCCTGCGCATGATGTCGCCAGAGGGGCGACAGCAACTGCAGCAGGCGCGTCTGCTTGCCACCTCAGGCCGTCTGGCGGAGGCGAAAAGTGCGTACGATGCGCTGTTTAACGGTGTGTTCCCCGATCCCAACATCGCCCTGGAGTACTGGCGGCTGCTGGCGCGCCTTCCTGGTCAGGAAGATGTCGTCTGGCAGCAGCTTCAGGCGCTGGAGCAGCGCTATCCCGGCAACGTTGGCGTCGGATTGCAGATTGCCCGCATGGCATTTGCCCGGCAGCAGTCAGCGCAGGCGATAGCCCAGCTGAAGCGGCTGGCGGAGAGCGGCGGCGGACGTGATGCCGCGGCTGATCTCTGGCTGAAGCAGATCAACGATCAACCGGTCAGCGACAGCAGCGTGGCGCAGCTGAAAGCGTATCTCGCCGTCTTCACCGAGGGCGATGCGCATCAGCAGGGCGTGGAGGCACTTTCGAAGCAGCAGACGACGCTGGCCGATCCTGCTTATCGCGAACGGATGCGGGCGCTGGCGCTGGTCGATGCAGGTAATGTGAATAACGCGATGGCGACCCTGAACCGGGCGCTGAAAGCGAATCCCGATGATGCCGAATTAATGGGGGCAATGGGCCAGACCCAGGCCCGCGCGGGCCATCGTGATGCCGCCATTCTCTGGCTGGAACGTGCCATCAACGCGGGTCAGCAGAGTACGCTGATCGGCAAATGGCAGTCGCTGTTGCAGAGCAATCGCTACTGGCTGGAAATTGAGCAGGGCGATAAAGCACTGGCGCAGCACGATGTTGAGGGCGCCGGACAGCACTATCGCGCGGCGCAAACGTTAGACAGCAGCGACAGCTATGCCCTGATTGGCCTGGGGGATGTGGCGATGGCGCGCAAAGATACGGCGGGCGCTGAACAATTCTGGCAGCGCGCGCGACGGCTGGATGGCACCAATATCACCGCAGTGCGTCGGCTGGCGGGGCTTTATCAGGCGGTGTCGCCCGCCCGCGAGCTGGAATTTATTAATACCTTACCCGCCGGGCAGCAGCGTGCCCTGGCCGACACGATCCGGACGCTGCGCAGCGACAGTCTGCGCGCGGAAGCGGATGCGCTGGCGCAACAGGCTCGCTGGTCGCAGGCCGCAGAGAAATATCGCCAGGCGCTGGCGCTGACGCCGGATGACGTCTGGCTCAGTTACCGGCTGGCTGGCGCACTGCGTAACAGCGGGGCAGAGCCGCAGGCGGAGGCAGTGATGCGCGCGGTGGCGCAGCAGCATCCGCAGGACGCCACCGCCCTGTACGCGACCGCGCTCTGGTTCTCGGGCAACGATAACGACAGCGAGGCGCTGGCTACGCTGCAGCGCCTGCCCGATGCGCAGTGGAGCAGCGATATGCGCCAGCTGGCTGACCGTCTGCAGCAGAATCAGATCTTTGCCCAGGCTGAGGCGCTGCGCGCCGCCGGGCAGGAGCCCGCAGCAATAACGCTGCTTGAGCAGCAGCCGGTTTCCAGCCGACGCGACCTGACGCTGGCCGACTGGGCACTGGCACGCGGTGACGCGCAGCCAGCGCTGACGGGCTATCAGCAGGTGCTGTCGCGCGAGCTGGAAAATGGCGATGCGGGGCTGGGACGAATCGAAGCGCTGATTGCCCTGCAGCGCAACAGCGAAGCCCGGCAGGCGCTTAAGCAACAGCCGCCGGTGCAGGCGAGTGTCAATGCGGATCGCCGTGCTGCGCTGGCGTGGCAGGCGGTGGGTGAGACCACGCGAGCTGCGGTGCTGTTTACCGATCTGAAACAGCGCGCCGCCTCGCTGCCGCCTTCGCAGGATAAGGCGCTGGTGTTTCGTGATGCAGCCCGGCTGGAGCGTGCGCAGCAGCAGCCTGAACAGGCGCTGGCCGACTATCGCCAGGCGATGACGGCCAGCGGTATCGGGAGCAGTGGCAACATCAGCCACGCCACCCGCAACGATCCCCAGGATGACTGGCTGAAGCGCAGCCTGCGCAGCGACACGGCCGATCTCTATCGTCAGCAGCAGACCACGCTGACGGTGCAGGAGGACTATTCACGTAACAGCGGCACCGGTGGCATCTCTGATTTTACGGCGCACACCACCATGCTGCAGGCGGAACATCCGTTTGCCGATGGCCGGGGCTTTTTCCGCCTCGACCAGGTGGACGTCTCTGCAGGGAGCTTTACCACCCGAAACGGCAGCTTCGACGCGTTGTTTGGCAGCTGCGATGATGCGAATTCCGGCGGCTGCAGTCGCCAGACCCACCAGCGCGACAGGGGAACGGCGCTGGCCGCTGGCTGGCATAACGCTGTCTGGTCGGCCGATCTCGGCACCACGCCGCTGGGATTTGAAGTGACTAACTGGACCGGCGGGGTGAGCTGGAAAACCGATGTGAAGCAGCTCGGCGTCACACTGACTGCCTCACGCAGGCCGATTGCCAGTTCGCTGCTCTCCTATGCCGGGACGCGCGATCCTGCCGTCAACGGTGGCAAACGCTGGGGCGGCGTGGTGGCAACGGGCGGCAGCATCGGACTGAGTTACGATCAGGGCGGCGCGCATGGCGTCTGGGGCGACATCAGTGCGCATCAGATCACCGGTGAAAACGTTGCGGATAACAGCCGCGAGCGCCTGATGGGCGGCTATTACTACAAGCTGATCAACACCGATAATCGCCGTGCGACCATCGGGCTGAACAGCATGCTCTGGCACTATCAGAAGGATCTCAGCGATTACACCTTCGGCCAGGGCGGCTACTACAGCCCGCAGCAGTATCTTTCCTTCTCCGTGCCGGTCACCTGGCGGCAGCGCACGGAGAACTGGTCGTTTGATCTGGGCGGCTCTGTCTCCTGGTCGCATTCGAAAACCGATGCGCAGCAGCGCTATCCGGTCAATCCGGGCTTCACGCTTGCCAGTAATCCCTCTTCCGCCAGCAGCTCAGGCGGTGGCACGGGCTACACGCTGCAGGCGGTGATTGAGCGACGGCTGACGTCCAGCTGGTTTATCGGGGCGGGAGTCGATATTCAGCAGGCAAAGGATTACACTCCGAGCCACGGTCTGCTCTATGTGCGCTATGCGGCCGGAGGCTGGGAAGGGGATCTGGATATGCCGCCACAGCCGCTAAGCCCTTACGCGGATTTTAAATAATCCTGACCGGGAAAAAGCCGGACTTTTCAGACGGTAAAAAAGTCAGTTTATGGGATATACTGGCGACCATTGTACTGTCTGCTATCTGGGCTTTTTTCATCGTCAGGAGAGAATTTTTTGCGCGTAAGCCGGTCACTTACGATAAAGCAGATGGCGACAGTTTCGCTGGTTGCGGTTATCACCATCAGTATCTTTATCGTCATCCAACTGTTTCATTTTGTGCAGCAGCGCAGGATTGACTACGCCCAGCAGATGGAGAATATCGCGCATACCGTCCGTCAGCCGCTGTCGGAAGCGGTGCTGCGCGCCGATATTCCGCAGGCCGAACGCATTCTTCACTCCCTGAAACCGGCCGGTATTTTATCGCGCGCCGATGTGGTGCTGCCGAATGCGTTCCAGGCACTGCATGCCGACTTCGAGGTGGAAAAACCTGTGCCGCGTCTGGTCGCCCGCCTGTTTGAGCTGCCGGTGCAGATTACCCTGCCGCTCTATTCGGTCGAAAATACCGGGATGCCGAAGCCGCTGGCCTATCTGGTGTTGCAGGCTAACTCGACGCGCGTCTACCAGTTTATCCTCAGCACGCTCTCGACCATGATCATCACCTATCTGCTGCTGGCGCTGATCCTCTCTGTGGCGATCAGCTGGTGCATCAATCGGCTGGTGGTGCATCCGCTGCGCAATCTTTCGCGCGAGCTGCAGGAGCTGCCGCCGCCGTCGATTCTGACGCATAAGCTGTCGCTGCCGCCGAACCACCGCGATGACGAAATCGGCATGCTGGTCCGCAGCTACAACCGTAATCAGCAGGTGCTGGAGTCGATACATGACGAGATGAGCCGGCTGACTACCCATTTTCCCGTTACCGATCTGCCCAATCGCACCCTGTTTCTGGCGCTGGTCGAACAGTTCATGTGTCACCCTGAGCAGCCACTGGGTCTGATGGTGATCCGCGTTGAAACGTTGCAGGAAGCCAACGGCGTACTGAGCGATGAGCAGCGCGATACGCTGATGCTGACGCTGGTGGAGAAGATCCGTCATACCCTGGATGACCATACTCTGCTGGCCCAGACCGGGGTCAGCGATTTTGTTCTGTTAATGAAGCGCGCCAGTAATCCGTTCCGCGCGCTGCGTCTGGCCCGCAACCTGATGATTCGCCTGAATCAGCCGGTTAATCTGCATCAGCTGCAGCTGCGTCCTAACCTCAGCATCGGTCTGGCGCTGCGCGACGATAAGCCGCTGAGCGCGAATGAGCTGCTTGACCGCGCGACCTCGGCGATGATGTCGGCCCGCCATCAGGGCAAAAATCAGATCCTGTTCTTTGACGCCGCGCTGACCGAGCGCGCGCAGAAGCGTCTGACACAGGAGCATGACATTCTGCAGGGGCTGCACGATGAGCAGTTCGCCCTCTATCTGCAACCGCAGGTCGATATGCGCACCGGCGCGTTAACCGGCGCGGAAGCGCTGCTGCGGATGCGCCAGCCAGATGGCAGTTACGGTCTGACCGAAGAGTTCATTGCCAGCGCCGAAGAGATTGGCGTGATCAGCGCGATTGGCCGCTGGGTGTTTGAAGAGGCGTGCCGCATTCTGGCAGGCTGGCAGCGACAGGGTATTATGCTGCCGCTGAGTGTGAATATTTCCGCTGTGCAACTGCGCGACACCGGCGTGGTCTCGCATCTGCAGGCTCTGCTGACGCGCCACCGCATCGCACCCGACACGCTGGTGCTGGAAGTGACAGAGACCGCGCAGCTTGAAGATGCAGAACAGGCGATGTCGATGCTGCGACTGTTGCAGCAGACCGGCGTCGCCGTGGCGCTGGATGATTTTGGCATGGGCTACTCCAACCTGAACTATCTGCATCAGCTGAAAGCGTTGCCGGTAAACAAGCTGAAGATGGATCGCAGCTTCGTGGCGGCGCTGCCGCATGACGACACGATGGTCCGTATCGTGGCGGCTATCGCCGAGATTATCCACCTTGAAGTGATTGCCGAAGGTGTGGAAACCGCCGAGCAGCGCGACTGGCTGCTGGCGCGCGGTATCGCTATCGGACAGGGCTATCTCTACGCTGAAGCCCTGCCTCTGGCCCGATTTAATCAGGCGTGGATTGAAAACTCCTCACTGCCGCAATAATTGCCTGATTCATTGATTTTGCGAGAATTTTAGTTACAAAACCCCTTGCTGAAGCGTTTCAGTTCAGAATTACGATCCCAGGGTTTCCTGGGCGTTTGTCACCCTGTATTAATCACGTAAACAGAGTGTTATTTTCGGGTTACTGTCAGGCGCCACCTCTGTTGCCTGACAGTCACAATAACGAATCCGACAACATCACCTCACGGCGTTAGTGGACACCTGTTTATGAAAACCTCACTTTTTAAAAGCCTTTATTTCCAGGTGCTGATGGCGATTGGCATCGGCGTTTTATTAGGCCATTTTTACCCGGAGTTAGGGACCCAGATGAAGCCTCTGGGAGATGCCTTTGTTAAGTTAATCAAGATGATTATCGCCCCGGTTATTTTCTGTACCGTGGTGACCGGCATCGCTGGCATGGAAAGCATGAAAGCGGTAGGACGGACCGGCGCGGTTGCGCTGCTCTATTTTGAAATTGTCAGCACCATCGCGCTGCTTATCGGCCTGATCGTGGTGAACGTGGTGCAGCCAGGTGCCGGGATGAACGTTGATCCTGCTACGCTGGATGCCAAAGCGGTGGCGATGTATGCCCAGCAGGCCGAGCAACAGGGTGTCGTCGCTTTCCTGCTGGATATTATCCCCAACAGCGTGATTGGCGCCTTTGCCAGCGGCAACATTCTGCAGGTACTGCTGTTTGCCATTCTGTTTGGTTTTGCCCTGCATCGTCTGGGTAACACCGGCACGCTGATTTTCAACGTGATTGAAAATTTCTCAAAAGTGATTTTCGGCATCATCAACATGATCATGCGTCTGGCACCGATAGGGGCATTTGGCGCGATGGCCTTCACTATCGGTAAATATGGCGTGGGTTCACTGGTGCAGCTCGGCCAGCTGATCATCTGCTTCTACATCACCTGTATTCTGTTTGTGGTGATTGTGCTGGGACTGATTGCCCGTCTGTTCGCCGGATTCAGCATCTTTAAGTTCATCGCCTATATCAAAGAAGAGCTGCTGATTGTGCTGGGGACCTCCTCTTCCGAGTCTGCGCTGCCGCGCATGCTGGATAAGATGGAGAAGCTGGGCTGTAAGAAATCGGTGGTCGGGCTGGTGATTCCTACTGGCTACTCCTTTAACCTGGACGGCACCTCGATTTACCTGACCATGGCGGCCGTATTTATCGCTCAGGCGACCAATGCCCACATGGATATCTTCCATCAGATTACGCTGCTGGTGGTGCTGCTGCTCTCTTCCAAGGGTGCGGCGGGGGTAACCGGAAGCGGATTCATCGTGCTGGCGGCGACGCTCTCTGCGGTGGGACATCTGCCGGTGGCGGGTCTGGCGCTGATTCTCGGTATTGACCGCTTTATGTCCGAAGCCCGTGCGCTGACCAACCTGATTGGTAACGGTGTGGCGACCGTGGTGGTGGCGAAGTGGGTCGACCAGCTGGATCATAAACAGCTGACCGACACGCTGGCAGGCCGGAATAAGGAGAATAAAGCGTCTGAATCTTCAATTTAATCATTGAATTTCACTTAAATCCCCACAAATGCCCGCTGTCGCTTGCCCTGACAGCGGGCATTTGCATAATAAACCCCACTTGTTTTTTTTGACGTTTTTCACTTCGTTACGCGACATCCTGCGCTTCCTGTGGTCAAACACTTTGTTGTTGGATAACAGCGCGATTCGGCGCCAGCCGATTCGTTAATAACAGCGGCAATATGCGCCAGTGATAACGATATTTGAATTATTTGAGTAGGGGTTCACATGCAGGGCACCAGAATTCGGCTTTTGGTTGGTGGATTAGTGCTGGCAGGCAGCTTTGGTCTCCAGGCAGAGACGCTGCAACCGGATCCGGCCTGGCAGGAAGGCAAGCTGGATAATGGATTTAACTGGCAGTTACTGGCCACACCGCAACGCCCCAGCGACCGCATTGAACTGCGGCTGGTGGTGAATACCGGTTCGCTGGTGGAGAGTGCGCAACAGACCGGCTTCAGTCATCTGCTGCCGCGCCTGGCGATGGTGCATAACACCGCGCTCGATAACAATCAGCAGCGCGCGCTATGGCAACAGGCGATGGATCCTCAGCACCCGCTGCCGCCCGTCATCACCTCCTATGATTCCACCCAATATAATCTGAGTCTGCCGAATAACCGCCCCGAGCTGCTGAAAGAAGCGCTGAACTGGTTGGCGGCCACGGCGGGCAATATGGCGATTACTGAACAGGTGGTTAACACCGCGCTGGCCGCGTCCGATCCGGTGGCGACCTGGCCGAAAGATTCTCAGGATGTCTGGTGGCGCTACCGCCTGAAAGGCTCTGCGCTGCTGGCGCACGATCCCGCAGCGCAGCCGCGCGCGCCGGTCGATTTAACCCAGCTCAACGATTTTTATCATCAGTGGTATACCCCGGATGCGATGACGCTCTACGTGGTAGGCAATGTCGACAGCCGCAACCTCTCTGAGCAGATCAACAAAACCTTCTCGGCGTTAACCGGCAAACGTGAAACACCTGCGCCACTGCCGACCCTGTCGCCGCTGCCGCACGAGCCGGTGAATCTGGTCAGCAGCAACATGACGCAGGATCGTCTCTCGCTGGTGTGGGATACGCCGTGGCAGCCGATTCGTGACTCCCAGAATCTGCAGCGTTACTGGCAGGGCGACCTGGCCCGTGAAGCGCTGTTCTGGCATGTCCAGCGCGCACTCAGCGACAGCAAGGCGCAGGGCATTCAGGTCGGATTTGATTGCCGTGTGCTTTATCAGCGTGCGCAGTGCTCGATCAACATGGACGGGCGCAATGAAAATCTGGCGCAGAATATGAATCTGGTGGCGCGTGAGCTGGCCAGCGTGCGTGATAAAGGCATACCGCAGGAGGAGTTTGATGCGCTGATGGCGCAGAAGCTGCTGGAGCTGAACAAGCTGTTTACCACCTATGCCCGCACCGATACCGATGTGCTGATGAGCCAGCGTCTGCGCTCTCAGCAGAACGCCGTGGTCGATATCGCGCCTGAACAGTATCAGAAGCTGCGTCAGACGTTCCTGGCCAGCCTGACCCGTGAACAGCTGAACCAGGAGCTGCGTCAGCAGCTGACGCAGGAACTGATGATGGTTCTGATCCAGCCGGAAGGCGAAGCGGAAACCAACGTAAAGAGCCTGCAAAACAGCTGGGATAAAGTGATGTCACCGCCAGCGGCACCGGCGACCAGCAATGAAGCCAGTCCGCCGGATAGCAACGTCAAAGACGTTCCGCCAGCCGCGTAATGTCAGGTTTTTGCCCTGAGCCACTCGGTCACTAACATCGGCCAGCTGGCGAGGGGCAAATCTGCCACGCCACGGATACCAAATCCGTGCCCGCCTTTCTGATAGAAATGCACCTCTGCCGGGACCTTATGCTCACGCAGCGCGCCGAAAAACGCCATGCTGTGATTCACGGAGACATCATCATCGTCGGCCGCGTGGATTAACAGCGTCGGCGGCACCAGCGGATGAACCCGGGTTTCCATTGAATAAGCTTCAATGGTTTTCTGATCCGGCCAGGCGCCCAGCAGGCGGGTTCTGGCACCTTCATGAGCGATGCCGTCACGCATGCTGATCAGCGGATAGACCAGTACCATCGCATCCGGACGCGGCGAGAAGTTCTCTGCGCCATCCTGTACCGGATAGAGTTTCTCAGCGAAGCGCGTTCCCAGACTGGCCGCCACGTGGCCACCCGCCGAAAAGCCCATCATCACAATGTATTTACCGTTCAGGCCACGCTGTGCCCGATCGCGCAGGACGCGAACTGCGCGCTGCGCATCGGCCAGCGACGCGTCGGGACCTTCGTGATGCCCGTCATAGGGCAGGCGATAGGTCATGACCGCCAGGGTGTAACCCATCGACGTAAAGAAGGTCGCCAGGGCGCTGCCTTCACGATCGATCATTACGCGCTGATAGCCACCGCCCGGTGCGACCAGCAGGGTAATCCCGTTTGATTCGACAGGATGCCAGATCGCCATCTCCGGGCAACGTACGCCGGTCGCTGCGCGATCGTAAGGCTCATACTCTTTTGCCATATCGACGATCTGCGGCTCTGCGCGCGAATCGCTGGCGCCTGGCGCATCACCGTGTGGCCAGATATTAATAATTTCTGTGTGCATAAATAGATCCTGATGCGGGGAATATTTTAATTGTTTTGTTCGCGGCCGGAGAGAACAGCGTCCTGCTGTCTTTTGATTAAAAGATGGTCTTTTTTCAGGCGGTCGTCCATCCGAAAAGGGTAAATCTGACCAGATTAGGACTATGCCTGGTGGTGGATCTGTTTGTATAACTGATTAATTTTAATCAATAAATTATAAGAGAGGTTGAAGGGGATTGCCGCAGGAAGGCCGTTATTAACCACGAATTTGCAGCTTAAGGTAAATGGCTGGCACGGCTCGCTTTATTAGCCGCAATTTACCGGATATCGCGCTGTCTGCTGTTAAGGCGACATAATGATTTTAGCGCCCGTACCACGCCCGCTTCGCTTCAGGGGCTTAAGTGCCCGTCTTATCATCAGCGGTTCATTCACCCCGTGACGTTGCCCTCCCTGCGCAGAATGCTGTGACAGCGAACCGGCCACAGGCCGCCAGCAGCCAAAAAAAATGCGCCGGGGAGCGCATTTTTCTGGCATCTGCGTGATCAGTGCCTGGCTCGCCGCCCTGTCAGTCAGGCATCGCCTCTGCCGGAATAATCGCGCCGCGATGCTGAATCACGGTGCTGGCAGTCAGGTGTCCGCGCTGCGCGGCAGCCTCCGCGGAGGCGCCCGTCAGACGGCGCGCCAGATATCCGGCACTGAAGGAATCACCGGCAGCCGTGGTGTCGATCACTTTCTCTTTCGCCAGACGCACCGCAGGCACATCTATCAGCGGCGCATCGCCGGTGGCGACCAGACAGGAGTCGGCACCGCGCTTAATCACGATTTCGCTGGCGCCCGCCTGACGGGTTCGCGCGATAACCGCTTCCAGCGGCTCTTCGCCCCACAGCAGATGCTCATCATCCAGCGTCAGGAAGGCGATATCGGTACAGTTGAGCATGGCGCGATACGCAGCCTGCGCACTGGCGCGATCGGCCCATAAACGCGGGCGGTAATTGTTATCGAAAATCACCTTGCCACCGTTGGCCCGGCAGCGGGCCAGCAGCGCCATCAGCGTGTCACGGCTGGCAGGCGGCAGAATCGCCAGACTGATGCCGCTGAGATAGAGATAATCGTAGTGCGAAAGCTGTTCGGCTATCTCTGCCGATTGCGGGCTATCGAGCCAGTAACGCGCGGCGGCATCGCTGCGCCAGTACCAGAAGGTCCGCTCGCCGTCGGCATCCGTTTCAATCACATACAGGCCCGGCATCTTATTATCGAGGCGCTGAATCAGGTCCGTATTCACCTTCTCCTGCTGCCAGGCGGCGATCATCTGATCGCTGAATGAATCTGTCCCCAGCGCCGTGACATAATCGACCCGCAGCTGCTGTTCATCCACCTGGCGGGCGAGATAAACCGCCGTGTTAAGCGTATCGCCGCCAAAACCCCGTTTAATGTTCTCACCCTTCTCGGACAGCTCAATCATGCATTCGCCGATTATGGCGATTCTCTTCTGCGTCATGGTTTAAGACCTGTAGTGAAATATCGCCCTAGTTTCGCGTCTGGTATGGCAGTCGTCAAATGAATTTAAAACGCTGTTTTAATTTAACTTAAGGACGGAAATGGCCCCGATAGGGCTGAAAAGCGCGTCTAACGTCGGCTTGTTTAGTCGATTATGTTAACGCAACGGCTGATAAACTCGCCGTTTCATAGCGCCGGGTTGTTCATCTCTTTATCACAGGCACTTTTGATAATCGCTGCAGCTACCCGTTTTGGGGGCTTGTTGCCAACCAGGAAAATAGCATAGTGATGGAGAGTTTTAGCCAATGGCTGCCGTCTTCAACCGACCTGAATCTCCAGCCGGAAACCCCGCTCTTCTGGCAACAATGCCATCGACGCTATCGGTTTCAGCCGATCTATCGGGTCACCGGTCGGTTGCTCGCCATTGAACTGCTGACCGCCGTTTATCATCCCATGACGCCGGAACGGAGTCTCTCGCCCGAAGCCTGGTTTAGCGGACTCGACATCGCTCAGCGCCTGAACGTCGTGTATGAGCAGCTTGAACTGCTCGCCGAGTGGAGCGCGTTTTTTCAGCGCCATGACGTCGTCGCCTCGGTCAACATCAACGGCCCCTCACTGCTCGCCATTCAGCACCGACCGGCTATTCGTCGTCTTATTACCGGCCTGCCCTGGATACGCTTTGAACTCACCGAGCATCAGGCGCTGCCGCAGGAAGAGAAAGTGGCGAAAATACCTGAACTCGGGCCGCTGTGGCTGGATGATTTCGGCTCGGGTATGGCGAATTTCTCGGCGCTGACCGAACTAAAATATGATTACATCAAGCTGTCGCGCGACCTGTTTACTCTGCTGGGTACGACTGATGAGGGACGCAGCCTCTTTTCGATGCTGCTGGCGCTGATCAGTCGCTACTGCAACGGCGTTATTGTTGAAGGCGTAGAGACGGAAGCGCAGTGGCAGCAGGTCAAAGCGTCGCCTGCTATTGCGGCACAGGGCTACTACTTTTCGCGTCCGATCCCCTTTTCTGAGTTGAATCATCTTACTATCCAGCTTCCCTGATGCCGTTGCCCGTGGTCTCGACTATCTTTAACGCAGACCGTGAATGTGCAAGGAGAAAGCGTAATGTCGCGTACCGGGAAAATAGTCAGCTGGGTAGCAGGAATTCTGGTGTTGTTGATCGTGGTGATTATCGTCGTCATCGCGACCTTTGACTGGAATCGCCTGAAGCCCACCATCAATCAAAAAGTCTCGACCGAGTTAAACCGTCCCTTTGCGATACGCGGGGATCTGGGCATCGACTGGGCACGAAATCGCGACGAAGCAGGCTGGCGGCGCTGGGTGCCGTGGCCGCAGATCCATGCGGAAGATATCATGCTGGGCAATCCGCCTGACATTTCTGACGTCACCATGGTGCATCTGCAGCGTGTCGACGCCACTCTGTCACCGCTGTCGCTGCTGCATAAAGAGGTGTTCATCCCGTGGATTAAGCTGCAGCGGCCCGATGCGCGGCTGGTTCAGACTGCCGATAAAAAGAACAACTGGACTTTTACCCTTGCTGAAAGCGGCAAGGATGAGAAGAAGGCTGCGCCATCGGCCTGGTCCTTCCGTCTGGATAATATTCTTTTTGATCAGGGCCAGATTCGCTATCGCGACGCTATTAACCATGCCGACGTTACGGTGCAGGTCAATCCGCTGGGTAAACCGGTGCCGTATACGCAGATTGCTGGCGGCGATGACCAGCAGAAGGGCGCAGGCGACTTCGTCTTTGGCTGGAAGGCCAGCGGCACCTATAACGACGAGAAACTCACTGGTGACGGCAGGATTGGCGGCATGCTGTCGCTGCGCAGCCAGAACACGCCGTTCCCGATTCAGGCCGATGTGCGCAACGGCACCACGCGCGTTCAGGTGACCGGCGGTCTGCAGGATCCGATGAACCTCGGCGGGCTGAACGTGCGCCTGCGCTTCTCGGGCGATACGCTGGCGAATCTCTATGGCCTGACCGGCGTTCTGCTGCCTGACACACCGCCTTATGAAACTGACGGCCATCTGATTGCTAAATTTAATGGCGAAAAGGGCGCGGTCTACCGCTATGAGAAATTCAACGGCCATATCGGCGATAGCGATATTCATGGCTCGCTGATCTACAGCCAGGTCAAACCCCGCCCGACACTCAGCGGTGAAATGACCTCTGAGCAGCTGCGTATGGCCGATCTGGGGCCGCTGATTGGCGTCGACTCCGGCAAAGGCAGCGAAAAAACGGCGCAGGCTAAAGCCCGTCGCGGTGAGAAATCGAATCAGCCTGCCGACCGCGTGCTGCCGCACGATAAATTCGATACCAAAAACTGGGATGTGATGGATGCCGACGTGAAGTTCAGCGGCAAACGGATCGAACACAGCAATTCACTGCCGTTGAGCGATCTCTATACCCATTTGCAGATGAAAAACGGCGATCTGCTGCTGGATCCGCTGCGCTTTGGTGTGGCAGGCGGCAATCTCAACAGCACTATCCGGCTGGAAGGCGATCACTCGCCGATGCGTGGTCGGGTTGACCTTCATGTGCGTAAGCTGCAGCTGCGTCAGCTCTTCCCGACGGTAGAGGCGATGAAGAACAGCCGTGGCCAGCTTAATGGCGATGCCAGCTTTACCGGCACCGGTAACTCCGTGGCCGATCTGCTGGCGACCAGCAACGGGCAACTTAAGCTGCTGATGAATGATGGGTTGATCAGCCGCAGCCTGATGGAGATTGCCGGACTCAACGTGGGTAATTACGTGGTAGGCAAACTGTTTGGCGATGACCAGGTGCGCATCAACTGTGCCGCGACCGATCTCAAATTGCAGAACGGTGTGGCGACGCCAAACCTGTTTGTGTTTGATACCGAGAACGCCATTATCAATGTGTCCGGTAACGCGAACTTCGCCAGTGAGCGGCTGGATCTGTCAGTAAATCCGGAGAGTAAAGGCATCCGCATCGTGACGCTGCGTTCCCCGCTTTACGTGCGCGGCACCTTCAAAAATCCTGATGCGGGCGTGAAAACGGGGCCACTGCTGGCGCGTGGTGCGGCTGCCGTGGCGCTGGGCGCGGTCGTGGGTCCGGCAGCGGCGCTGCTGGCACTGATCTCTCCAAGTGATAACGAAGACAACCAGTGCAGCACCGTGTTGCAACAGATGAAGCAGAAGAAGTAATTAGTTGCGGTAGAGCACTTTGATAATGTGATAACCAAAGCCGGTCTTTACCGGCCCGTAAGGCGTCAGCAGCGGGCAGGTAAAGACCGCTTTATCAAAGGCCGGCACCATCTGTCCCTGACGGAACTCGCCCAGATCGCCGCCATTCCGGCCGGAAGGACAGGTTGAGTGCTTCTTTGCCAGCTGCTGGAAATTGCCGCCTTTCGCCAGTTTCGCCAGAATCTCTTTTGCCAGCGCTTCCTCTTTGACGAGGATGTGTAAAGCCGCCGCGGTTTTCGCCATGTTGGTATCTCTGTTGTGTATAATTGCCGCCCAGTATAAACCCCTTTCTTTTGATTCAATCAGGCGATTTCTCCTATGCGTTTAAACCCCAGCCAACAACGTGCCGTCGAATTTGTTACCGGTCCCTGTCTGGTGCTGGCGGGCGCGGGATCGGGCAAAACCCGCGTGATTACCAATAAAATCGCCCATCTGATTCGTGAATGCGGCTATCAGGCGCGCCATATCGCTGCGGTGACCTTTACCAATAAGGCCTCGCGCGAAATGAAAGAGCGTGTCGCGCAGACGCTGGGCCGTAAAGAGGCGCGCGGTCTGCTGATCTCGACCTTCCATACGCTGGGACTGGAGATCATTAAACGCGAAACGGCGGCGCTGGGCATGAAATCGAACTTCTCGCTGTTCGACGATCAGGATCAGCTCGCCCTGCTGAAAGAGCTGACCAAAGAGTGGCTGGAAGAGGATAAGACGCTGTTACAGCAGCTTATCTCCACCATCTCGAACTGGAAAAATGATCTGATCGATCCGCAGGGCGCCGCCGCGCTGGCGCGCTCCCAGCAGGATAATATTTTTGCGCACTGCTATGCCCTCTATAGCCAGCATCTGAAGTCGTGCAACGTGCTCGATTTCGATGACCTGATCCTGCTGCCGACGCTGCTGCTGCAGCGTAATCAGGAAGTGCGCGAACGCTGGCAGCAGCGTATCCGCTATCTGCTGGTGGATGAGTATCAGGACACCAACACCAGTCAGTATGAGCTGGTTAAACTGCTGGTTGGCGCACGGGCGCGCTTCACGGTGGTCGGCGATGACGATCAGTCGATCTACTCCTGGCGTGGCGCGCGGCCGCAGAATCTGGTGCTGCTGAATCAGGATTTCCCGGCGCTGGAGGTCGTGAAGCTGGAGCAGAACTACCGCTCTTCGCAGCGCATCCTGAAGGCGGCGAATATCCTGATTGCCAACAACCCGCACGTCTTTGAGAAACGGCTGTTTTCGGAGCTGGGGCAGGGCAGTGAGCTGAAAGTGCTGACCGCCAACAGCGAAGAGCATGAAGCGGAGCGGGTGACCGGCGAACTGATCGCGCATCACTTCATTAACCGGACACAGTACAAAGATTACGCGATTCTCTATCGCGGTAACCATCAGTCGCGGACCTTTGAAAAGTTTCTGATGCAGAACCGCATCCCTTATCGCATCTCTGGCGGCACCTCGTTCTTCTCCCGGCCGGAGATCAAGGATCTGCTCGCCTACCTGCGCGTGCTGACCAATCCTGAAGATGACAGCGCGTTTCTGCGCATCGTCAATACGCCGCGCCGTGAGATTGGCCCGGCCACGCTGCAGAAGCTGGGTGAGTGGGCCAACCTACGCAGCAAGAGCCTGTTTAACGCCAGTTTTGATGTCGGCCTGGGGCAGACGCTGAGCGGCCGTGGGCTGGAGCATCTGCAGCGCTTCACCCACTGGCTGAATGAGATTATCCAGCTGAGCGAAAGGGAGCCGGTGAATGCGGTGCGCGACCTGATTCGCGGCATCGACTACGAAAGCTGGCTGTTCGAAACCTCCGGCAGTCCGAAAGCCGCCGAAATGCGGATGAAGAACGTCAATACGCTGTTTCAGTGGATGACTGAAATGCTGGAGGGCAGCGATATCGATGAGCCGATGACGCTGGCGCAGGTGGTGACGCGCTTTACCCTGCGCGACATGATGGAGCGCGGTGAAAGCGATGAAGAGCTGGATCAGGTGCAGCTGATGACGCTGCACGCCTCTAAAGGGCTGGAGTTCCCCTATGTCTTCCTGGTGGGTATGGAAGAGGGACTGTTGCCGCATCAGAGCAGCATCGATGAGAACAACATCGAAGAGGAGCGTCGCCTGGCTTACGTGGGGATCACAAGGGCGCAGAAAGAGCTGACCTTTACCCTGTGTCGCGAACGCCGGCAATATGGCGAGTTAGTCCGGCCGGAACCGAGTCGTTTTCTGCTGGAACTGCCGCAGGACGATCTGCAATGGGAAACCGAGCGCAAAGTGGTCAGTGCGGAAGAACGAATGAAAACCGGACAGAGCCGGGTCGCCGGTCTGAGAGCGATGCTGGATAAGGCGAAAAAGAGTTAAACCGGTGCAGGAGGCGAAGGATACTCGCCTCAGGCATGTGGGATTACGACAGGGTTAACAACCAGTGGACGTAAGACTGATAGTGGCTTTCCTGCTCCAGCAGCTCACTGCGCAGCGGATGCGCCTCCAGCCAGCCTGCGGGCAGGGTCAGATGCAGGGCATCGTCGTCTGCCTGTAGCCGCACTGCAGGCAGCGTGTCGTCGCGACGGCGGGTAGAGAAAATAATCGCCAGCCGCAGCAGACGGCACATCCGTTCCGCCAGACGCGGCGGCAGGGCATTTTGCTGCGTCAGCAATGCCAGGTCGATGCTGCCGCTCTGGTTTTGCAGTAAACAGGCCAGCAGCTTCTTCTGCGCCGGTGTGAAGCCCGGAAGGTCGAGGTGACGCACCAGATACGCCGCGTGCTGCGGCGCATGACGGAAGTCGACGCTCAGGCCGATTTCGTGGATCGCACAGGCGCTGAGCAGCAGCTCACGACATCGCTGATCCAGCTTCCACGGCGTGGAAACCTGACGGAAGAAACTTTCTGCCAGCTGGCGCACGCGGTCTGCCTGTTCAACATCAATGCTGAAACGGCGCTGAACGTTGTGCAGCGTGCGGGTCCGGATATCGCGGTCGATGGGCAGATGCAGCATGCCGTAGACCAGTCCTTCACGCAGTGCGCCGCCCGCCAGCGTCATGCTGTCAATGCTGAGTTCCTGGAAGATGGCGATGAGAATCGACAGACCGCTCGGGAACACCAGCGCCCGCTCCAGCGTCAGCCCTTCGATTTCCAGCTCTTCCAGTTTGCCGCACTGAATGGCACGCTGTTTGAGCTGCTGCAGTTTATTTAGCGTGATGCGCTCATCCATGCCCTGCGCAACCATGATCTCCTGCAGCGCCTGAACCGTGCCGGAGGCCCCGACACAGGCCTGCCAGCCCTGCTCACGCAATTGCGCGGCAATCGGCTGGATCATCTCACGCGCTGCCAGCTCGGCCTGGTCAAAGTTCTCTTTCGCCAGGTGACGATCGCTGAAGAAGCGTTCAAGCCACGTCACACAGCCCATCGACAGGCTGAACAACACCGAGGCGTGCGAGCCATCGCCGGTCGCCAGTTCGGTGCTGCCGCCGCCGATATCGACCACTAAACGCTGGTCGGAACCGCCGGTGGTGTGGGCCACGCCCTGATAAATCAGGCGCGCCTCTTCTTCACCGCTGATGACGTTGATGGTACAGCCGAGAATCTGTTGAGCTTTATCGAGGAAGGTCTGCGCGTTGGCAGCCAGACGCAGCGTGGCGGTCGCCACCACGCGGATCTGATCGGGGGGAATATCCTGCAGTTGTTCAGAGAACAGTCTGAGGCATTGCCAGCCACGCGACATCGCATCGGCTGACAACAGGTTATTTTTATCCAGACCGGCAGCAAGGCGAACCTTGCGCTTAATTTTTGCGACGGTCTGAATACTGCCAGAGACCTCGCGCACCACCAACATATGAAAGCTGTTAGACCCTAAATCAATCGCTGCATAAAGTGACGATGCGCTTAGCATGGTGCCCTAACCTGAACGTTTACGGTTGTTATTGCGTGGAGCACCGCGACGATTGGCGTTATTTCCCCCGCGACGCGGGCCACTGCCGGTACGGCTGCGCTGCAGACGCTTAGGCGGCGGCAAATCGGTTAACAACGCTTCACTGCTGTACTTACTGACCGGAATGCTGTGGCCAATGTACTCTTCAATCGACGGCAGGTTCAGCGCGTACTCTTCACAGGCCAGGCTGATAGAGTGCCCGCTGGCACCCGCACGACCGGTACGGCCAATACGGTGAACGTAATCTTCACAGTCGTCTGGCAGATCGTAGTTAAAGACGTGAGTCACAGCCGGGATGTGCAGACCGCGAGCCGCGACATCGGTCGCAACCAGAATATCCACATCACCTTTGGTGAAGTCATCCAGAATGCGCAGGCGCTTCTTCTGAGCTACATCACCGGTCAGCAGGCCGACACGGTGTCCGTCCGCCGCCAGGTGGCCCCAGACATCTTCACAGCGGTGCTTGGTGTTAGCGAAGATAATGGCGCGATCGGGCCACTCTTCTTCCAGCAGGGTCTGCAGCAGGCGCATTTTCTCTTCGTTAGACGGATAGAAAAGCTCTTCCTGGATGCGATGGCCGGTTTTCTGCTCCGGTTCCACTTCCACATATTCAGCACTGTTCATGTGCTCAAACGCCAGTTCACGGACGCGGTAGGAGAGGGTAGCCGAGAACAGCATGCTCAGACGCTGTGTTGCCGGCGGCATGCGACGGAACAGCCAGCGAATATCTTTAATAAAGCCGAGATCGAACATGCGATCGGCTTCGTCCAGCACCATGACCTGAATGGCACCGAGGTTAACGTGATTCTGCTTCGCGTAGTCGATCAGGCGACCGGTGGTGGCGACCAGAATATCAACGCCCTGCTCCAGCACTTTCAGCTGTTTGTCATAACCGTCTCCGCCATAGGCGAGACCCAGTTTCAGGCCGGTTGAGGCGGTAAGGGGTTCTGCATCTGCATGAATCTGCACAGCAAGTTCACGCGTCGGCGCAAGAATTAATGCCCGAGGCTGGTTAACCTGACGACCTTCCGCCGCAGGATGAGAGAGAAGATGATGAAACGTTGACGTCAGAAACGCCATCGTTTTGCCGGTACCGGTTTGCGCCTGGCCTGCAACATCACGCCCTGAAAGCGTAAAAGGCAGAGCTAACGCCTGAATCGGCGTGCAGTATTGAAAGCCTTTAGTATCAAGGGCTTCCACCACTTTTGGGTGCAGGGCGAAGTCGGAAAACTTCTGTTCAGTTAAGTGTGTTTTGCTCATAGTGTGGTAGAATATCAGCTTACTATCGCTTTACGAAAGCGTATCCGATGAAATAAAGTCAACCAACATTGGTATATTTTACGCCAATTCGCCAGGCATAATCTTGTGGAGTAAAACATGAGCAGCGATAAAATCGTTCATCTGACTGATGACAGTTTCGACACCGACGTGCTGAAAGCCGACGGCGTTACACTGGTAGATTTCTGGGCTGAATGGTGTGGTCCTTGCAAAATGATCGCGCCAATCCTTGATGAAGTTGCAGAAGAGTATGATGGCAAGCTGACCATCGCTAAGCTGAATATTGATGATAACCCAGGCACGGCACCGAAGTATGGCATTCGTGGTATCCCGACGCTGCTGCTGTTTAAAAATGGCGAAGTCGCCGCGACCAAAGTGGGCGCGCTGTCTAAAGGCCAGCTGAAAGAGTTCCTGAACGCCAATCTGGCGTAATGCGGGACTGAACGTCTGGCAGTGGTGAATTTATCTCCTGCTGCTGGACGTTCACTTTCAGGCATGCTAAGTTACCAACACTGCATTACGAACTTACCTTGTAGTTAGCATCTAAAGTTTTCCCTTGTTGAACCCTGTCGCCCTGTACCTTATAAAGATAGAACGGTTCAGCAATCTTACGGTTAGCTCCAACTCTGGCATCACATTCGGACATCTCCCTGCATACCGATCGCCATTCCATACGATGATCGTCGGGAAGAGCCGAAAAGAGCCATTAACGGCATGGATTAGTTGCCATACCACTCACGACAAACATTCCGAGTATTACCCCGAGTTTAAGAACCCATCACTATGAATCTTACCGAATTAAAGAATACGCCGGTTGCTGAGCTGATTACTCTCGGCGAAAATATGGGACTGGAAAACCAGGCTCGTATGCGCAAGCAGGACATTATCTTTTCAATCCTGAAGCAGCACGCAAAAAGCGGCGAAGACATCTTCGGTGATGGCGTGCTGGAGATCCTTCAGGATGGATTTGGATTCCTCCGTTCCGGAGACAGCTCCTACCTCGCCGGCCCTGATGATATCTACGTTTCTCCCAGCCAAATCCGCCGCTTTAACCTCCGCACAGGTGACACCATCTCTGGCAAAATCCGTCCACCAAAAGAAGGTGAACGTTATTTTGCGCTGCTGAAAGTTAACGAAGTTAACTACGACAAGCCGGAAAACGCGCGTAATAAGATTCTGTTCGAAAACCTCACGCCGCTGCACGCAAATAAACGTCTGCGTATGGAGCGGGGTAATGGCTCAACGGAAGATTTAACCGCACGCGTACTGGATCTGGCTTCGCCAATTGGTCGTGGTCAGCGTGGTCTGATCGTGGCACCGCCGAAAGCCGGTAAAACCATGCTGCTGCAGAACATCGCGCAGAGCCTGGCGTATAACTACCCGGATTGCGTGCTGATGGTGCTGCTGATCGATGAGCGCCCGGAAGAAGTAACCGAGATGCAGCGTCTGGTGAAAGGCGAAGTTATCGCCTCAACCTTCGATGAGCCAGCCTCACGCCACGTTCAGGTTGCTGAAATGGTGATCGAGAAGGCCAAGCGTCTGGTTGAGCACAAGAAAGATGTCATCATCCTGCTCGACTCAATCACACGTCTGGCGCGTGCCTACAACACCGTGGTTCCTGCTTCAGGTAAAGTCCTGACCGGTGGTGTGGATGCCAACGCCCTGCATCGTCCAAAGCGTTTCTTTGGTGCTGCACGTAACGTGGAAGAGGGCGGTAGCCTGACCATCATCGCGACCGCGCTGGTTGATACCGGTTCGAAGATGGATGAAGTGATTTACGAAGAGTTTAAAGGTACCGGTAACATGGAACTGCATCTCGCGCGTAAAATTGCTGAAAAACGTGTCTTCCCGGCGATTGATTACAACCGCTCTGGTACACGTAAAGAAGAGCTGCTCACTTCTCAGGAAGAGCTGCAGAAGATGTGGATCCTGCGTAAGATTATTCACCCAATGGGCGAAATCGACGCAATGGAATTCCTCATCAACAAGCTGGCGATGACCAAAACCAATGATGAATTCTTCGACATGATGAAGCGTTCATAATCCGATACTGCCAGGCCGGACCACAGATCCGGCTTTTTTAGTCCAGATGCGCAGAAAATCGACCTTACGCCACGTCTCAACGTGGCGTTTTTCATTTGTGAGCTATAGGATTGAACACTGGCAGGAGCATTTATAATGACTGTGGTAGTGATGGCGAATTTTTGACCGTTCGTCTGTCTCTTTATGCAGAATTCGGAATCCGATACAGCGATAAGCGCAATTTTTCGCGTATTGTTGTGCGGGATGTTAGCTGAGAGCGTTTAACGTGAATTTACTCACTATGAGTACTGAGCTTGGTTTAATTTTTCTCTTTTCCCTGGCTTTCCTCTTTTTTGCTCGAAAAGCAGCTAAAAAAATTGGTTTAGTTGATAAGCCTAACTCACGTAAACGCCATCATGGCGCGATTCCGTTGGTGGGCGGCATCTCTGTGTTCGCAGGTATCTGCTTCACGTTTGCCATTACCAACTATTACCTGCCACACGCGCTGCTCTATCTGGGCTGCGCCGGTGTTCTGGTGCTGGTTGGCGCACTGGATGACCGTTTCGATATCAGCGTTAAATTCCGCGCGGTCGTGCAGGCCATTGTCGCTCTGGTGATGATGTTTGGCGCAAAACTCTATCTGCTCAGCCTGGGCTTTATCGTCGGCCCGTTCGAGCTTATCGTCGGACCCTTCGGCTATGTGCTGACGCTGTTTGCCGTCTGGGCCGCAATCAACGCCTTTAATATGGTGGACGGGATCGACGGTCTGCTGGGCGGACTCTCCTCCGTTACCTTTGCCGCCATGGGCATCATCCTCTACTTCGACGGCCAGACCAGCCTTGCGATGTGGTGTTTTGCGATGATTGCCGCCACGCTGCCCTATATCCTGCTTAACCTCGGTTTCCTCGGCCGTCGCTTCAAAGTCTTTATGGGCGATGCCGGCAGCACCATGATCGGTTTCACTATTATCTGGATTCTGCTGGAGACGACGCAGGGTCTGAGCCATCCGATTACGCCCGTTACCGCCCTCTGGCTCATCGCTATTCCGCTGATGGATATGGTGGCGATTATGTACCGTCGCCTGCGCAAAGGCATGAGCCCGTTCTCGGCTGACCGCCAGCACATTCACCATCTGATTATGCGTGCCGGCTTTACCTCGCGTCAGGCCTTTGTGCTGATCACTCTGGCGGCGGCCATTCTCGCCGGTATCGGTGTACTGGGTGAATATCTGGCGTTCATCCCGGAGTGGGTGATGCTGCTGTTGTTCCTGGGCGCCTTTATGGTTTACGGCTACTGCCTGAAACATGCGTGGCGCGTAGCGCGACGCGTCCGGCGCATCAAGCGTCGTCTGAGCCATTACCGCGAAGCAAAAAACAAATGAACCCGATGCTGATTAAAGGATAACTCTGCCATGCCTTCTGACGTTGTGGACAACGAACTGGATATTCGCGGCCTGAGCTGCCGTTTATGGCGTGGCAAGCGCTGGATTGTCGGGCTGGCGCTGCTGTTTGCTCTGGCCGCCTGGCTGGTCACGCTGCTGCTGAAACAGGTCTGGAGCACCACGGCGGTCACCGATCGTCCGACGGTGAACATGCTGGGTTCTTACTATGCGCAGCAGCAGTTTCTGACCAATCTGGATGTGCGTAACAACGCCCTGACCCTGGCTGCGCCGTCACCGACGGTGATGGATCAGGTCTATCAGGAGTTCATCATGCAACTCGCCTCGTGGGATACGCGTCGTGAGTTCTGGCAGCAGACGGATTATTTCAGGAGCCGTAAAACCGGCAATGCGCATAACGATGCCGCGCTGCTCGACGATATGATCGGCAATATCCTGTTCACGCCCGCTGACGCGGCACATAACCTGCCCGATAACGTCAAACTTAAAGCGGAAACCGCTGGCGACGCCAACAATCTGCTGCGCCAGTACATCGCCTATGCCAGTGAGCGCGCCGCGCGTCATCTGAACGATGAGTTGAAAGGGGCCTGGCGCGCTCGTAGCGACCAGTTGCAGGCGCAGGTGAAGCGTCAGGAAGATGTGGCTAATGCCGTATTCGAGCGTCAGCAGCATCGGCTGGAGCAGGCGCTGAAGATCGCCAGCCAGCAGGGCATTAATGAGAAGCAGACGCGTGAAGTGGGTGAGAACCTGGCGGACAGCGATCTGTTCCTGCTGGGCCAGCCTGTTTTACAGGGACAACTGGACACCCTGCGCGCCACCGGTCCGAGCTTTGATATCAGCTATGATCAGAACAGAGCAATGCTGACCACGCTGCAGACCGGGCCAAAACTGAACAGCAAGTTCCAGACCTACCGTTATCTGCGTACGCCGGAAGAGCCGGTATCACGTGACAGTCCGCGACGTCTGTTCATGATGATTATGTGGGGTGCCGTTGGGGCATTAACAGGCGCGGGAGTGGCGCTGGCACGTCGTCCGCGTCTGATGTCAGACACGCATGAGTGAGAGAAACAGTGTGAAAGTTCTGACGGTATTTGGTACTCGCCCCGAAGCGATTAAAATGGCGCCACTGGTTCAGGCGCTGTCGCAGGATCCCGCTTTTGAGTCGCGGCTGTGCGTCACCGCACAGCATCGCGAAATGCTCGATCAGGTGCTGCGTCTGTTCAAGCTGGAACCGGACTACGACCTCAACATTATGCGTCCTGAGCAGGGTCTGACCGAGATCACCTGCCGCATTTTAGAGGGCATGAAAACCGTCCTGCTCGACTTCAAACCGGACATCGTGCTGGTGCATGGTGACACCACCACGACGCTGGCGGCGAGCCTGGCGGCTTTCTATCAGCAGATTCCAGTGGGGCATGTGGAGGCCGGTCTGCGTACCGGCGATCTCGCCTCGCCGTGGCCGGAAGAGGGTAACCGCAAGCTCACCGGCCATCTTGCCCGTCTGCACTTTACGCCAACCTCGCAGTCGCGGCAGAACCTGCTGCAGGAAAATCTGCCCGACGCGCGCATCATTGTGACCGGTAATACGGTCATCGATGCGCTGCTGTGGGTTCGCGATCGGGTGCTGGATGACAGCAATCTGAACGCACAGCTGGCGGCGCGTTATCCGTTTCTCGATCCGGATAAGAAACTGGTGCTGGTCACCGGTCACCGCCGTGAAAGTTTTGGCGGCGGTTTTGAACGTATCTGCAGCGCGCTGGCGCAGATTGCCCGCCAGCATCCTGAGGCGCAGATCGTCTATCCGGTCCACCTCAATCCTAATGTCAGCGAGCCGGTTAACCGGATACTCAGCGGCATTGAGAATATCATCCTGATTGAACCGCAGGAGTATCTGCCTTTTGTCTGGCTGATGAACCGCGCCTGGCTGATCCTTACCGATTCCGGCGGCATTCAGGAGGAGGCGCCTTCGCTGGGTAAACCGGTGCTGGTGATGCGTGATACCACCGAGCGGCCCGAAGCGGTCGATGCCGGTACCGTCAAACTGGTGGGAACAGATATCGCCAGAATCGTGGCCAGTGTCAGCGAATTGCTGAGCGACGACGAGGCCTGGCAGGCGATGAGCCACGCCCATAATCCGTATGGCGATGGCAAAGCCTGTGGTCGAATTTTACAAGCCTTAAAAGATAACAGAGCCGAATTATGAGTTTTGAAACCATCTCCGTGATTGGACTGGGATACATTGGGCTGCCGACGGCAGCCGTTTTTGCCTCAAAGGGAAAAAAAGTGGTGGGCGTGGATATCAACGCCCGCGCCGTTGAAACTATCAATCGTGGCGCGATCCACATCGTGGAACCCGATTTAGATCGGGTCGTGCATGCGGCCGTCACGCGTGGCGACCTGCGCGCCACCACGCAGCCTGAAGCCGCCGACGCCTTTCTGATTGCCGTACCGACCCCGTTTAAAGATGAGCATCAGCCCGACCTGCGCTTTGTGAAAGCGGCGGCAGAGTCGATCGCGCCGGTTCTGAAAAAGGGCGATCTGGTGATTCTGGAGTCGACCTCGCCGGTGGGCAGCACCGAACAGATGGCCGAGTGGCTGGCGGCGGCACGTCCCGACCTGCGCTTCCCGCAGCACGGTGAGACGCCCGATATTTTTGTCGCCTACTGCCCGGAGCGCGTGCTGCCAGGCCAGGTGATGGTTGAGCTGATTAACAACGACCGGGTGATTGGCGGCATGACGCCCGCCTGTTCTGCCCGCGCCAGCGAGCTCTATCGGCTGTTTTTAAAAGGCGAATGCGTTGAAACCAACGCCCGCACCGCCGAGATGTGCAAGCTGACTGAAAACAGCTTCCGTGACGTGAATATCGCCTTCGCCAATGAGCTGTCACTGATTTGTGCCGATCAGGGCATTAACGTCTGGGAACTGATTGCGCTGGCGAATCGCCATCCGCGCGTCAACATTCTGCAGCCGGGGCCGGGCGTCGGGGGGCACTGTATCGCCGTTGATCCCTGGTTTATCGTGGCGCAGAATCCTGAATTAGCCCGCCTGATCCGCACCGCGCGCGAGGTGAATGACGCCAAGCCTCAGTGGGTGCTGGACCAGGTGAAAACCGCGCTGGCGGACTGCCTGACGCAGACCGGCAAGCGCGCCAGCGATATCACCATCGCCTGCTTTGGCCTGGCCTTTAAACCGAATATCGACGACCTGCGCGAAAGCCCGGCGGTCGGTGTGGCACAGAAGATTGCTGAGTGGCACAGCGGCAAGAACTGGGTGGTTGAACCCCATATTGAGCAGCTAGCCGACTCGCTGGCGGATAAAGCGGAGCTGGTCTCCTGCGAGCAGGCGCTGGCCCAGGCCGATATTCTGGTGATGCTGGTCGATCACCGCGCCTTCCGCGCCATTGATGCCGCCGACGTTCAGCAGAACTGGATTGTCGACACCAAAGGTGTTTGGCGATGAAGCGCTTTCTGATCACGGGCGGTGCCGGTTTTATCGGCTCGGCTCTGGTGCGCTTTCTGATCGCAGAAACCGAACATCAGGTGGTGGTGGTCGATAAACTCAGCTATGCCGGAAATCTGGCGTCACTCGCCAGCGTGGCCGATTCGTCCCGCTTCTCTTTTGAGCAGGTCGACATCTGTGATCGTGCGGCGCTTGATGAAGTATTTGCCCGTTATCAGCCAGACTGCGTGATGCATCTTGCGGCTGAAAGTCATGTTGATCGCTCGATTGACGGGCCGGTGGCCTTTATCGAGACCAATATTGTCGGAACCTGGCAGTTGCTGGAGGCTGCGCGTTCTTACTGGCAAAACCTGGATGACGCGCGCAAAACGGCCTTTCTGTTCCACCATATCTCGACCGATGAAGTCTTTGGCGATCTGCATGACAGTCAGGCTTATTTCACCGAAACCACCCCTTATGCGCCAAGCAGTCCTTACGCTGCCAGCAAGGCCAGCAGCGACCATTTAGTGCGGGCCTGGCTGCGAACCTACGGTCTGCCCACGCTGGTCACTAACTGTTCAAATAACTACGGCCCCTGCCATTTCCCGGAGAAGCTGATCCCGCTGACCATCATCAATGCGCTGGCCGGTAAAGCCCTGCCGGTGTACGGCAACGGACAGCAGATTCGTGACTGGCTCTACGTGGAAGATCACGCCCGCGCGCTCTATCAGGTGGTCAGTCAGGGCAAGCCAGGCGAAACCTACAATATTGGCGGTCATAATGAGCGTCGCAATATCGAGGTGGTTGAAACCATCTGCAGCCTGCTTGAAGAGCTGGCCGCAGAGCAGAAACCTGCCGGGCTGGCGCATTATCGCGACCTGATTACCTATGTTACTGACCGCCCGGGTCACGATCAGCGCTACGCCATCGATGCCAGTAAAATTGCGCATGAACTTGGCTGGGTGCCGCAGGAAACCTTTGAAAGCGGCATGCGTAAAACCGTGGCATGGTATCTGGCCAATCCGGCCTGGTGGCAGGCCATTCTGGATGGTCGCTATCAGGGCGAACGCCTTGGCTTATCGCAATAAACCCGCGTAAGGAGCAGCGATGAAAGGCATCATTTTAGCGGGAGGATCGGGGACGCGGTTACACCCGATAACCCGTGCAGTATCAAAGCAACTTCTGCCGGTTTACGACAAACCGATGATCTACTATCCGCTCTCCGTACTGATGCTGGCGGGTATTCGCGACATTCTGTTAATTACCACGCCGGAAGATCGGGCGCAGTTTGAACGGCTGCTGGGCGATGGCAGTGAATTTGGTATACGCCTCAGCTATGCGGTGCAGCCGAGTCCTGATGGTCTGGCGCAGGCCTTTATCATCGGCGAATCCTTTATCGGCGAGGACAATTGCTGCCTGGTGCTGGGTGATAACCTCTATTTTGGTCAGGGTTTCAGCCCCAAACTGCGGAAAGTCGTCGAACAGAATCGTGGCGCAACGGTGTTCGGCTATCAGGTTATGGACCCGGAACGTTTCGGTGTAGTGGAGTTTGACGATAACTTTAAGGCGATCTCGATTGAAGAGAAGCCACAGCAGCCGAAATCGCGCTGGGCGGTAACCGGACTCTATTTCTATGACAATCAGGTTATCGAATTCGCGAAACAGGTTAAGCCTTCATCGCGGGGCGAGCTGGAAATCACAGCCATTAACCAGATGTATCTGGAGCGCGGTGAGCTGACCGTCGAACTGCTGGGACGCGGCTTTGCCTGGCTGGATACCGGCACACACGACAGCCTGGTGGAAGCCAGCATGTTTGTGCAGACGGTGGAAAAACGTCAGGGCTTTAAAATTGCCTGCCTGGAAGAGATCGCCTGGCGTAACAGCTGGCTCAGTGATGACCATCTGCGGGCCGCCGGTGAAGCGCTGACAAAAACCGGCTACGGCCAATACCTGCTGGATTTATTACATGCCCGTCCACGTCAGTATTAATCCCCTTAGCTGGGAGAGTGCGTTCTTCGGTGTTGAGACCGTGCGGCTGGAGCCGCAGGGCGACACGCCACTGGAGCAGGCGCTGCGTCATCCCTGTGCGCTGATGCAGATGAAAGTCGCGGCCAGCGAAACGGCGCTGATTGATATGCTGCAGCAGCATCAGTTCCGGCTGGCAGAAGGCGAGGCGGACCTGACACTGGCGGTTAACGAGACCGAACGGCAGGCGGGGATTCGCATTGCGCGCGAAGCACAAATCCCGCAGCTGCGTGATGCAGCGTCTCAGCTCTTCAGCCAGAGTCGTTTTCGCACGCCCTGGTATGCACCAGACGCCAGCGGCCGCTTCTATGCGCAGTGGATCGAAAATGCCGTGCGCGGAACCTTTGACGATCAGTGCCTGGTGGCCAGTGACGCCACGGGTCAGCTGCAGGGCTTTGTTTCGCTGCGCGCGGTGGACGGCGATGCCCGCATTGGCCTGCTGGGCGTGCTGCCTGACGCGCAGGGCCAGGGACTGGGTCAGCGACTGCTGCTGGCGGCGGCGGACTGGGCGCGGGTAAGACAGCTGGCTCAGCTTCGGGTTGCCACCCAGCTCAGTAATCTCACGGCGATGCGCCTCTATTTACGCAGCGGTGCCCGGCTCGACAGCACCGCCTACTGGTTTTACAGGAAAAGTCATGATTCCATTTAATGCGCCCCCGATCGTGGGCACAGAAATCGAGTATATGCAGTCGGCGATGAACAGCGGCAAGCTGTGCGGTGACGGTGGATTTACCCGTCGCTGTCAGCAGTGGATGGAGCAGCGTTTTGGCAGCAAAAAAGTGCTGCTGACGCCCTCCTGTACCGCTTCGCTGGAGATGGCGGCGCTGTTAATCGATCTGCAGCCCGGCGATGAAGTGATCATGCCGAGCTACACCTTTGTCTCTACCGCCAACGCCTTTGTGCTGCGCGGCGCGCGCATCGTGTTTGTCGATGTACGCCCGGACACCATGAACATCGATGAAACGCTGATCGAAGCGGCCATCACTGAAAAAACCCGCGCCATTGTGCCGGTGCATTACGCAGGCGTGGCCTGTGAAATGGACACCATTATGGCGCTGGCGGCAAAGCATAAGCTGTTTGTGATCGAAGATGCGGCGCAGGGCGTGATGTCACGCTACAAAGGTCGTGCGCTGGGCACCATCGGTCATATTGGCTGCTTCAGTTTCCACGAAACCAAGAACTACACCGCCGGTGGCGAAGGTGGCGCGACGCTCATTAACGACGCCAGCCTGGTCGAGCGCGCCGAGATCGTGCGTGAAAAAGGCACCAACCGCAGCCAGTTCTTCCGGGGTCAGGTCGATAAATATACCTGGCGGGACATGGGTTCGAGCTACCTGATGGCCGATCTGCAGGCGGCCTATCTCTGGGCGCAGCTGGAAGCCGCTGAACGCATCAATCAGCAGCGGTTACGCATCTGGCAGCGTTATTACGACGCACTTCAGCCGCTGGCGGCTCAGGGACGTATCAGCCTGCCGGTGATCCCCGCCAGCTGCGAACACAATGCGCATATGTTCTACATCAAACTGCGCGATCAGGACGATCGCCAGGCGCTGATCAACTGGATGAAAGAAGCCGAGATACTGACGGTGTTCCACTATATTCCGCTGCACAGTTCGCCAGCCGGTGAGCGTTTCTCGCAGTTTGTCGGCGACGATCGCTTTACCACGCAGGAAAGTGAACGTCTGCTGCGCCTGCCGCTGTTCTATAACCTGTCCGATAATAATCAGAGCACGGTTATCAGCTCACTGCTGAGCTTCTTTTCCTGATGTCATTAGCCAGAGCCTCAGTGTGGACTGCATCGTCCACGCTGGTAAAAATTGTGGCCGGTCTGCTGGTGGTCAAACTGCTGGCGGTGAGCTTCGGTCCCGAGGGTGTCGGCCAGGCGGGGAACTTCCGTCAGTTGATCACCGTACTGGGTGTGCTGGCGGGCGCGGGCATCTTCAACGGCGTCACCACCTATGTGGCGCAGTATCAGCAGCAGCCCGGACAACTGCGCGCGATGGTGGGCACGGCATCGGCTATGGTGCTCGGCTTTTCTGGCGTACTGGCGCTGCTGTTTCTGCTGGCGGCGGCACCCATCAGCACCGCGCTGTTTGGTCATGACCGCTATCAGGGCGTTATCCGCGTCGTCGCCTTTCTTCAGCTCGGCATCGCCTGGGCCAACTTTACCCTGGCGCTGCTGAAGGGCTATCGCGATGCGCGCGGGAATGCGCTGGCACTGATTCTCGGCAGCCTGATTGGTGTGGCAGGCTATCTGCTCTGCTGGTGGCTGGGTGGCTATCAGGGCGCGTTGATTGGCCTCGCGCTGGTGCCGGCCTTACTGCTGCTGCCTGCGCTGCTGATGCTGAAACGCCGCGCGCCGCTGCCGCTGAGCTGGCTGCGCCCGCAATGGCACCCTGAGCTGGCGCGCAATCTGGCAAAATATACCCTGATGGCGCTGATCACGGCCGTGACCCTGCCGGTCGCCTGGGTGTTGATGCGTAACCTGCTGGCAGAGCAGGAAGGGTGGGCGCAGGTCGGATTATGGCAGGGCGTCACCAGCATTTCCGATGCCTATCTGCAGTTTATCACCGCGACGTTTAGCGTCTGGCTGCTGCCGACGCTGGCGCGGCTCGACAACAAAAGTGACATCGCGCGCGAGATTGGCCGGGCGCTGCGCTTTGTCCTGCCCGCCGTGGCGGTTGCCAGCTTTGGTGTCTGGGTGCTGCGCGATTTCGCCATCAGCCTGCTGTTCTCTGAGGCTTTTCGCGGGATGCGCGATCTGTTTGTCTGGCAGCTGTGCGGCGATGTTTTTAAAGTCGGTGCCTATGTTTTCGGATATCTGGTTATCGCCAAAGCCTCGCTGCGCTTTTATGTTCTGACTGAGATCAGCCAGTTTCTGTTGCTGACCCTGTTCTCACGCTGGTTGATCCCGTTACATGGCGCGACGGGTGCGGCGCAGGCCTATATGTTTACCTATATGGCTTACTTTGCCCTGTGTTGTGGCGCTTTTATTGTTTACTGCCGGAAAAAATGACTTTAATTCACGTTTTGGGATCGGACATTCCCCACCACAATCTTACGGTGCTGCGCTTTTTCAACGACGTATTGAGCGTTGAGCAGCCTGTGGCTTCGCCACGCCATTTTATGGTGGTGACGCAGCAGCCAGAGAGCCTGGCTCCGTTCAGTGCGTTGCAGATCGAGTGCTTTACCAGCAAGAAAGCGCTGGCGCAGGCGGTTTTGCAGCGGGCCAGGAATCGTCAGCAGCGGTTTTTCTGTCACGGTCAGTTTAACCCGTGGATCTGGCTGGGATTACTCAGCGGTAAGCTGCGCCGTTCACAGTTGTTCTGGCATGTCTGGGGCGCCGATCTCTATGAAGATTCGCGCAGCCTGAAGTTCCGCCTGTTCTATCTGGTGCGCCGTATAGCGCAGGGACGGGTTGCTCAGGTTTTCGCGACCCGTGGCGACCTGCATCACTATCAGCAGCGTCATCGCCGGGTGCCCGGTTCACTGCTCTATTTCCCGACCCGGATGCCAGCCGCCGCCGTTGAGTCTGCGCCGTCAGAGCCGTTTACGCTGCTGCTGGGTAACTCAGGCGATCCGAGTAACCGGCACATTGAAGGCTTAAAGGCGATTCACGCACAGTTTGGCGAGCGGGTGCGTATTGAGGTGCCGCTGGGCTATCCGCCAGGCAATGAGGCGTACATCAGTCAGATTCAGGCCGCAGCAGAGACGCTGTTCCCTGACGGTCAGGTGAATCTGATGCGTGAAAATCTGGCGTTTGATGATTACTTAGCGCTGCTGGCACGCTGCCATGTCGGCTATTTTATGTTTGAACGTCAGCAGGGGGTGGGAACACTCTGTCTGCTGATCCAGGCCAATGTGCCGTTTGTCCTGACCCGCAAAAATCCGTTCTGGCGTGATGTTGCTGAGCAGCAGCTTCCGGTATTGTTCAGCGAAGATACGCTGTCGCCTGCGGTCATCGCCGAGGCACGCCGTCAGCTGATGGGCTGTGATAAACAGGCGATTGCCTTTTTTGCGCCGGGCTATCTGGCTGGCTGGCGGGCAGCGTTACAGCTCAGCGAAGGGGAGTTGTCATGAGTCTTATGCAGTTTGGCGGCCTGCTGGTGGTCTATCTGCTGTCGCTGGTTTTTATTCTGACCCTGACCTGGCGGGAGTTTAAGCGCGTCCGTTTTAACTTCCATCTGTTCTTCACACTGCTGTTCCTGCTGACCTTTTATTTCGGCTTCCCGCTGACCGCCGTGCTGGTGTTTCGCTTTAATGTTGAAGTAGTGCCGGTGGAGAATCTGCTGGAGGCGCTGCTGTCGGCGACGGCGTTTTACGCTATCTATTACGTCAGTTATAAAGTGCGGCTGAAACCCGTCGGTGCGCCTCCGGCGAAGCCCTGGCTGCAGATGAATCGGGTTGAAACCCACCTGACCTGCGTGATTCTGGCGCTGGTGGCGCTGGGAACCGTGACGGTGTTCTTCATCCACAATGGTTTTCTGCTGTTCCGCCTGACCGCCTATAACCAGATTTTCTCCAGCGAAGTGTCGGGCGTGGCGCTTAAGCGCTTCTTCTATTTCTTCATCCCGGCGATGCTGATCCCCTACTTCTTAAGTCCGACGCGCCGCAACTGGCTGCTGTTCCTGGTCGTGACGGTAGCCTTTGGTTTACTGACTTACGCCCTGGTGGGCGGCACCCGCGCCAATATCATCATTGCGTTTGCCCTGTTCCTGTTCATCGGGATTACCCGTGGCTGGATTACGTTGTGGATGCTGGCAACGGCGGGCGTACTGGCGATTGCGGGGATGTTCTGGCTGGCGCTGCGTCGCTACAACCTCGACGTGATGGGTGATGAAGCGTTTTATACCTTCCTCTATCTGACGCGTGACACCTTCTCGCCGTGGGAGAATCTCGCCCTGCTGCTGGATAACTACGCCAGAATTGAGTTTCAGGGACTGGCACCGCTTTGGCGTGATTTCTACGTTTTCATTCCGACCTGGCTCTGGCCGGATCGGCCGCTGACGGTGTTAAACAGTGCGAACTACTTCACCTGGGAAGTGCTGAATAACCATTCTGGCCTGGCGATCTCCCCCACGCTCATCGGGTCACTGGTGGTGATGGGCGGCGTCTGGGCGATTCCGATTGGCGCTGTCGCGGTAGGGATGATTATTAAAGCCTTTGATGCGATCTATCAGCGTGGCTGCCTTGAGACCAACCGGTACACCGGCGCCATCCTGCAAAGCTTCTGTTTTGGCGCGGTGTTTAACATGATCGTGCTGGCCCGCGAAGGTCTCGATGCATTCGGCTCTCGTGTGGTGTTTTTCTGCATCATTTTTGCTGCCTGTCTGGGCATGGCTAAATTACTTTTCTGGTTACTGGATCGCGCAGGTTTGATTCGCGACCGCAGCAGGCGGGTGTTGCACAGCCCGCTCTGATTAACCTCTGGGATTGACGGAAGATATGACAACGTTAACTGAGACGCCGCAGTACCGTATTCGCGGCGTTGATTTGTATGGCTTCGAAAACATGCCGTCGGCGGTAAATTTCCTGATGCCGCCGCAGAGTGTTCGCAGCGGTATTTTAGTGGCGATCAATGCGGAGAAGATCCTGACCGCTGAGCGGGATGAGGGATTACGTACGCTGTTAGCACAAGCGGAATATGCGTATGCCGATGGCATCAGCATTGTGCGTTCAATTCGTAAAAAGTATCCGCAGGCGTCGGTGCAGCGCATTGCGGGGGCCGATTTATGGGAAGCGCTGATGGAACGCGCCGGGCGGGAAGGGACGCCGGTGTTTCTTATCGGTGGCCGCCAGCAGGTACTGGATGAAACCTGCAATAAGTTACGCCGTCAGTGGAATGTGAATATTGTTGGCGCGCAGGATGGCTATTTTGCGCCAGCCGATCAGGATGCGCTGTTTGCCCGTATTGCGGCCAGCGGTGCGAAGCTGGTGACTGTAGCGCTGGGATCGCCACGTCAGGAGCTGCTGATGCTGGCGTGCCGTGCGCACTGGCCTGATGCTCTCTATATGGGTGTTGGCGGAACCTATGATGTTTTCACCGGCCATGTGAAGCGTGCGCCTAAGATCTGGCAGCGTCTGGGTCTGGAATGGCTCTATCGTCTGATTCGGCAGCCGAGCCGCCTGCGCAGGCAATTAAAACTGCTTAAATATTTGCGCTATCACTGGCGCGGCGATCTCTGATATTGCTGATAAATGCCGCATTTTTAGGCGTTGTGAGAGAGGAAATGCACTATTTGTCGAGAAAGTGCACAAAGCGTAATCAAACGCGTCTTTTTATTTAAAAAGCACTAGACACGATGGGCGCTTATCTCTAGTATGCACATCCGCAACGGCGCTACGCGCCCGTAGCTCAGCTGGATAGAGCGCTGCCCTCCGGAGGCAGAGGTCTCAGGTTCGAATCCTGTCGGGCGCGCCATATCGTTTGTGCGCATGAGCTTCGGTGGTTGATTTACCGCGGTTGGCAGTAGAGATTTAAATGCTGCAGGTTTTAAATCTGTAACATGACGAATTGTGGTGGCTATAGCTCAGTTGGTAGAGCCCTGGATTGTGATTCCAGTTGTCGTGGGTTCGAGTCCCATTAGCCACCCCAGATTTTGCTGGGAAACGCGAAGGTGGCGGAATTGGTAGACGCGCTAGCTTCAGGTGTTAGTGTCCTAACGGACGTGAGGGTTCAAGTCCCTCTCTTCGCACCAGGCAAAACAGTTAAAAAAATCGGCGAGTAGCGCAGCTTGGTAGCGCAACTGGTTTGGGACCAGTGGGTCGGAGGTTCGAATCCTCTCTCGCCGACCATTTTTGAAACCTGTCTGAAAAGACGGGTTTTTTTTCGTCTGTAGAAAAGTGGATTAGAATTTTTGCGGGAGATATGGGCTGGGTTGGGTGCTTTGGAACAATGTTGCTGTGAGTTCGAGCCTGCGAAGGGAACACGGTCAGATGAATCCGGCTTTAGATCTTTCACCAGTCTGAAGCGTCCATGTAAGTTCCCGATGCGTCTGCCATACGTGAAGCGAAGGGAGCAAACGCGTGTAGCAAAGCATCGCGGGCCAGGGACGGCCCGCGCTGAGCCCGCCAGGGATGGCGTCTTTTGCGTCTTTGCGAAAGGCGTATGCTCCCTGAAGCCCGCACTGCGGTGAGTGCGCGCTGGCGAAAGGAACACGGTCAGATCGGAAAGGCGCTTAAGCCATCCATGGCCGCTCGGCCCACGCCGTCCCTGGCGTGGGACGCTTTCCTCCTCTGACCGTGTTCCCTACGCGTTGGGCTTCTTCATTGCTGCTGAATCACTCTGCTTTGATTCCGCACGCAATATTAGCAGAATCAATAGCGTCGTGAATCGCCGACAAATAAACCATTGTTATTGTTGAAATTACCGTAAGAATCACCTCGCTGTCTCCATTCAGAGACAGAGAAAATGCCAGCTGTCGCCTGATACCGACACTTCCTGCAGCACCTCGCTGAGGTAAGACTTGGTAATTTTTTTTAAATTACTGATTTATAGCAACTTTAAAAATAAACCTTAACCTGGCACGGCTTGTGCAATACTTCTGCTGTAGATGCTCATTCCACCTCTTATGTCTGCTGAAGCTACATAAACCTGGGAATGATGCAGAGCCAATTTTAGGTACCTGTTGTCTGCCTGCCTGTATCGCGAAAGCCTTACAGGGTTAACAGACACCACGTTGAGTCAGGTACCTCCCGGTTGTCTTACCGACCTGATCTTACACCTGCCAATGGCAGGTGTTTTTTTTTTGCCCGCGAGAACAGGATGGCAGATTTCGGGCACAAAAAAGCCGGGTAAGCCCGGCTTTATCCTGTCTGACAACCGCATCAGACGTTGGGATTATTCTTCAGCGTCAGCAGCAATCCTTCACGGCGCATTTTCGCGGCCTCTTCCGGACGATGCAGACGATCATAAACATCCGCCAGCCATGCATAATCGAACGCGTCAGGACGCTGTGCCAGCGCCTGCTGCAGTGCGTCAGCCGCCTGCTGCCATTCACCATGACGCATCAGCAGCTGTCCCAGCGTACTGTGCAGCAACGGCGTTGCGCCATGCTGTTTGATCTGCTGGCGTAATGCCTTCTCCAGCGCTTCCGGATTGCCGCTTTTGATGCGAGGCATCAGCAGCACCAGGCGATCGTCATAATGACGCTTGAGGCCTTCCAGCACGATCGACTGCGCGGTGTCGTGATCGTCGCACTCAATCAGATGATCCGCCATAGCGACCTGCAGTGTCGTATCCTGACGGGTTTTGCGGCTCAGCGTGCTCCACCAGCGTTTCAGGCCATCACTGCCCTGATCGGCCATTGCCTGATTCATCAGACCCAGCCAGGCCTGCTGCTGCAATGCATCACGATGCAGCTCATCACCAACCTGTGACTTCTGCATAGCAGGCAGAATATCCAGCAGGGCACTCCAGGCACCGGTGCGGACATACGCCTGTTCAGCCAGACGCAGCACTTCAGGGTGACGCGGTGCCACTTCCAGCAGGCGATCAATGCTGTGACGCGCAGCGTGATCTTCGTTACGGGCCAGCTGAATACGTGCACGGGCAATTTCCACCGGGATGGTATTGCTTTCCGACAGCTCAGCAGCTCGTTCAAGATGCTGATTGGCACGAATTTCATCGCCACGCTGCTGTGCGGCTTCGGCTGCCAGCAGATAGTTGGCTACCGGCACATCGGCGTGATCGGCATCTTTAGACAGCAGCTTTTCCACCTGACGGTGGTCGCCTTCTGCCAGCTTCATCAGCGCCGACTGGGTATGACGCTGGGCGCGACGGCGTTTACGACCGGTAAACCAGCCACGGGTCCGCGCGCCGGTGTGCAGCACGCGGCGCAGCAGCCACTCCACGGCCAGAATCACCAGCAGGCTCAGGATAAGGATAATCACCAGGCCGGTTACGCTGGTTTCGACATTCCAGTTATCGGTCTGAATCAGCACATAGCCCTGATGACCGGCAATCATCGGTCCCAGCACCACGCCAGCAATCAGCAGGATAAAGAGGATAAATACCTTAAGCATGCTTAGCCTCCCTGCTGATTAGCAGCGGCAGAAGGTTGCGCTAACAGGTTCCGCACCCGGGTCTGCATCAGCTGTTCCAGCAATGGCTGACTTTCCAGGTTATCCGGCAGATCCATATTGATGTTCTGCTGGCTCAGCTCATCCAGCTGGGCAAGGAAGGCTTTGGTCGCGGCATCATTGGTGTCATACCAGGCGCGAACCCAGGCGGACACGGTGTCGATAGATTGTTTATAAATCTCATCCTGATGGCGCGGTACGGCCTGCGCCGCGATCAGCAGACGCGAGCGGATATTCTCACGCAGGTAAACATCCTGATTCGGTGCCAGCAGCGGCTGTGCGGTGTTATCGCGGCGGCGGATGGTAATAAAGTCATCCATAAAGTTATGCCAGCTTTTCACCAGATTCTGACGCCATTCGCGCACGGAACCTGAGAGTTCGCCGCCATCGCTGTCCATCGGCGCATCATCGCTGTCGTTGTCGGCCAGACGGAGATTATCGACGTTGTTCGAAAGCTGATTCAGCTTGAGGATCACGCCGTCGTAGTCGACCTGCGTAACGGAAGAGAGGTTACTGATATCCTGGGTCAGTGCACGACGTACATTCATGACGCTGGGATCGTTCATGTCGGCCAGGCTGGCATCGGCACTTTTCAGCAATGCCGCAGCGGTCGTGACATCCTGATCGCTCCAGAGTTTGCGGCCAGCCAGTTTCACCAGATAGTCCGCCTGTGCCAGCAGCCAGCTGCGCACGTCGTTGCCAGAGATCACCGCCACTTTTTCACGCAGGGTTTCCAGCTCTTTTGCAGATGCATTCTGCTGTTGCTGCGCGGTCTGTAACGCGGTTTCAGCGCCGCTCAGTTGCTGTGTCAGCTGCTGTTTATCGCTGCTGGCCTGCTGCTGCAACGCGCTTAACTGATCGCTCAGCTTCTGATTGGTTTGTGCCTGTAAATCAGCCTGATGTTTCCCGTTAAGGTATAAACCCGCACCAATCGCCAGCGCTATGACAATCGCCACTGCTCCCAACACCATGCCACCATTTTTCGCATTACGCGGTGGTGTGCTGTTGCTGGAAGGAGAGCGGTCGACCGCTGGGGTGGTTTCTTCAACCATGGCGGAGGAGTCTTTTTGTTCCGTCATATGTGGCACATCCCATTGTTAAAGTTCAGCGTAACGCGCGCAGCAGCGCATCGTTATCGGCACCATCGGCTACCTGAATATCCTGCCAACCTAATCCAGCGGCCAGGGTAGCCAAACGTTCACTGACGACAATCAGTCGGCAGTGGAGCAGCCATTCCTCGCGATCAACCGCGGGGAACAGCGAAAAGAGCTGTTGTAACATTTCACCGCTGGTCACCACCAGCACAGAGACGCCGCGATCGCGCCAGCGGCGGCCTTCAACAGGCCCATCATAATGCTTCTGGCAGCGCTGGTAGCAGGCAGCAAACGTCACCTCAGCACCTCGCCGGGTTAATGTCTCTGCCAGCAATTCGCGACCGGGATCGCCACGCAGGATCAGCGCACGTTTACCGGCCACCTGCTGAAGCGTGTTTATCTTGATCAATTCCTCACTGGTTTCATGAGCATGAGGCCAGGTCACCTGCTGCCCGCTGACGGTGTGAAACGCCAGCGCGGTGCTACGACCAATTGCATAATAGTCCAGCTCTGTGGGCCATGCTTTGATCGTGTGTTGCGCGTAGTGAATAACCTGCTGAGAAAGGATAAAAACGAGGTCGCCGGTACGAAGTCCGGCTAGCTTCTGGGGCAGAGTGGCGAGGTCAGCGCCCGGCGCAAACTCGATCAGCGGCAGGCTCCACGCCTGTTTGCCAAGGGCATGCAGGCGTGACACCAGCTCTGCCGCTGCGGGTTCCGGGCGCGTCACCAGGATGGTCATGCCGGCGGCTGCCCCTGGTAAACTTCTTTCAGGATTTCACGTGCGCCACCATTCAGCAGTTCATCGGCCAGTGAAATGCCCATCTGTTCAGCCTGCGCGCGTGGACCACGGCGTTCGCCGCTGACCATCACCCGGCCATCCGGTGCGCCGACCATGCCGCGCAGCCAGAGGTCATCGCCTTCCAGCACCGCGAAACTGCCGATAGGGACCTGGCAGCCACCCTCTAAGCGGGTATTCATAGCGCGTTCCGCTCTGACACAGACTTCTGTGTCATCGTGGTTCAGCGCCCGTAACAGGTCAATTAAGACGCTGTCGTCCAGACGGCATTCAATGCCGACTGCACCCTGTCCCACGGCGGGCAGGGACACTTCGGCTGGCATCGCCTGGCGAATGCGATCTTCCAGCCCCAGGCGTTTCAGCCCGGCAACGGCAAGAATAATCGCGTCATACTCGCCAGCATCGAGCTTGCCGAGGCGGGTGCCCACATTGCCACGCAGCGAACGGATCACCAGATCCGGACGGCGCGCGCTAATCTGGCACTGACGACGCAGGCTGGAGGTACCGACGATGGCACCCTGTGGCAGTGCGTCAATAGAGTCATAATGATGAGAAACGAACGCATCGCGCGGATCGTCGCGCTCGCAGATGGTCACCAGGCCCAGACCTTCAGGGAAACTGACCGGCACATCTTTCATCGAGTGCACCGCCATATCGGCACGGCCATCCTGCATCGCCAGCTCAAGCTCTTTGACAAACAGACCCTTGCCGCCCACTTTTGCCAGCGGCGTATCAAGAATAATGTCACCTTTCGTGACCATAGGCACCAGCTCAACGCGCAGTCCCGGATGGGCACTCATGAGGCGTTGCTGTACATAATGTGCCTGCCATAATGCGAGCGGGCTTTGTCTTGTAGCAATTCTGAAAATTTTGTCTAACATGCTGTTAACCATTTTTATCGTTCACTGAATATCCTATCATCTCTGGGTGAATACTGTCAGTTTCAACGGATTGAAAACGGCCTGCGCGCGGTTTCAGGCCCGGTTTATCAAGCCATAACGTGGGAACTCGTGCTGAAAAAGCGGGAAGCGGGTAAGAACGTGCTAAACTGTTAAGTAGCGCAACTTTCTTTACGGTCAATCTGGCGAGTGTTAGATTGATCACGTTTCCAGCAATTATCTGCCCACTTTTTTATTTTAATAAGCGGCAGAGCGTGGAAACAGGGTGCTTAAACACTGGGACAATCAGGCGAAACGTCTTGTACCTCTACATTGAGACACTGAAACAGAGACTGGATGCAATTAACCAGCTGCGCGTTGACCGTGCGCTGGCTGCCATGGGACCCGCTTTTCAGCGCGTCTACAGTCTGCTGCCAACCTTATTACATTATCAACATCCTCAGATGCCGGGTTACCTTGAAGGTAGCGTTCCACATGGCATCAGCTTCTACACGCCTGATGAAAATCAGCGCCAGCTGCTGGCCGACCTTACCGGCGACAGCGACCTGCGCCATGCCGATGCGCCGAAAGGCGAAATGCCGATTACGGCGATCTATTCCATGGGCAGCACCTCCTCGGTTGGTCAGAACAGCGTCTCGGATCTCGATATCTGGGTCTGCCATCAATCCTGGCTTGATAATGAAGAGCGCCTGAATCTGCAGCGTAAATGTACGCTGTTGCAGAAGTGGTGCGTCTCGATGGGCGTGGAAGTGAGTTTCTTCCTGATTGATGAGAACCGCTTCCGTCATAACGAAAGCGGCAGCCTGGGCGGTGAAGACTGCGGCTCAACCCAACACATTTTACTGCTGGATGAGTTTTACCGTACCGCGGTTCGTATGGCGGGTAAACGCCTCCTGTGGAATATGGTGCCGGGCGAAGAAGAGCACCATTACGACGACTACGTGATGTCGCTGTACGCCAAAGGCGTGCTGACTCCCAATGAGTGGCTCGATCTGGGCGGCCTCGGCACGCTGTCGGCGGAAGAGTATTTCGGTGCCAGCCTGTGGCAGCTCTATAAAAGCATCGACTCACCGTATAAAGCCGTACTGAAAACGCTGCTGCTGGAAGCCTACAGTTGGGAATACCCGAACACACAACTGCTGGCGATGGATATCAAACAGCGCCTGCACGACGGCGAAATCATCTGCTTCGGACTCGATCCTTACTGCATGATGCTGGAGCGCGTCACGCACTATCTGACCAGCGTTGACGATCAGCCGCGCCTTGACCTGGTGCGCCGCTGCTTCTATCTCAAAGTGTGTGAAAAACTCAGCACCGAAGATCATCAGCATCGCACCGGCTGGCGTCGCGAGATTTTATCGCAGCTGGTGAAAGAGTGGGGCTGGAACGAAGAGAAGATCGCCATTCTGGACAACCGCGCCGGGTGGAAAATCGAGCGGGTGCGTGAAGCCCATAACGAATTGCTGGATGCGATGATGCAGAGTTATCGCAACCTGATCCGCTTTGCCCGCCGCAACAACTTAAGCGTCAGCGCCAGCCCGCAGGATATCGGTGTGTTGACCCGTAAACTGTATGCCGCGTTTGAAGCGCTGCCGGGCAAAGTGACGCTGGTGAACCCGCAGATTTCGCCCGATCTCTCTGAACCGAATCTGACCTTTATTCATGTGCCGCCTGGCCGCGCCAACCGTTCTGGCTGGTATCTCTATAACCAGGCGCCGGATATGGATTCGATCATCAGCCATCAGCCGCTGGAATATAACCGCTACCTGAACAAGCTGGTGGCGTGGGCGTGGTTTAATGGTCTGCTGACCCGCAAAACCCGGCTGCATATTAAAGGCAATGAGATTTGCGATCTGGCGCGTCTGCAGGAGCTGGTTAACGATGTTTCCAGCCACTTCCCACTGCGCCTGCCTTCGCCGACGCCGAAAGCGCTCTACAGCCCGTGCGAAATCCGGCATCTGGCGATTATTGTTAACCTTGAGCATGACCCGACGGCGGCCTTCCGCAATCAGGTGGTGCACTTCGACTTCCGCAAGCTGGATGTCTTCAGCTTTGGTCAGCAGCAGCAGTGCCTGATTGGCAGCATCGATCTGCTCTATCGCAACTCCTGGAATGAGGTGCGTACGCTGCACTTCAGCGGCGAACAGGCGATGATCGAAGGGCTGAAAACCATTCTCGGCAAGATGCATCAGGATGCCGCACCGCCGGATACGGTGGAAGTTTTCTGTTACAGCCAGCATCTGCGCGGACTGATTCGCACGCGCGTGCAACAGCTGGTCTCAGAATGCATTGAACTGCGCCTCTCCAGCACACGTCAGGAGCCGGGCCGCTTTAAAGCGCTGCGCATGGCGGGCGAGACCTGGGGCCTGTTCTTTGAACGCATGAGCGTCTCTGTGCAGAAGCTGGAAAACGCGGTGGAATTTTATGGCGCGATCTCCAACAACAAGCTGCATGGACTGTCGATCAAAGTCGAAACGAATCAGACGCCGCTGCCCCCGGTGGTGAACGGCTATGCCAGCGAAGGCATCATTCAGTTCTTCTTTGAAAACACCACGGATGAGCGCGGCTTCAATATCTATATTCTCGATGAGACCAATCGGGTTGAGGTCTATCATCACTGTGAAGGCAGTAAAGAGGAGCTGGTGCGCGACGTCAGCCGCTTCTACTCCTCATCGCACGATCGCTTCACTTACGGATCGAGCTTTATCAACTTCAACCTGCCGCAGTTCTACCAGATTGTGAACACCGGTGATCGATTCCAGGTGATTCCGTTCCGTAGTCAGACGCTGACGCAGCTGTGCACGACGCAGCCTGACAACGACAACAGCGACTATCAACCGCGCTATCAGGTGCATTGATGCTGACGGGCTGCCTGCGCTCTGCAGGTGGCCGCTATCTTTCTGGCTTGTCATCCGGTTCACGCTATTAGCGGGGATTTCCTGTTGCTTTTCCACCTTCAACTGCGATGATAAGCATCCAGGTAAAGGACATGAAGAGCATAAAGAATGAAGAAAGTAATAAGCCTGTTGGCCATGACACTGGCAGTAACCAGCCTTGCAGGTTGTGGTCTGAAAGGACCGCTCTACTTCCCGCCGAAGGATCAGCCGAAGAAACAACAAGCGCCGACCGAAAGCCAGAAAGCGGATGCGACGAAAGCCGATGTTGGCGGTCTGGTGACCGGCAATTCAGGCGCACAAGCGAACTAATCTGATGGCTTATCCGGCGGAGCAAAAAATGCAGTTCTCCAAAATGCACGGTCTCGGCAACGATTTTATGGTTGTGGATGCGGTGACACAAAACGTCTTCTTCTCGCCGGAATTGATCCGCCGGCTGGCCGATCGTCATCTGGGGATCGGTTTTGATCAGCTGCTGATTGTTGAACCGCCTTACGATCCCGATCTTGATTTCCACTATCGCATTTTCAACGCCGACGGCAGTGAAGTGGCCCAGTGCGGCAACGGTGCGCGCTGCTTTGCCCGCTTTGTTCAGCTGAAAGGGCTGACCAACAAAACCGACATCCGGGTCAGTACCCAGAATGGCCGCATGGTCCTGACCGTGACGCCTGACGACCAGGTGCGCGTGAACATGGGCGAACCCAACTTTGAGCCTCAGCAGGTGCCGTTCCGCGCCAATAAAGCCGAAAATCTTTATCTGCTGCGCGTGGCCGAGCAGACGGTGATGCTGGGCGCGGTGTCGATGGGGAATCCTCATTGCGTTATCCAGGTGGAAAGCGTTAAAACCGCGCAGGTTGAACTGCTGGGCCCGATTCTGGAGAGCCACGAGCGCTTCCCGGATCGCGTCAATGTCGGTTTTATGGAGATCATCAATCCCGAACATATCCGGCTGCGCGTCTACGAACGCGGAGCGGGTGAAACGCAGGCGTGCGGCAGTGGCGCCTGTGCTGCCGTTGCATGCGGCATTCAGCAGGGCATCCTGGCACCGAAAGTGCGAGTCGATCTGCCTGGCGGAACGCTGCATATCTCCTGGAAAGGTGCCGGTCAGCCGCTCTACATGACCGGACCTGCGACACACGTCTACGATGGGTTTATTCATCTATGAAAAATATCGAAGAGCAGGCTGACAGTTCGGTTCTGCTGGACGATCAGGCCGTCAGTGATTATCTGCGGCAGAATCCCGATTTCTTCATCCGTAATGCCCGCGAAGTGGAACAGATGGCCGTGCCGCACCCGGTGCGCGGCAGCGTCTCGCTGGTCGAGTGGCATATGGCGCGGCAACGCAACCATATCCAGCGGCTGGAAGAAGAGATCACGCTGCTGATGGAGCAGGCCAGCGCTAACCACGAACTGTTTGACCGTCTGCTGTCGCTGGAAAGCCATCTGGCCGCGGCTGACTCGTTGCAGGATATGCTCAACCGCCTGCATCGCTGGGCGCGTGAGCTGGGCCTGGCGGGTGCTAATGTGCGTCTGTTCAGTGATAAATGGCTGCTGGGCGCGCCCTCCGATTTCTTCCAGCTGAGCCTGTCGCGTCAGGCATTTGAACCGCTGCGTATTCAGCGCTTCGGCAACCAGCATCACTATCTCGGCAACATTAATGGGCCGGAACTGCTGCTGCTGTTGCCACAGGCCAAAGCGATCGGTTCGGTTGCAATGTCGCTGATGGGCGAAGAGGGCGATCTCGGCGTGCTGGTGTTCAGCAGTCGCGACAGCCAGCACTACCAGTCGGGCATGGGGACACTGCTGTTGCAGCATCTGTCTCAGATGATGCCCGATCTGCTTTCCCGCTGGGTTGAACGCGCATGAGTAGCGCGCTGCAGGAGGCCGTCGACGGATTTCTGCGCTACCTGAAAGTGGAGCGCCAGCTCAGTCCGTTAACCCAGAGCAGCTATGCGCGACAGCTTGCCGCGCTGGTGGCGATTGCGGATGAAATGAAACTCAGCAGCTGGGCACAGCTGGAACCGGCGCAGGTGCGCAGCATGGCGGCACGCAGCCGTCGCGCCGGACTCTCCGCCAGCAGCCTTGCGCTGCGCCTTTCCGCCCTGCGCAGTTTTCTCGACTGGCAGGTGAGCCAGGGTCTGCTTTCCGCTAATCCGGCCAAAGGGGTGATGACGCCGCGTAAAGCGCGCCATCTGCCTAAAAATATTGATGTTGATGAAGTGAATCAGCTGCTGGAGATCGACCTTGACGATCCGCTGGCGGTGCGCGACCGGGCGATGCTGGAAGTGATGTATGGCGGCGGTCTGCGTCTCTCCGAACTGGTGAATATGGATTGCCGCCACGTCGATCTCGATTCCGGTGAAGTATGGGTCGTGGGTAAGGGCAGCAAAGAGCGGCGCGTACCGATTGGCCGCACGGCGGTCACCTGGATCCAGCACTGGCTGCCGCTGCGTGAAACCTTTAATGGCCAGGATGATGCGCTGTTTCTGTCAACGCGCGGCAACCGCATCTCGCCCCGTAACGTGCAGAAACGCTTTGCCGAGTGGGGCATCCGTCAGGGGCTGGCGAGCCATATCCATCCGCATAAGCTGCGGCACTCCTTTGCCACGCACCTGCTGGAATCCAGCGGCGACCTGCGCGCCGTGCAGGAGTTGCTGGGGCATGCGAACCTGTCTACGACCCAGATCTACACCCATCTCGACTTCCAGCATCTGGCTTCGGTGTATGACGCTGCGCATCCCCGCGCCAAACGAGGAAAGAACGAATGAAGTTTTATCGTCCGCTGTCGGCCATAAAAGCCATGACCTTCGACCTTGATGACACGCTCTATGATAACTATCCGGTGATTCGTCGCACCACGCTGGAGTCCCATGCAGCGTTGCAGGCTTATCATCCGGCGCTGCGTGACTTCACGCCGCAGGATTATCAGCAGTTGCGCGATGAACTGCTGCTGCAGGAGCCGGAGATCTATCATGATGTTTCGGAGTGGCGACGCCGTTCGGTTGAACTGGCGATGCTGAATGTCGGCCTCTCTGCCGCTGAAGCGACCGCGGGCGCGGCAGACGTGATGGCGGTTTTCCATCAGTGGCGCAGTCAGGTCGAGATGCCGGATGAGACGCATGAGACGCTGAAGGCGCTGGCGGAAAAAATCCCGCTGGTGGCGGTCACCAACGGCAACGCCTGCCCGGAAAAAATGGGCATTGCACAATACTTCCGGTTCACGCTGCGGGCCGGGCCGGATGGCCGCGCCAAGCCGTGGCAGGATATGTATCAGCTTGCCGCACAACGCCTTAATATCGCCCCACACCACATTCTGCATGTGGGTGATGACCTCACCACCGACGTAGCCGGCTCGCTGCGCTGCGGACTGCAGGCCTGCTGGATTAACCTGCGGCAGGGCAACCTGATGCATATCCCGGATGCGCGCCTGTTGCCCCATGTCGAAATTTCGCGGTTGGCATCACTCACCTCACTGCTATAATGGCTGTAAATTTATCCAGTCGTCTCCTCTTCTCTGCGTTGCCGCCGTCCCTTATCCGGCATCTGTGTCGCCGCCTGACTGGCCGCGACACTCCCTTGCGGCAGGCGGAATAAACAACGCGACGACGACGCTTTTTCTCTGGTAAACGGTGCTTATGGACGTTTCTGAACTGCTCGATGGTTTGAATGACAATCAGCGCGCTGCCGTTGCGGCTCCGCGCAGTAACCTGCTGGTGCTGGCAGGCGCGGGCAGTGGTAAAACGCGGGTCCTGGTGCATCGCATTGCCTGGCTGATGTCAGTGGAGAACTGCTCACCCTATTCGATTATGGCGGTGACCTTTACCAACAAAGCGGCCGCGGAAATGCGTCACCGTATCGAGCATCTGATCGGCACCAGCCAGGGCGGGATGTGGATCGGGACCTTCCACGGTCTGGCGCATCGCTTACTGCGCGCCCACCATCTTGACGCCGGTCTGCCGCAGGATTTCCAGATCCTCGACAGTGAAGACCAGCTGCGTCTGCTCAAGCGCCTGATCAAATCCATGAACCTTGATGACAAGCAGTGGCCTGCGCGTCAGGGCATGTGGTACATCAACGGCAAAAAAGATGAAGGCCTGCGGCCAAAGCATATCGAAAGCTATGGCAACCCGATTGAGCAGACCTGGCTGCGCATCTATCAGGCCTATCAGGAAGCCTGTGACCGCGCCGGTTTGGTCGACTTTGCCGAACTGCTGCTGCGCGCTCATGAGCTGTGGCTCAACAAGCCACACATTCTTAATCACTACCGCGAACGCTTCACCAACGTGCTGGTGGATGAGTTTCAGGATACCAACAACATTCAGTACGCCTGGATTCGGATGCTGGCGGGCGACAGCGGCCGGGTCATCATCGTGGGCGATGATGATCAGTCGATCTACGGCTGGCGCGGCGCGCAGGTCGAGAATATTCAGCGCTTCCTGCAGGATTTCCCCGGCGCAGAGACCATCCGTCTGGAGCAGAACTACCGCTCGACCAATAACATCCTGAAAGCCGCCAACGCCCTGATCGCCAACAACAATGGCCGCCTGGGGAAAGAGCTCTGGACCGAAGGCAGCGATGGCGAACCGATCTCTATCTACTGCGCCTTTAATGAGCTGGATGAAGCCCGCTTTGTAGTGAACCGCATCAAGGTCTGGATGGAGAACGGTGGCGCGCTGAACGACTGCGCCATTCTCTATCGCAGTAACGCCCAGTCGCGTGTGCTGGAAGAGGCGCTGCTGCAGAGCAGCATGCCGTACCGTATTTATGGCGGCATGCGCTTCTTCGAACGTCAGGAGATCAAAGATGCACTCTCTTACTTGCGTCTGATGGCTAACCGCAACGATGACGCCGCGTTTGAGCGCGTGGTGAATACCCCGACGCGCGGCGTGGGCGATCGCACGCTCGACGTAGTGCGTCAGACGGCGCGTGAACGTCAGATGACGCTGTGGCAGGCAACGCGCGAACTGCTGCAAAGCCGCGCGCTGGCGGGTCGGGCCGCCTCTGCGCTGCAGCGCTTCTGTGAGCTGGTCGATTCACTGGCGACCGAAACCGCCGATTTACCGCTGCATGTTCAGACCGACCGGGTCATCAAAGACTCTGGCCTGTGGCTGATGTATGAGCAGGAAAAAGGCGAGAAGGGCCAGGCGCGTATCGAAAACCTTGAGGAGCTGGTGACGGCAACACGCCAGTTCAGCTATCAGGACGAAGATGAAGATTTGATGCCGCTGCAGGCCTTCTTATCCCATGCCGCCCTTGAAGCGGGTGAAGGTCAGGCCGACAAATGGCAGGATGCGGTTCAGCTGATGACGCTGCACTCGGCCAAAGGGCTGGAGTTCAGCCAGGTCTTTATCGTCGGTATGGAAGAGGGCATGTTCCCGAGCCAGATGTCGCTGGATGAAGGTGGGCGTCTGGAAGAGGAGCGTCGTCTGGCGTATGTCGGCGTGACCCGTGCCATGCTGAAGCTGACACTGACCTACGCTGAAACCCGCCGACTCTATGGTAAGGAAGTGTATCACCGGCCTTCCCGTTTCATCGGCGAACTGCCTGAAGCGTGCATCGAAGAGGTGCGTCTGCGCGCCAGCGTCAGCCGTCCGGTGAACCATCAGCGGATGGGTGCGCCGGTGACCAAAAATGACAGCGGATTCGCGCTGGGTCAGCGCGTTCATCACGCAAAATTTGGCGAAGGCACCATCATTAATCTGGAAGGCAGCGGTGAGCACAGCCGCCTGCAGGTAGCGTTCCAGGGGCAGGGAATTAAGTGGCTGGTGGCGGCTTACGCGAAGCTGGAAACGCTCTAGCGTGCGGTTGACGGCTTTTTCGTCTCAGCGTAACATGCGCCCACTATTATCATGAGAGGACAATGCCTTGGACACGCCCAGTCGATGCTGGCTCAATGACCTGGTTACCAGGAATAACATCTAAGGCTACCTCTTTACGCGGGTAGCCTTAGCGGTTATCAGCGACCTCCCTTTTTGATTCCGTCGCACGAGTCAGCACTGATTTATCTCTGAAACTCTGTTTCCGTGTTCAGGCCGCACGTTCCATGTTGAGGAACGGCGGACTGCCTTGTCCCATTTAGTCTGCAATGGGGAGTATTGCTATGCTGAGCGCATTTAAACTGGATCACAGCCGCCTGACGCGACTGGAGCTGGAAGACGAAAACGACAAACTGACCACCTCTGTCTGGGTCGATCTTATCGAGCCGGAAGAGGGCGAACGTGACCGCGTACAATCGGAGCTGGGTCAGAGCCTGGCAACACGGCCTGAGCTGGAAGATATCGAGGCCTCGGCACGCTTCTTCGAAGATGAAGATGGTCTGCATATTCACTCCTTCTTCTTCTATGAAGATGCTGACGATCACGCCGGTAACTCCACCGTGGCGTTCACCATCCGTGAAGGCCGCCTCTACACGCTGCGCGAACGTGAGCTGCCCGCTTTCCGTCTCTATCGTATGCGCGCCCGCAACCAGACCCTGATCGACGGCAATGCTTTTGAGCTGCTGCTCGACCTGTTTGAAACCAAAATCGAACAGCTGGCGGACGAAATCGAGAACATCTATAGCGCGCTGGAGAAACTCAGCCGGGTGATCATGGAAGGTCAGCAGGGCGAAGAGTACGATCAGGCGCTGTCGCGGCTCGCGGAACTGGAAGATATCGGCTGGAAGGTGCGTCTCTGTCTGATGGATACCCAGCGCGCCCTGAACTTCCTGGTGCGTAAAGCCCGTCTGCCGGGCAATCAGCTGGAGCAGGCGCGGGAAATTCTGCGCGATATCGAATCGCTGCTGCCGCATAACGAATCCCTGTTCCAGAAGGTCAACTTCCTGATGCAGGCGGCGATGGGCTTTATCAACATCGAACAGAACCGCATCATCAAGATCTTCTCGGTGGTCTCCGTGGTATTTCTGCCGCCGACCCTGGTCGCTTCAAGCTACGGGATGAACTTCGAGTTTATGCCGGAACTGAAGTGGAGCTTTGGTTATCCTGCGGCCATCGGCCTGATGATTCTGGCCGGACTGGCGCCTTATCTCTACTTCAAGCGTAAAAACTGGCTTTAAAACACGCGCGGGCCATCTCAGATGGCCCGTTCTGCTGGCTCCCGTCCCCATTTCTGCGTACTCTGACCCTCCTGTTTTTACAAATAATTAACTTCTTATGGACGCTTTTTCGTTACGCGCGCAGTGGACGCTGCTGCTGCTGATCTCGGTCTTGCTGGGTGCGGTGCTGCACTATTTTCACGTGCCCGCCGCGCTGTTACTGGGACCGATGATTGTGGGTGTGGTGATGGGGCTGTCAGGTGCCACGCTGCGCATCGACAGACGGTTCTTCCTGCTGGCGCAGGCCGTACTGGGCTGCATGATTGCCCAGAGCCTGTCGCCCTCGATTCTGACACCGCTGATTCAGGACTGGCCGATCGTGCTGGCGGTGCTGCTGCTGACGCTGGCGGCCAGCGGCGTGTCCGGTTTTCTGCTGGTGCGCTTCAGTCATCTGCCCGGCCCGACCGGCGCCTGGGGATCGTCACCCGGTGGCGCATCGGCCATGGTGGCGATGGCGGGGGACTTTGGCGCTGACGTCCGGCTGGTCGCTTTTATGCAGTATCTGCGGGTGCTGTTTGTCGCCTCGGCGGCCGCACTGGTGGCGCGCATCGGGCTGGGTGATCAAGCCCACAGCGTTTCGCTGCTCTGGTTCCCCGCGCTGAATCGCGGCTTTGCTATTACCCTGGTGGTGATGCTGGCGGGCGCATGGCTGGGCACCCGACTGCGCATTCCTTCTGGCGCGCTGCTGCTGCCCGCGCTGGCGGGTGCGGCACTGAACAGCAGTCATATCGCAGTGTTACAGGTGCCGGAATGGCTGCTGGCCGTGGCCTATGCGCTGATTGGCTGGAGCGTGGGATTACGTTTCACCCGCCCGATCTTTCTGCTGGCGCTGCGCACGCTGCCGCAGATGCTGGCCTCGATCTTCGGGCTGATGCTGTTGTGTGGCGGGCTGGCGTGGATGCTGACGCGAATGCTGGATATCGATCTGATGACGGCCTATCTCGCCACCAGTCCAGGTGGCCTGGACACGGTGGCGATTATTGCTGCAGGAACCCAGGTCAACATGGCGTTTGTAATGGCGATGCAGACGTTGCGTCTCTTTACCATCCTGCTGACCGGCCCGGCTTTAGCGCGCTTTATTTCACGCTACGCGCGCACGGGAACGGGAACGGAATGAAAACGCGACCGCATCGCAGACAAAGACCAGCAGCGCCAGCCAGATGAAGGCAAAGGTCACCAGCTTGTCTGGCGTGATGGTTTCCCCGTAAAACACCACAGCCAGCACAAACATCAGCGTCGGGCCGAGGTACTGGAAGAAGCCCACGGTAGAGAGTCGCAGTCGGCTGCAGGCCGCCGCAAACAGCATCAGCGGAATGGTGGTCACAATGCCAGCCGCGATCAGCTTCAGGTTAAGACTCAGCGGGTTAGCCGATAAGTGGCTGGTGCTGCTGTCGGCAAAGCCAAACAGGTAAATCGCCGCCAGCGGAAACAGCCACAGGGTTTCAATCAGCATGCCGCTCTGCGCATCGACCTGAATCTTTTTGCGCAACAGACCGTAGAGGGCAAAGCTCAGCGCCAGACCCAGCGCAATGATGGGTAACGACCCAAACTGCCACAGCTGCACCAGCACGCCGACGGCTGCCAGCAGCACGGCCAGCCACTGCAGGCGGCGAAAACGTTCGCGCAGAAACAGCATGCCGAACACCACGTTGATCAGCGGGTTAATAAAGTAGCCCAGGCTGGCTTCCAGCATATGCTGATTGTTGACCGCCCAGATAAACAGCAGCCAGTTGCCGCCGACAGTCACTGCCGTCAGCGCCAGCATCAGCACTTTTTTGGGCTGGCGCACCACGCTGCGCACGCCCGGCCAGCTGCGGCTCAGGGTAATCAGCAACACCATAAAGAGTGCCGACCAGATCACCCGGTGCGTCATGATTTCTGTGGCGGGAACCTGTTTTATCAGCTTGAAATAGGCGGGCGCGATGCCCCAGATAAAGTAAGCACCCAGTGCAAAGCCAACGCCCTGGCGGGTTTGTTGCGTATCCATATGCGATCCATTCAGTGGCGTGGTTAGCCGATAAGATAGGTGGCAGTTGCCGTGGCGATATAGTCGCCCTGCTGATTATGCAGCTCCACGCGCGCCACGGCGACTTTGTTACCGGCGCGCAGCAGGCTGCTGGTGGCGGTGAAGCGTTCGCCGCGTCCGGGACGCAGATAGTCAACGCGCATATCAATGGTGCCCATGCGCGACAGACGCTGGCGCAGATCCGCTTCGCTGATGCTCTCCTGACGGGTTAACGCATTACTGACGCAGACCATACCCGCCGCCACATCCAGAACCGACGCGATAACGCCGCCGTGCAGAATCTGCTGCGCCTGGTTGCCCACCAGCATGGTTTTGTTATTGAAGCTGATCTCTGCGTAATCCGCGTCGAGGCGCATCAGCTCCAGACCCAGCGCCTGATTAAATGGCATGTGATAAACGAAAATTTCGCCGACCAGCTGGCGAGCGTCCTGCTGTGTCAGCATGGGTGATGACATGATGATGTGTCCTGAAAAAATCGGGCCAGAGGGGCGCGTAACATGAACGAGTTGTGTATTCTATTCCGCCTGCGAGGGTGTTTCCAGTTTAAGAAATCAGCACTCATGCTCACTGCCATTTGCGTGTAGAATGGCCTGCTTTTTACGACACCCTTTCAGTTATTCTGATACGCAGCTGCTCACCGGAGAATTATATGCGTAAGCATCGCGCCTTGCTGGCGGCAATGTTGATATTTCCTGCGCTGGCGCAGGCGGATGAAGCCCGGATTAAAGAGGTTCATGACGCGCCACAGGTGCAGGGCAGCATTATTGCTAACCTGCTGGAGAAGCATGATAACCCGTTTGTTCTCTATCCTTACGAGAACAACTATCTGCTCTACACCTATACCAGCGATCTCAATAAAGAGGCGATCTCCTCCTATAACTGGGGAGAGAATGCGCGCAAAGATGAAGTGAAATTCCAGCTCAGCCTGGCGTTTCCGCTGTGGCGCGGTATTCTGGGCGACAACTCGGTGCTGGCAGCCTCTTATACTCAGCGTTCCTGGTGGCAGCTGTCGAATAGCGCGGAGTCATCGCCATTCCGTGAGACCAACTATGAGCCGCAGATTTTCCTCGGCTGGGCGACCGACTATTCGCTGGGTGGCTGGACGCTGCGTGATGTTGAACTGGGTCTGAATCACGAATCCAACGGACGAAGCGACCCGACCTCGCGCAGCTGGAACCGCGTCTATGCGCGTCTGATGGCAGAGAACGGTAACTTCCTGGCGGAAATCAAACCCTGGTATCGCATCCCTGAAGGCGCGAGCAGCGATGATAACCCGGATATCACCAAATACATGGGTTACTACCGCACCCGTCTGGGCTATAAGCTCGGCGACAATATCTTCAGCGTAGAGGGCAACTATAACTGGAACAGCGGTTATGGCGGCGCGACGCTGGGCTGGAGCTACCCTATCACTGAGCATGTTCGTTTCTATACTCAGCTGTTTAGCGGCTACGGTGAATCACTGATCGATTACAACCATCGCCAGACGCGTCTGGGTGTGGGTGTAACACTTAACGACTTGTTCTAATCCCTAACGAAAGACAGGAATCGCGTGGCAACCTCGGCAGTTCTTAATCAGGAAGCGCTGGCGCAGCAGGTATTGCAGGATACCTTCGGCTACCAGCAGTTTCGTCCCGGTCAGCAGACGATCATTAATGAGGCGCTGAGCGGACGTGATTGTCTGGTGGTGATGCCCACCGGCGGCGGTAAATCGCTCTGTTATCAGATCCCGGCGCTGGTGCGCGAGGGGCTGACGCTGGTGGTGTCGCCGCTGATCTCGCTGATGAAAGATCAGGTCGATCAGCTGCTGGCGAACGGCGTGGCGGCAGCCTATCTCAACTCCACCATGACGCGCGATCAGCAGCAGACGGTGATGGCTGACTGTCGCACCGGTCGGGTTAAGCTGCTCTATATCGCCCCTGAACGCCTGATGATGGATAACTTCCTGGACAGTCTGGCGCACTGGCAACCGGCGATGCTGGCGGTGGATGAAGCGCACTGTATTTCCCAGTGGGGCCACGATTTCCGCCCGGAATATGGCGCACTCGGGAAGATGCGTCAGCGTTTCCCGGAATTGCCGGTGATGGCGCTGACCGCGACCGCCGACGAAACCACCCGCAACGACATCGTTAACCTGCTGCATATGCAGGATCCGCTGATCCAGATCAGCAGCTTCGACCGTCCCAATATCCGCTACACGCTGGTGGAGAAGTTCAAACCCACCGATCAGCTGCTGCGTTACGTGCAGGATCAGCGTGGCAAGTGCGGCATTATCTACTGCAACAGCCGGGCGAAGGTGGAAGACACCGCCGCGCGACTGCAAAGCCGGGGTTTCAGCGTCGGGGCGTACCATGCCGGAATCGACAGCGAACAGCGTGGCCGGGTGCAGGAAGCATTCCAGCGTGACGATCTGCAAATCGTGGTGGCGACGGTAGCCTTTGGCATGGGCATCAACAAGCCCAACGTCCGTTTTGTGGTTCACTTCGATATTCCGCGCAACATCGAGTCCTATTATCAGGAAACCGGGCGAGCCGGACGTGATGGCCTGCCCGCCGAAGCGATGATGCTCTACGATCCGGCCGATATGGCCTGGCTGCGTAAATGCCTGGAAGAGAAAGTGCCGGGACCGCTGCAGGATATTGAACGCCACAAACTCAACGCCATGGGCGCGTTTGCGGAAGCGCAGACCTGCCGTCGTCTGGTGCTGCTGAACTATTTTGGCGAGGGTCGCCAGCAGCCGTGCGATAACTGCGATATCTGTCTCGATCCGCCTAAACGTTATGACGGCCTGGTTGAAGCGCAAAAAGCGCTCTCCGGCATCTATCGCGTCGGGCAGCGGTTTGGTATGGGCTACATCGTTGAGGTGCTGCGCGGGTCCAATAATCAGCGTATCCGTGAGCAGGGGCATGACAAACTGCCGGTCTATGGACTGGGCAAAGATCAGAGCCATGAACACTGGGTCAGCGTGCTACGTCAGTTAATCCATCTGGGACTGGTGACGCAGAATATTGCTATGCACTCAGCGTTGCAGCTGACTGAAGCGGCGCGTCCGGTGCTGCGCGGTGAAGTCCCCCTGATGCTGGCGGTGCCGCGTCTGATTACCGCGAAAACGAAAAGCAGCAGTCCGGCGAAGTTCCACGGTGGTAACTACGATCGCAAACTGTTCGCCAAGCTGCGTAAGCTGCGCAAAGCGATCGCCGATGAAGAGAATATTCCGCCTTACGTGGTGTTCAATGACGCCACACTGATAGAGATGGCAGAACAGATGCCGGTCAGCGCGTCGGAGATGCTCAGCGTCAACGGCGTGGGTCACCGCAAACTGGAGCGCTTTGGCAAACCTTTCCTGGTGATGATCAAAGAGCATCTTGATGATGAAGAGTAAAGGATACTAATCATGCTGATGTTATTCGCAACCGTCGCGCTGGTTCATCTGGTGGCGCTGATGAGCCCCGGCCCCGATTTCTTTTTCGTGTCACAAACTGCCGCCAGCCGTTCGCGCAAGGAGGCGATGATGGGCGTGCTGGGTATTACGCTTGGCATTGTCGTCTGGGCGGGTGTGGCGCTGATGGGGCTGCATCTGATTCTGGAAAAAATGGCCTGGCTGCACCAGATCATCATGGTCGGCGGTGGACTTTATCTGCTGTGGATGGGCTGGCAGCTGATGTGCTCGGCACGTCAGCGTCACAAACAGCCGCAGCAGGATGAGCCGGTGGTGGAGCTGCCGAAACGCGGCATGAGCTTTCTCAAGGGCCTGCTGACCAACCTGTCGAATCCTAAAGCGATTATCTACTTCGGCAGCGTCTTTTCGCTGTTTGTCGGCGACGATGTCGGTTCGGTGGAGCGCTGGGGTCTGTTCCTGCTGATTGTCGGTGAAACCTTTGCCTGGTTTACCCTGGTGGCGGCCATCTTTGCGCTGCCGTGGATCCGCACCCGCTATCAGCGGCTGGCGAAATGGGTCGATGGCATGGCAGGCGTCCTGTTTGCCGGGTTTGGTATCCACCTGATTATTTCGCGTTAAGCCCTTATGCCGGAGCGCGCGCTGCGCATCCGGCAGTCATGTCACGTCCTGTCGCTTCCCTCCTGACGTCGCCTGTGTGACGACTGTCACAATCTGCGCCTGCTGATGCCGCTCTGTTACAACCGCAGATAAATAGTCACCATTCCTTAATTAAAGAAAACATCACCTCCGGTATGGTCGTACCAACGGACTTTTTTTCATGAAGAAGATGATGAGAGTAAAACCCCTGTTACTGCTGTTAATCACGGCCTGCATCAGCGCCTGCGCCTCGCCTGAGGCGGCAAATCACCGTGTCCCTGAACCGGCACAAGGGGATAGCGTGTCGGCTATTCTGGCGCAGACACCTCCGGCGTCAGAGCAGTCACAGGGTGAAAGGATCAGCCAAATCTCTGCCACTTTTCTCGGTACCCCCTACCAGGCGGATACGCTAATCGGCTCGCCCGATACGCCAGAAGCGCTGGTGATCAATTTCAGTGGGGTGGATTGCTTCACGCTGCTTGATTACGTACAGGCGCTGAGCCGCAGCCACGATCGCGCCAGCTTTGAGGCCAGCCTGATTCGGACCCGCTACGCTGACGGTGAAGTCAGCTACCTGAAGCGTCGCCACTTTTTCACCGACTGGTTCGCTGAGAGCCCGCGCAATGCCGATGACATAACCCGCACGCTCAGCCCGGATGCGGTGACGGTAGTGAAGCAACTGAATCGTCAGGCCAGCGGAAAAGAGCGGCTGCCCGGCCTGGGGGTATTTCCTCGCCGCATCACTTATATTCCAGGCCGCGCGATAAATGTCCGGGTGATGAAGCAGATTCAGACCGGCGATTACATTGGGGTTTACACCACCACCCAGGGGCTGGATGTCTCCCATGCCGGGATTGCCGTGCGGCATGATGGCCGGTTGTGGTTCAGGAACGCCTCTTCGCTGGCCGCTAATCGCAAAGTTGTCGATGCGCCCTTCAGGGAATATATGCGGTCGAAGCCTGGCATCATTGTGTTGCGTGCGGTGCCGCTGACCGGGCCGTAGCGGCGCCTGAGGGGAAGGGATTAAACAGGGCGTCGTCGCGCCGACCCCAGTGAGTCGGCGCGTAAACCATCAGGCGATTTTTCTGGCGCTTGCTAATAGCGCGCCCACGGCCATAAACAGCCCGCCAAAAATACGGTTCATCAACTTCATCTGTTTTGGCCCTTTAATCCAGCCCGCAATGCGTGTAGCCAGCGTGGCGTAGCCAATCATCACGATGATATCGACCACCACGGTGGTGACGCCCAGCACCAGATACTGCATAAACAGCGGCTGATGCGGCTGGATAAACTGCGGGAACAGGGCAGCCAGAAAGACGATGCTTTTCGGGTTGGTCAGGTTAACCAGCACGGCGCGTTTGAACAGGCGACGACGCGGCATCGCTTTGGCGACCGCATCCAGATCAATGCCGCCCGCTGAGCGCCACTGCTGAATACCCAGCCAGACCAGATAGGCCGCACCGGCCCATTTCAGAATTTCAAACGCCAGCAGCGACTGAGAGAACAGCGCGCCCAGACCGATGCCGACCAGCACGATATGCAGCGCCAGGCCGACCTGCAAACCGGAGATAGACGCGACCGTGCCGCGATAGCCGTGGCTGATGCCGGTACTCATGGTGTTGATTGCGCCGGAACCGGGCGACAGGCTCAGGATTGTGGTGGTAATCAGATAGGTCAGCCACCATTCGATGGTCATGGGTCAGGCTCTCTTTAGTCGCGGAATTGTGACACAATACGCCAGAAATAAGCGCGGCGCTATGGCCTGCGCAGGGCATTCAGGACTCTGTATCCGGTCATCAGGAGGGCGAATGAATCAACACAAAGCCAGTTGGCTGCGACGGGAAAAAGCCTTTGCTGCGTTCGCCACCGGGCCGCTGCTCGATTTCTGGCACAGTCGTGAAGAGCGTGAGTTTACCGGCGTGGGTAATCTGACGCTGCGCTATGTTCGCTTCACATCGCCGCAACACAAGCGTGTGATCCTGATTGTGCCAGGACGCATCGAGAGTTACATCAAATACCCTGAGCTGGCGTACGATCTGTTTCACTGCGGATTTGATGTGGTAATCCTGGACCATCGCGGTCAGGGGCGTTCCGATCGCCTGCTGGAAGATTCACACCGGGGCCACGTGGCGGAATTTACGCATTACGTCGACGATCTTGAAACGCTCTATCTGAAAGAGATTGTCAGCGGCCATTATCAGCAGCGCTATGCGCTGGCTCATTCGATGGGTGGCGCAATCCTGACGCTGTTCCTGGCGCGTCAGCCACAGGCGTTTCATGCCGTCGCGCTGGTGGCACCGATGTTTGGCATCGCCCTGCCGCTGCCCTCATTTCTGGCCCACCGCATCCTGGACTGGGCGGAGAAACGTCCGGCCATGCGCGATGGCTATGCACTCGGCACCGGACGCTGGCGCGCACATCCGTTTGGCATAAACCGGCTGACGCACAGCACCGAGCGTTACCGGAGAAACTTGCGTTTTTATGCGGACGATCCGGCGATTCGCGTGGGCGGGCCGACCTACCACTGGGTACGTGAAGGCATCCATGCGGGGCGCAACATCATCAGTCAGGTCGATAAGATCACCACGCCGCTGCTGCTGTTACAGGCCAGCGATGATCGGGTGGTCGACAATCGTTCGCAGGACCTGTTTTGTGCCGCGATGGCCGCGGCGGGTCATCCGTGTGAGGGCAATAAGCCACGGGTGATCGACGGTGCCCGTCATGAGATCCTGTTTGAAAAGGATGAGATGCGCGCCGAAGCACTCAATGCAGTGGTCGACTTTTTTTCATCGCACCACTGACGTCATTTATCCGACCGGTTTAAACCGGCAGAACCAGATACCCGAGGTTTTCATGTATCACATCGTTGCATCCGATCTGGATGGCACGCTGCTTTCTCCCGAACATCGTCTGACCCCTTTTGCACGTGAAACGCTGCAGCAGCTGGTTGCGAAAGATATTCACTTTGTGTTCGCCACCGGCCGTCATCATATCGATGTCGGACAGATGCGCGACAGCCTGGCGATCCCGGCCTATATGATCACCTCAAACGGCGCGCGCGTGCACAACGCAGAAGGCGAACTGGTGTTCAGCCATAATCTGGATGAGGATATCGCCAGCGATCTGTTTGGCCTGCAATATCATCACAGCGATATTCTGACGCACGTTTACCGCGACGATGAGTGGTTTGTCAGCCGTTCAAGTCCGGCTGAGCAGGACTATTTCCGCGAGTCGGTCTTCAACTATCAGGTTTATGAGCCGGGCCTGCTGCCCACCGATAACATCAGTAAGGTTTTCTTCACCTGTGAAAATCCCGAGCATCTGATTCCGATGGAGCAGGCGATTGAAGCGCGCTGGGGCGATCGGGTTAACGTCAGTTTCTCGCTGCCGACCTGTCTGGAAGTGATGGCGGGCGGCGTGTCGAAAGGGCATGCGCTGGAAGCAGTCGCGAAGACGCTGGGCCACACGCTGAAAAGTTGCATTGCGTTTGGCGACGGCATGAATGATGTGGAGATGCTGAGCATGGCGGGTAAGGGCTATATCATGCAGAACGCCCATCAGCGGTTGAAAGATACGCTGCCGGAGCTGGAGGTGATTGGTTCGAATGCCGATGATGCGGTGCCGCAGACCCTGCGCACGCTCTATCTGGCTTAAGCCGTCAGCGTAAAAAGGGCCGGTTATCCGGCCCTTGTTTTATTGCCGTCAGGCGAGGGTCTTTTTGTGTTTGTGTTCGCTGACCATGGTCAGTAACAGCAGAATCACCGCCAGCACACAGCCTGCAATCATCACCATGAAGCCGCCGTCCCAGCCGAAATAATCGACGGTGTAACCGACAATGGCGCTGGCCGCCACCGATCCACCCAGGTAGCCGAACAGGCCGGTAAAGCCCGCCGCCGTTCCCGCCGCTTTTTTCGGTGCCAGTTCCAGCGCGTGCAGACCAATCAGCATCACCGGACCGTAGATCAGGAAGCCAATGACGATCATACAGGCCATATCGACGCCAGGATTGCCCGCCGGGTTGAGCCAGTAGATCACAGTCGCAATGGTCACCAGCGTCATAAAGAACACGCCGGTCGCACCGCGATTACCGCGGAACACTTTGTCCGACATCCAGCCGCACAGCAGCGTTCCAGGAATCCCTGCATATTCATAGAGGAAGTAGGCCCACGACGATTTATCCAGCGTGAAGTGTTTTACTTCGCGCAGATAGGTCGGTGACCAGTCGAGGATGCCGTAGCGCAGCAGATAGACAAACACGTTGGCCAGCGCGATGTACCACAGCAGCTTGTTCGGCAGCACATATTTCATGAAGATCTGTTTTGCCGTCAGCTCCTCTTCGTGGCTGGCATCGTAGTCGGGCGGATAGTCGTTTTTATACTCTTCAATCGGCGGCAGACCGCAGGATTGTGGGGTATCGCGCATCAGTGCAAAGGCCAGAATCGCAATGGCAATCGCGCCAAACGCTGGCATGTAGAGTGCCGCTTTCCAGTCGTTAAACCACGCCATACCCAGCAGGAACAGCAGTGGCGGAATACCGCCGCCCACGTTGTGCGCACAGTTCCAGACTGAGACGATCCTGCCGCGCTCCTTCTGCGACCACCAGTGAACCATGGTGCGCCCACAGGGTGGCCAGCCCATGCCCTGGAACCAGCCACAGACAAACAGCAGCACGAACATCACCATGATGCTGGAGGTCGCCCAGGGGACGAATCCCATTATCAGCATCACTGCCGCAGCCAGAATCAGACCGGCCGGTAAGAAGACGCGTGGATTTGATCGGTCAGACACCGAGCCCATGATGAATTTTGAAAAGCCGTAGGCAATGGAGATGCCGGACAGGGCAAACCCGAGATCGCCACGTGAAAAACCCTGCTCCACCAGATAGGGCATGGCGAGTGCGAAGTTTTTTCTGACCAGGTAGTAGGCCGCATAACCAAAGAAGATCCCGATGAAAATTTGCCAGCGCAGACGACGGTAGAGCGGATCGACATGATCCTCCGCCACCTGCGGCTGACGTGGTGCAGGTTTAAAAATGCTCAGCATCAGTGAGGCCCTCCAGGGCACATTATGGTTTTTAATTCCCAGCAGGTTGGGGCAGAAAAAGAGCAGAACAAAATGGACGCAGGATGTTCCATTTCGCGCAAAGAATAGTGGTAGTTGCGCAACGTTACTGTGATGAGTGACACAATTGTTACAGTTTTATTACAGTTGAGAGCGAAAGTGATCATGCAATGGATCATTTCGCGCATTTTATCTGGCTGAAAACCCATTCTGTCGCCAGTTATGTCAGGGAGTGTAAGCAGGCTATCCAGATGACTTTCTGATCGCCTGGTTTGTAATCAGATGTCAACCAGATTTCACAGCCTGACGGCGGCACATTGTTTACACTGACGGCCTGTTAATTTCGGGGTCGTCGCCGTGTTTTTATTGATTATTACCACCATTCTGTGGGCCTTTTCGTTCAGCCTGATTGGCGAATACCTTGCCGGGCAGGTGGACAGCTGGTTTTCTGTACTGATGCGTCTGGCGCTGGCTGCGCTGGTGTTTTTACCGTTCCTGCGCTGGCGGGGTCATCGCCCTTCAACGCTGCTGCTTTATATGCTGGTGGGGATGCTGCAACTGGGGGTGATGTATCTGCTGAGCTTCGAAGCCTATCTCTACCTTAGCGTGTCGGAATTCCTGCTGTTTACGGTGATGACGCCGCTTTATGTGACGCTGATTTACGATCTGATTAGCCGTCGTCCGCTGCGCATTGGATATATCTTCAGTGCGTTGCTGGCGGTGGCTGGCGCGGCCATTATTCGCTATGACAAAGTCAGCGATCATTTCTGGTTTGGTCTGCTGTTAGTGCAGCTGGCAAATATCTGCTTTGCGGCGGGAATGGTGGGCTATAAGCGTCTGCAGGAGACCCGTCCGATGCCGCAGCACACGGCCTTCTCCTGGTTTTATCTGGGTGCGGTATTGATTGCAGTGATCGCCTGGTGTGCCTGGGGCAATCCGCAGAAGTTACCCACCACCTCTTTGCAGTGGGGCATTCTGGTCTGGCTGGGCGTTGCGGCTTCCGGTCTTGGCTATTTCATGTGGAACTACGGTGCAACGCAGGTCGATGCCGGCACGCTGGGCATTATGAATAACATGCACGTGCCCGCCGGGTTGCTGGTGAATCTGGCTATCTGGCAGGAGAAACCGCACTGGCCGAGCTTTATTGCGGGCGCGCTGGTGATCATCGCCTCGCTGTGGGTGCATAAACGCTGGGTGGTGGGGCGCGGTGACCGGTCATAAGGTGAATGGGGTGCGCTGCCACAGACCATAAACAGGCTTTGAAAAGTGGCTGTTGAATGGGTGCCGCCTCCCGGGCTGGCGCGTCCGATCGCGAAGGAATCTCACCTCCCTGTCGATCGGCCGGGCCATCCCTGGCCCGGACGCTTCGCTCTTCTGACGCGCCAGCCCATGAGGTGCGACAGCCTCATCGCTGTTAAATGCGTGGCTCAGCGCGAGCATGAAGGAGGGAATGGCGGGCTGAGAAGTAAAGCGTCCGCCGCATGGCTGGCCCGGTGCTGCTCTTGTCAAAGCCCTGATGAAGCGGGAGGGAAGGGGTGGCGCAGCTGAGGAGCAAAGCGTCCGAGCCAGGGATGGCGAGGCCGTACTGCATGGATGCAGGCTTTCTTTGCGATCAGATGCGCCACCTCTGACCACGCAGGGGTCAGAAGCGATCAGAAATTAAGCAGGCTTCTCACTCTTAGGGCGCTGAATCATCGCCAGCCCTTTCAGGAAGTTACGCAGAATCTGGTCGCCGCACTCGCGGTAGTTTTTATGATCAGGCTTGCGGAAAATCGCGCCGATTTCGGCCTGTGAAACGGTAAAATTCACGCGTTTCAGGACATCAGGGATGTCGGTGGTTTTCAGATCAAAAGCGATGCGCAGCTTTCTCATGAAGATGTTGTTAGTCATTTTGCGCTCAATCGACGGTGCGGGTGCATCTTCGCTTTTGCCACGACGGTAAAAGATCAGGCCATTCAGGAAATAACCCATCAGCACATCGGGGCAGGGACGGAACGCCGCATCGTCATCTTTTTTCAGCCACGCCTGAATATCCGCCACTGGCACGTCACATTGCGCCAGCTTAAAAATCTCCACCATTTTGGCATCGCTCAGGTTGAGCATGTAGCGCACGCTGCGCAGAATATCATTGTTAGTCATGGTGAGATCTTCTCATGGTCAGTCGACAGGCTGCGCATTATAGGGGATTTTGACCGCGTTCGCGCAGGTTTGTGCCCGCCGGATTACCGCTGTAACACCGCACCAGGCAGCGCGGCGTCGCGCACAAACGGCAGATGCTCACAGGCGTGCTGTCGGGCAAAGCGGATAAAGGCTTCCAGCACCGGCTGACGCTGTTCCCCTTCGCGCACGGCTGCATAAAGACGGCTCCACAGCCCATCACCCAGCGTGCGCGTGACGACCAGGCCCTGCTTCTCAAAACTCTCCACCACCCAGTGCGGCAGTGCGGCAATCCCCATCCGCGCCGACACCATCTGAATCATCAGCAGGGTGTTATCCACACTTTTCAGGGCCGGACTGACACCCGCGGGCTGCAGGAAGTGACGCCAGATATCCAGACGCTGACGCTGCACCGGATAGATCATCAACACTTCATCGGCTAAATCTTCCGGCGAAATCTGCTCAACCTGCGCCAGCGGGTGATCCGTCGCCAGCACCAGTCTTACTTCATAATCAAACATCGGTGAGTAGAACAGGCCCGAGCGCGCCAGAATGTCGGAGGTCAGCACCACATCCAGCTCACCCTGTTGCAGAGCAGGCTGCGGATCAAAGGTCACGCCTGATTTGAAATCCATCACCACCTGCGGCCAGCTCTGACGGAATTTATCCAGCGCGGGCGTCAGCCACTGAATGCAGCTATGACACTCGATCGCCACCCGCAGCGTGGTCTGATGCGGCTCATGGCAGGCCTGCAAAGCCTGCTGAATCTGCGGCAGCACCTGCTCCGCCAGCTGCAGCAGAATATCGCCCTGCGGCGTAAAACGCAGTGGCTGACTTTTACGGACGAACAGGCGGAATCCCAGCCGCTGCTCCAGATCGCTGAACTGGTGAGACAACGCCGATTGCGTCTGATGAAGCTGGGCCGCCGCCGCCGCCAGCGATCCCGTATTGCGCAGAGCCTGAAGCGTCCGCAGGTGCTTGAGTTCGATCATGAGAGTCCTTCACATCGAAAGTGAACATATTGCGCTTGAGCAACATACAGTACCCGCAGAGTATAGCAGTGTAAACATCTGGACGGCTAAACATCTTTGGCTGCCCATTTCAGCCAAAGTGAAAGATTATCTGGAGAACAGCACATGACTATCCTCAACCATACCCTCGGCTTTCCCCGAATTGGCCTGCGCCGTGAACTGAAAAAAGCACTGGAGCGTTACTGGGCGGGCGACAGCACGCAGCAGGCCTTGCTGGAGACGGGCCGCGAGCTGCGTGCGCGACACTGGCAACAACAGAAAGAGGCGGGCGTCGATCTGCTGCCAGTCGGTGATTTCGCCTGGTATGATCATGTGCTGACCACCAGCCTGCTGCTGGGCAACGTGCCTGCACGTCATCAGAACAAAGCGGGCACTGTTGATCTGGATACGCTGTTTCGCGTGGGGCGCGGGCGTGCGCCGACCGGCGAGCCTGCGGCGGCGGCAGAAATGACCAAATGGTTTAACACCAACTATCACTACATCGTGCCGGAATTTACCCGGGGCCAGACGTTTAAACTGGCCTGGACTCAGCTGCTGGAAGAGGTTGATGAGGCGCTGGCGCTGGGCCATAACATCAAGCCGGTGCTGCTGGGGCCGGTGACCTATCTGTGGCTGGGTAAAGTCAAAGGCGAGTCGTTTGATCGTCTGTCACTGCTGGAGGCGATTCTGCCGGTCTATCAGCAGGTGCTGGCGGAACTGGCCACGCGCGGCATCGAATGGGTTCAGATTGATGAACCCGCCCTGGCGCTGGAGCTGCCGCAGGCGTGGCGCGAAGCCTTTCAACCGGCGTATGACGCGCTGCAGGGTAACAGTAAGCTGCTGCTGACCACCTATTTTGACAGCATCGGACAGAACATTGATGTGATTCGTGCGTTGCCGGTGCAGGGCCTGCATGTCGATCTGGTTCATGGCCGCGATGATATTGAGCAGCTGAATCAGCAACTGCCCGCCAGCTGGCTGCTGTCGCTTGGCGTGATCAACGGACGTAACGTCTGGCGTGCCGATCTGAGCCGCTGGTTCAGTCGCCTGCAACCGCTGATCGCCCAGCGTGAACAGGTCTGGATTGGCTCTTCCTGTTCTCTGCTGCACAGCCCGATCGATCTGAGCGCTGAGACCCGGCTGGATGATGAAGTTAAAAGCTGGTTCGCCTTTGCGCTGCAGAAATGTGCAGAGCTCTCGCTGCTAAGTCACGCACTGAACACGAATGATGCGGCCTCGCTGGAGACCTGGAGCGCACCGGTGCGCGCCCGTGCTCACTCCCGCCGTGTGCATAATGCCGCGGTAGGCCAGCGTCTGCAGGCCATTACGCCACAGCACAGTGAACGTCTGAGCGCTTACACGGTGCGGGCAGTGCTGCAGCGTCAGCGTTTCAATCTGCCCGCCTGGCCCACCACGACGATCGGTTCTTTTCCACAGACCCCTGAAATTCGCGGCCTGCGCCTTGATTTTAAGCAGGGCCGTCTCGATAGTCATCATTACCGCACCGGCATCGCGGAGCATATTAAGCAGGCGATCACCGAGCAGGAGCGGCTGGGGCTGGATGTGCTGGTGCACGGTGAGGCGGAACGCAACGACATGGTTGAGTATTTCGGCGAGCATCTTGATGGCTTTGTTTTTACACAGAATGGCTGGGTGCAGAGCTACGGTTCTCGCTGCGTGAAACCGCCGGTGATCATCGGCGATATCAGTCGTCCGGAGGCAATTACCGTTGAGTGGGCCCGATATGCCCAGTCGCTGACTGATAAACCGGTAAAAGGGATGCTGACCGGTCCGGTGACGATTCTCTGCTGGTCATTCCCGCGTGAGGATGTGTCACGTGAAACCATCGCGAAGCAGATCGCGCTGGCGCTGCGTGATGAAGTGGAAGATCTGGAGAAGGCGGGCATCGGGATTATTCAGATTGATGAGCCGGCACTGCGTGAAGGGCTGCCGCTGCATCAGTCTGAGTGGGCAGCCTATCTGGCGTGGGCGGTGGAGGCGTTCCGGCTGAATGCGGCCGTCGCCCAGGATGAAACCCAGATTCACACGCATATGTGTTACTGCGAGTTCAACGACATTATGGACGCCATCGCAGCGCTGGATGCCGATGTGATCACGATTGAAACCTCACGGTCTGACATGGACCTGCTGGAGTCGTTTGAAGACTTTGAGTACCCGAATGAAATCGGTCCGGGCGTCTATGACATTCATTCGCCTAATGTCCCCAGCGTGGAGTGGATTGAAGCGCTGCTGCTGAAGGCGGCGAAACGGATTCCGGAAGCGCGGTTGTGGGTAAATCCGGACTGCGGTCTGAAGACGCGTGGCTGGACGGAGACACGTCAGGCGCTGGCGAATATGGTGACAGCGGCGAAGAAACTGCGTGGTGAGACGGCGTAGGAATGGGGCCGGGTGGCAAAAAACAGGGGCACAGAAGCGCCCCTGTTTTTGATAAATCCTGCTACAGCCTGCTGTAAGATCGTGCAGGCACAGGGAACACGGTCAGATCGGAAAGACGCAAAAACCGCCATCCATGGCGCGGGACGCTTTCCTCCTCTGACCGTGTTACCTGTGTATTGAACTAATCTATTGCTGCCAGCACGTGATGCTATTTTGATGCCACGCCATACTGCCTGAACCAGGCCAGCATACGCTGCCAGCCATCATTGGCTGATTCAGCATGGTAGCTCGGACGGTAGTCAGCATTAAACGCATGTCCCGCCTCGGGATAGACGATGATCTCGGCGGTCGCATTGGCGGCATGTAGCGCCTGACGCATCTGCTCGACGCTCTCAAGTGGAATGCCGTCATCCTGACCACCATACAAACCTAGCACCGGCGCACTCAGATCGACCGCAACATCAATAGGATGCTTCTGCTGCTTCAGCGTGCGCTCGCCGGTCAGTCGTCCATACCAGGCAACCGCAGCGCGCAGCTGTGGGTTATGCGCGGCGTAGAGCCAGCTGATGCGGCCACCCCAGCAAAAGCCTGTGATGCCCATACGACGGATATCGCCGCCGTTGCGCGCTGCCCAGTTAGCAGCATGATCGAGATCGGCCAGCACCTGGGTGTCAGGCACTTTGCTGACCAACTCGCTGAACAGCGTCGGGATATCAGTGTATTCGGAAGGGTCGCCCTCGCGGAAATAGAGTTCAGGCGCGATCGCCAGATAGCCTTCCAGCGCCAGACGACGGCAGATATCCCGGATGTGTTCATGCACACCAAAGATCTCCTGCACCACCAGGACGACAGGCAACGGGCCTTCCGCTGAGTGGGGCTTTGCAAAAAATGCCGGCATGTTTTCGCCCTGGCTTGGCACTGAGGTTTCACCTGAGTGAATGGCCGGGCTTTCGGTAATGATGGTTGTAGAGGCGGTGGGCTGCACGGCAGGGGCAAAGCCGCCCGTCGCCGGTTTTTGTGCCATATTATCACTGGGTTTCATTATTCTCTCCGTGCAAGCATTTGCGCAATCACGTAACTATAGCCTGGCTGTAAAGCCTGCGCGCCAGGTGTCGGGTAACAGAATCAGCAGCGACTAAAATCATCCACCTCTTTAACATTGCGCTGCCCCAGACACAGCCTCGCGAAGGGCTATCCGGACCAGCAAGATGTTATTGTGTGATTGCAGTCACAATTTATCTCTCGTGAAATGTAACTTTCATTTTCTAAAGTGAATGTTGTCACATATTTATCGGACGTGCTGGCGTAGAGTGACGTGCTACCTTCCCTTAACAGGAGTCTGAAATGACACAGTCTGACGTTTTCCATCTTGGCCTGACTAAAGCCGATCTGCAGGGCGCCACCCTGGCGATTGTGCCGGGCGATCCGGAGCGTGTGAAGAAAATTGCCGGACTGATGGAAGATGCCACGCATCTCGCCTCACACCGTGAATTTACCTCCTGGCTGGCAAAAATTGATGGCAAGCCGGTCGTGGTCTGCTCAACCGGTATTGGCGGTCCTTCCACGTCGATTGCCGTCGAAGAGCTGGCACAGCTCGGCGTGCGGACCTTCCTGCGTGTCGGGACGACTGGCGCGATCCAGCCGCATATCAATGTCGGCGATGTCCTGGTGACCACCGCGTCTGTTCGCCTGGACGGGGCCAGCCTGCATTTTGCGCCGATGGAGTTCCCGGCAGTGGCGGATTTCGCCTGCACCACCGCGCTGGTTGCCGCCGCAGAAGCCTGTGGCGCGAAGACTCATATCGGCATCACCGCCTCTTCTGACACCTTCTATCCGGGCCAGGAGCGTTACGACACCGTCTCCGGTCGTGTCGTCAGTCGTTTCAAAGGATCGATGAAAGAGTGGCAGGAGATGGGCGTTCTCAACTATGAGATGGAATCCGCTACACTGTTAACCATGTGCGCCAGCCAGGGTCTGCGGGCCGGTATGGTGGCGGGCGTGATTGTGAACCGTACTCAGAAAGAGATCCCCGATGCGGTCACCATGAAACAGACAGAAAGTGACGCAGTGAAGATTGTGGTCGAAGCGGCGCGTCGCTTGCTGTAGGCCGCGTCAGGCAGCAGGTTTTCTCCTGAATCAAAACCTGCTGCCGGTAGTTAACGGCGCGTAACATCAGTGAACCTGAGGGTGTTTATGCGCAATACCATTCCTGTCCGACGTCCTCTCCCTGGCGCTAATCCTGCCGCACTCGGTGCCCGGCTGGAACGCAGTGCCGAACGTTTCCGCGCCGCTATGCAACAGGGCGACTATGCGCTGGCGGCCCAGTGCTGCGAAGAGGTGCTGCGCTCAATGCCCAATCAGATGCAGGTGCTGAGCGACTACGCGCTCTGTCTGCTGCGTCTGGGTCAGCACCATAAAGCGTACAAAATCTACCAGAAGATTTATCAGTCACCGCCCGCTGTACAGGCTACGGCCTCTGAAACCTGGCTGGATGGCCTGACCGAAGTGTGTGGCTGGCTGGATAAAAAGGATGAGGTGGCGCGTTACGGTCTGGCGTCACTGATGCGCTCTGATGCCCGTTTCAGCCAGGGACAGCGCATGGCGTTTCCCGCGCCGCAACCTGAGCCTGTCGATCGCAGTCAGCCGCACCAGAACGTCATCGCCTTCTGCCTGTATGGCGATCAGCCGCGCTACTGCGAAACCCTGATTAAAAACGTTGAAGTTGCGCCTGAGTTCTATCCCGGCTGGGTCTGCCGCATCTATCTGGATGACAGCGTGCCGCAGCATGTCTGGCAGCGTCTTGACCAGCCGCACGTCCAGCTGGTCGATATGTCCCACGAAACAACCTTATATCCAACCCTGTGGCGTTTTCTGGTGCTCGACGATCCGGCTGTAAAACGCTTTATCGTGCGTGATGCTGACTCGCTGCTCTCGGAGCGCGAAGCGGCGGCGGTTAACGCCTGGCTGGCCTCGCCTTACTGGTTCCACCATATGCGTGACTACTTCTCCCATACCGAACTGCTGCTGGCAGGGATGTGGGGCGGCTGTCACGGCGTCTTCCGGGATGTGGAACAGGCGATGCGCGATTTCATTGCGCAGTATCAGGGCAGTGAACGCTTCACCGATCAGTATTTCCTCAAGGTCGCGTTGTGGCCGACGGTGCGTGAAAGCCTCCTGAGCCATGATGAGCTGTTTCATTTCCATCAGGCTCAGCCGTGGCCTGACCATGCGCCCGTGCGCTGGCAGACGCCGCATTTCCACGTGGGCAGCAATGCCGGCTTTGCCAGTATGACCGGCAAAACCAGCGCCGAGGAGGGGAGCAGACAGCCCGTCGCGATCACCGCCGGCGAGACAACCTGGCACTATCTGGCGCAGGTTAAAAAGGGGGAATGGCTGCTGCCGATGCCGTTTTTCCTGATTGATGAGTGGCAGGCTGGAAAGCTGACGGTGGCGGCTTTGTCAGTCGCTGAGTCCGGCTAAAATTGTCTGGACATTCATACAGTGCGACTCTACCTTTTCCCTCAGCAGCCTGAGTCACGGGGAAATCATGGATCAGCACATCATCATCAGCGCCTGTCTGGCGCTTGCCGGGTTAGGGATTGGCTGGATGCTGGCACAGTTACGTGCCGGTCATCAGGTCGCCAGTTTCCAGACCGAGCGCCGTCTGCAGGAAGAGGCGCAGCAGCGCCAGCAGCAGCAAATCGAACAGCTTCAGCAGCAGACACAGCAGCGTGAGCAGGAGCTGCGTCAGCTTCACGGCGCGCTGAGTGGTGCCAATGAGCGACTGCAACAGCTTGATTACTGGCGCAATGAAAGCGAACAGCTTAATCGTGAACTGCGCAATCAGCTGGAGGTCAACAGCGCGCAGGAAGCGGAGCTGCGCGAAGTCACCATCCGCCTTGAAGAGACCCGTTTCGCGGCTGAAGAGAAACAGCGCCTGCTGACCAACAGCGAACAACGCCTCAGCGCCCAGTTTGAAAACCTCGCCAACCGTATTTTCGAGAACAGCGGCCGTCGCGTCGATGAACAGAACCGCCAGAGCCTGGACGGGCTGATTGGCCCGCTGCGGGAACAGCTTGATGGCTTCCGGCGTCAGGTGCATGAGAGCTTTGGCGCAGAGGCGCGCGAACGGCACACGCTGACCCACGAAATCCGGCAGTTACAGCAGCTGAATGCGCAGATGGCGCAGGAGGCCCTTAACCTGACCAAAGCGCTGAAGGGCGATAATAAAATCCAGGGTAACTGGGGGGAAGTGGTGCTGAGCCGGGTACTGGAAGCCTCCGGATTGCGTGAAGGCTACGAATATGAAACCCAGGTCAGCATTCAGTCCGAACAGCAGGGCAGGATGCAGCCGGATGTGATTGTCCGTCTGCCGCAGGGCAAAGATGTGGTGGTAGACGCCAAAATGACGCTGGTGGCCTATGAGCGCTACTTCAATGCGGATGATGAGATCGAGCGTGAGCAGGCGATCCAGGAGCATGTCGCGGCCATGCGGGCGCATATTCGTCTGCTGGGACGAAAAGACTACCAGCAGTTGCCCGGCCTGCGTTCGCTCGATTATGTGCTGATGTTCATTCCGGTTGAGCCCGCCTTTTTGCTGGCGATTGACCGTCAGCCTGAGCTGATTGGCGAGGCGCTGCAGCAGAACATCATGCTGGTCAGCCCTACTACGCTGCTGGTGGCGTTGCGGACCATCAATAATCTGTGGCGCTATGAGCATCAGAGCCGCAATGCGCAGCGCATCGCCGATCGCGCCACCCGGCTCTATGACAAGATGCGGCTGTTTGTTGATGACATGAGCGGCATTGGTCACAGCCTGGATAAGGCGCAGAACAGCTATCGCGAGGCGATGAAAAAGCTGTCGGAAGGACGTGGCAACCTGATCGCCCAGACGGAAGGATTTCGTGCGCTGGGCGTCGAGATCAAACGGCCCATCAACCCGCAGCTGGCCGAACGAGCCATGCCGGAAAACCGGGCGGATGAGGATGCCGATGACGACAGGGATGCGGATGAGAGTGAGCCGCGTGTGAGACGCCTCCACGAATAGTATGGGCGCAGCGTGCCTGACTTCCGTGACTCTGATACACTTCGGGAAGTATTGTTTGTGGAGCAGGTAAAACCGATGGCAGATGAATCACAGCAGGAAACCACCCATTTTGGCTTTCAGACGGTCGCCAAAAGCGAAAAAGCTGACAAAGTCGCGGACGTGTTTCACTCCGTAGCGGCAAAATATGACCTGATGAACGATTTGATGTCGTTTGGCGTCCATCGTATCTGGAAGCGTTTTACCATTGACAGCAGCGGCGTACGTCGCGGTCAGCGCGTGTTAGATCTGGCTGGCGGTACCGGCGATCTGACCGCTAAATTCTCTCGCCTGGTGGGCGAAACCGGTCAGGTTGTCCTGGCCGATATCAACAGCTCCATGCTGAAGATGGGCCGCGAGAAGCTGCGCAATCAGGGCGTGGTTGGCAACGTGAGTTACGTGCAGGCCAACGCAGAAGCTCTGCCTTTCCCCGATAACTATTTCGACTGCATCACCATCTCCTTTGGTCTGCGCAACGTCACGGAAAAAGAGAAGGCGCTGGCCTCGATGTTCCGCGTCCTTAAGCCGGGCGGACGTCTGCTGGTGCTGGAGTTCTCTAAGCCGGTGCTGGATCCGCTGAGCAAAGCGTATGACGCTTACTCGTTCCACATTCTGCCGCGCATCGGACAGCTGGTGGCGCAGGATGCAGAGAGCTATCGCTATCTGGCCGAGTCGATCCGCATGCATCCCGATCAGGAGACCCTGAAAGCGATGATGAACGATGTTGGTTTTGAAAATACCACTTACTCCAATATGACCGGCGGCATTGTCGCGCTGCATCGTGGATTTAAGTTCTGAGTGAGATGGTAATGAACCTGACGCCCTTGATTACCGCGGGCCTGGAAACGGCGCTGAACCGTATTCTCTATCGCGATCGTGGCCTGAAACCGGCACGGCAACGTCTGAATGGCAAAGTGCTGACGCTGCGCCTGAATGAGTTCTCTCATCCGCTGGTGCTGGTCTTCAGTGAACAGCAGCTGGACGTGTTAGCGGACTGGCAGGATCGCAGTGACTGCACGGTGATCACTTCGCTGAAAACCCTGCCGAAACTGCGCGATCGCCAGCAGCTGACGCCGCTGATCCGCAGCGGTGAGCTGCAGGTTGAAGGCGACCTGCAGGTGGTGCAGCAGTTCTCCGCGCTGATGGATCTGGCTGAGCTGGATCCGGCCGAATATCTGGCTCCCTGGGTGGGCGATATCGCCGCACAGGGCATCAGTCAGCGCACTCAACAGGCATTACGCTTTTTCAAAGGTGAAGTGCAGCGTCGCCAGGATTATCTCGGACAGGCCATTACCGAAGAGTGGCGTGTTGCGCCTGGCTCGCTGGAATTAGCCTGGTTTTCTGAGGAGGTCGACGCGATGGAACGTTCGCTTGAGGCGCTTGATGCGCGTCTGGCGCAGCTGGAGGCAAAATGAGTTTTGGAGAGATCCGCCGCTTATATCTGATCATGAAGGTGTTTCTGACCTATGGCCTTGATGAACTGATTCCTCAGACACGCCTCACTTTTCTGTTTCGCCTGTGGCGTCGCTCTGTTTTCTGGATCCCTAATCTGCATCAGCATGAACCCATCGGCGCACGTATGCGTATGGCGATGGAGCAGCTGGGTCCGGTCTGGATCAAGTTTGGCCAGATGCTGTCGACCCGTCGCGATCTCTTCCCGCCGCTGATCGCCGATCAACTGGCGATCCTGCAGGATCGCGTAGCGCCCTTCGATGGTGTCAAAGCTAAAGCGCAGATTGAAGCCTCAATGGGCGCGCCGATTGAAACCTGGTTTGATGATTTTGATATCAAGCCACTGGCGTCGGCATCCATCGCGCAGGTGCACACCGCCACGCTGAAATCGACCGGCAAGAAAGTGGTGATCAAAGTGATCCGCCCCGATATTTTGCCGGTGATCAAAGCGGACATGAAGCTGATCTATCGCCTGGCCCGCTGGGTTCCGCGTCTGCTGCCGGATGGCCGCCGTCTGCGTCCAGTCGAGGTGGTGCGCGATTATGAGAAAACCCTGCTTGATGAGCTGAACCTGTTACGTGAAGCGGCCAACGCCATTCAGCTGCGCCGGAATTTTGAAGACAGCCGCATGCTCTATGTACCGGAAGTCTATTCCGACTACTGCAGCGAAACCATGATGGTGATGGAGCGCATCTACGGCATTCCGATTTCAGACGTTGCCACCCTGGAGCGTCATGGCGTGAACATGAAGTTGCTGGCTGAACGTGGCGTGCAGGTCTTCTTCACCCAGGTGTTCCGCGACAGCTTCTTCCATGCGGATATGCATCCGGGCAACATCTTTGTCAGCTACGAACATCCGGAAGATCCGCAATATATCGGCATTGACTGCGGTATCGTAGGTTCGCTGAACAAAGAAGATAAGCGTTATCTGGCGGAAAACTTTATCGCCTTCTTCAACCGTGACTACCGTAAGGTCGCGGAATTGCACGTTGACTCAGGCTGGGTGCCGCCCGATACCAACGTTGAAGATTTCGAGTTTGCGATTCGTACGGTCTGTGAGCCTATTTTTGAAAAGCCACTGGCTGAGATCTCCTTCGGGCATGTGCTGCTGAACCTGTTTAACACGGCACGCCGCTTCAATATGGAAGTGCAGCCGCAGCTGGTCCTGCTGCAAAAAACGCTGCTCTATGTGGAAGGCATCGGCCGTCAGCTTTATCCGCAGCTCGACCTGTGGAAGACAGCCAAACCGTTCCTGGAAGAGTGGATCAAGGATCAGGTCGGTTTGCCCGCCATTATCCGTGCGGTGAAAGAGAAAGCGCCATTCTGGGCTGAGAAGCTTCCCGAGTTGCCAGAACTGTTTTACGACAGCATGCGCCAGCACAAACTTTTACGGCATAGCGTCGATAAATTAGTGGGCGATATGAACGCGCAGCGCGTCCGTCATCATCAGGCGCGTTACCTGTTTGGCGTCGGTGCAACGTTGCTGTTAAGCGGAACGGCTGTGCTGCTCACCCGACCGGATTGGGACTTCTTCCCGGCGGTGTTGATGGCGGCGGGAATCGTCTCCTGGTTAATCGGCTGGCGTAAGACAAACTGATTGTCACGTCCGTCTAAAAAAAGGTAATGTCGCTGGCTCAGGCCCGGTTGAAAAGGGCACTCTGTGGTGCATTACCTCATCGTTTTCACAGAATATTAGAGGCTATCTCATGGGCGGTATCAGTATCTGGCAATTGTTAATCATTGCCGTCATTGTTGTACTTCTGTTCGGTACCAATAAATTGCGTAATCTGGGTTCAGATTTAGGTTCTTCGATTCGTGGCTTCAAAAAAGCCATGAGTGATGAGGACGATAAAAAGGATCAACCGAAAGAGCAGGACGCTGACTTCGCGGCCAAAACGCTGGCTGACAAACAGCACACTTCGGCTACCAAAGAAGATGCCAAGAACGACAAGCAGGTGTAAACCGTGTTCGATATTGGTTTTAGTGAACTGGTATTGGTGTTCGTTATCGGGCTGATTGTACTCGGCCCGCAACGTTTACCGGTTGCGGTGAAAACCGTAGTCGGCTGGATCAGGGCGATTCGTTCGCTGGCAGCCAATGTACAACATGAACTGGCGCAGGAGCTCAAACTGCAGGAGCTTCAGGATAGCCTGAAAAAGGTGGAAGAAGCGAGCCGTGGCACGCTCTCACCTGAGCTGAAAGAGTCAATGGAAGAGCTGCGTAAAACTGCGGATTCAATGAAACGCTCGGTCAGTCAGAGCATCGACATTGAAAAAGAGGAAGACGAGGCAAACACCATTCATTCGGCCCAGCACAGGCCCGCGCCTCAGCCCGCTTCTGAAACGGGGCAGGCTTCTGAATCCGGCCAGGCTGAGCCTTCGGCAACGCCGGCGACCGCAGAACATCAGGCCAGCGCGCCGGCACAGGCCCCCGCTCCGGTTTCAGACTCTGTCACGGCTGTGAAACCTTCTGCTGCCTCTGCCGCAGTCACTACTGCGCCAGCACCGGCTCAGCCAGCGGTTTCATCCGCCTCGGCAGGTCACTCTTCCGCAACACCCGCCGCTGTGGCCAGTGCACCAGCACAGGCACCCGCCGCTGATGTTGCCAGACCGGCAGATTCTGCGCGTACTTCCGCACCCTCCTCTTCTGCAAGTGATGAACGATAATGGCCGTTGAAGATACCCAACCGCTCATCAGTCATCTGATTGAGCTGCGTAAGCGACTACTGAACTGCATCATCGCCGTACTGGGGATTTTCCTGGTGCTGGTGTACTTCGCGAATGACATCTACCAGCTGGTCGCGGCTCCGCTGATCAGCCAGATGCCGGTCGGCTCCAGCATGATCGCGACCGATGTGGCCTCACCGTTTTTCACTCCCATTAAGCTGACTATTATTGTGTCGGTGTTTCTTGCGGTGCCGGTGATCCTCTATCAGGTCTGGGCTTTCGTCGCCCCAGCGCTTTACCGGCACGAGCGCAGACTGGTTATGCCGCTGCTCTTTTCCAGCACCTTCCTGTTCTACTTCGGCGTGGCGTTTGCCTATTTCGTGGTCTTCCCGCTGGCATTTGGTTTCTTCACCAAGACCGCACCGATCGGCGTCACCGTCGCAACGGATATCTCTAAATACCTCGATTTTGTCATGACGCTGTTTATGGCATTTGGTGTGGCGTTTGAAGTGCCGGTAGCGATTGTGTTGCTGTGCTGGACCGGGATCACCAGCCCGGAAGATCTGAAGAAGAAACGTCCCTATATTCTGGTCGGCGCCTTCGTTGTCGGGATGCTGCTCACACCGCCGGATGTTTTTTCCCAAACTTTGCTCGCTATTCCGATGTACTGCCTGTTTGAAGTCGGCGTATTCTTTTCCCGTTACTATGTGGGTAAAGGCCGCCGGGCACAGGATGAAGACGAGAACAGCGACTCCTGATACTGACAGCGTTACCCGCACAGGCGGGAAGCGATCAAGCCAAACCGCCCGGATGGGCGGTTTTTGTTTATAAACAGTGGGAAAAATTATGTTTGATATCGGTGTAAACCTGACCAGCACGCAATTCGCCTCCGATCGGCAAAAGGTGGTTAAACGCGCGCGTGATGCGGGCGTCACCGGGATGCTTATTACCGGCACTAACGCGCTGGAGAGCCAGCAGGCTCAGCGACTGGCTGAAGCGCAACCTGATTTCTGCTGGTCTACTGCGGGCGTTCACCCTCACCATGCCAGCGAATGGTCCACGGAAATTGCCAGCACCCTGCGCCGCCTGGCTGAAAAACCGGAAGTGGTGGCTATCGGTGAGTGCGGACTCGATTTCAACCGCAATCTGTCAGCGCATGAGCAGCAGGAGTATGCCTTTGACGCGCAGCTGGCTCTGGCGGCGGAACTCAATATGCCGGTGTTTCTTCACTGTCGTGAAGCCCATGCGCGTTTCGCGGCGGTGCTTGCACCCTGGCTGCCAAAACTGCCTGGCGCGGTGATCCACTGCTTTACCGGCACGCGTGATGAACTGGAAGCCTGTCTGGCAATGGGATTATCGGTGGGGATTACGGGCTGGGTATGCGATGAGCGTCGTGGTCTGGAACTGCGCGAGCTGCTGCCTCTGATTCCCGCCGATCGTCTGCTGCTGGAAACCGATGCGCCTTATCTGCTGCCGCGCGACATGCGCCCGCGCCCGACCTCGCGCCGGAACGAGCCCTGCTTTTTACCGCATATTGTGAATCAGGTGGCGACATGGCGGGGCGAGAATGCTGAGGAACTGGCGGTCCGCATCGATCAGAATGCGCGGACATTGTTCAGACTGGCTTAAAGCTTGCGGAACTGCTTGTTATCCACGCTGCGCATCACCTGCTTGTTCAGCAGATTAAGCAACAGAATCGAGCGCGTTTCACCATCCGGTTCGGCAAAGATGGCGCGCAGCCCTTCAAAGGTCCCTTCGGTGATGACCACTTCATCGCCGCTTTGTGGGGTCTCAGGATCAAGCAGGATTTGCGGGACATCGGTCTCCAGCGCTTCAATCACGGCCGATGGCACGGTCGCGGGCGTGGTGCCGAAGCGCACAAAGTGACTGACACCGCGCGTGCTGCTGATGGTCGTGGTGTGAATTGCTTCCGGATCGAATTCGATAAACAGATAATTTGGAAACAGTGGCTCACTCACCGTGGTGCGTTTTCCGCGCACGATTTTTTCCAGAGCGATCATTGGACTAAGGCAATTCACTTCCTGCCGCTCCAGATGCTCCTTCGCGCGCAATAGCTGTCCACGTTTGCAATAGAGTAAGTACCAGGATTCCATAACTGCTCCCATTGAATGGACGCTAAGAATAGCAAACCTGCTGACAGAGTTATAGCGCAGGGGCAGGGTAAAGCGTCCCGCAGCGAAAATAAACTGAGAATTTTCTTAACATACCGGCGGGCAGCAGAACAGGTGGCAGGAAACAGAGGTCAGCTTATGAGGCCGCCATATAAACCTCAGCATATCCGCTTAATCAGACCTATAATGGCCGATTCACTCTGGCCGGAAAGCTAAAGCCGCATGAAATATCACGATTTAAGAGACTTTCTCGCGCTGCTCGAACAGCGCGGTGAGCTAAAGCGCATTACCCAGTCGATCGATCCTGACCTGGAAATGACCGAAATTGCCGACCGCACCCTGCGTGCCGGTGGCCCCGCCTTGCTGTTCGAAAACCCGAAAGGGTACGACATGCCGGTCCTGTGCAATCTGTTCGGCACGCCAAAGCGCGTGGCAATGGGCATGGGCCAGGAGGAGGTCAGCGCACTGCGTGAAGTGGGTAAACTGCTGGCCTTCCTGAAAGAGCCGGAGCCGCCAAAAGGCTTCCGCGATCTGTTCGATAAGATGCCGCAGTTTAAGCAGGTCCTGAACATGCCGACCAAACGCCTGCGCAATGCACCCTGTCAGGAAGAAGTGTTCAGCGGTGATGAAGTCGATCTGACGCGCATCCCGGTGATGAAGTGCTGGCCGGGCGATGCGGCACCACTGATTACCTGGGGACTGACCGTGACGCGCGGCCCGCACAAAGAGCGGCAGAATCTCGGTATCTACCGGCAGCAGGTGATCGGCAAAAATCGTCTGATTATGCGCTGGCTGTCGCATCGTGGCGGCGCGCTTGATTATCTGGAGTGGACGAAAGCGCATCCGGGTGAGCGTTTTCCGGTCTCAGTGGCGCTGGGTGCCGATCCCGCCACCATCCTCGGTGCCGTTACGCCGGTGCCGGATACGCTGTCAGAATATGCATTCGCCGGCTTGCTGCGCGGCAATAAAACCGAAGTGGTGAAATGCCTCTCGAACGATCTCGAAGTGCCGGCCAGTGCGGAAATCGTGCTGGAAGGGTATATCGAAGCGGGCGATATGGCGCCGGAAGGACCTTACGGCGACCACACCGGCTACTACAATGAAGTAGATAGCTTCCCGGTGTTTACCGTTACGCATATTACGCAGCGTCACAAGCCTATCTATCACTCCACCTACACCGGCCGTCCGCCGGATGAACCTGCGGTGCTGGGTGTGGCGCTGAATGAAGTACTGGTGCCGATTCTGGTGAAGCAGTTCCCGGAGATCGTAGACTTCTATCTGCCGCCTGAAGGTTGCTCCTACCGCCTGGCGGTTGTGACGATTAAAAAGCAGTACGCAGGGCATGCCAAACGTGTCATGTTTGGCGTCTGGTCGTTTTTGCGGCAGTTCATGTACACCAAATTTGTTATTGTGTGTGACGATGACGTTAATGCGCGTGACTGGAACGACGTGATCTGGGCGATCACCACGCGTATGGATCCGGCCCGCGATACGGTATTAGTAGAAAATACCCCGATCGATTATCTCGATTTCGCCTCGCCTGTTTCCGGGCTGGGATCGAAGATGGGGATGGATGCGACCAATAAGTGGCCCGGTGAAACGCAGCGCGAATGGGGTACACCCATCGTTAAAGATCCTGCGGTCACCGCGCGCATTGATGCTATCTGGGATGAGCTAGGTATTTTTGATCAGCCGCCACAGCGTTGATGGCGAGCACAACCATAAAGACGACCCGACAGAGGGAACGCATGACAACGTTAAGCTGTAAAGTAACTTCAGTTGAGGCGATTACCGACACGGTCTATCGCGTTCGCCTGATCCCTGAAGCGGAATTCAGTTTTCGCGCGGGACAGTATCTGATGGTAGTGATGGATGAGCGCGACAAGCGTCCGTTCTCGCTGGCCTCAACGCCGATGGAAAAAGATATCATTGAGCTGCATATCGGGGCGTCCGATCTCAACCTCTATGCTATGGCTGTGATGGATCGCATCCGTAACGATCGCCAGATCACGGTTGATATGCCGCACGGCGATGCCTGGCTGCGTGAAGAGAGCACCAAACCGCTGATCCTGATTGCAGGCGGCACCGGTTTCTCCTATGCCCGTTCAATTCTGCTTACCGCGCTGGCGGAACAGCCCGATCGCGATATCGCCATTTACTGGGGCGGACGTGAACTCAAGCATCTGTACGATATGGACGAGCTGGATGCGCTGGCGGTGAAGCACCCGAACCTGAAGGTGATCCCGGTGGTCGAGCAGCCCGAAGCGGGCTGGCAGGGCCGTTCAGGCACGGTTCTGACGGCTGTGATGCAGGACTTCAGCACGCTGAGCGAGCATGAGATCTACATCGCCGGACGTTTTGAGATGGCGAAGATTGCCCGCGATCGGTTCTGTGCCGAGCGTGGCGCCGTAGAGTCACAGATGTATGGCGATGCCTTTGCCTTTATCTGATGGCCGATAGCGGCCTGTAGCAGACAGAAAAAACCCGCCGGTTAACGGCGGGTAAATCTGACAAAGTAAGACTCAACGTATTACACACGCTCGAATACGGTCGCGATCCCCTGACCCAGTCCAATGCACATCGTGGCGAGGCCAAAACGGGCATCGCGTCGTTCCATAATGTTCAGCAGCGTAGTGCTGATGCGCGCACCGGAGCAGCCCAGCGGATGGCCTAACGCAATCGCGCCGCCATTCAGATTGACCTTTTCATCCATCCGCTCCAGCAAACCTAAGTCCTTGATGCAGGGCAGCGTCTGCGCGGCAAAGGCTTCGTTCAGCTCAAACACGTCGATATCACTGACGCTCAGTCCCGCGCGTTTTAACGCCAGTTTGCTGGCCGGAACCGGTCCATATCCCATGATCGACGGATCGCAGCCGACCACCGCCATGCTGCGAATGCGGGCGCGTGGCGTCAGCCCCAGTTCGCGGGCGCGTGATTCACTCATAATCAGCATGGCGGCCGCGCCATCTGACAACGCGGATGACGTTCCCGCCGTGACGGTGCCATTCACCGGATCGAAGGCGGGTTTCAGTGCCGCCAGCCCTTCGGCGCTGGTCTCCTCGCGGATCACCTCGTCGAAATCATAGCGTTTGAGAATGCCGTCGCTGTCGTGACCATAGGTGGCGACAATCTCTGTGGCGAAATCGCCACGCTGGGTGGCCTGCCATGCGCGCTGGTGCGAACGCAGGGCAAACGCATCCTGCTGCTCACGGCTGATATGATGCATACGCGCCAGCATCTCGGCAGTTAAGCCCATCATGCCTGCGGCTTTGGCGACGGTGCGGCCCAGGCCGGGATGAAAGTCCACGCCGTGATTCATGGGCACGTGCCCCATATGCTCGACGCCCCCAATCAGGCAGCACTGTGCATCGCCGACCATAATGGCGCGGGCCGCATCGTGCAGCGCCTGCATGGAGGAACCACACAGCCGGTTGACGGTCGTGGCTGGTACGGAGTGCGGGATTTCAGCCAGCAGCGCGGCGTTACGCGCGATATTAAATCCCTGTTCCAGCGTCTGCTGTACGCAGCCCCAGACGATATCATCGAGCGAGGCCGGATTTACCGCCGGGTTACGGCTCAGCATTTCGCGCATCAGGTGCGCAGAGAGATCTTCAGCGCGCACGTTCCGAAAGGCTCCGCCTTTTGAGCGTCCCATTGGCGTGCGTACCGCATCAACAATCACCACATTTTCCATCTTCTTGCCCTCAGGCGCTTTTCAGCGCGGCTTCATCAATCGGTTTGGCAACGGGATACCAGCTTTCATGCTGATGGGCTTTCTGCACCAGCAGCGTCGGCAGGGCATACAGGCCGCCGAGCGCGCTGTAGCGCCGGGCCTGATCGACCACATTGCTGTTACCCAGGGTATCGAGATAGCGGAAGGCACCACCACGGAACGGCGGGAAGCCGAGGCCGTAAACCAGCGCCATATCCGCTTCTGCCGGTGAGGCGATAATCTTCTCTTCCAGGCAGCGCACCACTTCATTCAGCATCGGCAGCATCATGCGGTTCAGGATCTCTTCATCGCTGAAGACCCGCGCGGGCTGACAGACCTGTTGCAGCAGCGTATCCACCTCAGGATCCGGCACTTTCTTCAGCTTGCCCTTTTTATCCTCTTCCCAGCGCCAGAAGCCTTTGCCATTTTTCTGACCAAACCGACCGGCATCAAACAGCAGGTCGATCGCATCACGGTAGTCATGTTTCATGCGATCCGGGAACCCATCCGCCATCACGCTTTGCGCGTGGTGTGCGGTATCGATGCCCACCACATCCAGCAGCCATGAGGGACCCATCGGCCAGCCGAACTGTTTTTCCATCACTTTATCGATCTGACGGAAATCAGCGCCGTCGCGCAGCAGCAGGCTGAAAGCGGCGAAGTAGGGGAACAGCACCCGGTTCACAAAAAAGCCGGGACAGTCATTCACCACGATAGGGGTTTTGCCCATTTTGCTGGCCCAGGCCACGACTTTACTCAGGGTCGCTTCACTGGTTTTCTCGCCACGCACCACTTCAACCAGCGGCATACGCGGCACCGGATTGAAGAAGTGCATGCCACAGAAGTTTTCCGGACGCTGCAGCGCCTGCGCCAGCTGGCTGATGGGAATGGTCGAGGTATTGGAGGCCAGAATCGCATCTTCACGCAGATGCTGTTCGGTTTCAGCCAGCACTTTGGCCTTGATCAGCGGGTTCTCGACCACTGCTTCCACCACCACATCGGCCTGGTCAAAACCGGCGTAATCGAGCGTGGGCTGGATAGTGGCGATGACACTGGCGAGTTTACTGCCGTCGATTTTGCCGCGCTCCAGCAGCTTATTAAGGAGCTTGCTGGCTTCGTTCATCCCCAGGGTTAACGCCTGCGGGTTAATGTCTTTCATTCTGACCGGCACGCCTTTCCAGGCAGACTGGTAGCTGATACCGCCACCCATGATGCCCGCGCCCAGTACGGCTGCCTGAGCCGGTGCGCCGCTCTCGCTGCCGCGCTTTTTCGCCAGACTCTTAACGTACTGATCGTTGAGGAAGATGCCGACCAGGGCGCGAGCTTCATCAGACTGCGCCAGCGGCACAAACGCCGCGGTTTCAAGTTTCAGCGCATCATCACGGCCAAGACTGGCTGCGGCTTCAATAGTTTTTACTGCCATCAGCGGGGCGGGATAGTGTTTGCCTGCGGTCTGCAGCACCATCGCTTTCGCAATCGTGAAGCTCATCGCCGCTTCAATCGGACTGAGCTTCAGTGGTGCCAGTTTCGGTGCCCGGCGCGCGCGCCAGCTGCCATCAGTAGCGGCGGCTTTGAGCATCGTGATCCCCGCCTCGCGCAGTTTCTCGCGAGAGACCACCGCATCGACCAGGCCGAGTTTCAGGGCGGCATTGCCATCGACATCTTTGCCCGCCGCAATAATTTCCAGCGCACTGTCGGCGCCCAGCAGACGCGGCAGTCGCACGCTGCCGCCAAAGCCGGGCATGATGCCGAGTTTTGTTTCCGGCAGGCCAATACGGGCGTCCGCAGTGGCGATACGCAGATCGGTTGCCAGCACGCATTCACATCCGCCGCCCAGCGCATAGCCGTCAATGGCGGCCAGAGTTGGCACCGGCAAATCTTCAAGGCGATTGAAGATGCTGTTGGCGTAGCTCAGCCATTGACTCAGCTTTTCGGCAGGTGCATTAAACAGGGAAAGGAACTCGGTGATATCGGCACCGACAATAAAAGCCGGTTTAGCGGAGCTCAGCAGCAGGCCACGCAGTTCTGGCTGCTGTTCCAGCACCGCCATCGCCTCGCCCAGACTGGCGACAGTTTGCGTATCGAGCTTGTTGACCGAGCCGGTAGCGTCAAAAACCAGCTCGGCGATGCCATCGTCCAGCCAGTGAAGAGTAAGGTTAGCGCCTTGGTAGAGCATGTGCGTCTCCTGAAACCGCGAAAGGTGATCTGGTCATACCAGATGATCGTGAGTGTGGGAGCGATGTTAATTATTTGCAAATTGCTCTTTGCTTATTTGCTAACAAGATCACAGCTCCGCCGACTTCGGCATCTGCGCAAGGGGTATGCTAAACTTGCGGCCATTTCGCGACACTGGAGAGACGTCAATGGATTCACTGAAGACCTTGTATCACGCGCACATCGCCACGTTGCAGCAACGGGCGCAGCAGGTGCTGGCACGCAACAAACTGGATGCGATGTTGATTCATTCCGGTGAGTTGTTGACGGTGTTTCTGGATGACCACACCTATCCGTTTAAGGTGAATCCGCAGTTCAAAGCCTGGGTGCCGGTAACGCAGGTGCCTAACTGCTGGCTGTGGATTGATGGGGTGAACAAACCGAAACTGTGGTTCTACTCTCCGGTGGATTACTGGCATAACGTTGAACCGCTGCCGGATAGCTTCTGGACCGGGGATGTCGAGGTTATCGGCCTGAAAAACGCGGATGAGATTGCGCAACTGCTGCCTGCACAGCGTGATAACGTCGCCTATATTGGCCCGGTCAACGCGCGTGCGGCTCAGCTCGGTATCGCCTCCGGCAATATCAATCCCAAAGCGGTAATCGACTTCCTGCATTTCCATCGCAGCATCAAAACAGATTATGAACTTGCCTGTATGCGGCAGGCGCAGAAGCTGGCGGTGGCCGGTCATCGCGCAGCGAAAGAGGCGTTCTCGGCAGGCTTAAGTGAGTTCGATATCAATCAGGCCTATCTGACTGCGACCGGTCATCGCGACACCGATGTGCCTTACGGCAATATCATTGCGCTGAATGAACACGCTGCGGTGCTGCACTACACCCGGCTGGATCATCAGCCACCGGCGAAGCGCCACAGCTTTTTGATTGATGCGGGCGCTGAATATCTTGGCTATGCCGCCGATCTGACCCGCAGCTATGCGGCGCAGAGCAGTTCGCTCTACGCCAGAATGGTTGAGGCGATGAACGCGGAAGAGCTGGCGCTGATCGCGACACTGAAAGCGGGTGTACGCTACACCGATTATCATCTTCAGATGCACCAGCGCATTGCGAAGATGCTGCTGAAGTTTGAGCTGGTGCAGGGAATCAGCGAAGAAGCGCTGGTGGCTGAAGATCTGACCGGTCCGTTTATGCCGCATGGCCTGGGGCATCCGCTGGGTCTGCAGGTGCATGACGTGGCCGGTTTTATGCAGGATGATCAGGGCACGCATCTCGCCGCGCCCGCGCAATATCCTTATCTTCGCTGCACCCGCGTACTGCAACCGGGCATGGTATTAACCATCGAGCCGGGCTTCTATATTATTGACTCTTTACTGGCACCGCTGCGTGCTGGCCGTTTCAGTCAGCACTTTAACTGGCAGGCCATCGATGCGCTTCGGCCTTATGGCGGAATTCGTATCGAAGATAACGTGGTGATCCATGCGCATCGCGTTGAGAACATGACCCGCGATCTGCATCTGGCCTGATGGAAGCCTTTGATATTCCCGCTGTGCCCGTGAGCAGCAGTGAGGAGACGATCAAAAAGAGTCGCTTCATTACGCTGCTGGCGCACACCGAGGGGGCAGAGGCGGCGCGCGCCTTTGTTCAGCAGGTTAAAAGCGAGCATCCCGCTGCCCGGCATCACTGCTGGGCATGGGTCGCGGGCGCGCCGAATGATTCTCAACAGCTCGGCTTCTCTGATGATGGTGAACCTTCGGGTACGGCAGGGAAACCGATGCTGGCGCAGCTTATGGGCGCGGATATTGGCGAGATTACCGCCGTGGTGGTGCGTTATTACGGCGGCATTATGCTGGGGACCGGGGGCTTAGTGAAAGCCTATGGCGGTGGCGTTCAGCAGGGGCTTAAGCTGCTGCCACGGCAGCGTAAAGTGCCGATGAAGCTGTTCACGTTGCAATGCGACTATCCACAGCTCAGTGATGTTGAACGGCTGGTACAGCGTTTTGACGGTAAGGTGACCGACAGCCAGTTTCAGGATCGCATTGCGCTGACGCTGGCTGTACCTTACGGACAAATCGATGGATTCAAAAAAAATCTGTCAGACTTTAGTCGGGGCGCATTATCGCTGATCCCGCTCACACCCTGATGTTCATCTCTATTATTTAAAGGAACGGCTGAATGCACTTTCGCGCCATTACCCGCATAGTCGGTCTGCTGGTGATCCTCTTTTCAGTGACGATGATTTTGCCCGGCCTGGTCGCATTAATTTATCGCGATGGCGCGGGGCGGGCGTTTAGCCAGACCTTTATGATGGCGCTGGTGATCGGCTCGCTGCTGTGGTGGCCGAATCGCAAAAAGAAAACCGAACTCAAACCGCGGGAAGGGTTTCTGATTGTCGTGCTGTTCTGGACGGTGCTGGGCAGCGTAGGGGCCATGCCCTTTATCTTTGCCGAGCAGCCGCATCTTTCCGTGACGGATGCGTTCTTTGAATCTTTCTCTGGCCTGACAACCACCGGTGCCACCACGCTGGTGGGGCTGGACTCGCTGCCCAAGGCGATCCTCTTTTATCGGCAGATGCTGCAGTGGCTGGGCGGTATGGGGATCATCGTGTTAGCGGTAGCGATACTGCCGATTCTGGGTGTCGGGGGTATGCAGCTCTATCGCGCTGAAATGCCGGGGCCGCTGAAAGATAACAAAATGCGGCCGCGCATTGCCGAAACGGCTAAAACCCTCTGGCTGATCTATGTTCTGCTGACGGTGGCCTGTGCGCTGGCACTCTGGCTGGCGGGAATGCCGGCGTTTGATGCGATCGGCCACAGCTTCTCGACCATCGCCATTGGCGGCTTCTCAACCCATGATGCCAGCATCGGCTATTTTCATAGTGGCACCATTAATACCATCGTGGCGGTGTTTCTGCTGATCTCAGGCTGTAACTACGGCCTGCACTTTGCCATGTTAAGCGGACGTAATCTGCGTGTGTACTGGCGCGACCCGGAATTCCGCATGTTTATTGGTGTTCAGCTGACGCTGGTGTTGATCTGTACGCTGGTGCTCTGGTTCCACAATGTTTACGACAGCGGCTGGCAAACGCTGAACCAGGCCTTCTTCCAGGTCGTTTCCATGGCGACCACGGCGGGATTCACGACCGACAGCATCGCACGCTGGCCATTGTTCCTGCCGGTGCTGCTGTTGTGCTCCGCCTTTATCGGCGGCTGTGCCGGTTCCACCGGCGGTGGCCTGAAGGTGATCCGCATCCTGCTGTTATGCAAGCAGGGTAACCGTGAGCTGAAGCGTCTGGTTCACCCGAATGCGGTCTACACCATTAAGCTGGGCAATCGGGCGTTGCCGGAACGTATCCTTGAGGCCGTCTGGGGATTCTTCTCCGCTTATGCGCTGGTGTTCCTGGTCAGCATGCTGGCGATCATCGCCACCGGCGTCGACGACTTCTCGGCTTTTGCTGCTGTTGCCGCTACGCTGAACAACCTCGGGCCGGGGTTAGGGGTTGTGGCCGATAACTTCACTTCAATGAATGACGTGGCGAAATGGATTCTTATCTCCACCATGTTATTCGGGCGTCTCGAGGTATTTACCTTGCTGGTGCTGTTCACACCTACTTTCTGGCGTGAATAATTAATAAGGATGCTGACATGAAAGCGCTGATTCTCTATTCCACTCGCGACGGACAAACAAAGAAGATTGCCTCTTCTATTGCTGAGGTGATTCGTCAGCAGCAGCCATGTGATGTACTGGACATTCAGGATGCCGCTCTGCCTGACTGGTCGCAGTATGATCGCGTGCTGATTGGCGCCTCTATCCGCTACGGCCATTTCCAGCCGGTGGTCGATAAGTTCGTAAAGCTTCATCTGCAGGCGTTGCAGCAGCGTACCAGCGGTTTCTTTTCGGTGAACCTGACGGCGCGCAAACCAGAGAAGCGAACGCCTGAAACCAATGCTTATACGCAGAAGTTTCTGGCCAGCTCGCCGTGGCAACCTGATTGCTGTGCTGTGTTCGCGGGGGCGCTCTATTATCCGCGCTATCGCTGGTTCGATCGCGTCATGATTCAGTTAATTATGCGTATGACCGGCGGTGAGACAGATTCAACGAAAGAAGTGGAGTACACGGACTGGCAGCAGGTACGCACTTTTGCTAATGATTTTGGACAGTTACCAGGCAAATCGTAGCGAAATAGCGCGATTTGATGAAAATTACTGCGAACGATAATCTTTTCGTAATAAACACTTGTCAGCCCGCGCGAACTCCCTATAATGCGCCTCCATCGACACGGAACACCGGCAACGGGAAAACGGGTTGGGAGGCACAGGAGACTGCGCCGCCGGAGAAAAACTTCTGAAATAGAGGTTGACTCTGCAGGAGGAAAGCGTAATATACGCCACCTCGCGACAGGACGCTAACGCACTGTTCGCACTGCTCTTTAACAATTTATCAGACAATCTGTGTGGGCACTCGCAGGATTGATATCAGCGTCTTAGGACGTAAAAAAAATATCAAGTCTCACGAGTGAACACATAATGAAATTCATTATGACGTTTTACAGATGAGCACCGCTTAACTTGTTTAAGCAAATCAAACTTAAATTGAAGAGTTTGATCATGGCTCAGATTGAACGCTGGCGGCAGGCCTAACACATGCAAGTCGGACGGTAGCACAGAGAGCTTGCTCTTGGGTGACGAGTGGCGGACGGGTGAGTAATGTCTGGGGATCTGCCCGATAGAGGGGGATAACCACTGGAAACGGTGGCTAATACCGCATAACGTCGCAAGACCAAAGAGGGGGACCTTCGGGCCTCTCACTATCGGATGAACCCAGATGGGATTAGCTAGTAGGCGGGGTAATGGCCCACCTAGGCGACGATCCCTAGCTGGTCTGAGAGGATGACCAGCCACACTGGAACTGAGACACGGTCCAGACTCCTACGGGAGGCAGCAGTGGGGAATATTGCACAATGGGCGCAAGCCTGATGCAGCCATGCCGCGTGTATGAAGAAGGCCTTCGGGTTGTAAAGTACTTTCAGCGGGGAGGAAGGCGATGCGGTTAATAACCGTGTCGATTGACGTTACCCGCAGAAGAAGCACCGGCTAACTCCGTGCCAGCAGCCGCGGTAATACGGAGGGTGCAAGCGTTAATCGGAATTACTGGGCGTAAAGCGCACGCAGGCGGTCTGTTAAGTCAGATGTGAAATCCCCGGGCTTAACCTGGGAACTGCATTTGAAACTGGCAGGCTTGAGTCTTGTAGAGGGGGGTAGAATTCCAGGTGTAGCGGTGAAATGCGTAGAGATCTGGAGGAATACCGGTGGCGAAGGCGGCCCCCTGGACAAAGACTGACGCTCAGGTGCGAAAGCGTGGGGAGCAAACAGGATTAGATACCCTGGTAGTCCACGCCGTAAACGATGTCGACTTGGAGGTTGTTCCCTTGAGGAGTGGCTTCCGGAGCTAACGCGTTAAGTCGACCGCCTGGGGAGTACGGCCGCAAGGTTAAAACTCAAATGAATTGACGGGGGCCCGCACAAGCGGTGGAGCATGTGGTTTAATTCGATGCAACGCGAAGAACCTTACCTACTCTTGACATCCACGGAATTCGGCAGAGATGCCTTAGTGCCTTCGGGAACCGTGAGACAGGTGCTGCATGGCTGTCGTCAGCTCGTGTTGTGAAATGTTGGGTTAAGTCCCGCAACGAGCGCAACCCTTATCCTTTGTTGCCAGCGAGTCATGTCGGGAACTCAAAGGAGACTGCCGGTGATAAACCGGAGGAAGGTGGGGATGACGTCAAGTCATCATGGCCCTTACGAGTAGGGCTACACACGTGCTACAATGGCGCATACAAAGAGAAGCGACCTCGCGAGAGCAAGCGGACCTCACAAAGTGCGTCGTAGTCCGGATCGGAGTCTGCAACTCGACTCCGTGAAGTCGGAATCGCTAGTAATCGTGGATCAGAATGCCACGGTGAATACGTTCCCGGGCCTTGTACACACCGCCCGTCACACCATGGGAGTGGGTTGCAAAAGAAGTAGGTAGCTTAACCTTCGGGAGGGCGCTTACCACTTTGTGATTCATGACTGGGGTGAAGTCGTAACAAGGTAACCGTAGGGGAACCTGCGGTTGGATCACCTCCTTACCTGAAGATACCTTCCCGCGCAGTGTCCACACAGATTGTCTGATAAAAAGTAACGAGCAGAAAAAACCTCTACAGGCTTGTAGCTCAGGTGGTTAGAGCGCACCCCTGATAAGGGTGAGGTCGGTGGTTCAAGTCCACTCAGGCCTACCAAATTCGCACTCACGCTGCGTTATGTTCCCGGCTTGCATAGTTCACTATGCTTCGCGGAAACATGCCTTGCCTGAGCACGAATTACATTTCTCACGAAGTGTACTCGGTTGAGTGGTAGTAGTGGTCTCTGCAGTAACTGTATGGGGCTATAGCTCAGCTGGGAGAGCGCCTGCCTTGCACGCAGGAGGTCAGCGGTTCGATCCCGCTTAGCTCCACCATACCGTTTATCTGTTTTTTCTGAATACTTCAGAGCGTACCGGCAACGGTGTGCTGCGAAGTATTATGCTCTTTAACAATCCGGAACAAGCTGAAAATTGAAACGACGCACCGCGTCATTCCTCCGTAATAAGGAATGACAAAGCGATGCGTTCGAGTCTCTCAAATGCTTGCAGCACGCAGCGTTGTAAAACGCCTGTGGGTTGTGAGGTTAAGCGACTAAGCGTACACGGTGGATGCCCAGGCAGTCAGAGGCGATGAAGGACGTGCTAATCTGCGTAAAGCGACGGTAAGGTGATATGAACCGCTACAGCCGTCGATGTCCGAATGGGGAAACCCGGTGCACTCTGTGCATCATTGCAGCATGAATACATAGTGCTGCAAGGCGAACCGGGGGAACTGAAACATCTAAGTACCCCGAGGAAAAGAAATCAACCGAGATTCCCCCAGTAGCGGCGAGCGAACGGGGAGCAGCCCAGAGCCTGAATCAGCTTGTGTGTTAGTGGAAGCGTCTGGAAAGTCGCAGGGTACAGGGTGATACTCCCGTACACAAAAACACACATGCTGTGAGCTCGATGAGTAAGGCGGGACACGTGGTATCCTGTCTGAATATGGGGGGACCATCCTCCAAGGCTAAATACTCCTGACTGACCGATAGTGAACCAGTACCGTGAGGGAAAGGCGAAAAGAACCCCGGCGAGGGGAGTGAAACAGAACCTGAAACCGTGTACGTACAAGCAGTGGGAGCCTTGATTTATCAGGGTGACTGCGTACCTTTTGTATAATGGGTCAGCGACTTATATTCTGTAGCAAGGTTAACCGTATAGGGGAGCCGCAGGGAAACCGAGTCTTAACTGGGCGTTAAGTTGCAGGGTATAGACCCGAAACCCGGTGATCTAGCCATGGGCAGGTTGAAGGTTGGGTAACACTAACTGGAGGACCGAACCGACTAATGTTGAAAAATTAGCGGATGACCTGTGGCTGGGGGTGAAAGGCCAATCAAACCGGGAGATAGCTGGTTCTCCCCGAAAGCTATTTAGGTAGCGCCTCGTGAACTCATCTTCGGGGGTAGAGCACTGTTTCGGCTAGGGGGCCATCCCGGCTTACCAACCCGATGCAAACTGCGAATACCGAAGAATGTTATCACGGGAGACACACGGCGGGTGCTAACGTCCGTCGTGAAGAGGGAAACAACCCAGACCGCCAGCTAAGGTCCCAAAGTCATGGTTAAGTGGGAAACGATGTGGGAAGGCACAGACAGCCAGGATGTTGGCTTAGAAGCAGCCATCATTTAAAGAAAGCGTAATAGCTCACTGGTCGAGTCGGCCTGCGCGGAAGATGTAACGGGGCTAAACCATGCACCGAAGCTGCGGCAGCGACGCTTAGGCGTTGTTGGGTAGGGGAGCGTTCTGTAAGCCGTCGAAGGTGGCCTGTGAGGGCTGCTGGAGGTATCAGAAGTGCGAATGCTGACATAAGTAACGATAAAGCGGGTGAAAAGCCCGCTCGCCGGAAGACCAAGGGTTCCTGTTCAACGTTAATCGGAGCAGGGTGAGTCGACCCCTAAGGCGAGGCCGAAAGGCGTAGTCGATGGGAAACAGGTTAATATTCCTGTACTCGGTGTTACTGCGAAGGGGGGACGGAGAAGGCTATATCAGCCGGGCGACGGTTGTCCCGGTTTAAGCGTGTAGGCGGAGAGTTTAGGTAAATCCGGACTCTTGTTAACGCTGAGGCGTGACGACGAGGCACTACGGTGCTGAAGTGATAAATGCCCAGCTTCCAGGAAAAGCCTCTAAGCATCAGGTAACACAGAATCGTACCCCAAACCGACACAGGTGGTCAGGTAGAGAATACCAAGGCGCTTGAGAGAACTCGGGTGAAGGAACTAGGCAAAATGGTGCCGTAACTTCGGGAGAAGGCACGCTGGCGCGTAGGTGGAGGGACTTGCTCCCCGAGCTGAAGCCAGTCGAAGATACCAGCTGGCTGCAACTGTTTATTAAAAACACAGCACTGTGCAAACACGAAAGTGGACGTATACGGTGTGACGCCTGCCCGGTGCCGGAAGGTTAATTGATGGGGTTATCCGCAAGGAGAAGCTCTTGATCGAAGCCCCGGTAAACGGCGGCCGTAACTATAACGGTCCTAAGGTAGCGAAATTCCTTGTCGGGTAAGTTCCGACCTGCACGAATGGCGTAATGATGGCCAGGCTGTCTCCACCCGAGACTCAGTGAAATTGAACTCGCTGTGAAGATGCAGTGTACCCGCGGCAAGACGGAAAGACCCCGTGAACCTTTACTACAGCTTGACACTGAACATTGAGCCTTGATGTGTAGGATAGGTGGGAGGCTTTGAAGCGCGGACGCCAGTTCGCGTGGAGCCAACCTTGAAATACCACCCTTTAATGTTTGATGTTCTAACGTAGGCCCGTAATCCGGGCTGCGGACAGTGTCTGGTGGGTAGTTTGACTGGGGCGGTCTCCTCCTAAAGAGTAACGGAGGAGCACGAAGGTCAGCTAATCACGGTCGGACATCGTGAGGTTAGTGCAATGGCATAAGCTGGCTTGACTGCGAGAGTGACGGCTCGAGCAGGTGCGAAAGCAGGTCATAGTGATCCGGTGGTTCTGAATGGAAGGGCCATCGCTCAACGGATAAAAGGTACTCCGGGGATAACAGGCTGATACCGCCCAAGAGTTCATATCGACGGCGGTGTTTGGCACCTCGATGTCGGCTCATCACATCCTGGGGCTGAAGTAGGTCCCAAGGGTACGGCTGTTCGCCGTTTAAAGTGGTACGCGAGCTGGGTTTAGAACGTCGTGAGACAGTTCGGTCCCTATCTGCCGTGGGCGCTGGAGAATTGAGGGGGGTTGCTCCTAGTACGAGAGGACCGGAGTGAACGCACCACTGGTGTTCGGGTTGTCATGCCAATGGCATTGCCCGGTAGCTAAGTGCGGAAAAGATAAGTGCTGAAAGCATCTAAGCACGAAACTTGCCCCGAGATGAGTTCTCCCTGACTCCTTTGAGAGTCCTGAAGGGACGTTGAAGACTACGACGTTGATAGGCCGGGTGTGTAAGCGCAGCGATGCGTTGAGCTAACCGGTACTAATGACCCGTGAGGCTTAACCTTACAACGCCAGAGGCGTTTTTGAGAGACACGATTTTCAGCTTGTTACCGGATACAGTTGTGTCCTGCGGACCAAGGTCCGAAGGATTTTGCGCTTAGGCAAGGCGGCAACCGACCGATATGAAGGAGCATACTGAAGTATGTGACTGAGTAGCGCGAGGGAAGCCAACGCAGCATAAGCACAAAAGACACAGGACAGAGCACAAAGAATTTGCCTGGCGGCTTTAGCGCGGTGGTCCCACCTGACCCCATGCCGAACTCAGAAGTGAAACGCCGTAGCGCCGATGGTAGTGTGGGGTCTCCCCATGCGAGAGTAGGGAACTGCCAGGCATTATATAAGTGAAGAAGCCCCGCACAGCAGTGCGGGGCTTTTTTACGTCTGCAGATCGTGAAAAACCTCATCATAATTCCCGAAAACAGCCTGAGAACCCCTCTCTGATACGGTAAACTACGGCCAGATAACTCAGTAAAGGCCGTCAAATGTCCAGCCAGCATCCCTCCTTAAAAGCCGACAATACGCTTGGGCTTGAAGTACACACACAGAAACGCATCGTCGCTGAGACGCCAGCCGCCATTCTGGCCGCATGGCAGGCCAGCCAGCATGATCAAATGCCTTTCATCGTGCTTGGTGAAGGCAGCAATGTCCTTTTTCTGGAAGATTTCGCCGGCACCGTGGTGCTCAACCGCATCAAAGGCATCAGAATTCAGGATGAATTTGAGTGCTGGAAGTTGCATGTCGGTGCAGGTGAGAACTGGCATCAACTGGTTAAAAGCACGCTGGAAAAAGGGATCACCGGCCTCGAAAACCTTGCGTTGATCCCCGGGATGACCGGCTCGGCACCGATTCAGAACATTGGCGCCTATGGTGTGGAATTAAAAGATGTCTGCGAATATGTGGATGTACTTAACCTGCACAGTGGTGAGACAGAACGCCTCGATCGTGAAGCCTGTGAATTTGGCTATCGTGACAGCATATTTAAACATCGCTATCAGTCAGGCTATGTCATCGTCGCGGTCGGGATAATATTACCTAAGCAATGGCAGCCCGTATTAACCTACGGCGACCTGAAAACGCTCAACCCCGTGACCGCCAATGCCTGGGACGTCTACCACGCGGTATGCCAGATGCGGCAGAGCAAATTACCGGATCCAAAAGTCACCGGTAACGTAGGCAGCTTCTTCAAAAATCCTGTCGTTACCGGGGCACAGTGCAACTCCCTGCTGGCTCATTTCCCTGGTATGCCACACTATCTGATGCCGAATGGTGAAACCAAGCTGGCAGCAGGCTGGCTTATCGATCAGTGCCAGCTGAAGGGGTATCGCATCGGCGGTGCCGCTGTTCACCAGCAACAGGCCCTGGTGCTGATTAACGCTGACCATGCCACGCCTGACGATATCGTTGCGCTGGCAAAAACCGTGCGCGCGAAGGTGGGTGAGAAATTCGATGTCTGGCTGGAGCCTGAAGTCCGCTTTATTCAGGCGCAGGGCGAGTGCAATGCTGTCGGGGTGATCGCATGAAAGACCACAATGTCCCGCTAAAGCTGGTCGATATTTTATCTGATGGTGAGTTTCATTCTGGCGAGCAGCTAGGTGAAACGCTGGGCATGAGTCGGGCAGCCATAAACAAGCACATTCAGACGTTAAAAAGCTGGGGCCTTGATGTCTATACCGTGACAGGGAAGGGCTACAGCCTGTCTGCGCCAATGCAGCTGCTGGATGAGCAGGCAATCCTCTCTCAGGTTACGCAGGGCAATGTCTCGGTTATCCCGGTCATTGACTCCACAAACCAGTATCTGCTGGAACGCATGCATGACCTGCAGTCGGGTGCCGCCTGTATCGCTGAATATCAGCAGGCAGGTCGTGGTCGCCGGGGACGTCAATGGTTCTCTCCCTTTGGCGCTAACCTCTACATGTCTATGTACTGGCGTCTTGAGCAGGGACCCGCTGCGGCGATGGGCCTTAGCCTGGTCATTGGTATTATCATGGCTGAGACATTACGTGCCCTGGGGGCGGATGATGTCCGCGTCAAATGGCCAAATGATATTTACCTCAACGATCGCAAACTGGCGGGTATCCTGGTCGAACTGACAGGAAAAACCGGTGATGCAGCGCAGATCGTGATTGGTGCCGGGATTAACCTGGCGATGCGAACCGCCGATGCCTCACAGATTAATCAGGGCTGGATTAACCTGCAGGAGGCCGGGGTGAGCGTGAACCGCAATGAGCTTGCTGCCCGTCTGATCAACAGTCTGCGCGAAGCCCTGCCGCTGTTTGAACAGGAGGGATTAACCCCCTTCATCGCGCGCTGGGCGGCACTGGATAATTTCATTAACCGGCCTGTTAAGCTGCTGATCGGTGAACGTGAAGTGCATGGTATTGCGCGCGGCGTTGACAGTCAGGGGGGCTTATTACTGGAGCAGGAGGGTGAAATAAAGGCCTGGGTGGGCGGGGAAATTTCACTGCGTCCTGTTTGATCAAAAAAGCCTGCACTGATGCAGGCTTTTTTATTACAGCAGTTATTTACGCAGGCGAACCTTATCGACCGCATGATCGCCACTTTTGGTCATAATCAGGCTGGCCCTTTCGCGTGTCGGCAGGATATTTTCCTGCAGGTTAAGCCAGTTAATCTCTTTCCATAAGTTGCCTGCTATCTCAACCGCCTCTGCCTCTGAAAGCTGGGCGTAATGATGGAAATAGGAGTCCGGATCAGTAAACGCACCCTGGCGGAATTTCAGGAATCGATTGATATACCAGCTTTGCAGCAGATCTTCCTCTGCATCGACATAGATAGAAAAATCGACGAAGTCGGAAACAAAGACATGATGCGGGTCGTGGGGATAGTCCATGCCGCTCTGTAATACGTTCAGGCCTTCCAGAATAAGAATATCGGGCTGCTGTATCACTTTATCGCCATCAGGAATCACATCATAAATCAGATGCGAATAAACCGGCGCTGTCACCTGACTGGCTCCGGATTTCAAATCGGAGACGAAATTGACCAGCCGGTGCATGTCATAGGATTGCGGGAAGCCTTTCTTCTTCATCAGACCGCGCTCTTTAAGCACGGCATTCGGATGAAGGAAGCCATCCGTCGTGATCAATTCCACTTTACGATGTTCAGGCCAGCGGCTGAGCAATGCCTGCAGTACACGTGCAGTTGTGCTTTTACCGACAGCTACGCTCCCCGCAATGCTGATGATATAGGGGATTTTCTGGCCATTGGTGCCAAGGAACTGTTCGAGTACAGCCTGCCGGCGGACGTTAGAACTTATATAGAAGTTAAGCAGACGCGAAAGTGGCAGATAAATTTCTGCTACCTCCTCCAGCGAGAGATCCTCGTTGATGCCCTCCAGCTGCGCGATCTCTTCCTCTGAAAGCGTCATAGGAACAGAATCACGTAATGCAGCCCACTGCTCACGAGTGAATTCTAAGTAAGGCGTTGTCAGGGGGGTCGTTTTATCCATAAGCATGCATCTGACCGCAAATTCATTGCTATCAACCGCGTGTTATCCGATAAGCAGGACAGCACTGATGAAATGAATCACGAATCGCTGGTTTATCAGTGAGAACAATGGGCTGGAGGGTATCACCAGTATGGCTTTTAACAGAAGTAAAAAGATAAACGTGATCACGCTTTCGTCGGCATACCCACAAAACGTCACAATGCCTTTAATTATGGCAGCTTTATCGTTGTTTATGATTTAAAGCTCACCACAGTCAATGTGCAGGTTTAGTCTGCTCTTAACATTGGTACAACGTCTGAATGTTCAGGCGCTGCTATAAAGGCGTATAGCGAGGCTGATACGGTACATCATTCATGCATAACCTGAGTAATATCGAAAAAGAACCCTCGGTATAAACGCATTTTAGCGCTCTCAATGCGGGTGTTCGCTGTTCCATCTGCAGCCTGTGCCTGATAAAACCGGCTCAGCTTTCGATAGAAAATCTTCGGCGCACGATAAAAATGACGCAGCACGGGTCGAAAAATCATCACTTAGTACAGAAACACAAAATAAAAATGCGGCTGGCGGATCATTTATTCTCTGAAATGAGGTGTGCAGAGACGCGGAGGGCAGCAGCGCGGTTTGCTGAATCCTGTGAAAACAGGGCCAGATTGCACAAATATTCTGCACAAAAACGCCAAAATGCGATGATTTGCACAAATAGTAAGCGATAGAAAAAAATAAGCGATTTTTTAGTTGCATCCAGAGCCCGACCTTCCTAGAATGCGCTCCACTTGATGCCGGCTTAGCTCAGTTGGTAGAGCAACTGACTTGTAATCAGTAGGTCACCAGTTCGATTCCGGTAGCCGGCACCATCAAGTAGGTGGGATTCCCGAGCGGCCAAAGGGAGCAGACTGTAAATCTGCCGTCACAGACTTCGAAGGTTCGAATCCTTCTCCCACCACCATCTCAACCTCGCGGTTGAGTACAGATAAACAACCTGTTTATCTGTCAGGTGAGTCATTTATCACCCTGAATTCAGACTGAGCGTTAGCGAAGTCAAAGTCGGTCAGCTCCGCTGACAGGCAGTAGGTAGCAGAGAAACATTCTTTGTTATCTGCAAGCTACAGAAAGAACAGGTAGCCGAGTTCCAGGATGCGGGCATCGTATAATGGCTATTACCTCAGCCTTCCAAGCTGATGATGCGGGTTCGATTCCCGCTGCCCGCTCCAGATGTGCTGATATGGCTCAGTTGGTAGAGCGCACCCTTGGTAAGGGTGAGGTCCCCAGTTCGACTCTGGGTATCAGCACCACTTCCTTTAATCTCCCTCCTGATTTTCTCTGTAACTTCCTTGCAGTCAGGCATTGCCTGGTTAATGTGATGATATCATTGATATATCCGTGTCTTAGAGGGACTAGCGATGGCTAAAGAGCAATTTCAACGTAACAAACTGCACGTAAACGTGGGCACCATCGGTCACGTTGACCACGGTAAAACCACCCTGACTGCAGCTATCACTACCGTACTGGCTAAAACCAACGGCGGCCAGGCTCGTGCATTCGATCAGATCGACAGCACGCCTGAAGAAAAAGCCCGCGGTATCACCATCAACACCGCTCACGTTGAGTATGAGACTGCTGCACGTCACTACGCTCACGTTGACTGCCCAGGCCACGCCGACTATGTGAAAAACATGATCACCGGTGCTGCGCAGATGGACGGCGCGATCCTGGTTGTTGCTGCGACTGATGGCCCTATGCCACAGACCCGTGAGCACATCCTGCTGGGTCGTCAGGTTGGCGTTCCTTACATCATCGTGTTCCTGAACAAGTGCGACATGGTTGATGATGAAGAGCTGCTGGAGCTGGTTGAGATGGAAGTACGTGACCTGCTGTCACAGTACGACTTCCCAGGCGACGACACCCCAATCGTTCGTGGTTCTGCTCTGAAAGCGCTGGAAGGCGTTCCTGAGTGGGAAGCGAAAATCATCGAACTGGCTGAACACCTGGATACTTATATCCCGGATCCAATCCGTGCAATCGATAAGCCGTTCCTGCTGCCAATCGAAGACGTATTCTCAATCTCTGGCCGTGGTACCGTTGTTACCGGTCGTGTTGAGCGCGGCATCGTTAAAGTCGGCGACGAAGTTGAAATCGTTGGTATCAAAGATACCGTGAAATCAACCTGTACCGGTGTTGAGATGTTCCGCAAGCTGCTGGACCAGGGTCAGGCAGGCGAAAACTGTGGTGTTCTGCTGCGCGGTATCAAGCGTGAAGACATCCAGCGTGGCCAGGTTCTGGCTAAGCCAGGCTCAATCAAGCCGCACACCCAGTTCGAGTCAGAAGTTTATGTTCTGTCTAAAGACGAAGGTGGTCGCCATACTCCGTTCTTCAAAGGCTATCGTCCACAGTTCTACTTCCGTACAACTGACGTAACCGGCTCAGTAGAGCTGCCAGAAGGCGTTGAAATGGTCATGCCAGGCGACAACATCAAAATGGTTGTTACCCTGATCCACCCAATCGCAATGGACGAAGGTCTGCGCTTCGCAATCCGCGAAGGTGGCCGTACCGTTGGCGCGGGTGTTGTTGCTAAAGTTATCTTATAATTACCGATAACGTTTGACGCAATGCACACGGAAAGGGCATCATTTGATGCCCTTTTTGCACGCTGTTTCATAGAACCTGGCTCATCAGTGATTTTTTGAATCATAATCATTGCTGAGACAGGCTCTGTAATGCGGCGTTGGATACCGAGTTACGCCCCAAAAGCTCATTCGGTTTGGACGCCTCGCACTGCGGGGCAGAATTGTTTCTGAATTATTGTGGCAGGTTGGTTTATGAGTGCGAATACCGAAGCTCAAGGGAGCGGGCGTGGCCTGGAAGCGGTAAAGTGGGTAGTAGTTGTGTTACTGCTGCTTGCAGCGATTGTAGGTAACTACCTCTATCGTGATGTGTCATTGCCACTGCGTGCATTAGCCGTAGTTGTACTGATTGCAGCGGCTGGCGGCATTGCGCTTTTAACGACCAAAGGCAAAGCGACTGTGGCTTTTGCTCGTGAAGCAAGAACAGAAATGCGTAAGGTTATCTGGCCAACCCGCCAGGAAACGCTGCACACCACCTTAATCGTTGCCGCGGTTACTGCCGTGATGTCACTGATTTTGTGGGGGCTGGATGGTATTCTGGTCCGTCTGGTATCGTTTATCACTGGCCTGAGGTTCTGAGATGTCTGAAGCTCCAAAGAAACGCTGGTACGTCGTACAGGCGTTTTCCGGTTTTGAAGGCCGCGTAGCCCAATCGCTGCGCGAGCATATCAAATTGCACAACATGGAAGAGCTGTTTGGCGAAGTCATGGTTCCGACTGAAGAAGTCGTTGAAATCCGTGGTGGCCAGCGTCGTAAGAGCGAGCGCAAGTTTTTCCCGGGATACGTACTGGTTCAGATGGTGATGAATGACGCCAGCTGGCATTTAGTGCGCAGCGTCCCACGCGTGATGGGTTTCATCGGCGGGACATCTGACCGTCCGGCACCTATCAGCGACAAAGAAGTTGATGCGATCATGAACCGTCTGCAGCAGGTCGGCGACAAGCCTCGTCCGAAGACGCTGTTTGAGCCAGGTGAAATGGTGCGGGTCAATGACGGTCCATTTGCTGACTTTAACGGTGTGGTTGAAGATGTGGATTACGAGAAGAGCCGCCTGACGGTTTCCGTTTCCATCTTTGGTCGTGCAACACCGGTTGAGCTCGACTTCGGTCAGGTGGAGAAAGGTTAACCTCTTTCCGCTCACAAATTAGCTGTTGCAGCAGGCGCGAAATTTAACTACAATTTCGCGCCTTTTGTTTTTATGCGCTGGCAACAGCGTATAAATCGTTATCACGGGGAGCCTTTACAGGCGCTATAACCCAATTGAGGAAATATCATGGCTAAGAAAGTCCAAGCCTACGTCAAGCTGCAGGTTGCAGCTGGTATGGCGAACCCAAGTCCACCGGTTGGTCCAGCTCTGGGTCAGCAGGGTGTTAACATCATGGAATTCTGTAAGGCGTTCAACGCTAAGACCGAATCTCTGGAAAAAGGTCTGCCGACTCCAGTTGTTATCACCGTATACAGCGACCGTTCTTTTACCTTCATTACCAAAACGCCTCCGGCTGCCGTACTGCTGAAAAAAGCAGCGGGCATCAAGTCTGGTTCTGGTAAGCCGAACAAAGATAAAGTCGGTAAAGTGACTCGTGCTCAGGTACGTGAAATCGCAGAAACCAAAGCTGCGGACATGACTGGTTCTGACGTTGAAGCGATGACTCGCTCAATCGAAGGTACTGCTCGTTCCATGGGCCTGGTAGTAGAGGACTAAGAAATGGCTAAGCTGACCAAGCGCATGACCGTAATCCGCGACAAAGTTGACGCGACCAAGCAGTATGACATTGCTGAAGCTGTTGCTCTGCTGAAAGAACTGGCTACTGCCAAGTTCGTTGAAAGCGTTGACGTTGCTGTCAACCTCGGCATTGATGCACGTAAATCTGATCAGAACGTTCGCGGCGCGACCGTTCTGCCACACGGTACTGGTCGTTCAGTACGTGTTGCTGTCTTCGCCCAGGGCGCAAACGCTGAAGCTGCTAAAGCAGCAGGCGCTGAGCTGGTAGGCATGGAAGACCTGGCTGATCAGATCAAGAAAGGCGAAATGAATTTTGACGTTGTTATTGCTTCTCCGGATGCAATGCGCGTTGTTGGCCAGTTAGGCCAGATTCTGGGCCCACGCGGCCTGATGCCAAACCCGAAAGTGGGTACTGTAACCCCTAACGTTGCTGAAGCTGTTAAGAACGCTAAAGCAGGTCAGGTTCGTTATCGTAACGACAAAAACGGCATCATCCACACTACCATCGGTAAAGTGGACTTTGACGCTGACAAACTGAAAGAAAACCTGGAGTCTCTGCTGGTTGCGCTGAAAAAAGCAAAACCATCTCAGGCGAAAGGCGTGTACATCAAGAAAGTCAGCCTTTCAACCACCATGGGCGCCGGCGTTGCCGTTGACCAGGCTGGTCTGAACGCAACAGCAAACTAATTGCTGCTTGAAACGGGCGAAAAATTCACCTAGAATCTTACGCCCGTTGTTCTGTTATTAACAGAACAGGACACCAGAGAGCCAGAACCGACTGTTGCGTTTATCGCCTTTCACTCTGACTCTGCTGCGTCACACAGAATTTAGGTTGGAGCCAGGCCTTATCCTGGCCTCCGTCCAAGACCGCAGGAGCTGTTTATCTCCGGATATTCCGCTTAATACCCTGCGTAGACGGTGACAGAACCAAAAGAATTTTTTCTTAGCTGGATTCTGCTCACCGTGTTCGAGCGCTTATTACCCCTTGGGGTGAGTAAGTGAAGTGAGTTCCGGGGAAATCCTTTCCCGGTCAAATCCAGGAGCAAAAGCTAATGGCATTAAATCTTCAAGACAAACAAGCGATTGTTGCTGAAGTCAGCGAAGTAGCCAAAGGTGCGCTTTCAGCGGTTGTTGCGGATTCCCGTGGCGTTACCGTTGATAAAATGACCGAACTGCGTAAAGCAGGCCGTGAAGCTGGCGTTTACATGCGTGTTGTTCGTAACACCCTGCTGCGCCGCGTCGTTGAAGGTACTCAGTTTGAGTGCCTGAAAGACACGTTTGTTGGTCCGACCCTGATTGCATATTCTATGGAACACCCGGGCGCTGCTGCTCGTCTGTTCAAAGATTTCGCGAAAGCGAATGCAAAATTTGAGGTCAAAGCTGCAGCCTTTGAAGGTGAGCTGATCACGGCGGCCAATATTGACCGTCTGGCAACGCTGCCGACCTACGAAGAAGCACTGGCACGTCTGATGTCGACCATGAAAGAAGCCGCTGCCGGCAAACTGGTCCGCACTCTGGCTGCTGTACGCGATGCAAAAGAAGCGGCTTAAGGCCATATTCTTTTCTTCGTACTTGCTTACGTATAAACTTTTTCTGATTCTTAGGAACAATTGTCATGTCTATTACTAAAGACCAAATTCTGGAAGCTGTTGCAGCGATGTCCGTAATGGAAGTTGTTGAGCTGGTTTCTGCAATGGAAGAAAAATTCGGCGTTTCTGCTGCTGCTGCTGTAGCTGTTGCTGCTGGCCCGGCTGAAGCTGTTGAAGAAAAAACTGAATTCGACGTAGTCCTGAAAGCTGTTGGCCCGAACAAGGTTGCAGTAATCAAAGCCGTACGTACTGCAACTGGTCTGGGCCTGAAAGAAGCCAAAGATCTGGTTGAAGCAACTGGCGTGATCAAAGAAGCAATCAGCAAAGACGACGCAGCTGCACTTGAAGCTGCTCTGAAAGAAGCTGGCGCTGAAGTTGAAGTTAAGTAAGACAACCTTCGGGTTGCAGTCTGAGTAGTTTCAGACTGATGGCTGGTGACTTTTTGGTCACCAGCCTTTTTGCGCTACAGGGTCTCAATGGGGTTTCACACTGTTTGTCCATTGTTACTCTTCAATATCTTTCTCTATCGACGACTTAATATACCGCTTTCCTGTGCGGGTTCCCTGCCTTCTCAAAAGCGATGAAATGATTTAAGCGTGATAGAAAGAGGTATTGCACTGCTGCCGCGCAGCCAGTGAATCAAACAAAATCGTGTTGCATGAACTGTCCTGTCAGGACGGACAGCGTGGGTCGACTTGTCAGCTAGCTGAGGAACCCTATGGTTTACTCCTATACCGAGAAAAAACGTATTCGTAAGGATTTTGGTAAACGTCCGCAAGTACTGGACATACCTTATCTCCTTTCCATCCAGCTCGACTCGTTCCAGAAGTTTATCGAGCAAGATCCAGAAGGTCAGTACGGACTGGAAGCTGCATTCCGTTCTGTATTCCCTATTGCGAGCTACAGCGGCAACTCTGAGTTGCAGTATGTCAGCTATCGCCTGGGTGAACCTGTCTTTGACGTGAAAGAGTGTCAGATCCGTGGCGTGACCTATTCGGCACCGCTGCGCGTGAAACTGCGTCTGGTGGTCTATGAGCGCGAAGCGCCAGAAGGCACCGTAAAAGACATTAAAGAACAAGAAGTCTACATGGGCGAAATTCCGCTCATGACCGACAACGGTACCTTTGTTATCAATGGTACCGAACGCGTTATCGTTTCTCAGCTGCACCGTAGTCCTGGCGTGTTCTTTGATAGCGATAAGGGTAAAACCCACTCATCGGGTAAAGTGCTGTACAACGCACGTATCATCCCTTACCGCGGATCATGGCTCGACTTTGAGTTTGACCCGAAAGATAACCTGTTTGTCCGTATTGACCGTCGTCGTAAGCTGCCGGCCACTATCATCCTGCGCGCGTTACAGTTCACTACACCTCAGATCCTCGATATCTTCTTCGAGAAAGTGGTGTTTGAAATCCGTGACAACAAGCTGCAGATGGAGCTGGTGCCTGAGCGCCTGCGCGGTGAAACCGCTACCTTCGATATCGAAGCGAACGGCACCGTCTACGTCGAAAAAGCACGCCGTATTACTGCGCGCCATATCCGTCAGCTGGAAAAAGATGGCATTCAGCACATCGAAGTTCCGGTTGAATATATCGCGGGCAAAGTGGTCGCTAAAGACTACATCGATGAGAGCACCGGTGAGCTGATTATTGCAGCGAACATGGAGCTGTCACTGGATCTGCTGGCCAAACTGAGCCAGTCCGGTCACAAACGCATCGAAACGCTGTTCACCAACGATCTGGACCACGGTCCATATATCTCCGAGACCCTGCGTGTCGACCCAACCAGCGATCGTCTGAGCGCACTGGTTGAGATCTACCGCATGATGCGTCCTGGTGAGCCGCCAACACGCGAAGCAGCAGAGAACCTGTTTGAGAACCTGTTCTTCTCTGAAGATCGTTACGATCTGTCTGCTGTCGGCCGTATGAAGTTCAACCGCTCATTACTGCGCGATGAAATCGAAGGTTCAGGCATCCTGAGCAAAGACGACATCATTGAAGTGATGAAGAAGCTGATTGACATCCGTAACGGTAAAGGCGAAGTGGACGATATCGACCACCTCGGTAACCGTCGTATTCGTTCAGTCGGTGAAATGGCTGAGAACCAGTTCCGTGTCGGTCTGGTCCGTGTTGAGCGTGCGGTTAAAGAGCGTCTGTCACTGGGCGACCTTGATACCCTGATGCCTCAGGACATGATCAACGCGAAGCCGATTTCGGCTGCGGTGAAAGAGTTCTTTGGTTCAAGCCAGCTTTCTCAGTTTATGGATCAGAACAACCCGCTGTCAGAGATTACGCACAAACGTCGTATCTCTGCTCTCGGCCCGGGTGGTTTGACGCGTGAGCGTGCCGGCTTCGAAGTGCGTGACGTACACCCAACGCACTACGGTCGTGTCTGCCCAATCGAAACCCCTGAAGGTCCGAACATCGGTCTGATCAACTCCTTGTCTGTTTATGCACAGACGAATGAGTACGGTTTCCTTGAGACGCCTTATCGCCGTGTTATCGACGGTCTGGTTTCTGACGAGATTCATTACCTCTCTGCTATCGAAGAGGGTAACTACGTTATCGCTCAGGCGAACGCCCCTCTTGATGATAACGGCGCGTTTGTTGATGACCTGGTCACCTGCCGTAGCAAAGGCGAATCAAGTCTGTTCAGCCGTGATCAGGTTGACTACATGGACGTTTCGACCCAACAGATCGTTTCTGTCGGTGCGTCCCTGATCCCGTTCCTGGAACACGATGACGCCAACCGCGCCCTGATGGGTGCGAACATGCAACGTCAGGCCGTTCCGACTCTGCGTGCTGACAAGCCGCTGGTTGGTACCGGTATGGAACGTGCTGTTGCCGTTGACTCCGGTGTTACCGCCGTTGCGAAACGTGGCGGTACCGTACAGTACGTCGACGCATCACGTATCGTTATCAAAGTTAACGAAGACGAAATGCATGCTGGCGAAGCCGGTATCGACATTTATAACCTGACCAAATATACCCGTTCTAACCAGAACACCTGCATCAACCAGATGCCATGTGTTTCTCTGGGTGAGCCGGTTGAGCGCGGCGACGTGCTGGCAGATGGCCCGTCCACCGATCTGGGTGAACTGGCACTGGGCCAGAACATGCGCGTAGCGTTCATGCCGTGGAACGGTTACAACTTCGAAGACTCCATCCTGGTCTCCGAGCGTGTGGTTCAGGAAGATCGCTTTACGACTATCCACATTCAGGAACTGGCTTGCGTGTCGCGTGACACCAAACTGGGGCCGGAAGAGATCACTGCTGATATCCCGAACGTGGGTGAAGCTGCACTCTCTAAACTGGATGAGTCTGGCATCGTCTACATCGGTGCTGAAGTGACCGGTGGCGACATTCTGGTTGGTAAGGTAACGCCGAAAGGTGAGACCCAGCTGACGCCAGAAGAGAAACTGCTGCGCGCTATCTTCGGTGAAAAAGCCTCTGACGTGAAAGATTCGTCACTGCGCGTACCGAATGGCGTGTCAGGCACCGTGATCGACGTTCAGGTCTTTACCCGCGATGGCGTGGAAAAAGACAAACGTGCGCTGGAAATCGAAGAGATGCAGCTGAAGCAGGCGAAGAAAGACCTGTCTGAAGAACTGCAGATTCTGGAAGCGGGCCTGTTCAGCCGTATCCAGAACGTACTGATTTCTGGTGGCGTTGAAGCAGACAAACTGGACAAGCTGCCGCGCGAGCGCTGGCTGGAACTGGGTCTGACTGACGAAGCCAAGCAAAACCAGCTGGAGCAGCTGGCAGAGCAGTACGACGAACTGAAGCACGAGTTTGAGAAAAAACTCGAAGGCAAGCGTCGTAAAATCACCCAGGGCGATGATCTGGCACCGGGCGTGCTGAAAATCGTTAAGGTTTATCTGGCTGTTAAGCGTCAGATTCAGCCGGGTGACAAAATGGCAGGCCGTCACGGTAACAAAGGTGTTATCTCCAAGATCAACCCGATCGAAGATATGCCTTACGATGAAAACGGTACGCCGGTTGACATCGTTCTGAACCCGCTGGGCGTACCATCGCGTATGAACATCGGTCAGATTCTGGAAACCCACCTGGGTATGGCAGCGAAAGGCATCGGCGAGAAGATCAACGCCATGCTGAAGAAGCAGGAAGAAGTCGCGAAACTGCGCGAATTCATCCAGCGCGCCTATGACCTGGGTAGCGATCTGCGTCAGAAAGTTGACCTGAACACCTTCTCCGATGACGAAGTGCTTCGTCTGGCTGAGAACCTGAAGAAAGGTATGCCAATCGCCACTCCGGTGTTTGATGGCGCGAAAGAGAGTGAAATCAAAGAGCTGCTGCAGCTCGGCGGCTTGCCTTCTTCCGGTCAGATTACCCTGTTTGACGGCCGTACCGGTGAGCAGTTCGAACGTCAGGTAACCGTTGGCTACATGTACATGCTGAAACTCAACCACCTGGTTGATGACAAGATGCATGCACGTTCTACCGGTTCCTACAGCCTGGTTACTCAGCAGCCGCTGGGTGGTAAGGCACAGTTCGGTGGTCAGCGCTTTGGTGAGATGGAAGTATGGGCACTGGAAGCATACGGTGCCGCGTATACCCTGCAGGAAATGCTTACCGTTAAGTCTGATGACGTCAACGGCCGTACCAAGATGTATAAAAACATCGTTGACGGTAACCATCAGATGGAACCGGGCATGCCGGAATCCTTCAACGTACTGTTGAAAGAGATTCGCTCGCTGGGTATCAACATCGAGCTGGAAGACGAGTAACCCCTTTCAGGCTGCGGTTCGCCGCCGCCTGATAGCGCAGGGTTTAAAGCGCTCGCAATTGTACTGGTTACGGGGCGTTCAATTTCGGTTGGACGCCCTCTGAGTCTCACTCCGACGGGAGCTAATCCGTGAAAGACTTACTTAAGTTTCTGAAAGCGCAAACTAAGACCGAAGAGTTTGATGCGATCAAAATTGCGCTGGCTTCGCCAGACATGATCCGTTCCTGGTCTTTTGGTGAAGTGAAAAAGCCAGAAACCATTAACTACCGTACTTTTAAGCCAGAGCGCGATGGTCTGTTCTGTGCCCGTATCTTCGGGCCGGTAAAGGACTATGAGTGCCTGTGCGGCAAGTATAAGCGCCTGAAACACCGTGGTGTGATTTGTGAGAAGTGCGGCGTTGAAGTGACCCAGACTAAAGTACGCCGTGAGCGTATGGGCCACATCGAACTGGCGTCGCCGACTGCGCACATCTGGTTCCTGAAGTCACTGCCATCGCGTATCGGCTTACTGCTGGATATGCCACTGCGTGACATCGAGCGCGTGCTCTACTTTGAATCTTACGTGGTAATCGAAGGTGGCATGACCAACCTCGAGAAGCGTCAGATTCTGACTGAAGAGCAGTACCTTGACGCTCTGGAAGAGTTCGGTGACGAGTTCGACGCCAAAATGGGCGCCGAAGCGATCCAGGCCCTGTTGAAAAACATGGATCTGGAGCAGGAGTGCGAGCAGCTGCGTGAAGAGCTGAACGAAACTAACTCCGAAACCAAACGTAAAAAACTGACCAAGCGCATCAAGCTGCTGGAAGCGTTCGTGCAGTCTGGCAATAAGCCAGAGTGGATGATCCTGACCGTGCTGCCTGTTCTGCCACCGGATCTGCGTCCGCTGGTACCGCTGGATGGTGGCCGTTTCGCAACGTCGGATCTGAACGATCTTTATCGTCGCGTGATCAACCGTAACAACCGTCTGAAGCGCCTGCTGGATCTGGCTGCGCCAGATATCATCGTGCGCAACGAAAAGCGTATGTTGCAGGAAGCGGTCGATGCACTGCTGGACAACGGTCGTCGCGGTCGTGCGATCACCGGCTCTAACAAGCGTCCGCTGAAATCGCTGGCTGACATGATCAAAGGTAAGCAGGGTCGTTTCCGTCAGAACCTGCTGGGTAAACGTGTCGACTATTCAGGTCGTTCGGTTATCACCGTTGGTCCATACCTGCGTCTGCATCAGTGCGGTCTGCCGAAGAAAATGGCACTCGAACTGTTCAAACCGTTCATTTACGGCAAGCTGGAACTGCGTGGCCTGGCCACCACCATCAAAGCCGCGAAGAAAATGGTTGAGCGCGAAGAAGCGGTTGTCTGGGATATCCTCGACGAAGTGATCCGTGAGCACCCGGTTCTGCTGAACCGTGCGCCTACGCTGCACCGTCTGGGTATTCAGGCCTTTGAACCGGTTCTGATCGAAGGTAAAGCGATCCAGCTGCACCCGCTGGTTTGTGCGGCATACAACGCCGACTTCGATGGTGACCAGATGGCTGTTCACGTACCGCTGACGCTGGAAGCCCAGCTGGAAGCGCGTGCGCTGATGATGTCAACCAACAACATCCTGTCACCTGCGAACGGCGAGCCAATCATCGTTCCTTCTCAGGACGTTGTACTGGGTCTCTATTACATGACCCGTGACTGTGTTAACGCCAAAGGCGAAGGCATGGTGCTGACTGGCCCGAAAGAAGCTGAGCGTATTTATCGCGCTGGCCTCGCATCGCTGCATGCTCGCGTTAAGGTGCGTATCACCGAACACGAGAAAAATGAGCAGGATGAGTGGGTTGCTAAAACCAGCATTATTGATACAACGATTGGCCGTGCCATCCTGTGGATGATCGTGCCGAAAGGTCTGCCTTTCTCCATCGTTAACCAGGCGCTGGGCAAAAAAGCTATCTCCAAAATGCTGAACACCTGTTACCGCATTCTGGGCCTGAAGCCGACCGTTATCTTTGCTGACCAGACCATGTACACCGGTTTCGCTTACGCTGCCCGTTCAGGCGCGTCAGTCGGCATCGACGACATGGTTATTCCAGAGAAGAAAGTGGAAATCATCACCGAAGCGGAAGCGGAAGTGGCTGAGATTCAGGAGCAGTTCCAGTCTGGTCTGGTAACCGCTGGCGAACGTTACAACAAAGTCATCGATATCTGGGCAGCAGCCAACGAACGTGTTGCCAAGGCGATGATGGAAAACCTCTCTACCGAACTCGTGATTAACCGCGACGGTGAAGAAGAGCGCCAGGTTTCCTTTAACAGCATCTTTATGATGGCCGACTCCGGTGCGCGTGGTTCTGCAGCACAGATTCGTCAGCTGGCCGGTATGCGTGGTCTGATGGCGAAGCCAGATGGCTCCATCATCGAAACACCAATCACGGCGAACTTCCGTGAAGGGTTGAACGTACTTCAGTACTTCATCTCAACCCACGGTGCTCGTAAAGGTCTTGCGGATACCGCACTGAAAACAGCGAACTCCGGTTATCTGACGCGTCGTCTGGTTGACGTTGCACAGGATCTGGTCGTTACCGAAGACGACTGTGGTACACACGAAGGCATCATGATGACGCCTGTCATCGAAGGTGGCGACGTTAAAGAGCCACTGCGTGAACGTGTACTGGGTCGTGTGACTGCTGAAGACGTTCTGAAGCCGGGCACTGCTGATATTCTGGTCCCACGCAACACGCTGCTCGATGAGCACTGGTGTGACGTGCTGGAACTGAACTCAGTCGACAGCCTGAAAGTCCGCTCAGTAGTAGGTTGTGAAACCGACTTTGGTGTGTGTGCGCATTGCTACGGTCGCGACCTGGCACGTGGTCACATCATCAACAAAGGTGAAGCGATCGGTGTTATCGCGGCACAGTCCATCGGTGAGCCTGGTACACAGCTGACGATGCGTACGTTCCACATCGGTGGTGCGGCATCACGTGCGGCTGCTGAATCCAGCATTCAGGTGAAGAACAAAGGTACCATCAAGCTGACCAACGCCAAGTCCGTAACGAACTCGGCAGGTAAGCTGGTGATCACCTCGCGTAACGTCGAACTGAAAATGATCGACGAATTTGGTCGTACCAAAGAGAGCTATAAAGTTCCTTATGGTTCTACCATGGCGAAAGGTGATGGCGAGCAGGTTGCAGCGGGCGAAACCGTCGCAAACTGGGATCCGCATACCATGCCAGTCATCACCGAAGTGGGCGGTTTCATTCGCTTCACGGACATGGTTGATGGCCAGACCATTACCCGTCAGACAGATGACTTAACCGGTCTGTCTTCGCTGGTGGTTCTGGACAGTGCTGAACGTACTGCGGGCGGTAAAGATCTGCGTCCTGCGCTGAAAATTGTTGATGCCAACGGCAACGACGTTCTGATCCCGGGCACCGACATGCCGGCTCAGTACTTCCTGCCAGGTAAAGCGATTGTACAGCTGGAAGATGGCGTTAAGATCAGCGCTGGTGACACGTTAGCGCGTGTTCCGCAGGAATCTGGCGGTACCAAGGATATTACCGGTGGTCTGCCACGCGTTGCTGACCTGTTCGAAGCGCGTCGTCCGAAAGAGCCAGCTATTCTGGCGGAGATCAGCGGCATCATCTCCTTCGGTAAAGAGACCAAAGGTAAGCGTCGTCTGGTTATCACTCCGCTGGATGGTAGCGAGCCATACGAAGAGATGATTCCGAAATGGCGTCAGCTGAACGTGTTCGAAGGTGAACGTGTTGAGCGCGGTGATGTGGTTTCCGATGGCCCAGAGTCTCCACATGACATCCTGCGCTTGCGTGGCGTGCATGCGGTGACCCGTTACATCACTAACGAAGTGCAGGAAGTTTACCGTCTGCAAGGCGTTAAGATTAACGATAAGCACATCGAAGTCATCGTTCGTCAGATGCTGCGTAAAGCAACCATCGTGAGCGCAGGAAGTGCAGACTTCCTGGAAGGTGAGCAGGCTGAATTCTCTCGCATCAAGATCTCTAACCGTGATCTGGAAGCGAACGGAAAAGTTGGCGCAACCTTCATGCGTGACCTGCTGGGTATTACCAAAGCGTCACTGGCTACCGAATCGTTCATCTCTGCAGCATCGTTCCAGGAGACCACACGTGTCCTGACCGAAGCAGCAGTAGCAGGTAAGCGCGATGAACTGCGCGGCCTGAAAGAGAACGTCATCGTGGGTCGTCTGATCCCAGCCGGTACCGGTTATGCGTACCATCAGGATCGTATGCGCCGCAAAGCGGCAGGTGAAGTTCCGGTTGCACCGCAGGTTACTGCGGATGAAGCCTCAGCCAGTCTGGCTGAACTGTTGAACGCCGGTCTCGGCGGCAACAAAGACGATTAATCGTCCTTTACCTGATAAAAACCCTGCCTCGGCAGGGTTTTTTTTTGTCTCTGATTCAGGCATTCCAGTCATTGCGGCCAAGACCAATGTCTTTCAGCTGACTGTCACTCAGTTTCGACAGGATGACGCGCGTCTCCCGCCGCAGCTGCCAGCGTTTATAACTGCGCCATAAGTAACGAACCAGCTTGTAAGGCGTGCCTGTAAACGGTTTAGCTGCGCGATTCTCGTCGTATCCCATGATAGTACCCTCAGTGAAGTGTCTGAGGACTATTTTCAGGGGATCACTCTGTATGATACAGACGCAAAAATCACCTTTTTTTAACATACAGATTGCGGTAACGGGGATCTGAATGGTAGAAAAGAAGCATAACTGTACTGGTTACTGCTCACTATCTGAGTCAGAGGAAATACAATGACCCGCTATGAACATCTTGCCACGCTGCTGGCTCAGCGCATTGAACAGGGGTTATATCGCAGTGGTGAGCGCCTGCCTTCGGTCCGCAGTCTGAGTGCCGAACATGGCGTCAGTATCAGCACCGTGCAGCAGGCTTATCATCTGCTGGAAGAGAAGCAGATGATCACGCCACAGTCGCGTTCCGGCTATTTTGTCGCCTCACGCAAAGCAACGCCCCCGATGCCTGCGCTGACCCGTCCCGCACAGCGGCCGGTTGAGGTGACGCAGTGGGATGCGGTGCTGGAACTGATTAACAGTCGTCTGGAAGATGATGTGCTGCAGCTGGGCAGCGGCATGCCCGACCTGACGCAGCCGACGCTCAAGCCGTTGTGGAAAGCCTTCAGCCGGCAGGCGCAGAAGCAGGACATGGCGCTGCTGAATTATGACAATCTCTATGGTGTTCTCGCGCTGCGGCAACAGATTGCACGGCTGGCGATAGACAGCGGCTGCCAGCTCACCGCTGATGACATTGTGATCACCACCGGCTGCCATGAAGCGTTATCGGTCGCCGTTCGGGCAGTCTGTGAGCCGGGCGATATCATTGCCGTTGAGTCACCGTCATTTCACGGCATCATGCAAACCCTGCGCGGCTTTGGCATTCGGGCCATTGAGATCCCGACGGATGCAGTAACGGGCATCAGTCTGGAAGCGCTGGAGCTGGCCTTTGATCAATGGCCGATCAAAGCCGTCGTTGTCGTGCCGAATTGTAATAATCCGCTGGGGTTCATCATGCCTGAGCAGCGTAAGCGGGCACTGCTGGCGCTGGCGCAAAGGTTTGATGCGGCCGTGATTGAAGATGATGTTTATGGTGAGCTTGCCTGGGAATATCCGCGTCCATCCACCATTAAAGCGCTGGATCTTGATGACCGGGTTCTGCTGTGCAGCTCCTTTTCCAAAACGCTGGCGCCGGGTCTGCGCGTCGGCTGGGTTGCACCAGGACGCTATCGCGACCGCGTGCTGCATATGAAATATATCGTCACAGGCTCCACCGCGACGCAGCCTCAGCATGCGGTATCCGAGTTTATCCGCCAGGGCCATTATCAGCCCCATCTGCGCCGGATGCGGCAAATTTATCATCGCAACTATGAAACCTTTAGCTGCTGGGTACGCCACTATTTTCCCTGCGGCATCTGCGTTTCCCGTCCTCAGGGCGGCTTTCTGATGTGGATAGAACTCCCAGAAGCATTTGACGCGGTCCGGCTTAACCGCGAACTGCGCGAGTCAAAAATTCAGATTGCCGTAGGCTCACTGTTTTCGGCCTCGGGTAAATACCGTAACTGCCTGCGCTTAAACTACGGGCTGCCCATCAACGAGCAGACTGAACAGGCGCTGGCGCTGGTGGGTGCGGCTGTCGAACGCGCGATGATCTCGTGCGAACATGAGACACAGACTTCCGCCTCTTCTCCCGCATAGCGGCAAGAAGAAGCAGGGCCGGCAAGAGGAGGGATCCGGCCCTGGTCAGATAACCTTAACCTGACGGATGCCACGTTAAGGTGTTGGATCACAGAGCGCCAGCGGCAAAACATACGTTTGCGCGCCGCTTTCCCGCGAGAACGCTGGCATTACCTGTTTTGCAGCCGCTAATGCGCGACAGGTTCCACAAATCCCTAGCTGGCGGGTTCTGCCAGCGCCAGCAGAGTCCGGGTTGCTTCACGCCAGTCATCCGCCTGGGTAATCGCACTCACCACCGCAATACTGCCCACGCCCGTTGCCAGCACCTCAGGTGCCCGTACAATCGAGATACCGCCAATCGCCACGGTGGGAATATGCGTCAGGCGTGTCAGGTGCCGCTTCAGCTGTTCAATGCCCTGCGGCGCAGAAGGCATCTCTTTGGTCTGCGTCGGGAAAATATGCCCAAGTGCGATGTAAGAGGGCTGGATTGCCAGCGCGCGATCCAGTTCAGCATCGTCATGGGTGGAGAGTCCCAGACGCAATCCGGCCTGATGAATCCGGGCAAGATCGGCCACATCCAGATCCTCCTGACCCAGATGTACGCCATAAGCCTGATGTTTTATTGCCAGCTGCCAGTAGTCATTGATAAACAGGCGCGCGTCATAGCGTTTACCCAGCGCAATTGCCTGGGCAATGGCAGGCTCGGCGATCTCATCGGGCTGATCCTTAATGCGCAGCTGCAGCGTGCGAACGCCCATCTCCAGCAGGCGTTCAATCCACTCGGGGCTATCAACCACCGGATAAAGCCCCAGGCGTGGGGCGGTAGCAGGGAATGCGGGCATCGTTACTCCTCCTTAATGGCATCGGCAGGGTGATACAGTTCGCCGCCGTGGCTGCGAAAACGGTCTGACATCTGCGCCATGCCCACTTCGACCGGCTCTGCGCGGGCATCCTGACGTGCAGCAAACTCGCGCACCTCCTGAGAAATCTTCATCGAGCAGAATTTGGGGCCGCACATCGAGCAGAAATGGGCCACCTTGCCCGACTCCTGCGGCAGGGTTTCGTCATGCATCGCCCTCGCCGTATGCGGATCCAGCGCCAGATTAAACTGATCCTCCCAGCGGAATTCAAAGCGTGCCTTGGACATGGCGTTATCACGGATCTGCGCACCCGGATGGCCTTTGGCCAGATCGGCGGCATGCGCCGCGATTTTGTAGGTGATCAATCCCTGCTTCACATCCTCTTTGTTAGGCAGACCCAGATGCTCTTTGGGGGTGACGTAACACAACATGGCGCAACCAAACCAGCCAATCATGGCGGCACCAATACCTGAGGTGAAATGGTCATAGCCGGGGGCGATATCGGTGGTCAGCGGGCCAAGCGTGTAGAAGGGGGCTTCATCGCACAGGTCGAGCTGTTCAGTCATATTGCGGCGGATCATATGCATCGGCACATGGCCCGGACCTTCAATCATCACCTGAACATCATATTGCCAGGCAATGCGGGTCAGTTCGCCCAGGGTTCGCAGTTCGGCAAACTGCGCCTCGTCGTTGGCATCCTGAATCGAACCCGGACGCAGGCCGTCGCCCAGGGACAGGGAGACATCGTAAGCGGCACAGATTTCACAGATCTCACGGAAGTGCTCATACAGGAAGCTCTCCTGATGATGCGACAGGCACCATTTCGCCATGATCGATCCACCCCGCGAAACAATCCCGGTCAGACGCTTCGCCGTCATCGGGACATAACGCAGCAGCACGCCCGCGTGAATAGTGAAGTAATCGACACCCTGTTCCGCCTGTTCGAGCAGCGTGTCCCGGAAAATTTCCCAGTTCAGCGCTTCGGCCACGCCATTCACTTTTTCCAGCGCCTGATAGATCGGCACGGTCCCGATAGGCACCGGGCTGTTTCGCAAAATCCATTCGCGCGTTTCATGAATATAACGGCCGGTTGAGAGATCCATCACCGTGTCGGCACCCCAGCGAGTCGACCAGACCAGCTTTTCCACCTCCTCCTCAATGGAAGAGGTCACCGCCGAGTTACCGATGTTGGCGTTGACCTTAACCAGGAAGTTGCGGCCAATGATCATCGGCTCCGATTCCGGGTGATTGATATTGGCAGGGATGATGGCGCGTCCGGCAGCGACCTCCTGACGCACAAACTCGGGTGTGATGCTGGCTGGCAGATGCGCGCCAAAACTGTGGCCTGGATGCTGTTGCAGCAGCACCTCGCTGCGGATTCGCTCACGGCCCATGTTTTCCCGCAGGGCGATAAACTCCATCTCCGGGGTAATCATCCCCTGGCGGGCATAGTGCAGTTGCGTGACGCGGCGGCCTGCGCGGGCGCGGCGCGGAGTCGGAAGATGATCGAAGCGCAGATGATCCAGCCCCTCGTCAGCCAGCCGCTGCTGGGTATAGCCCGAGCTGTTCTGTTCGAGAAGCTCGCTGTCGTCGCGTTCAGCAATCCAGCGGGCACGCAGTTTTTCCAGGCCACGATGCACATCGATCTGTGCCGCAGGATCGCCATAGGCACCCGCCGTGTCATAGACCGGCACCGCTTCATTCTGCTCATAGAGAGGCTGTTCTTTGCTGCCGCCGATGTGGGTCGGGCTGAGGGTGATTTCACGCATGGGAACGCGAATATCTTCCCGGCTGCCGTTAATCCAGATGCGACGGGACTGGGGAAAGGCACTGCCGCTTTGCAGAGAATCGATAAATTCCTGCGCCTGGGCACGCTGTTCACGACGGGTCATTTTTGGTTCAGACATAGCAATCTTCCAGTTAAGGGGGAACGATGCTTGTCCGGAGTTCGGAAGGAGTAACCGTATAAGCAGCACAAGCGTGCTGACATACAGAGAAGTTTTACTCTTGTTCCCTTCGCAGGTTCTAACCTGATCAGGTTCCGCGGATCCCGAATTAACGGTCTCAGCCCAACTGGGCACTCCGACAAGAAGCCGTTTTCACGCGGGTGTCTGATAAGAGACTCGGGCGTAAAAACCTTACATTTCAAAGCGAAAATAAAAAAGGTTCTTTGGAGAGCACTCCTCAGAACCTGTTCAGCATAAAAGGGCTACGGGATAATCTCAACCCCTTTGCCTGTGATAGTCATTACGCCGGACGGGCGATATGGCTGTCATTCGCTACCGGCGGGGGGACAAGTTTGTTATCCCATGCCAGCTGAATCAGCTTATCTTCCAGCGTGAAGCGTGCTTCCAGCACTTCACCCACTTCAGACAGCGCCTGCTGGAAAGTCATGCAGTTTTCGTCGTCAATGGCCTGCTGCAGGTGACCGTCATACAGTTGCATCAGACGCTCGGTGTTGGCTTCCAGCGGAGGATAGATCTGCGCGGCAGCAATCATCGGACTGTCGCCACTCATTTCACTGATGACGCGCTCGTAGATACTGAAGTGACCCGCAGAAAGATAATCGACCAGGCCGTGGCAGAAGTTGTCCAGCGCCTGCTCATCCAGACGCGTCAGCGCCTCTTTATTGGGTTTAAGACCGACCAGGTGATAATAGGTCACCAGCAGCTGACGACGGGCTTCAAGCCACGAATCGACCAGTTCATTACTGCCACCTACGCGTTCAGCCAGGACGTCTAACTGGTTAAGCATATCTAACTCCATGTGAGTTATAGTTGTTTATCTACACACTTAACATCAGGGCTTCAGCGTGCGAATTGACGCTAAGGATGACGAAATAAATGCAATGCGAAATCTCAAGCGTAGACGCTGGATGGTGGATTGTCAGCCATGAACAGAAACTTTGGTTGCCACAAGGTGATTTACCCCACGGAAACGCCGAAAAATTTGGTTTGACCGGCAGTAAGGCCCGGACCATTGGAGAATGGCAGGGGGAGAAAGTCTGGCTGATTTGTGAGCCTCGCACCTCCGATATGTTTTCAGTCCGGCAGCTCATCGATCAGGATGTCGAGCTGTTTCAGCTGGTGGGTCGCGGTGTGCAGCTGGCGGAATTCTACCGTTCTCATCGCTGGTGCGGCTATTGCGGCCATGAAATGCACCACAGTAAACATGAATTTGCCTGTCTCTGCAGCCATTGCCGTGAGCGTTACTATCCGCAGATTGCACCGTGCATCATTGTGGCTATCCGTCGCGGCGATGAAATCCTGCTGGCGAATCATGCCCGTCATCGCAACAAGGTCTACACCGTGCTGGCAGGTTTTGTCGAAGTGGGCGAGACGCTGGAGCAGGCCGTGGCCCGGGAAGTGATGGAAGAGAGCAATATCCGCGTTAAAAACGTCCGTTACGTGACCTCCCAGCCCTGGCCCTTCCCGCAATCGCTGATGACAGCGTTTATGGCGGAGTATGACAGCGGCGATCTGCAACACGACGGCAAAGAGCTGCTGGATGCGGCCTGGTTCCGCTTTGATGACCTGCCGCTGTTGCCACCGCCAGGCACCGTGGCGCGCCGTCTGATTGAAGATACCGTTGCCCTGTGCCGTGCCGAAGTGTAGAAGTGCTACACTACACGCCTGTTATTGAGAGAGTGTTGAGATGAGTGAACTGAAGAACGATCGTTATTTGCGTGCCCTGTTACGCCAGCCGGTTGATGTCACGCCGGTATGGATGATGCGACAAGCCGGGCGTTATTTGCCGGAGTACAAAGCGACACGCGCCCAGGCGGGTGACTTTATGTCGCTGTGTAAAAACGCCGAGCTGGCCTGTGAAGTCACCCTGCAGCCGCTGCGCCGTTATCCGCTGGATGCCGCCATCCTCTTCAGTGACATCCTGACCATTCCGGATGCGATGGGACTGGGTCTCTACTTTGAAACCGGCGAAGGCCCGCGTTTCTCTAACCCTGTAACCTGCCGCGCAGACGTCGAGCGTTTACCGGTGCCCGATCCAGAAATGGAGCTGGGCTATGTGATGAACGCGGTCCGCACCATCCGTAAAAACCTGAACGGCGACCTGCCGCTGATTGGCTTCTCTGGCAGTCCGTGGACGCTGGCCACCTACATGGTGGAAGGCGGCAGCAGTAAGGCGTTTACCAAAATCAAGAAGATGATGTATGCCGATCCCGCTACGCTGCACGCGATGCTGGATAAGGTGGCCGACAGTGTCATCCTCTATCTCAACGCTCAGATCCGTGCCGGTGCGCAGTCCGTGATGATATTTGATACCTGGGGCGGCGTGCTGACCGGTCGTGATTACCTTGAGTTCTCACTTCACTACATGCACAAAATTGTTGATGGCCTGCTGCGTGAAAACGACGGTCGCCGCGTGCCGGTAACGCTCTTCACTAAAGGCGGCGGACAGTGGCTGGAAGCGATGGCAGCCACTGGTTGTGATGCGCTGGGTCTCGACTGGACTACTAATATTGATGACGCACGCCGTCGTGTGGGCGACAAAGTTGCGCTGCAGGGCAACATGGATCCTTCTATGCTCTATGCTGCACCTGAGCGTATCGAGCAGGAAGTCGCTGGGATTCTGGAGCGTTTTGGCTCCGGCACCGGACACGTCTTCAATCTGGGGCACGGTATTCATCAGGATGTTCCACCCGAAAATGCAGGCGTCTTTGTTGAGGCGGTGCATCGTTTATCACGTCCCTGGCATCAGGAGTAATCATGGACATTGCCGCACTTCGCGCTGAGCAGTTACAACGCGCCGCTGACGTGGTGCGTGAAGATGACTTTGACGTATTGCCGCCCCGCTTTATCGGCGGAGCGGACGTTGGATTTGAGCAGGAAGGCACCGTTACGCGGGCAGCGATGGTGATACTGGAGTATCCCTCGTTAAAGCTGGTGGAGCATCGCATCGCGCGCGTTGAAACCACCATGCCGTATATTCCGGGCTTTCTCTCTTTCCGTGAATATCCGGCACTGATGGCCGCCTGGCAGATGCTGGAGCAAAAGCCGGACCTGCTGTTTGTGGATGGGCACGGTATTTCGCATCCAAGACGACTGGGCGTCGCGTCGCATTTTGGCCTGCTGGTCGATGTACCGACGATTGGCGTTGCCAAAAGTCGCCTGTGCGGGCGTTTTGACGATCTGGATGCGCAGCCTGGCAGCCGTCAGCCGCTGATCGACAAAGGTGAGCAGATAGGCTGGGTATGGCGCAGCAAAGTGCGCTGTAATCCGCTGTTTGTCGCGACCGGCCATCGCGTCAGCCTGGATACTGCGCTGCAGTGGGTCGAAAACTGTACGCGCAGTTACCGGTTGCCGGAACCGACCCGCTGGGCCGATGCGGTTGCTTCTAACCGAACCGCTTTCCAGCGCTGGCAAAACGCGCTTTAACACTGTTTGTGCTGCGGTTTTGCAGTTACACTGCGGCCAGCGAAACGAATAAGAGCCACCTTTATGTTACAAAATCCCGTTCATCTGCGTCTGGCGAAGCTGGAAAGCTGGCAGCACCTTACTTTTATGGCCTGTCTGTGCGAGCGCATGTATCCCAACTATCGCGCGTTCTGTGAGCAGACTGAATTTGCCGATCCGGCACTCTATCGCCGTATTCTTGATCTGATCTGGGAAAACCTGACGGTCAAAGATGCGAAGATAAACTTCGACAGCCAGCTGGAAAAGCTCGAAGCCGCCATTCCTGATGGTGATGCGTTTGAGGTTTACGGCGTTTATCCGGCTATCGATGCCTGTGTGGCATTGAGCGAAGTCGTGCATGCGCAGCTGAGCGGTGAAACTCTTGAGCATGCTATTGAAGTCAGCGAGACCTCAATTACCACTGTCGCCATGCTGGAGATGACCCAGGCTGGCCGCGAAATGACCGATGAAGAGCTGCGTGAAAACCCGGCTATCATCGATGAGTGGGACCTTCAGTGGGAGATTTTCCGACTGCTGTCGGAGTGTGAAGAGCGCGACCTTGAATTGATTAAAGGTCTGCGATCTGACCTGCGTGAAGCTGGAATTAGCAACATCGGTATAAATTTCCAGCAGTAAGGCGATAAAACGTGACTTCAGGCCCGAATTAGCGCGCCTGGAGGCTTCACATTGGCCCCCTGTCTGGTCTACATTTGGGGGGCTGAAAATTGTGGCTATCGGTGCGTGCAGGCAGAAGAGTGCCAGAATATGGCTTTTCCCTCGCACTCGTTGCTTAGCAAGCGATAAATACACTTTAAGGATAACTTATGAACAAGACTCAACTGATTGATGTGATCGCAGAAAAAGCTGACCTGTCTAAAACCCAGGCAAAGGCAGCGCTGGAATCTACTCTGGCTGCGATCACTGAGTCTCTGAAAGATGGTGATGCTGTACAACTGGTTGGTTTTGGTACTTTTAAAGTGAACCACCGCGCTGAGCGTACCGGTCGTAACCCGCAGACTGGCAAAGAGATCAAAATCGCTGCAGCAAATGTACCGGCATTCGTGTCTGGTAAAGCGCTGAAAGACGCCGTTAAGTAAGACGTCGCACTGCGGTTAAGCTTTAAAACAGGGGGCGTTTCGCCCCTTTTGTTTAAGAGGCCAGCCATCATGACCCCGCTGTTCCAGCGTTTATCTGTTCTGATTCTCTCCCTGTTTCTTTTCGGCTGTAGCTCAACTCCGGATATTCCTCCCTTTTCTGCCAGTGGCTATCTTGCCGATCGTGGCGTTGTGCGTATCTGGCGCAAAAACAGCGACCATCAGTCGGTCCATATCCGCACCCTCTATACGCCGTTCAGTGGCGGGGAAGGTGAGGTGACTGACTATGTCTGGCTGGAAGAGTCATTAATCAGTATTCAGCGTCAGGTGAAGGGCAAACAACCTGACGATGTGACCCTGCGCTTTGACCAGTCGGGTGGTCTTAACTTCATGCAGCGTCAGCTTGCAGGGCGGCGTGAAGCAGTCAGCCCGGATGCGGTTGAGCTCTATAAGTTTGACGCTCAGCGGATGCGTAACCTCAGCGATGCGCTGTTAAGCGGTCAGGTGTTCCTGAAACAGGGACACTGGCTGGGAAACAATGTGCTGGAGAGTTGTGAAGGCCAGAAGGTCAGACCCGCTTTTGATGCTGACGATCTGCAGATGCTGACACAGCAGCAGAGTAGCGCATCGACACCGCTGATGGTGTCATGGCTTGAAGCGCCTGAAGGGATACAGTTGTTGCGGGTCAGTCAGAAGGATGACTGCGCGCAGCAGCCGACAGAAGAAGATATGTGAAGTGAAAAGGGGGCACGCTGTGCCCCCTTTGCTTATTTGCGGTTAATGGCGCGGTAGCCGATATCGCGGCGACAGAAGCTGCCCTGCCATGAGATCGGCTTTGTCAGCTCGTAAGCGCGCTTTTGCGCCGCAGCCACATCGTCACCCAGCGCGGTGACGCACAGCACGCGTCCACCGTTCGTCAGCACCCGGTCTTCTTCCAGACGCGTTCCGGCGTGGAATACCTTGCCGTCAGCCACTTCCTCCAGGGGCAGGCCATGAATCTGATCGCCCTGAGCGTAATCACCCGGATAACCGCCCGCCGCCAGTACTACACCCAGCGCAGGGCGTGGATCCCATTGTGACGTTTTCTGATCCAGCTTGCCGTCACAGGCGGCCAGGCAAAGATCGACCAGATCCGACTGCAGGCGCAGCATGATCGGCTGAGTTTCCGGATCGCCGAAGCGGCAGTTAAATTCGATCACTTTCGGCTGCCCGGTATGATCGATCATCAGGCCGGCATAGAGAAAACCGGTGTAGACGTTGCCTTCAGCGGCCATGCCACGCACGGTTGGCCAGATAACCTGATCCATCACGCGTTGGTGGATCTCATCAGTGACGACCGGAGCCGGTGAGTAGGCGCCCATTCCGCCAGTGTTCGGACCGGTGTCGCCATCGCCGACACGTTTGTGATCCTGGCTGGTGGCCATAGGTAGTACATGCTCGCCATCTACCATCACGATGAAGCTGGCTTCTTCGCCATCCAGAAACTCTTCAATCACAATGCGGTGTCCGGCATCGCCAAAGGCATTACCGGCCAGCATATCCTGAACCGCATCCTCAGCTTCCTGCAGCGTCATCGCGACAATCACGCCTTTACCTGCGGCCAGACCGTCGGCTTTGATGACGATTGGCGCGCCTTTCTCACGCAGATACGCGAGAGCAGGCTCAACTTCAGTAAAGTTCTGATACGCCGCGCTGGGGATCTGGTGACGTGCCAGAAAATCTTTGGTGAAGGCTTTAGAGCCTTCCAGCTGTGCAGCGGCCTGCGTCGGACCAAAGATAGCCAGACCCGCTTCACGGAAGGCATCCACGACACCCATCACCAGCGGTGCTTCAGGTCCGACAATTGTCAGATCAATCTTTTCGCGCTGTGCAAATTCAAGCAGGGCAGGGACATCAGTCGCACTGATCGCGACGTTCTGCAGCGCAGGCTCTAATGCGGTACCCGCGTTACCCGGCGCGACAAATACGGTTTCTGCCAGTGGCGACTGAACGGCTTTCCAGGCCAGAGCATGCTCACGTCCGCCATTGCCGATTACTAAAATTTTCATCTGTTATTCTCCGGAACGATTAATGGCGGAAGTGGCGCATGTCGGTGAAGATCATGGCAATGCCATGCTCATCCGCAGCTGCAATCACTTCTTCATCGCGGATGGAGCCGCCAGGCTGGATAACGCAGCTCACGCCGACCGCAGCCGCAGCATCTATACCATCACGGAACGGGAAGAATGCATCCGACGCCATGGCTGAGCCTTTCACTTCCAGACCTTCATCGCCCGCTTTGATCCCTGCAATTTTAGCGGAGTAGACGCGGCTCATCTGACCGGCACCAATACCAATTGTCATGCTATCGCGTGAATAAACAATGGCGTTGGACTTAACGAACTTCGCGACTTTCCAGCAGAACAGCGCATCACGCAGCTCCTGCTCGGTTGGCTGGCGCTTGCTGACCACGCGTAGCTGGCTGGCATCAACCATGCCGAGATCGCGATCCTGAACCAGCAGGCCACCGTTGACGCGTTTGAAATCCAGCGCGGCAGTACGGTTTTGCCACTGACCGCAGATCAGCACACGGACATTTTGTTTAGCAGCAGTAATTTTCAGCGCGGCTTCGGAAACAGCGGGAGCGATGATCACCTCTACAAACTGGCGGCTGATAATCGCCTGCGCAGTCGCTTCATCCAGCTCGCGGTTAAAGGCAATGATGCCGCCAAACGCGGAGGTCGGATCGGTCTGGTAAGCCCGCTCATAGGCTGACAGCAGAGAGTCACCGGTCGCTACGCCACAGGGGTTAGCATGTTTGACGATGACGCACGCGGGTTCACTGAACTCTTTAACGCACTCCAGTGCCGCATCCGTGTCAGCAATATTGTTATAGGAGAGCGCTTTGCCCTGAACCTGCTGCGCGGTTGCCACTGACGCTTCAGTGATGTTCTCTTCTATATAGAAGGCAGCATCCTGATGGCTGTTTTCGCCGTAACGCATATCCTGCTTCTTAATGAAGTTCAGATTCAGGGTACGCGGGAAACGGCCAGCGGGCTGATTGCGTTCACCGTGATAGGCAGGCACCAGGGTACCGAAGTAGTTAGCGATCATGCTGTCATAGGCGGCGGTGTGTTCGAAGGCTTTGATGGCCAGATCGAAACGGGTCTCAAGCGTCAGCGCGTTCTCATGAGCGTCCATTTCAGCAATGATGGCATCGTAGTCGCCGCTGCTGACCACAATGGCGACATCTTTATGGTTCTTGGCAGCAGAGCGCACCATGGTCGGGCCACCGATGTCGATGTTTTCCACCGCATCTTCCAGTGAACATCCTTCACGGGCGACAGTCTGTGCAAAGGGATAGAGGTTAACGACCACCATGTCGATTGGGCTGATGTCGTGCTGCGCCATGATGGCATCATCCTGGCCGCGACGACCTAAAATGCCGCCATGCACTTTCGGATGCAGAGTTTTGACGCGTCCATCCATCATTTCCGGGAAACCGGTGTAGTCAGAGACTTCAGTGACAGCCAGACCCGCATCCGCCAGAAGGCGAGCGGTTCCACCTGTGGAGAGCAGTTCGACACCGCGACTTGAGAGCGCCTGAGCAAATTCGAGGATACCGGCTTTGTCAGAGACACTGAGCAATGCGCGGCGTACAGGACGAGGTTGTTGCATGGTGGTTTATCCCTTGGCTTTGTTTCGCGTATATAAGAGCGTTACGTCAGGCTTTACAGCGGTTTTCTCTTCTATATAAGAAGAAAAGATCAAAACCTCAGGTAACGCCCCGAAAAGGGGTGTCCGGAATATTGCCCGGCATTGTAGCGAAAACGTTTGCGTGATGCTCGCCTAAATTCATTCAGCCCGCTCTGTGTGGATAACATTGTGCGTAACTGCGTATAACAGCGGCTTTTGCTGTGGAATGCAGCGAACGCTCTTTTTTATGCAATTTATGGGTTGCGACTCTCCGACAACTCCCTATAATGCGCATCCATCAACACGGAACACCGGCAACGGGAAAACGGGTTGAGAGGCGCAGGAGACTGCGCCGCCGGAGAAAAACTTCTGAAATAGAGGTTGACTCTGCAGGAGGAAAGCGTAATATACGCCACCTCGCGACAGGACGCTAACGCACTGTTCGCACTGCTCTTTAACAATTTATCAGACAATCTGTGTGGGCACTCGCAGGATTGATATCAGCGTCTCCGGACGTAAAAAAAATATCAAGCCTCACGAGTGAACACATAATGAAATTCATTATGACGTTTTACAGATGAGCACCGCTTAACTTGTTTAAGCAAATCAAACTTAAATTGAAGAGTTTGATCATGGCTCAGATTGAACGCTGGCGGCAGGCCTAACACATGCAAGTCGGACGGTAGCACAGAGAGCTTGCTCTTGGGTGACGAGTGGCGGACGGGTGAGTAATGTCTGGGGATCTGCCCGATAGAGGGGGATAACCACTGGAAACGGTGGCTAATACCGCATAACGTCGCAAGACCAAAGAGGGGGACCTTCGGGCCTCTCACTATCGGATGAACCCAGATGGGATTAGCTAGTAGGCGGGGTAATGGCCCACCTAGGCGACGATCCCTAGCTGGTCTGAGAGGATGACCAGCCACACTGGAACTGAGACACGGTCCAGACTCCTACGGGAGGCAGCAGTGGGGAATATTGCACAATGGGCGCAAGCCTGATGCAGCCATGCCGCGTGTATGAAGAAGGCCTTCGGGTTGTAAAGTACTTTCAGCGGGGAGGAAGGCGACGGGGTTAATAACCCTGTCGATTGACGTTACCCGCAGAAGAAGCACCGGCTAACTCCGTGCCAGCAGCCGCGGTAATACGGAGGGTGCAAGCGTTAATCGGAATTACTGGGCGTAAAGCGCACGCAGGCGGTCTGTTAAGTCAGATGTGAAATCCCCGGGCTTAACCTGGGAACTGCATTTGAAACTGGCAGGCTTGAGTCTTGTAGAGGGGGGTAGAATTCCAGGTGTAGCGGTGAAATGCGTAGAGATCTGGAGGAATACCGGTGGCGAAGGCGGCCCCCTGGACAAAGACTGACGCTCAGGTGCGAAAGCGTGGGGAGCAAACAGGATTAGATACCCTGGTAGTCCACGCCGTAAACGATGTCGACTTGGAGGTTGTTCCCTTGAGGAGTGGCTTCCGGAGCTAACGCGTTAAGTCGACCGCCTGGGGAGTACGGCCGCAAGGTTAAAACTCAAATGAATTGACGGGGGCCCGCACAAGCGGTGGAGCATGTGGTTTAATTCGATGCAACGCGAAGAACCTTACCTACTCTTGACATCCAGCGAATTCGGCAGAGATGCCTTAGTGCCTTCGGGAACGCTGAGACAGGTGCTGCATGGCTGTCGTCAGCTCGTGTTGTGAAATGTTGGGTTAAGTCCCGCAACGAGCGCAACCCTTATCCTTTGTTGCCAGCACGTAATGGTGGGAACTCAAAGGAGACTGCCGGTGATAAACCGGAGGAAGGTGGGGATGACGTCAAGTCATCATGGCCCTTACGAGTAGGGCTACACACGTGCTACAATGGCGCATACAAAGAGAAGCGACCTCGCGAGAGCAAGCGGACCTCACAAAGTGCGTCGTAGTCCGGATCGGAGTCTGCAACTCGACTCCGTGAAGTCGGAATCGCTAGTAATCGTGGATCAGAATGCCACGGTGAATACGTTCCCGGGCCTTGTACACACCGCCCGTCACACCATGGGAGTGGGTTGCAAAAGAAGTAGGTAGCTTAACCTTCGGGAGGGCGCTTACCACTTTGTGATTCATGACTGGGGTGAAGTCGTAACAAGGTAACCGTAGGGGAACCTGCGGTTGGATCACCTCCTTACCTGAAGATACCTTCCCGCGCAGTGTCCACACAGATTGTCTGATAGAAAATAACGAGCAAAGTGTCTTTCGAAGACAGACTTAATTGTCCCCTTCGTCTAGAGGCCCAGGACATCGCCCTTTCACGGCGGTAACAGGGGTTCGAATCCCCTAGGGGACGCCAAAGCTTGGTGACAGGTGAAAGATGTTACCCACATATCTTAAAGATGACTTACGAGTCATGTTTAAGATATTGCTCTTTAACAATCCGGAACAAGCTGAAAATTGAAACGACGCACCGCGTCATTCCTCCGTAATAAGGAATGGCAAAGCGATGCGTTCGAGTCTCTCAAATGCTTGCAACACGCAGCGTTGTAAAACGCCTGTGGGTTGTGAGGTTAAGCGACTAAGCGTACACGGTGGATGCCCAGGCAGTCAGAGGCGATGAAGGACGTGCTAATCTGCGTAAAGCGACGGTAAGGTGATATGAACCGCTACAGCCGTCGATGTCCGAATGGGGAAACCCGGTGCACTCTGTGCATCATTGCAGCATGAATACATAGTGCTGCAAGGCGAACCGGGGGAACTGAAACATCTAAGTACCCCGAGGAAAAGAAATCAACCGAGATTCCCCCAGTAGCGGCGAGCGAACGGGGAGCAGCCCAGAGCCTGAATCAGCTTGTGTGTTAGTGGAAGCGTCTGGAAAGTCGCAGGGTACAGGGTGATACTCCCGTACACAAAAACACACATGCTGTGAGCTCGATGAGTAAGGCGGGACACGTGGTATCCTGTCTGAATATGGGGGGACCATCCTCCAAGGCTAAATACTCCTGACTGACCGATAGTGAACCAGTACCGTGAGGGAAAGGCGAAAAGAACCCCGGCGAGGGGAGTGAAACAGAACCTGAAACCGTGTACGTACAAGCAGTGGGAGCCTTGATTTATCAGGGTGACTGCGTACCTTTTGTATAATGGGTCAGCGACTTATATTCTGTAGCAAGGTTAACCGTATAGGGGAGCCGCAGGGAAACCGAGTCTTAACTGGGCGTTAAGTTGCAGGGTATAGACCCGAAACCCGGTGATCTAGCCATGGGCAGGTTGAAGGTTGGGTAACACTAACTGGAGGACCGAACCGACTAATGTTGAAAAATTAGCGGATGACCTGTGGCTGGGGGTGAAAGGCCAATCAAACCGGGAGATAGCTGGTTCTCCCCGAAAGCTATTTAGGTAGCGCCTCGTGAACTCATCTTCGGGGGTAGAGCACTGTTTCGGCTAGGGGGCCATCCCGGCTTACCAACCCGATGCAAACTGCGAATACCGAAGAATGTTATCACGGGAGACACACGGCGGGTGCTAACGTCCGTCGTGAAGAGGGAAACAACCCAGACCGCCAGCTAAGGTCCCAAAGTCATGGTTAAGTGGGAAACGATGTGGGAAGGCACAGACAGCCAGGATGTTGGCTTAGAAGCAGCCATCATTTAAAGAAAGCGTAATAGCTCACTGGTCGAGTCGGCCTGCGCGGAAGATGTAACGGGGCTAAACCATGCACCGAAGCTGCGGCAGCGACGCTTAGGCGTTGTTGGGTAGGGGAGCGTTCTGTAAGCCGTCGAAGGTGGCCTGTGAGGGCTGCTGGAGGTATCAGAAGTGCGAATGCTGACATAAGTAACGATAAAGCGGGTGAAAAGCCCGCTCGCCGGAAGACCAAGGGTTCCTGTTCAACGTTAATCGGAGCAGGGTGAGTCGACCCCTAAGGCGAGGCCGAAAGGCGTAGTCGATGGGAAACAGGTTAATATTCCTGTACTCGGTGTTACTGCGAAGGGGGGACGGAGAAGGCTATATCAGCCGGGCGACGGTTGTCCCGGTTTAAGCGTGTAGGCGGAGAGTTTAGGTAAATCCGGACTCTTGTTAACGCTGAGGCGTGACGACGAGGCACTACGGTGCTGAAGTGATAAATGCCCAGCTTCCAGGAAAAGCCTCTAAGCATCAGGTAACACAGAATCGTACCCCAAACCGACACAGGTGGTCAGGTAGAGAATACCAAGGCGCTTGAGAGAACTCGGGTGAAGGAACTAGGCAAAATGGTGCCGTAACTTCGGGAGAAGGCACGCTGGCGCGTAGGTGGAGGGACTTGCTCCCCGAGCTGAAGCCAGTCGAAGATACCAGCTGGCTGCAACTGTTTATTAAAAACACAGCACTGTGCAAACACGAAAGTGGACGTATACGGTGTGACGCCTGCCCGGTGCCGGAAGGTTAATTGATGGGGTTATCCGCAAGGAGAAGCTCTTGATCGAAGCCCCGGTAAACGGCGGCCGTAACTATAACGGTCCTAAGGTAGCGAAATTCCTTGTCGGGTAAGTTCCGACCTGCACGAATGGCGTAATGATGGCCAGGCTGTCTCCACCCGAGACTCAGTGAAATTGAACTCGCTGTGAAGATGCAGTGTACCCGCGGCAAGACGGAAAGACCCCGTGAACCTTTACTACAGCTTGACACTGAACATTGAGCCTTGATGTGTAGGATAGGTGGGAGGCTTTGAAGCGCGGACGCCAGTTCGCGTGGAGCCAACCTTGAAATACCACCCTTTAATGTTTGATGTTCTAACGTAGGCCCGTAATCCGGGCTGCGGACAGTGTCTGGTGGGTAGTTTGACTGGGGCGGTCTCCTCCTAAAGAGTAACGGAGGAGCACGAAGGTCAGCTAATCACGGTCGGACATCGTGAGGTTAGTGCAATGGCATAAGCTGGCTTGACTGCGAGAGTGACGGCTCGAGCAGGTGCGAAAGCAGGTCATAGTGATCCGGTGGTTCTGAATGGAAGGGCCATCGCTCAACGGATAAAAGGTACTCCGGGGATAACAGGCTGATACCGCCCAAGAGTTCATATCGACGGCGGTGTTTGGCACCTCGATGTCGGCTCATCACATCCTGGGGCTGAAGTAGGTCCCAAGGGTACGGCTGTTCGCCGTTTAAAGTGGTACGCGAGCTGGGTTTAGAACGTCGTGAGACAGTTCGGTCCCTATCTGCCGTGGGCGCTGGAGAATTGAGGGGGGTTGCTCCTAGTACGAGAGGACCGGAGTGAACGCACCACTGGTGTTCGGGTTGTCATGCCAATGGCATTGCCCGGTAGCTAAGTGCGGAAAAGATAAGTGCTGAAAGCATCTAAGCACGAAACTTGCCCCGAGATGAGTTCTCCCTGACTCCTTTGAGAGTCCTGAAGGGACGTTGAAGACTACGACGTTGATAGGCCGGGTGTGTAAGCGCAGCGATGCGTTGAGCTAACCGGTACTAATGACCCGTGAGGCTTAACCTTACAACGCCAGAGGCGTTTTTGAGAGACAGATTTTCAGCTTGTTACCGGATACAGTTGTGTCCTGCGGACCAAGGTCCGAAGGATTTTGCGCTTAGGCAAGGCGGCAACCGACCGATATGAAGGAGCATACTGAAGTATGTGACTGAGTAGCGCGAGGGAAGCCAACGCAGCATAAGCACAAAAGACACAGGACAGAGCACAAAGAATTTGCCTGGCGGCTGTAGCGCGGTGGTCCCACCTGACCCCATGCCGAACTCAGAAGTGAAACGCCGTAGCGCCGATGGTAGTGTGGGGTCTCCCCATGCGAGAGTAGGGAACTGCCAGGCATTATATAAGTGAAGAAGCCCCGCACGAGAGTGCGGGGCTTTTTTACGTCTGTAAAATGCCACTTTAAGCTGAAACATTTTCATTTTCTGCATGAAACCTCGACATCTCACAACGATCAGGCTAATGTTGGGCATCCAGATGTCTAAACGTTTATATGGTTGCGAGAGGTGAGCAGGTTATGCCAATCAGGGTCCCCGACGAATTACCGGCAGTGAATTTTTTGCGAGACGAAAATGTCTTTGTCATGACATCGTCGCGCGCCAGTGTTCAGGAGATCCGACCGCTTAAAGTGCTCATACTGAATCTGATGCCGAAAAAGATCGAAACGGAGAATCAGTTTCTGCGTCTGCTTTCCAACTCACCATTACAGATCGATATTCAGCTGCTGCGCATCGACAGTCGTGAGTCACGCAATACACCCACTGAGCATCTCAACAACTTCTACTGCAATTTTGAAGATATCCAGCATGACAACTACGATGGCTTAATCGTGACAGGTGCGCCACTTGGGCTGGTCGATTTTAATGATGTTGCCTACTGGCCCCAGATTCAGCGCGTGCTGCACTGGGCAAATGAGCACGTCACCTCAACCCTGTTTGTCTGCTGGGCCGTGCAGGCTGCGCTTAATATTCTGTATGGCATTCCCAAACAAACCCGACATAACAAACTGTCTGGCGTCTATGAGCATCAGATATTGCATCCTCATGCGCTACTGACCCGGGGTTTTGATGATAATTTCCTTGCGCCACACTCACGCTATGCTGATTTTCCTACTCAGTTGATCACGGATTACACCGATCTTGAGCTGTTTGCTGAATCGGAACAAACCGGCGCCTATCTGATGGCGAGTAAAGACAAACGGCTGGTGTTCGTTACCGGCCACCCGGAGTATGACGCGCTGACGTTGTCTGGTGAGTATCATCGTGACTATGAAGCCGGGGTGAATCCTGAAGTCCCGTATAACTATTTCCCACAGGACAATCCGGTCCTGCCACCTCGCGCGACCTGGCGTAGTCACGGCAATCTGCTGTTCTCGAACTGGCTCAACTACTACGTTTACCAGATCACGCCGTTCGATCTGCGCCGTATGAATCCGACGCTGGAATAGTCCCACCCGACGATCAACTGAACCGTGTTAGCCGATGGCAACACGGTTTTTTTTCGCCTGAAAAACAGGAATGAAATCCGTTCCTTTAATAAATAAAACTTTAAATATAAATAAAACAACGGGATAGTTTCACTAAATTATAAAAATGGAAATAGTTTTTGATTTAGAAAAATAAATGCTTATGCTCTGATCCTGTAGCTCACAAAACAAACACCGTGTGGATCCGCTGCATTCGATCCTTTGAATACAGGAGAACGCCAGCATGACAGACTCAGTGATCAGCCCTACTCTGAATTTCAGCCAGCCCTTTAGCCATGCCGAACAGCAGCTGTTAACGCCCGAGGCGGTTTCTTTTTTAGAAGCTCTGGTTGCGCGCTTTGCACCGCAACGTGAAGTGCTGTTATCCGCTCGCCAGCAGCGTCAGCAGCAATATGACCAGGGCTATCTGCCAGACTTCGATATGGAAACGGCTTCCATAAGAGCCAGCGAATGGCGTATTCAATCCATTCCGGCAGACTTAGAAGATCGTCGGGTCGAGATCACCGGCCCGCCCGATCGAAAAATGGTTATTAATGCCCTGAACGCAAACGTAAAAGTCTTTATGGCCGACTTTGAGGATTCGCTGTCACCGGAGTGGTCAAAGCTGATGGAAGGGCAGTTGACACTGCGTGAGGCGGTGCAGGGCACCCTCAGTTACACCAGCGACAAGGGGAAAATTTATCAGCTCGGCGCGAACCCCGCGGTGCTGATGTGCCGGGTTCGCGGCCTGCATCTGTCAGAAAAACATGTCAGCTGCCAGGGTGAGGCGATTCCGGGCGGACTGTTTGATTTCGCGCTCTATTTCTTCCACAACGTCCGGCCCTTACTGGCCAAAGGCAGCGGGCCTTACTTCTATCTGCCGAAAACAGAGAGCTGGCAGGAGATCGCCTGGTGGCGTGAGATCTTCAGTTTCAGCGAGGATCAATTCGATCTGCCACGCGGTACGATCAAGGCCACCGTCCTGATTGAAACGTTACCCGCCGTGTTTCAGATGGATGAGATCCTGTGGAATCTGCGCGATCACATTGTCGGTCTCAACTGCGGCCGCTGGGATTACATCTTCAGCTACATCAAAACCCTGAAACAGCATCCGGATCGCGTTCTGCCGGATCGCCAGTCTGTCACCATGTCTCAGCCGTTCCTGGAGGCTTACTCGCGCCTGCTGATTAAAACCTGTCATCGCCGGGGAGCATTCGCGATGGGCGGAATGTCAGCCCTGATCCCGGCTAAAGATCCGACGCGCAATGCCTGGGTACTGCAGCGCGTGACGGAAGATAAGCAGCGGGAGGCGGGCAACGGGCATGACGGCACCTGGATTGCGCATCCGGGCCTGGCGGACACCGCAATGGCGGTCTTCAATGCCGCGCTGGGTAACCGACCCAATCAGCTGCATGTCATGCGGGAAGAGGATGCCCCAATCACGGCGGAGCAGTTACTCGCACCCTGTCAGGGTGAGCGGACCGAAGCGGGAATGCGCGCCAACATCCGCGTCGCGCTGCAATACCTTGAGGCCTGGATCAGCGGTAACGGCTGTGTGCCGATTGACGGGCTGATGGAGGATGCCGCCACCGCAGAGATTGCACGCACCTCAATCTGGCAATGGATTCGTCATCATCAGGTGCTGAACAGCGGCCAGCAGGTCACGGCCGAACTGTTTCTGCGCTGGCTGAACGAAGAGCTGCATCTGCTGCAAAACGCGCTGGGCGAAGCCCAATTCAGCGCCGGTCGCTATGACGACGCGGCACAGCTGATGGCGCAGATCACCACCGAACGCGAGCTGGTTTCCTTTCTTACCCTGCCAGGCTACCGCCTGATCCCCTGAACAGAGGAGCTATTGCCATGACACGTACTCAACAGACAGATCAACTGGAACAATTCTGGCAGACCGCACGCTGGGAGGGCATTACCCGTCCTTACAGCGCAGCAGAGGTCGTCAATCTGCGCGGCTCGGTCCTGCCCGCCTGTACGCTGGCAGAGCGTGGTGCGGAAAAATTATGGGCGCTGCTGAACGGCGAGGCGAAGAAAGGGTACATCAACAGTCTGGGTGCACTCAGCGGCGGGCAGGCCCTGCAGCAGGCTAAGGCGGGCATCGAAGCGATCTACCTTTCTGGCTGGCAGGTCGCGGCGGATGCCAACGTGGCAGGGCAGATGTATCCCGATCAGTCGCTCTACCCGGTGAACTCGGTGCCGGAAGTGGTGACCCGCATTAATCAGACCTTCCAGCGGGCCGACCAGATTCAGTGGTCCAGCGGCATTGAAGCGGGCGATAGCCGGTACACCGATTTTTTCCTGCCGATTGTTGCCGATGCGGAAGCGGGTTTTGGCGGCGTGCTCAATGCGTATGAGCTGATGAAGGCGATGATTCAGGCGGGCGCGGCTGCGGTCCACTTCGAAGATCAGCTGGCGGCGGTAAAAAAATGCGGTCACATGGGCGGAAAAGTGCTGGTGCCGACTCAGGAAGCGATTCAGAAACTGGTCGCGGCGCGGCTGGCTGCGGATGTCATGGGTGTGCCAACGGTGCTGCTGGCCCGAACCGATGCCGACGCCGCTGACCTGATTACCTCAGACTGCGATGAATACGATCGTCCCTTTATCCGTGGCGACCGGACAGCAGAAGGCTTCTTCCGCACCCATGCCGGTATTGAACAGGCAATCAGTCGCGGGCTGGCCTATGCCCCTTATGCTGACATCCTGTGGTGTGAAACCTCGACGCCGGATCTGGCGATGGCGCAGCGCTTTGCCGACGCCATTCATGCACGCTTCCCCGGCAAGCTGCTGGCCTACAACTGTTCGCCCTCCTTCAACTGGAAGAAGAACCTCGACGATCGCACTATCGCGAAGTTTCAGCAGTCGCTCAGCGACATGGGCTATCGCTTCCAGTTCATCACGCTGGCCGGCATCCACAGCATGTGGTTCAACATGTTCGATCTGGCCCATGCTTATGCTCAGGGCGAAGGCATGCGTCACTACGTGGAAAAGGTTCAGCAGCCTGAGTTCGCTGCCCGCGATCGTGGTTACAGCTTCTCGTCACATCAGCAGGAAGTCGGCACCGGCTATTTCGATCAGGTGACCAACATCATTCAGGGCGGTAAGTCTTCGGTTACTGCGCTCACCGGTTCGACCGAAGAGCATCAGTTCTGACGCTTCTCCTCTGACGGATTCCCCGCCCGCACCACGCGGGCGGGCATTGACCGGAGCTGACTATGCCGCCACGTGAATCCCTGATCGCCCACACTATTCTGCAGGGCTTTGATGCTCAGTATGGCCGCTTTCTGGATATTACTGCCGGGGCGCAACAGCGGTTTGAGCAGGCCGAATGGCAGGCGGTGCAGCACGCCATGAAGGCCCGTATCCATCTCTATGATCATCACGTCAGCCTGGTCGCCGATCAGCTGCGGGTGCTGAACGGCGCGGCCAGCTGGGATGAGATTTTCTGGTTGCGGGTCAAGGATCACTACCAAAGCCTGCTGCCCGGCTATCCACGGCATGAGATTGCCGAAAGCTTCTTTAACTCCGTCTACTGCCGGTTACATGGACATGCCGACCTGCAGCCGGACCGGCTGTTCATCTTCAGCTCTCAGTCCCTGACCGCACCGGTCACACCTTTGCGGCCCTTATCACGTCGTTATCAGCCGGAGCGGGGCTGGCGGGCATTGGTGGATCAGGTGCTGGGGGATTTGCCTCTGACGCTGCCGTGGCAGCACCGCGCGCGCGATGTCGGCTGGATTGTCCGCCACCTGGCATCGCATTTCCCCGGGCTGGACCAGGGCTGGCTTGAGGTCAATAGTGAACTCTTCTATCGCAACAAAACCGCCTGGCTGGTGGCGCGCCTGCATCTGCCGGAGGGCATTTTTCCCTGTCTGCTGCCGATTCAGCGCACGGAAGCCGGCGAACTGTGGATCGACACCTGCCTGACCGATGTGAATGACGCCAGCATTGTGTTTGGTTTTGCCCGCGCCTATTTCATGGTTTATGCCCCGGTGCCTGCGGCGCTGGTTGCCTGGCTGCAACCGATTCTGCCCGGCAAAACCCTGGCGGAACGCTACATGGCGATTGGCTGCCAGAAGCACGGTAAAACCGAAAGCTATCGCGAATATCTTCATGCGCTAGCAGAGAGTGATACCGCTTTTGAGATCGCGCCCGGCGTGCGCGGCATGGTGATGCTGGTGTTTACGCTGCCGGGCTTTGACTGGGTGTTCAAGGTCATCAAAGATCGCTTCGCGCCGCAAAAAGAGGTAACGGAAGCGCAGGTCCGCGCCTGTTATCAGCAGGTCAAAGAACACGATCGCGTGGGACGGATGGCGGATACGCAGGAGTTCGAGCAGTTTGCGCTGCCGCTGTCGCGCATCTCACCGGCCCTGCTGACGGAACTTCACGCCTGCGTGGCAGAGAAGCTCTGTATCGATGGCGATCGCCTGATCATTCGTCATCTGTGGCTGGAGCGCCGGATGCAGCCGCTTAATATCTACCTGGCGCAGGCCAGTGCGGCAGAGCGACGTCATGCGATTGAGGAGTATGGTAACGCCATCCGGCAGCTGGCGGCCGCCAATATCTTTCCGGGCGATATGCTGTTTAAAAACTTCGGGATAACCCGCCATGGCCGGGTGATTTTTTACGATTACGATGAGATTCGCCCGATGCAGGAGCTGAACTTCCGGGAGGTGCCCGCGGCGCGCTATGAGGAAGATGAACTCAGCGCCGAACCGTGGTACAGCGTCGGGCCGGACGATGTCTTCCCGGAAACCTTCCGCTATGCGTTATGCAGTGAAGCCGCGACCGGCGCCTTGCTGCTGCAACTGCATCCGGAGATATTCGACGCCCGCTGGTGGCGCGCGCAGCAGCAGCGCATCGCCCAGGGGCATGTGGAAGAGGTAATCGCCTGGCGGCAGACGCAGCGTTTCAGCGTCTGCTACGCGGCAGATACCGTTAACGACCGCTGTACGCCAGCGTAACCTGACGCGCTTCCCGGATGACCAGCGCACCTAACTCTGTAATGCGATCGTCCGTCATGCGGGCGATGGGGCCGGAGATGGAGAGCGCGGCAAACGCTTCGCCATGTTCATCATAGATGGGTGCGGCGACACAGCGCAGTCCGAGGGCATGCTCTTCATCATCCAGCGAAAAGCCCGCTTTGCGCACCTGCGCCAGATTCTCTTTCAGGCTTTGCGGCGACATCAGGGTTTTCGGCGTGTAGTAGTGCAATCCTTTCTGATGCAGCAGGGCGGTGACCTGTTCATCACCCAGATGCGCCAGAAACGCTTTGCCTGCGCCTGACGCATGCATCGGCAGCTTGCCGCCAATCGGCGCGGACATCCGCATCAGCTGGGTACATTGCACCTGATCAATGATCACCGCCTGGTAATCACTGAGATCCAGCACCGCCAGATTCACCGTCTCACCGGACTGCTCCATCAGGCTGCGCAACACCGGGTGAACCAGCGCCAGCAGATTACGGCTTTGCAGGAAACTGCTGCCCACTACAAAGGCGTGTGCGCCGATTGTCCACAGCCCGAGATCGCCGACCTGGCGGACAAAACCCTGCTGCTGCATGGTGCTGAGCAGACGATGCGTGGTGGAGTTAGGCAATCCCGCCTGCTGCGCCAGCTCGGTCAGCGCCACGCTGCCATGTGAATCAGCAATCAGCTCCAGCAGCGTCAGGCCGCGCGTCAGTGACTGGACCTGACCACCCGCAGGCGCGGCAACAGGGGTACCGCGGGGTTTCTTGCCGCGCTTAACGGGAACGGGCGTTGCCATCGTTTTTTCTCCTTTTACATTGTGGAAATCATTTTCGTTTTAATCGCGCAGTTTGCAAACGCTGGTTTTCTGGTCAGACCTGTGAGGCAGTGACCTGAAAATCTCTCCGACGAGGTCACTTTGTCGCCTGACAAGCTTGTGCCAGAATGAAAAACAGGCTTTTCCGCCAGCAGACTGACGTGAATGGGGCAACAGTGAGCAATAAAATCGACGCGCTACATCAGCAGCTCGCACGACGCATTATGGTGTTGGATGGTGGCATGGGCACCATGATCCAGAGCTACCGGCTGGAGGAAGAGGATTATCGCGGCAGCCGTTTTGCTGACTGGCCCTGCGATCTCAAAGGCAACAACGATCTTCTGGTGCTGAGTAAACCTGAGGTGATCCGCGAGATCCACGATGCCTATCTGGCCGCCGGTGCGGATATCCTGGAAACCAACACCTTCAACGCCACGTCGATTGCGATGGCGGATTACCAGATGGAACGTTTATCGGCGGAGATCAATTTCGAAGCGGCCCGACTGGCGCGTGCCTGCGCCGATGCGTGGACGGCGAAAACGCCGGATCGTCCGCGTTACGTCGCGGGTGTGCTCGGCCCGACCAACCGCACCTGCTCGATCTCACCCGACGTCAACGATCCCGCCTACCGAAACGTCACCTTTAATCAGCTGGTGGAAGCCTACCGTGAATCGACCCGCGCGCTGATGGAGGGCGGGTCCGACCTCATCATGATCGAAACGGTGTTCGATACGCTGAATGCCAAAGCGGCCATCTACGCGGTGCAGACCGAGATGGAAGCGCTGGGTGTGAAACTGCCGCTGATGATCTCCGGCACCATCACCGACGCCTCCGGCCGGACGCTCTCCGGCCAGACCACCGAAGCCTTTTACAACTCCCTGCGTCACGCCGAACCGCTCTCTTTTGGCCTGAACTGCGCGCTGGGACCGGATGAGCTGCGTCAGTATGTGGCGGAGCTGTCGCGCATCGCCGAAGGCTACGTGACTGCCCATCCTAATGCCGGTCTGCCCAATGCCTTTGGTGAATACGATCTCGATGCAGAGCTGATGGCGGAGCAGATTGGTGAATGGGCTACCTCGGGCTTCCTGAACATTATTGGCGGCTGCTGTGGCACCACGCCGCAACATATTGCGGCCATGGTCGCGGCGGTTGAAGGCATCGCACCGCGTCCCTTGCCGGTAATTCCGGTGGCCTGTCGCCTCTCCGGCCTGGAGCCGCTGAACATCACCGCAGAGTCACTGTTTGTTAACGTCGGTGAGCGCACCAACGTGACCGGCTCAGCAAAATTTAAGCGGCTGATTAAAGAAGAGAAGTACAACGAAGCGCTGGAAGTGGCGCTGCAGCAGGTGCAGAGCGGCGCGCAGATCATCGACATCAACATGGATGAAGGGATGCTCGACGCCGAAGCGGCGATGGTGCGCTTTCTGAATCTGATTGCGGGCGAACCCGATATCGCCCGCGTACCGATCATGATCGACTCCTCGAAATGGGAGGTGATTGAGAAAGGGTTACAGTGCATTCAGGGCAAAGGGATCGTGAACTCAATTTCGATGAAAGAGGGTGAAGCGGCCTTTATCCACCATGCGCGCCAGGTCCGGCGTTACGGCGCGGCAATGGTGGTCATGGCGTTTGATGAAGCAGGTCAGGCGGATACGCGCGCCCGTAAAATTGAGATCTGCCGCCGCGCTTACCAGATTCTGACCGAACAGGTCGGTTTCCCGCCGGAAGATATCATCTTCGACCCCAACATCTTTGCGGTCGCCACCGGCATTGACGAGCACAACAACTACGCCATGGATTTCATCGGTGCCTGTGAAGACATCAAACGTGAACTGCCCCATGCGATGATCTCCGGCGGCGTCTCCAACGTCTCGTTTTCCTTCCGTGGCAACGACCCGGTGCGGGAAGCGATACACGCGGTGTTCCTCTACTACGCCATCCGAAACGGCATGGATATGGGCATCGTCAACGCAGGCCAGCTGGCCATCTATGACGATCTGCCGGCAGAACTGCGCGACGCGGTAGAGGATGTGATTCTTAACCGCCGGGATGATGGCACCGAGCGGCTGCTGGCGCTGGCGGAGAAATACCGTGGCGGCAAAAGCGATGGCGCGCAGGAAAAGCAGCTCGCCGAATGGCGCAGCTGGGACGTGGTGAAGCGGCTGGAGTATTCGCTGGTCAAAGGCATCACAGAGTTTATCGAGCAGGATACCGAAGAGGCGCGCCAGCAGGTGCCACGTCCGATAGAGGTGATTGAAGGCCCGCTGATGTCCGGCATGAACGTGGTAGGCGACCTGTTCGGCGAGGGCAAAATGTTCCTGCCGCAGGTGGTGAAATCGGCGCGCGTGATGAAGCAGGCGGTGGCATATCTGGAGCCCTTTATCGAAGCGAGCAAAGAGGCGGGGCGCAGCAACGGTAAAATCGTGCTGGCCACGGTCAAAGGCGACGTGCATGACATCGGCAAGAATATCGTCGGCGTGGTGCTGCAGTGTAATAACTACGAAATTATCGATCTCGGCGTGATGGTGCCGGGCGAGAAAATCCTCAAAACGGCGCGCGAAGTGAAGGCGGACATCATCGGCCTGTCAGGCCTGATTACGCCGTCGCTGGATGAGATGGTCAATATGGCGAAAGAGATGGAGCGGCAGGGCTTTACCTTACCGCTGCTGATTGGCGGCGCGACCACCTCGAAAGCGCATACCGCCGTCAAAATTGAGCAGCACTACAGCGGCCCGACGATCTACGTGCAGAACGCCTCACGCACCGTCGGTGTGGTGTCGTCGCTGCTCTCCGCCACGTTAAAAGAGGATTTCGTCGCCCGGACGCGCAAAGAGTACGAAACCGTGCGCATCCAGCATGCGCGTAAAAAGCCGCGCACGCCGCCGGTCCCGCTCCAGGTGGCGCGCGATAACGCCACCTCAATTGACTGGGAGAGCTACACGCCGCCTGTGCCGCATCGCCCTGGTGTCAGTCAGGTGGAGGCCAGCATTGCGACGCTGCGCCACTACATCGACTGGACGCCGTTCTTTATGACCTGGTCGCTGGCGGGTAAATATCCCCGCATTCTGGAAGATGAAGTGGTCGGTGAAGAGGCACAGCGTCTGTTTGCCGATGCCAATGTGATGCTCGACAGATTAAGTGAGGCGTCGCTGCTGAAGCCGCGTGGGGTGGTCGGTATTTTCCCGGCTAACCGGGTCGGTGATGATATCCATATCTACAGTGATGAGCGGCGCGATGAGGTTTTGTGTGTGAGTCATCACTTACGTCAGCAGACAGAAAAGACCGACTTCGCTAACTACTGTCTGGCGGATTTTGTCGCACCAAAAACCTCCGGAAAAGCGGATTATCTCGGCGCGTTCGCGGTGACAGGCGGACTGGAGGAGGATGCGCTGGCGGAGGCGTACGATCGTCAGCACGATGACTACAACAAGATCATGGTGAAAGCGCTGGCTGACCGTCTGGCAGAAGCCTTTGCCGAATACCTGCACGAGCGGGTGCGTAAGGTGATCTGGGGCTTTGCGCCCAACGAAAATCTGAGCAATGAAGAGCTGATTCGGGAAAATTATCAGGGAATACGTCCGGCGCCAGGCTATCCGGCCTGCCCGGAGCATACTGAAAAAGCCGCTATCTGGCGTCTGCTGGCAGTGGAAGAGCAGACCGGCATGAAACTCACCGAGTCCTTTGCGATGTGGCCAGGTGCGGCGGTGTCTGGCTGGTACTTCAGCCATCCTGACAGCCGTTATTTCGCCGTGGCGCAGATTCAGCGTGATCAGGTGGAAGATTATGCGGCACGCAAAGGGATGTCGGTGACTGAGGTGGAGCGCTGGCTGGCACCGAATCTCGGCTACGATGCGGATTAAATAAAAAAGCGGCCCGGAGGCCGCCTCTGCTTAGTTGAAGCGCGCGTCGCGATCCGACGTCAGGTCGTACAGCTGGTACTTACGACCCAGCATCTGACCGCCATCACGCGTCAGCGGCACCCAGTTCACCTGCGCGCGACCGCGCGTTGGCGTCACGGTGAACAGATCCATCGGGATAGAGATATAGAAGCCTTTGGTGAAGTCGCCTTCGCCATACTCTTCAGACGACACGTTGGTTTTGGTGGCATAAACACCGACCATCACGCCGCTGTCGAAGCGCTTCGACACATCGACCGTTACGCCTTTATCTTTCGCCAGATACTGACCGACGCTGGTTTTCACCAGCACATCCTGCATGAACCACGGACGCCAGTAACCCGTCAGGTTGCCGGTGGTCGCTTTATAGCGGTTAAACTGCATCATGTTGTCCCAGTCACGCTGACGGACATAGTTGGCATCAACGCCCACCGCCCAGTTCGCATCGACCGGACGATAGAGCAACTCGCCGCCCACGCCGCCATACATCGTCTCCAGATAACCACCGTAGACCTGACCATAGAAGCCGTTACCGAGGTGGCCCATATAGTTCGCCTGCAGATCGTTGACGTAGACGTTGTTCTCAACGTAGTCGCGGATATGGGTACGGACGCGTGGCAGCGAAGAGTCCGCTGGTGCGCCGTTGTAGTTGAACTTGTCGTAGTTATTGGCGAGGTTACCAAACAGACTGCCGCCCACCAGCAGGTGATCCGTCAGCCAGTAATCAGCGCTGGCCATTACGCCGACCTGATACATATAGAAGCTTTCCGGGCCGCCCACGGACTGATTCAGCACCGGTGACAGGCTGTAGTTCAGGCGATCTTTGCGGATAAACATCCCCTGCTCAGTGGTACCCGGATCGACCGGTTCTTTGCGGGTCTGTTGCAGCGGCTGCTCATGGCCCAGCGGATAGCCTTCCAGATCGTTACGCAGGCTGGCGACTTTCGTCTCGGTGGTCACCTGCGGCATGTTAAAGCGCGACTCGGTCACATTGATCGTGTCGATGCCGTCAGGCAGGTGGTTCATGATGATGCGGTTAGCGCGATCGACGCCTTCACGGGTATCGCGATACTTCGTCTGCTCGCCTGACACATACAGCGTATGGCCCTGAGTCTGAATATGCGGACCGTCGAGACCGGCGTTGTATTTCAGATCGGTCAGCTGAGAGCCCACCACCGTCGGCTCCAGCAACTGAGGCTGCGGCTGCGGATTATAGGCCGGCTTCTCGCTGTCGATGTGCGCCTGACGCAGATCGTTAAAGTTAGTACGAATGGTGACACCAAACATAAAGGTGTTGCCGCGTTCGTAGCTGGCGTTGATGTCAGCCCAGTCGGTCACACGATAAATCGCGCCGACGTTGAGTTTGCTGCGCTGATCAAGGCGGCCAGCAAAGTCATTCTGGTAGTCGTTGCCCTCATATTCCATCTTGAGGCGCAGCGGCTGCCAGGGCGTCTGATACTCCACGCCGCCGAATAGCGCCGTCGGACCGTGGAACATCTGCGAACCATTGATTGAACCCGCTTCGCCCACCTTCGGACGCTGGCAATAGCTGTCGCTATAGGAGCAGAAAGGGTTCTTCAGCGTGCCGCTGTTGCCGAGATAGCCCCAGCCGATGCCCAGGGTGAAGTCGAACGGTCCCCAGGCTTTGGTCCCGACCAGATATTCGCTGTCGAACAGGCCGGTACCGCCGAGATCGCGGGTTCCTACCGACACTTCCGGCAGCCAGAAACCTTCCTGCCACAGACGCAGTTTCAGGTCGAAGGCTTTATCTTTATAGCTCTGCGTGCCGCTGAATTCTGAGACCGCACTGTACTGACGGGTCCGCACGTCGGTATAACGCACGGTGGTCTCCAGCCAGGGGAAGAGCTGCAGTGACGCGGAGTAATAGCGGTACTGATCGTTGTCGCGCGCGTTGAGGCTGAATTCACCCTCTCTGGACATGCGCGCCGTCGGCACCTGCATCAGGCCCACGCCACCGAAATCGGATTGTGAAGGACCCACCGGCGCGGGGAACGTGTCAGCCTGCGCCTGACAGGCGGCCGCCACGGAAACAGCCAACAGGCTGAAGAGATAACGTTTTTTCATCAGTCTGGTATCCGGTGAGTCAGTACGGAAAGGATGCGATCGTTCAGATCTTCATAGCTGCCTGGCAGGCTCCATGACGAAAAGCCGAGCCAGATAACGCTGCCTGGCTCCACTTCCGCATGGCGGCGATTCCAGTAGGCAACCGGCACCTGCTGTGTGGCGCCTGAAGGGGCAATCACCGTAACAAAATTGCGTTCTGCCCCGGAGAGTGACGCGTGACCGTCCAGATAGTCGCGTACTGATTTACCCGGCTGCCAGCTCATTTTGCCTGCGCCACTCAGTGCGCCGAGCAGCAGCACAGAATCGGATGGCGCCTGCAAATAGAGGTCATAGCTGCCTTCCAGCCGACGATTGTCAGCCGGATGCAGGCGGATCCAGTCCGGGTCGAGCGACGTGAACTGGCGACCTGCAACGTTGATGGCGCTCAGCTGGCGGATCACCTCATCAATCGCTGCCGCCCGATCGCCGCTGCTGTCAGCACGCCAGGCACGTAACGCACCCAGCGTCTGCTGATATTGCTGCTGTGCCACTGCGGTGGCACCGCGCTCGGCAATAAAGGTACTGCGCCAGTCCGTGTTGATCTGCAGCGGAGGCAGCGTCACCAGCTGTGAGAGATCCGCGACCTGACTCAGCTCAGCCTGACCGCCGTTGTGGGGTGCATGGACAGTAACCTGCGCAGCTGCCTGCGCCCCTGCGGCGCTGAACAGGCTCAGCCCGGCCAGCAAAATAGTGATTTTTTTCATGATTTCGCCGGCTTCAGAATAGTGATATCGACAGGGAAGGCATCGGCCGCCAGCATCTGATGGGCCTGCACCACATCGCCGCTGCTGTTATCGATCCAGAAGGTGTTTTCCCACTCGCGGTTACTGCTGTCGATGCTCACCTGCTCATGCCAGACACGGCACGGAATGCGGTTGCCCGCCACGGTCAGCACTTCGTCGGTGCCACGCTGGAAGGTAGAACGCACGGTCGCGCCGCGAACCTTGTCCTGCTCGGTCCACTGCACGATGCGGGTCCAGCTCGCACCGTTGCTGATATGCAGGCTGTCAGCGAGCGGATCCTGTTGCAGATTGCTGACGCTCAGCAGGTTATCGGGTAAGCCCAGGGTTTTCACCAGACGGCCATGCTGTGTCACCAGCATCGCCTGATCCTGCGTTACCCATTTCTGCTGCCCCTTCTCGCTGTAGCCCAGCACCACAAAAATGCGCGGACCTTCATTCAGACGAGCATAGAGACTGGCATAAGGAAGATTGTTGACCTGTTGATCGGTGACGGTGACGTCATCCGGACCGTTAACCGCGAGCAGCAAAGTCTGTTCAAGACCTTTTTGCGTTTGTGTACAGGCCTGCAGCAGCAGGCAAGCGAGCAGCAGAGGAAGTCGGCGCACTGTGTGTCCCTGATAAGTCATGCCAAAGTAAAAATAACCACACAGGCGTGTGGTTATGTTTAAAGGTGCTTTGCCCGTCCCGTCTGGCCGCAGAGAAACAGTTTACGAAGCTCAGCGTCATCACTTACTGAAGTCAGTGGTTCAGCCTCTGCCCGTTTGCTGCCAGTCAGCAGTCAGACGCGTATCGGGCAACCATCAACGTGTGGTGCTCGTTGTGGTTGTGGTTGTTGTACCGGTATTTGCACCGTCACCACCGCCAGAAGCGGCAATGCCGAGCCCGACCAACGCGCCAAGTGCGCCGATACCGACAGCGGTAGATGCGCCAGCAGAGATTGCTCCCGCCTGCGCGCCTGCTGCAGTACCTGCGTCACCTGCTTCCTGCGGCGCAGCAAATGCGCTTGAGGAGACGGCAACGAGGATCAAGGCTGCACCGGCAACCATAGTTTTTTTCATAACAACGTTTCCTGCATTGAGTGAATGAAGGATCTCTGACCGGCGACAATGGCTATGCAGACAGGCTGCGACCAGTGCGACGGACAGTCCCATTGCGGGCGCGTTCATTATAGGGCAACAAAATATCAGAGTTCAGTGCCATAAAAACCAGGGCAAAAGGCGGGTCAATGACGTGATTTAATCAGTGATATTGGGGATAACTACTTTTTATATCGGAGTATTTCCGGCTGATACCCTATATTTCGCTGCAGCTAAGGGTAATGCAAAGCGTAATGTTCTTTTTTATTAATATCTGGTACGGAATAAGAATAATCAGAATTTACTCAGGAAGGCTGAAATTAAATAGGATTACAAATCAACGGCTAACACTATAAACGCCCGTTTTTCAGATCCATTTTAAACTGTATTTCGCGCTGTTTCCTGAGCCGATGTTCAGAATTATCTTAGGGTGTTTTAAGAATTTTCCCGCGCCGGAGGTTATCGCTTAATCGATAAATTACCCAATGAGGCGTTAAAACAGACAAAAAAAGGGCGGCAACGTTGCCGCCCGATAAAATGAATGCCGATTAACGCCAGGCTTTATAGCGGTTAATTAAGGCATTAGTGGAACTGTCATGAGTGGTAATTTCGTCCTCATTTTCCAGTTCCGGCAGAATACGATTCGCCAGTTGCTTACCTAATTCCACACCCCACTGATCGAAGGTGAAGATATTCAGGATAGCGCCCTGCGTGAAGATTTTGTGCTCGTACAGGGCAATCAGCGCCCCGAGGCTATAGGGGGTAATCTCACGCAGCAGGATGGAGTTAGTCGGGCGGTTACCTTCGAACACCTTGAACGGCACGATGTGGGCCACTGACTCTGCAGATTTACCGGCATCGGTAAACTCTTTCTCGACAACGTCGCGTGACTTACCAAACGCCAGCGCTTCGGTCTGGGCAAAGAAGTTAGAAAGCAGCTTCGGATGGTGATCGGTGAGCGCGTTATGGGTAATCGCCGGGGCAATGAAGTCACACGGAACCAGCTTGGTACCCTGATGGATCAGCTGATAAAACGCGTGCTGACCGTTGGTGCCAGGTTCGCCCCAGATGATTGGGCCAGTCTGGTAGTCCACCGGATGACCGGTGCGATCCACATACTTGCCGTTTGATTCCATGTTTCCCTGCTGGAAATAGGCGGCAAAGCGGTGCATGTACTGGTCGTAAGGCAGAATCGCTTCGGTTTCAGCCCCAAAGAAATTGTTGTACCAGATACCAATCAGCGCCAGCAGCACCGGCAGGTTCTGTTCAGCTGGGGTGGTTGCAAAGTGCTGGTCCATGGCATGTGCGCCACTCAGCAACTGCTCAAAGTTTTCGAAGCCAATCGAGAGAATGATCGACAGGCCGATAGCTGACCACAGTGAATAACGGCCGCCAACCCAGTCCCAGAATTCGAACATATTATTGGTGTCGATACCGAATTCGCCCACCGCTTTGGCGTTGGTCGACAGCGCAGCAAAGTGTTTCGCTACGTGCTGCTGATCGCCTGCAGTTTTCAGGAACCAGTCGCGCGCGCTATGGGCGTTGGTCATGGTTTCCTGCGTGGTAAAGGTTTTCGATGCGACCAGGAACAGGGTGGTTTCCGGGCTGAGATCTTTCAGCGTTTCGGCAATGTGGGTGCCGTCAACGTTGGAGACGAAATGCATGTTCAGATGGTTTTTGTACGGGCGCAGCGCTTCAGTCACCATAAACGGGCCGAGGTCGGAGCCGCCGATACCGATGTTCACCACGTCGGTGATCGCTTTACCGGTATAGCCTTTCCATTCGCCGCTTATGATGCGTTCGGAGAAGCCTTTCATCTTGTCCAGCACCGCGTTGACTTCAGGCATCACATCTTTGCCATCCACCAGAATCGGTGTGTTACTCCGGTTACGCAGCGCGACGTGCAGCACCGCACGATCTTCAGTGCGGTTAATCTTCTCACCCGAGAACATAGACTTAATAGCACCGCTGAGGTCGGTCTCTTTGGCCAGCGCCTGTAACTTATCGAGGGTTTCCTGGGTGATGCGGTTTTTGGAGAAATCCACCAGCATCTGATCATCAAAGGTGGCAGAGAATTTGGCAAAACGATCGGCATCCTGGGCGAACAGATCGGCAATTTCTACTGATTTCATCTGCTCAAAATGCTGTTGCAGCGCTTTCCAGGCTGCGGTTTGTGTCGGATTGATATTTTTCATGGCAACACTCTTGTTGATATTAAGAACCGTCATTCCATCGGAGGCACATCATGCCCGTTTAGCGTTTCAGTATGACCACAGTTGTAACTGAAAGGAAAAATTTTGTCAGTGCCCGGCGGGCAGGCGATCACCTCGCTGCGGTTTATCGTCAGCATTCACTGGCGCGGACAGCTCACGCGGCGAAGAGGCCACGCGCGGCAAAGTGTGACGCGAAAGTCTGCGCAAAACGTTGTGCCGTGTCAGGGATTATTGCCGGGGCTGAACCCATTAAGCACTGTAGCCGTTGCGGCGCGGGTTAATTTGTTTTCTGATGCGGCTCTCCGGCCATCGCTGACATTGACAGCAGGTCCAGAAAAGGCTAGATCTATGCGCCTACTTGCGCACCTGTGCGTAAGCCAGAAGAGGCGCGTCGCCCAGGCAGTGTGTTGGAGGAACCGTATCCGGTGAAAACACATCATGGGGAGCGACGCCGAGGTGGGTCAGCACGCGGTGTGCTGCCTGTCGGCTACAGGGGCTGAATCCTCTGGGTTGTCACCAGAAACGTCTGCAGTCGACGTTTCGCAAGGTGGGGCGCTTCTGGGTGACTCGTCTATCCGATCTTGTCCGCCCGTTTCTGCTCTTTCCTTGTGCCTGGCTGAAAGAATGTTTCTCGACCCTTTCATCGGCGAGAACAAGATAACCTGACACGAGGTTCTACATGTCTCAAACACTGATAGTGGCAAAATTCGGCGGCACCAGCGTAGCCGATTTTGAAGCGATGAACCGCAGCGCCGATGTGGTGTTGCAGGATGCCAGCACGCGTCTGGTGGTGCTCTCCGCCTCGGCGGGCATTACTAATCTGCTGGTTGCGCTGGCTGAAGGCCAGCAGGCTCCTCAGCGCGCTGTGCTGCTTGATGATATCCGCCGTATCCAGTACGCCATTGTTGATCGCCTGCAGCGTCCGGAAGTGATCCGCGATGAAATCGATCGCATGATCGACAATATCAGCATGCTCTCCGAAGCCGCCTCACTGGCCACCTCGAATGCCCTGACCGATGAACTGGTCAGCCACGGCGAGCTGATGTCATCACTGCTGTTTGTGGAAATTCTGCGTGAACGTCAGGTTAACGCGGAGTGGTTCGATGTCCGCAAGGTCATGCGTACCGACGATCATTTTGGCCGGGCCGTTCCGGATGTCCAGGTGCTGGCGGAGCAGGCGACGGCGCAGTTACAGCCGCGCATTGAGCAGGCGCTGGTCATTACTCAGGGTTTCATTGGCAGTGAAAGCGAAGGGCGCACCACGACCTTAGGCCGTGGCGGCAGTGATTACACCGCTGCGCTGCTGGGCGAAGCGCTGCATGCGGCGCGTGTGGATATCTGGACAGATGTGCCAGGCATCTATACCACCGATCCGCGCGTGGTGCCGACGGCGAAGCGCATTGATGAAATCACCTTTGAAGAAGCTGCCGAAATGGCGACGTTTGGTGCCAAAGTGCTGCATCCGGCGACGCTGCTGCCCGCCGTGCGCCGGGGTATTCCGGTCTTCGTCGGTTCCAGCAAGGATCCGGCAGCAGGCGGAACCCGCGTCTGCAACGAAACCCGCAACCCGCCGCTGTTCCGGGCGCTGGCTTTACGCCGTAAGCAGACGCTGTTAACGCTGCACAGCCTTAATATGCTGCATACGTTTGGTTTCCTTGCCGAACTTTTCAATATTCTGGCGCGTCACAACGTCTCGGTTGACCTGATCACCACCTCTGAAGTGAGCGTGGCGCTGACTCTGGACACGACCGGCTCAACCTCAACCAGCGCCAGTCTGCTGACCCAGGCGTTGCTGACTGAACTCTCGTCGCTGTGCCGGGTAGAAGTGGAAGAAGATCTGGCGCTGGTGGCGATTATCGGCAACCAGCTGTCAAAAGCGTGCGGCGTCGGCAAAGAGGTGTTTGGTGTCCTCGACCCGTTCAACCTGCGGATGATTTGCTATGGTGCCAGTAGCTACAATCTCTGCTTCCTGGTGCCGGGCAACGATGCGGAAAGCGTGGTCCGTACGCTGCATCGCAATCTGTTTGAGTAAGCTGCTCATCCACTCAGGCCGCGTCAGCGCGGCCTGAAGCGTGGCAAAAAGGGGTTACCTCTCCCTGATCTACACCTTTCATGTACCTGCTTAGCACCTTCTTTCCTCAGATCTATCATCCCGCTGCTTAATCCCTTCACCCCGATGCAGCCAATATCATGAAAAGACCAGGCGATCTCTCCGCGGTCGATGTTCTGGTTGATGCCGGTTATCGGTGCCGTGATGGGTGGTGTGATCTACCGCGGTTTAGAGGAAAAAGCAGCGTAATTTCTTCGATATCCCGCAGATCGGTAGCAGTCGATCCGCATTTTCCCTCCCCGGTCCATCTTCGCCATACGTCATGATAATGAAATGTTATGATTCTGCCCTCGTCACGGCAGTCGTTCCTGCCTGACGACGCTCTATGGCAAATCTGCATAAAACATAACATTCGTATAAGGAAGTCTGGCTATGCTCGCCACGTTAACCCGCCTGTTTCCGCTCTGGGCCGTGCTGTTATCTGTCGCCGCGTATTACTCTCCGGGGACCTTTCTTGGCATCGGACCCTGGGTCACGTATCTGCTGATGCTGATTATGTTCGGCATGGGTGTGACCCTGAATATCGACGATTTTAAACGGGTGCTGACCCGGCCCGCGCCGGTGATTGCCGGCACCTTTCTGCACTATCTGGTGATGCCGCTGGCTGCCTGGGGGCTGGCAAAACTGTTTCATATGCCGCCCGATCTGGCCGCCGGTATGATTCTGGTTGGCAGCGTGGCCAGTGGCACCGCCAGCAACGTGATGATCTATCTGGCGAAAGGGGATGTGGCGCTGTCGGTAACGATCTCGTCCGTCTCCGCGCTGGTGGGCGTATTCGCCACGCCGCTGTTAACCCGCTTCTATGTTGATACCCACATTCAGGTTGATGTGGTGGGCATGCTGCTGAGCATCGTGAAGATCGTCGTGATCCCGATTAGCCTCGGCTTGATCATTCATCACAGCATGAACAGTGTGGTTCGCCGGGTGGAACCGTGGCTGCCTGCGTTTTCGATGGTCTGCATTCTGCTGATCATCAGCGCGGTGGTGGCGGGTAGTCAGGGCTTTATCGGATCCGTGGGTCTGATGGTGATCGCGGCAGTGATCCTGCATAACGCGATTGGCCTGCTTGGCGGCTACTGGGGCGGCAAGCTGTTTGGTTTCGATGAGTCAACCTGCCGCACCCTGGCGCTGGAGGTTGGTATGCAGAACTCCGGTCTGGCGGCGACGCTGGGCAAACTCTACTTCTCACCGCTGGCGGCATTGCCAGGCGCGCTGTTCTCGGTGTGGCACAACCTGTCAGGTTCACTGCTGGCGGGATACTGGTCCGGCAAGCCGATTAAGAAGAAGTAACCGTGGCGGCGCATTATTGCGATGCGCCGCTTCTTACTGCTGCTGCGCCGGATGCTTTTCGTGCCGGCGCAACAGGCTATTCACACGCCTTATTCATAGTCACGCTCATCATCGGGCTGTTCCAGCACGGTATAGGCCACGCTGCAGAACAGGGAATTCAGGCGCTTCATATCACCAAGTAAACCGAGGTGCAGCGAGCTGGTTTCAATGCTCTGCACGTTCTGCTGATGCAGGCGATCAACGTGGGCATGAGAGTAGCGACGAATCATCAGGCGGAAGCGATGTTTTGCGCGGCGCAGGCGTTTGGCGCTGGTGACATCGTGCGACAGAAACACCGACAGGCTCATTCTGAGGTTGGCGATCAACAGCTCCTGCAACTCCTGCAGCTCCTTTAATCCCTCTGCAGAAAACGCGCGGCCCGCTGCCAGCGATTTGTCCGCCACATCGCCGCTCATGCGCTCAATGATGTCACCGGCCTGTTCCAGGTTCAGCGACATCTCAATGATCTCGCCCCAGCGACGCGAATCCTCTTCGGGCAGATCCTCTTTTGGCATCCGCGCCAGATAGAGTTTGATGGCGGTATAGAGCACATCGACATCATCATCCAGCCGCCGCACCGTGCGCTCCTCGCGGGATTCGCCATGGACCACTTTGTTAAACGCTTCCAGCATCTGCTCCAGCACGTCACCTATACGCAGCGCTTCACGGGCGGCATTCACCAGCGCCAGCGCCGGAGTGTCCAGCGCGCTGCGATCGAGGTGCTTCGGCTTAAGGTGCAGCGCGTTATCCACATCGTCGGCAATGAGCCGACGGCAGAGGCGCGCCATCAGGTCAGCAAACGGCACCATCGCCACGCAGCGAATCAGGTTGTAAAACACATGGAAGAAAATCACTAACTCTTCATCGTTGACCGGCAGCTTATCGAGCCAGGTCGCCACAATATCCACAAACGGCAGGATCAGTACACAGCCGATGAACTTGAACAGCAGGCTGCCGAGCGCCACGCGTTTGCCCGCGGCATTCGAGCCGCTGGCGTTGATCATCGCCAGCAGGCCGCTTCCGAGGTTGGCACCAATCACCAGACAGAGCGCGACCTTGAACGAAATCACCCCGGTGGCGGTGAGTGTCGCGGTGATCAGCACTGCAGCCAGGCTGGAGTAACTGATAATGGCGAACACCGCGCCCAGCAGCGCATCGAGCATCACGTCGCCGGTCAGGCTGGAGAAGAGCACCTGCACACCGGCGGCCTGGGTAATGGGCCGGGCCGCTTCGACAATCAGCTGCAGCGCCAGCAGGATCAGCCCCAGACCGATGCTGGCGCGGCCTAACTGACCGGCACGCGTCTGCTTGCGGCTGAGGAAGAAGACGACGCCAAAGAAGATAAACAGCGGGGAGAGCCAGGAGAGATCAAAGGTCAGGATTCGCGCCATGATGGCGGTACCGACATCCGCGCCCAGAATCACCACCAGCGCGGGCGTCAGGCTGACCAGATTCTGCGCCACAAAAGAGGTGACCAGCAACGTCGTGGCATTGCTGCTCTGGACCAGCGTGGTTACGCCTATGCCCGCCAGAAACGCCATCGGTTTTTTTTCAATGCTTCGGCTCAGGACACGGCGCAGATCGGCACCATAGACCCGCATGATGCCGGTTCGTACGATATGCGTGCCCCAGACCAGCAGGGCCACCGCAGAGAGTAGATTAAGCAGGGTTAACACGTGGTGTCGCTCCTCGTTTGTCAGGCCTTAAGCAGCACAGACTGCCAGCCTGACAGAGAGAGCAATCTGTGAAGGGGATTGCCGTGCGATGCGTGATTTTTTCCTGTGTTTTAAGCAACCTGGCGCAAAGTCGACATTTCTAATTGTAGACCAATCTTCCTGCCAGCGGGGTGCAAATCCGCGGCCGAACGGTTAAGTACATCCACCGAAAGTTCCACATCATGGGCCCGGATACGATAGCGGATCACGTTGCCCAGCAGGCTGTGACTAAGGATTTCCGCAGGAATGCCCTGGCCCGGTGCGGTGAACAGCATCGATTCCGGACGAATGGCGACCTGGCTGTTGAAAGGCTGGCCGGTCAGGCGCGTCGCCTGTTCAGCGCTGAGCAGGTTGTAGTTGCCGATAAATCCGGCGGCAAAGAGATCGACCGGCTGGGTATACAGCGCTTCGGCATCGCCATTCTGCACAATTTTGCCCCGGTTCATCAGCACGATGCGGTCGGAGAGCGTCAGCGCCTCCTCCTGATCGTGGGTAACGAACAGGGTAGTGAGATTCAGCTCGCGCTGAATGCGGCGGATTTGATCGCGCAGATGGCGACGGATACGCGCATCCAGCGCCGAGAGTGGCTCATCCAGCAGCAGCAGACGCGGACGCGTCACCAGCGAACGCGCCAGCGCCACGCGCTGACACTGCCCGCCTGACAGCTGATGCGGATAACGGCGCGCGTAGTCACTGAGTTCAACCAGCTCCAGCACCTCCAGCACTCGCTGGCGAATCTGCGCTTCGGGCAGTTTCTGCATTTTCAGGCCAAACGCGACGTTCTTCTCCACTGTCATGTTGGGAAACAGCGCATAGCTCTGGAACACCATGCCGATGGCGCGCTTCTGCGGGGCCAGCGGCACGATATCTTTGCCCTCCAGCCTGATTTCGCCGCTGTCGACGCCGGTTAATCCCGCCAGACAGCGCAGCAGCGTCGATTTGCCGCAACCGCTGGGGCCGAGCAGGGTGACGAACTCTCCTTCAGCGGCGCTGAAATCAATCTGCTCGAAAATGGGCGTCGGTCCATAGGACTTGTTCAGCTCTCTGACCTCAAGGTAACTCATATTCAGCCTCGTTCGGGATTCAGGGCGTTGGCCAGCCAGGTGACCAGCAGCACCACAAAGAAGTAGGAGATCACCAGCGCGCTGGTGAAGTGACCGCTGCCGTTACGCATGTTGAAGAGGTAAACCTGCAGGGTTTCATAGCGATTGCCGACCAGCAGGTTAGCGAAGACAAACTCACCAATCAGGAAGGAGAATGAGAGCAGCACGGCAATCAGCATCCCTTTGCGCAGGTTGGGCAGCACCACCCACAGCGCCGCCTGCGAGGTGCTGGCACCCAGCAGCTGTGCAGCATCGATCAGCTCTTTGAGGTTGATCGCCTGCATATTATTTGCCAGCGCCCGGTAGATAAAGGGCAGCGCGATGGTGAAATAACAGCCGATTAAGATCCACGGCGTGCCGGTCAGCATCAGCGGTGACGAAGAGTAGAGCTGGAGTAATCCCACCGATGACACCACCGGCGGCACGGCGAAGGGCATCAGGATCAGGATATTCATCACTGAATCCAGTCGTGGGAAATAGTAAGCGATTACAAACATGGCGGGCAGCACCAGCACCAGCGAGAAGAGCAGCGCACCAAAGCAAATCAGCAGCGAATGGCCCAGCGCCGTCAGAAAACGCGGGTCGCTCCAGAGCTGGATGAACCACTTCAGGCTGTAACCCTGCGGCAGAATGGTGTTGCTCCAGTCGGACGAGATCGCATAGAGCAGCGTAGCCAGCAACGGCAGCGCCAGCAGGGTAAAGAGTAACCCGACCATGATCCGGTGATAGAGGTGCTCAGCACGTGACATGACGGCTCCTTTCATGGCTGTTTCGCATTGAGATAGCTACGGCGCACCAGATACTGCTGCACCAGGGTGATCAGCGCCATGATGGCCACCAGCAGCATCGCCAGCGCGCTGCCGGTGTTGGGATCGAGCGAGATATCACCCGACACCAGCGCGGCGATGCGCACCGGAACCACGTTGAAATTACCGGTGGTCAGGGCGTAAATCGTGGCGTAAGCGCCCAGCGCATTCGCCAGCAGGATGACAAAGGTGCCGAGCAGCGCCGGGAACAGAATCGGCAGGCCAATATGCCACCAGTAGCGCCAGCGGCTGGCGCCCAGCAGTGCAGCGGACTCCTGCCACTCTTTTTTCAGTCCGTCGAACGCCGGGTAGAGCAGTAACACACCCAGCGGGATCTGGAACCAGGTGTAGACCAGCACCATGCCGTTGCGGGAAAAGAGTCTGAAGCCCTCAATCACACCATAATGGCGCAGCAGCAGCGTCAGGCAGCCGTTCAGCCCCAGCAGAATCACAAAGGCAAACGCCAGCGGGACACCGGCAAAGTTGCTGGTCATGTTGGTAAACGAGATAAGAAAGCGCTGCAGTCGTCCGCCGCCGAGCTGATGCAGCGAATAACCGGTGACCAGCGCAATCAGTAATCCCCAGACGCTGGACCAGAGGGAGATATCCAGCGAAAAGCGAAATGCCTGCTGGTAGAACGGTGAGGTGAGGATGTCGTGATAGTTATCCCAGCCCCACTGGCTGTTCATATCACTCCAGAAGCTGTTGATGGCAATCCACAGCAGCGGTGCCAGCTGAAAGGCGACCCAGAACAGGGTGAAAGGTAACAGCAGCAGCAGTGCGAATCCTTTTCCCTTCATCGCGGCGGCTCCGCCAGCAGGCCGCGACAGACCGGCTTGTCATGCGCCACCTCAAGCAGTTCACACAGCGTGCCGCACAGGTCAGTCTGCTGTGGCGCAAGGTCGGGCTGCAGCGAGAACGCGCGGCCAAAGACAAACAGCGGCACCGTGGTCTCCTCGGGCAGAATCCCGCCGTGGGAGCGATCGTCATTCATTCCGTGATCGGCCGTGACCATCACCTGATAGCCCTCAGCCAGCCACAGCGGCATCCATTGCGACAGCAGGCCGTCGGCGATGCGCGCCCGGTTGCGGTACTGCGACGAGGAGAGCCCGGATTTATGACCGGCATCGTCGATATTCATCGGGTGGATCAGCAGAAAATCGGGATCGTGACGCAGCCGCAGGCTCTCTGCATCTTCAAACAGATGCGAGTCGGGATAGCTATCGTCAGAATAAAAATGGCCAAACTGAATGGGCAGGTCCGGCGCGTCGGTGTGACGATCGCGCGCCGGAACGAACGGGGTGCGGTTATAAAGCTCACTCACCCAGTGGTAGGCCGCCGCCGCTGTCGTCAGTCCCGCCGCTCGCGCAAAGTGAAATACGCTACGTTCGCGGCTTAACCGGCTGACGCCATTATGAATAATGCCGCTTCTGACCGGTGGAACACCGGTCAGAATGCACTCATAAAGCGGGCGCGACAGCGACGGTAATTCACAGGTCATACGATAATAGAACCCGTTGCCCTGTGAGCATTCGGCATGCAGGTAACCCATTGCATGTTGTGCGACCTGATTGCTCAGGCCGTCCAGCACTACCAGGATGGTCTTCATTCCGTTCTCCCTGCCGCGAATTACTGCTGCATGTTGATGATGACGTTTTCCTGCCACAGGCGCGGCAGCATTTTCGACGATTTATCCCAGGCAGCCTGATCCTTAACCGGACGGGCATTTTTATATTCTGACTGCGGCAGCAGGCGAGCCTGAATGTCCGCTGGCATCGTCAGATGCTCGGCACGAATCGGGCGCGCATAGCCTTTAGCCAGATTGATCTGTCCCTGGTCTGAGAAGATATATTCGCGCGTCAGTTTTGCGGCGTTAGGGTGTTTCGCATATTTGTTGATGATGGTGGTGTAGCCGGAGGTCACTGAGCCATCCGATGGGATCACCACTTCGTAGCGGTTTTTATCGATCTGGTCACGGTAGTTCAGGGCGTTAAAGTCCCACACCACCGCCATCTGCACTTCGCCTTTTTCGATGTTGGCGATCACCGGATCGGTCACGCCAAGACGACCCTGTTTGGCCAGATCGGCAAAGAACGCCAGCGCCGGTTTCAGATTCTTTTCATCACCGCCTAAAGCGTAGTTTGCAGCCAGCACGCCATTAGCCGCCTGAGCAGCCACGCCGACGTCACCGATAGTGACCACATACTTACCTTTCTTCAGATCGGCCCAGCTGTGAGGAATATCTTTAACCTGCTGCTTGTCGATCAGAAAGGCGATGGTGCCGGTATAGGCCAGCGCCCAGTTTCCGTCTTTATCTTTGGCCCAGGCCGGAATCTGATCCCAGTGCGTGGGTTTGTAGGGCTGGGTCACGCCCTTAGCCATCGCGATGGGGCCAAAGGCGGCACCCACGTCACCGATGTCAGCGCTGGCGTTCTCTTTCTCTGCATCGAATTTCGCCAGCTCCTGCGCCGATGACATATCGGTGTCGCTGTGTTTGAGGCCATATCTGGTGCTGATGTCGTTCCAGGTATCTTTCCAGTTGGCCCAGCTATCCGGCATCCCGACGCTGTTGACCTGACCTTCACTGCGCGCGGCTTTTTCCAGCGCGGCGAGATCGTTATCGGCGGCCTGCGCAACGGGCAGGGTGAGGACTACAGCACTGGCTACTACAGAGGCGATAAACGCTTTCATCTCAGTTGCTCCGGGTGTAAGTTGATGGGCCTGGCTGGTCTAGTCCAGCAAGAACCGAGCCAATGTAGCCCCTGTATATGAACGATTTATGACAAGGCGGTGCGGTGCGCGGGATGGGCGGCAAGAGACGTGACCCGTTCGCCCGTCACTGGCGCGTTTACCTGAACAGTAAGAGTGCGGAGTCGCACCAAAATGAGGCTACTGTTGTGGAGTCGATAGCACTCAAAACGGCAGATGCGATTGCCAGCGCACTGCTGATGCGTATTCAGGCGGGTGAGTTCAGCGGCGGGCGACTGCCAGCGGAGCGTGCCTTAAGCGAGGCGTTCAGCACCACGCGGATTACTCTGCGGGAAGCGCTGGGCAAGCTGGAAGCGCAGGGCATCATCTACCGCGAACTGCGTCGCGGCTGGTTTATTGCGCCGCCACGCTTAATCTACAACCCACTGCATCACAGCCACTTTCATGCCATGGCGAGGGAGCAGGGACGGCAGGCGACCACCGAAGTCATCGCCGCTGAGCAGGTTGCGGCGCATGACAGCGTAGCGACGGCGCTGCGCCTGGCACCCGGCTCGGCGGTTTACTGCATTCGCCGCCTGCGTCGCATCGATGGGCGCGCGGTGCTCTATGTTGAACACTACCTTAATCCACGTTTTTTCCCCGGTCTGCTCAATGAAGATCTGACCCGTTCCCTGACCGATCTCTATGACCAGCGTTACGGTATTCGATATGGCGGCGCGCGCTTCACGATTCTGCCTGGCCCGTTGCCGGAGGTGGCCGCACCCACGCTGAATGTGGCACCGGGCAGCCCCGGCCTGCTGATTACCCGCATCAACCGCAACCAGCAAAAAGAGGTGATTGACTGCGACTGTGAATACTGGCGCTACGATGCGCTCTGTGTTGATGTAGAGGCCTGAGGAGTTATTGTGATTTGCGTCACACTGACGCATGATATCGCGCGCTAATAACTCCTTTTTAAAGGCGCAACATGAGTGACAAAAATCCTTTGGCCCGCCACCTTGCAACGGTACTGCAATGGGTGCTGAATCTGGGTCTGCTGAGTCTGGCGATCATCCTGATCGTCTTTTTAGGCAAAGAAACTATCCATCTGGCAAATGTACTGTTCAGCACCGGCGAGCAGGCCTCTTCCTATCTGCTGATTGAGGGAATCGTCATTTATTTCCTCTACTTCGAATTTATCGCCCTGATAGTGAAGTACTTTCAGTCGGGCTATCACTTTCCGTTGCGCTATTTTGTCTATATCGGTATCACGGCCATTATCCGCCTGATTATCGTCGACCATAAAAATCCCTTCGATACGCTCTGCTACTCTGCGGCGATTCTGATTCTGGTGGTCACGCTGTGGCTGGCAAACAGCAACCGCCTGAAACGCGAGTAATCTGCCTGCCGTCTGATACGACGGCAGGTGTTCGCATCGCTTCTCTGCGCTAAACTAGCGGCCTGAAAATTATCGGGAGTGGTGCTATGTCGCAAGACGCACTCAGCTTATTACGTTCGCTCAACTGGCTTTCTCCGTCGCAGGCCACCCTTGCGCCGCCCTTGCTCGACTGGCTGATGGAGGAAGATTCAATGACGCGCCGTTTTGAACAGCACTGTCAGCGGGTCACGGTTCAGCCGCTGCGGGAAGGCTTTATCGACGCCAGCGAGTTAGGTGAGGAAAGGGCGTTGTTGCCAGACGATGAACGCTTCTGGCTGCGTGAAGTACTGCTGTTCGGCGACGATCAGCCCTGGCTGGCGGGCCGCACGCTGGTGCCGGAAAGCACCCTCAACGGACCAGAGGCGATGCTGCAACAGCTTGGCACCCGTCCGCTGGGTCGCTACCTCTTCTCCTCATCGACGCTGACCCGCGATTTCATTGATCCGGGCCAGGTAGAGGGCTTGTGGGGACGGCGTTCGCGCCTGCGTCTCTCCGGCAAACCGCTGCTGCTGACTGAACTGTTTTTACCGGCATCGCCACTCTATCGCGATCTGGCCTGAGGATTTTGTGGTGCAAAATAGCTTAAGTATGAGTAAGTGGCGGGCTTACGCTCGCCTGATGCGTATCGACAAACCCATCGGTACGCTGTTGCTGATGTGGCCAACATTCTGGGCATTGTGGCTGGCGGAGAGGGCGATCCCGCCGCTGCCGGTGCTGGCGGTGTTTGTGGCCGGGGTGATTGTGATGCGTGCTGCGGGGTGTGTGATCAACGACTACGCCGATCGCAAAGTCGATGGTCACGTGGAGCGCACGAAGCACCGGCCACTGGCCAGCGGCGCAGTCAGTGCAAAAGAGGCTAAGCTGCTGTTCGTGATTCTGGCGCTGGTGGCGTTTGCGCTGGTGCTGACCATGAACCTGATGACGATCATGCTCTCCGTCGTAGGGCTGGCGCTGGCCTGGGTCTACCCCTTTATGAAGCGCTATACCCATCTGCCGCAGGTAGTGCTGGGGGCCGCGTTTGGCTGGGCGATTCCTATGGCCTGGTCCGCAGTTAGTGAGTCCTTACCTCTGGTCTGCTGGCTGGTATTTATCGCGAACATCTGCTGGACGGTCGCTTATGACACTCAGTATGCGATGGTCGACAGGGACGATGATCTGAAGATTGGCGTGAAATCGACGGCGATTTTGTTTGGCCGTTTCGACAAGCTGATCATTGGTCTGCTGCAGCTGGCGACGCTGCTGCTGATGGCGCTGGTGGGGATGCTGCTGCATCTGAACAGCGGCTTCTACTGGTCGCTGCTGCTGGCGGCTGCGCTGTTTGTTTATCAGCAGAAGCTGATCGCCGGGCGCGAACGCCAGCCCTGTTTCCAGGCTTTCCTGAACAACAACTACGTCGGGATGGTGCTGTTCCTTGGCATACTGATGAGCACGCCGCCGTTCAGTCAGCTGTTCTGACAGCGCGTTTTGGGCATAAAAAAGGCGACCTCATGAGGTCGCCTTTTTACTGTGCGCGTGTGTCAGTCGTGCGCCACCGCGGTTTCAATCGTCATGCGGACATCACTGGTGACCAGGTCAGCCAGGATATGCCATGTCGCCAGAGTCTGCGCGACATCGGCATCACCGCTGTCGCTGATATACCCTTCATCGCGCAGCGTCAGTACCAGCGAGGTAAAGACCGCTTTGTCGAAGAACTCCGGCGCGTTGATCCCGTGCAGTACCGACAGACGCTGTGCCAGCGTCCGGCTCTCTTTCTCCAGCGTGCCACGGTTAATCGTCGGCTTGGCGCTGAGAATAGAGAAGGTAATGGCATAACGCTGCAGCGTTTCGCGTACACCGGCAGCCAGCAGCTGCAGCGTGCGATAGCGCGCGGCGGTAAAGCGCAACTCCCCGGCTTCGAAGGTAATCAGGCCCTGACGCGCCAGCTCCTGACTCACGTCAGTCAGCAGTTGTGGCAGCTCATCGGTCTGCCAGCGCAGGAACAGTTCACTCTTCAGCATTGGATAGATCAGGCTTACCTGACGCAGCAGTTCTGCTTCGGTCAGCGTCTGATGCTGCTGAACAATGGCGGCAATCAGCGACGGCATCACCAGCATGTGATGAATGTTGTTGCGATAGTAGGTCATCAGCACTGCCTGCTCACGCGGCAGAATGATGATGTCGCCAATGCTGTCCTTTTCACTCTCAAACTTATTCATACCCAGGGCATGATCCAGCAGCGCTTCCGCGGAGAGATCGGGTACGGTCGCGTTTGGCGAGTAAGGCACATTGCGCAGCAGCTGGGTATAGCACTCCAGCTGTTCAATCAGCTGTTCACGGGTTAGTGAGCGCTGACGTGACGCCAGCAGCGCCGTGACACAGAGGTTCATGGCGTTGGCCGCGCCCGCTTCATTAATACGCACCATCAGACTGGCCGCGATATCATTGACGGTCGGCGTTAACCAGCTCGGACGCTGCGGCTCAATCGGATCGATCGCATCGCGCCATTCCGGTACCCGTTTGTTGAGATAGTTGACCAGCGGCAGCGGCTCGCCAAAGTTAACGTAACCCTGACCGAGATTGCGCAGCTTGCGTAAGCCACGCACCATCTGCATGAAGCCCTCTTTCTCTTTTGCCGCACCGCGCAGTTCTTTGGCGTACGTACCCACTTCCATCACATGCTCATAGCCAATGTAGATGGGTACCAGCGTGATCGGACGATTACCGCCGCGCAGCATCGCCTGCAGCGTCATGGCTAAGGTGCCGGTTTTAGGGTCCAGCAGGCGACCGGTACGTGAACGGCCTCCTTCGACAAAGTACTCAACTGAATAGCCGCGGGTGAACAGCTCGCCGAGATATTCGCGGAACACCGTGGCGTAGAGCTTATTGCCTTTAAAGGTACGACGAATAAAGAAGGCGCCCAGACGACGGAAAATCGGGCCGGCTGGCCAGAAGTTGAGATTGATACCGGCTGCAATGTGCGGCGGCACCAGACCCTGATGATAGAGCACATAGGAGAGCAGCAGATAATCCATGTGGCTGCGATGGCAGGGCACATAGACAATCTCGTGGCCATCCTGCGCCAGCTGACGAACCTTTTCGCCGCCATTGACGTTGATGCCCTGATAGAGACGACTCCAGAGCCAGCCCATCACACGGTCGGTGACGCGAATGGCTTCGTAGGAAAAGTTTGCAGCGATCTCCTCCATCATCTCGACGGCGTTCTGCTGCGCTTTCTCATGGGAGATTTTTTTGCTGCGTGCTTCATCTTCAACGGCTTTTTCAATCGCTTTGGATTGCAGCAGACGATTAAACAGATCCTGACGCGCCGGTAAACGCGGGCCAATTGCCGCCAGTCGCTGACGGGCAAAATGGATGCGTGCCACACGAGCCAGCTTCTGAGCAATCGACTTATCCGTACCGTGTTCCGTGGCCATGCGGCGCAATGAGACGGTCGGCGAGAAGCGGACGAAACTGTCGCGTCCATGCCAGATCACGGCAAAGAACTTCTGCACGCCGTTCAGCAACCGCAGATGTGGCGTGGGTTCGCCCTGAACTTCACGTCCTGGTGCGCGGCCAAACATCACGGTGACCGGCAGCATTTGAATATCGAGCTTAGGGTTATTGCGATGCAGGTCCAGGTAATCGTGAAAGATTTTTACCGATTCCACGCTGGGCACAAAATAGGGGAAGACGCGCGGGCCATCATGGATAAATACGTGGCGCGGCAGCAGTGAACCATCAATCTCCAGCGGAGAAAGCGGGTCGGGCAGATGATGCCGCAGACACTGTGCGCGTAAAGTCAGTAAGTCGGCCTTCGAATCGTAAGGCAAAACATACATAATAGGTCGGGTCGGATCCAGACCATGTTCAGACACGGGATCGGCCGGAATGGCCTTACTTTTTACCAAAAACGACAGTGGTAAATTAAGCAATTTGTAATAGAGTTTACGCCAACCTGACATAGACAACATGAAGCCTCTTGTTAGCAAAGCGCCGCAAGCATAGCAGAAAGTGCAGCGAAGATCTGTGGTGGTGCCAATTGCACGCAGCCCAGACATTGACGTCAATCCGATGAAAGGGTTCCCACATCATGGCAAATAATGCCACCGGACTTATCAGAATAGTAAAAGCCGCAGGTTACTCATGGCAGGGACTGCGCGCCGCCTGGCAACATGAAGCGGCGTTTCGCCAGGAAGCACTGGCTGCGCTGGCCGCTATTATTATCGCGTGCTGGCTGGATGTCGATGTGATCTCCCGCATCCTGATGATTGGGGCGGTGGTGCTGGTGGTCATTGTCGAAATCCTCAATAGTGCCATTGAAGCGGTGGTTGACCGCATCGGTCAGGAGCACCATCCCCTGGCGGGCCGGGCAAAAGACATGGGCTCGGCGGCGGTACTGATCAGCATCATACTGGCCCTGTTTGTCTGGGTCGCGCTGCTCTGGACACATTTGCGATAAGCCTTCCATAACGCGCCTGAGGGCGCGTTTTCCCTGACAATCGGTTTCCATTTCGCCAATACCTGTATATACTCACAGCGACTGTATAAACAACCAGGGGGCGGGATGAAAGCATTAACCAGCAGGCAGCAGCAGGTCTATGACCTGATTCGCGACCATATTTCTTCAACAGGCATGCCGCCTACGCGTGCAGAGATTGCCGCGCAGCTGGGCTTCCGTTCGCCAAATGCGGCAGAAGAGCATCTGAAAGCGCTGGCGCGTAAAGGCGTCATCGAGATCGTTTCCGGTGCATCGCGCGGCATTCGTCTGTTAATGGAAGAAGAGGTTTCAGAAGGGCTACCGCTGATTGGCCGGGTTGCTGCCGGTGAGCCGATCATGGCGCAGGAACATATCGAAACCCACTACAAAGTGGATCCGGGCCTGTTCAAGCCGTCTGCCGATTTCCTGCTGCGCGTCAGCGGAATGTCGATGAAAGATATCGGGATTATGGATGGCGACCTGCTCGCGGTACATAAAACCCAGGATGTGCGCAACGGCCAGGTTGTGGTTGCCCGCATTGATGATGAAGTGACCGTTAAACGCTGGAAAAAGCAGGGTGCTATCGTGCATCTTCTGCCGGAAAACAGCGATTTCGACCCGATTGTTGTCGATACCCGTGCACAGTCGCTGACCATTGAAGGTCTGGCAGTGGGCGTGGTGCGCAACGGCGAGTGGCTCTGATTCTGAGGGCTGCGTGCATTCGCCTTTTCTGATGCTATTCTGTCTGCCCTAATTTTGTCGCCTGCTTAACGGCAGCGACACTGAGCACGGAACGGCGAATGCGCTTTATCACGGCAACGGATAAAAATCTCTGGCGGCTTGCGCTGCCGATGATCCTTTCAAATATCACCGTTCCTTTACTGGGAGTGGTCGATACTGCAGTTATTGGTCATCTCGACAGCCCTGTCTATCTTGGCGGGGTTGCGGTCGGGACCACAGTGACCAGCTTCCTCTTTATGCTGCTGCTTTTCCTTCGAATGAGTACCACTGGCCTTACGGCGCAGGCATTTGGTGCGGGCGATAAAGCCGCTCTGGCACGCGCGCTGACGCAGCCGCTGATTATTGCGCTGCTGGCAGGTGTACTGTTCATCGCTTTGCGTTATCCGATTATTCAGCTGGCGACCCATCTGGTTGGCGGCAATCCTGATGTACTGGAACAGGCGGCGCTGTTTATTCAGATTCGCTGGCTCAGTGCGCCTGCCACCCTGGCAAACCTGGTCATACTGGGCTGGCTGCTGGGCGTGCAGTATGCACGCGCGCCGGTGATCCTGCTGGTGGTGGGCAATCTGGTGAACATCGTGCTCGATCTCTGGCTGGTGATGGGGCTGCACTGGGGTGTCGCGGGGGCGGCAACCGCCACGGCGCTGGCGGAGTACATCACGCTGATCGTCGGCGGCATCATGGTCTGGCGGGTGTTAAAGCTACGCGGTATTTCGCTAAGCCTGCTGAAGCAGAGCTGGCGCGGTGACAGCGGACGGCTGCTGCGACTGAACCGTGACATCATGCTGCGCTCTCTGATGCTGCAGCTCTGTTTCGCCTCCCTGACCGTGCTGGGCGCGCGACTGGGTCCGGACGTGGTGGCGGTTAACGCGGTGTTGCTGATGTTCATTACCTTCACGGCCTACGCGCTGGATGGCTTTGCCTACGCGGTTGAAGCGTTTGCCGGCGAAGCGCACGGCGCAAAAAATGGCAGCAAACTAATGCTGGTCTGGCACTCTGCCTGTCGGCAGGCGGTGGTGGTGGCGCTGTTCTTCTCACTGGTCTATGCCATTTTTGGCCCGCAGATCGTTACTTTGCTGACCTCTCTTGAGTCACTCCAGCAGACAGCTGACCGCTACCTGGTCTGGCAGGTCATCATGCCGCTGATCGGCGTCTGGTGTTATCTGCTGGATGGGATGTTCATCGGCGCGACGCGCGGACGCGAAATGCGTAACAGCATGGTTGTGGCGGCGGCCGGCTACTTTCTGACGCTGCTCAGCGTACCGGTGCTGGGTAACCACGGCCTGTGGCTGGCGGTGACGGTTTTCCTGGCGCTGCGCGGCCTGTCTCTGTGGTTCATCTGGCGTAAGCACTGGCGTCAGAACAGCTGGTTTGACGCCTGATTCTGCGGGGCTGACTCAGAGTGATACAGATTATTCCGTATTATTCCACGGTTATTAAATTGGCTACTACAATTAACTTTAAGCAGCGCAGTTAACCAGCGCTTTATATCGTTATTTTGTTAAGTAGCAAGATAATCATTAAACCCCGAGGATTGAAGGTCTGCCATGAATAAAGACGAAGCGAGCGGCAACTGGAAGCAGTTCAAAGGTAAAATGAAAGAGAAATGGGGCAAGCTGACCGACGATGATATGCAGGTTATCGAAGGTAAACGCGATCAGCTGGTCGGCAAAATCCAGGAACGTTACGGCTATGCGAAAGATGAAGCAGAGCGCGAAGTGACGGACTGGGAAGGCAAGAACAAAGATCACCGCTGGTAATCAGGTACCCTGATAATCAGCTGAATGCCTTCCGGTGCGCCCGCATCGGAACGGTACAGGGATGGAGCAGCACAAGGATGTGCAGATTACCCGCGTTTCCCCCGCTTTTTTCCCTCATCCTGATGATCGTGTTCGCAGTTTTCATGATGCGTACAGGCTTCTACTGCAGCACAACTTTCACACAAACCATGCGCTTCAATCACGCTATGGCGTAATGCAAACTCCGCTTCACCCGCCAGCGTCGCGATAATCTTCTCCACGCCCTGCGCCTGTTTCTCTGTAACGGCGGCACAGCGGTCACAGACCAGCATCACCGACGTATGGGCTGGCGCCTCAAAGTGGTGACACATGACGTAGCTGTTGTTGGACTCCACCCGATGAATGAAACCCTGCTCCAGCAGGAAATCCAGCGCACGATAGACGGTAGGGGGTTTAGCCTGCGGTTCGCTGACGCGGAGCTGATCCAGCAGATCGTAGGCGCTGATTGAGCCGGGCTGTTCGGCCATCAGGCGCAACACTTCAGCACGCTGCGAAGTCAGACGCACACCGCGCTGCAGGCACATTTTTTCGGCCTGAATCAAAATTTGCTGCGACGTCATGTTGGTCATGAAAATTCTCCGCTGGATAAGTGATGTTATTTTATCACACATAGTTTCGCGATGCTGAGGTTGGTTTTTGCCTGAAAAAACAGCATTATTTGCCTGATAAAGCAGCATATTTAGAATTTAAGCCGTCTTCTATCTCAAATCTGACGATAAATCAGATCCATTCTTAATCCACCTGAAGCGGAATTTGTTGGCATTTTGCTTTGCATCTCACTGAGTTAAGAAGTAATGTTCAGAAAGACTTAAGAAAAGTCTGGCATTATTTGAAATACCCCGACGCAGTTTGAACAATTACAACGGTTTTTTGATTGGAAAACGTCCAATCCTTTGAATTAAGACACTGTTTCCTTTGAATTCACAGCAATAACGCGTTAGCCAGGGTTCACAATAGGGCTAACAAACTATTCAGTCGTTGAATGTTTCAATGACAATTTCTCAGGTGATGGCAGGCAAATGGTGAAAAAATCCGCTCAACGTTCAGCGCTGAAATACTCCGCTGTAGTGACCGCGCTTTTCCTTTCTTCTTCCGCCATGGCGGCAGGGACCTGGTATGATGCACGTAATGACGCCATGGGCGGCACCGGCGTTGCATCTTCTCTCTATGGCTCCGCAGTGCTGGCGAACCCGGCATTAATGACGCGTGCTAAACCCGACGATAATGTCAGCATTATTGTTCCTTCAGCGGGAATTCAGGTGACTGACAAAGATCACCTGCTTGATAAAGTCGATGATATTACGGACACCGTGGATCGTTACCGCACGGTGCTGAATAACTTCACGCTGGCGGATTTCTTGCGCGGCTATCCTGAACTGCGCGCCGCCTCCGGCGATGTCGCCAACAAACTCAGCGATTTGCGCGGTAATAAAGCCGACGGCAGTGCGGGTGCGGCTATAGCGGTTACGATCCCCAACGACACTCTGCCTTTCGCCTTTATCACCAAAGCCTACGGGACGGCGCACGTCCGCGCTAACGTCGTTCAGGGTGATATCGACTATCTGCGTGGTGTTGCTGACGGTACGCGGTTCCCGCAATTTGGCGATCAAAATAACCTTCGCTCCAGTGCGAATGGCTTAGCGGCACTGACCACCGATTACGGTGTGGCGGTAGCGCATGAGTTCACTATCGCCGGTCAGCCGGTATCGGTTGGCGTGACGCCAAAAGTGCAGAAAACCTGGCTCTATAACTACACCGCCAGCATCTACAACTACGACAAGAACGACATCAACAATAGCCAGTATCGCAGTACCGACACCGGCTTTAACGTTGATGCCGGTCTGGCAACCACCTTTGCTGAAAACTGGACGCTGGGTGTGACCGGACAGAACCTGGTTTCGCGCGATCTGCAGACCAAAGAGGTTAATGGTTACCGCGACACCTACCAGATTCGCCCGCTGGTCACCACCGGTCTGTCCTGGGATAAAGGTCCGTTTACCGTGACGGGCGATGTGGATCTGACGGAAACCAAACGCTTCAAAAGCCAGGATAACAGCCAGTATGCGGCTGTGGGCGCGGAATACCGCGTGCTTGACTGGCTGCAGCTGCGTGGCGGTTATCGTGCGGACATGCGTTCTCACGATGAGAATGTCGTCACAGCAGGTTTCGGTGTGTCACCGTTTAACAAAGCCGTCCATCTGGATCTGGCTGGCTCAGTGGGTGCTAACAACACCTGGGGCGCGATGATGCAGCTCGGCTTTAACTTCTAAGCGGGTTATTCAGGCTGTTCGGGGGCGGGCGATGCACTATCGCCCGCCCTTGTGTTATCCTTGCACAGAATTCCATCACCTTTAATTACCGGATTGTCTGCGCTTCATGCCTAATTTCTCTTCGCAACGTTTCTCTATCGCCCCCATGCTCGACTGGACCGATCGTCACTGTCGCTATTTTCATCGTCAGCTGACCGGTGACACGCTGCTCTACACCGAAATGGTGACCACGGGCGCGATCATTCATGGCAAAGGGGATTACCTGGCTTACAGTGAGGCGGAACATCCGGTCGCATTGCAGCTGGGCGGAAGCGATCCGGCGGCACTGGCGCAGTGCGCGAAGCTGGCAGAGCAGCGCGGCTATGATGAAGTGAACCTGAATGTCGGCTGTCCCTCCGATCGGGTGCAGAACGGTCGTTTCGGTGCCTGCCTGATGGCCGAGGCGAATCTGGTCGCGGATGCTATTAAAGCGATGCGCGACGTAGTCTCCATTCCGGTCACGGTGAAAACCCGCATTGGTATTGATGAGCTGGACAGCTATGAATTCCTGACCGATTTTATCGGCACGGTGGCGGGACGCGGTGAGTGCGAGACATTTATCATCCATGCACGCAAAGCCTGGCTCTCGGGTCTCAGCCCCAAAGAGAACCGCGAAATTCCACCGCTGGACTATCCACGCGTCTATCAGCTGAAACGCGATTTTCCGCATCTGACCATCGCGCTCAATGGCGGTGTGAAGACGCTTGAAGAGGCTCAGACTCACCTGCAGCACCTTGACGGCGTGATGATGGGGCGCGAAGCCTATCAAAACCCCGGCATTCTGGCGCAGGTCGATCAGACGTTGTTTGGTCGTCAGCATCCGGCGGCTAACCCGGTAGAAGTGGTGCGCGCCATGTATCCCTATATTGAAGCGGAACTGGCGAAGGGCACCTATCTGGGACACGTCACACGTCATATGCTGGGACTGTTCCAGGGTATTCCAGGCGCACGTCAGTGGCGACGCCATCTGAGCGAAAATGCTCACAAGCCGGGTGCCGATGTCCGTGTACTGGAAGCGGCGCTGGCGCTGGTCGCGGACAAGATCCCGCAGGAAGCCTGATTCGCAATCTGAACCCAAAAAACCAGCTCTGAAGGCTGGTTTTTTTTACGCCACGATATGGTTTTTCTCGCCAGGTTTCCATGCGGCCTTTAACGTTAATTAACTAAAAATCAATGTGTTAACGGTTGGCATGCTTCTTGTAATAGCTCTAACAATCAATTTTAAAAAGGAGCGCTGACGTGGAAATATTATTCGTATTAGGGTTTTTCCTGATGCTGTTGCTGACCGGCGTTTCGCTGCTGGGTGTGCTGGCGGCGCTGGTAGTCGCAACCATCGTGATGTTTGTCGGTGGACTGTTCGCAATTGTTATCAAGGTGTTGCCGTGGCTGGTGCTGGCGGTGATCGCTGTGTGGCTGCATCGTGCCTTTTTTGGCGACAGCGATGAGCGAGCGCGTCGTAAGCTAAGACGTAAGATCAACAGGTTAGATCGCAAAGGCTGGCGCTAAATGCGGTAGCGATCACAATGTGAGAGATTGCCTGGTGCCGATCTGCAATTAAACATACTTTTTACTTATGTTTTCTGGCAGGATGCCTGTCGTCAAATCGATGTGCCATCGACTCGACATGAATTCATCGCCGCTGTCCCTACACCAGCGCGAACAAAAAATAAAAAAAAGAAGAGGGCTTCCCACGGGAAGCCCTTTTTGTTGGCTGCTATTACGGGATTAACAGACAGGATCCCTGCGTGGCGCGGCTCTCCAGCATCTGGTGCGCCTTACTGGCCTCTTTCAGCGCAAACTTCTGCTGCTCCGGCACATCCACTTTAATTGCCCCACTCGCCAGCAGTGAGAACAGTTCGGCGCTGGCGATTTCCAGCTCCTGACGGCTGGTGACATAGCCAAACAGGGAAGGGCGGGTCACAAACAGCGAGCCTTTCTTATTCAGAATGCTGAGATCAACGCCGGTCACCGGACCCGAAGCATTACCAAAACTCACCATCAGGCCATGACGGCGCAACGAGTCCAGCGACGCTTCCCAGGTATCTTTGCCCACGGAGTCATACACGACGGCCACTTTCTTCCCGTCGGTCAGTTCACTGACGCGTTGTGCAATATTCTCTTCGCGGTAGTTAATGGTCTCCCAGGCACCGGCATTTTTCGCCATCGTGGCTTTTTCTGCAGAACCGACGGTACCGATTAAATGCGCGCCCAGCGCTTTTGCCCACTGACAGGCGATTAACCCGACGCCGCCCGCCGCAGCATGAAACAGGAAGGTCTCACCGGCGCTGATTTTGTAGGTCTGGCGCAGCAGATATTGCGTGGTCAGTCCTTTCAGAAAGCTCGCTGCGCCCTGCTCAAAGCTGATCGCCTCCGGCAGATGCATCAGGCGATCTTCCGCTACGTTGTGCACTTCGCTATAAGCCCCCATCGCCGCCATGCAATAGACCACTCGGTCGCCGGGCTTAAACAGGGTTACACCACGGCCAACGCGCGACACGACGCCCGCGGCTTCTGTCCCCAGGCCAGAGGGAAAAGCGGCAACCGGATAGAGCCCGCTGCGAACATAGGTATCGATGTAGTTAATCCCGATGGCGCGATTCTCAACCTGCACTTCATGTTCAGCGGGGTCAGCAGGTTCAAAATCCGTCCACTCTAAAACGTCCGGGCCGCCATGTGCGCTGAACTGAATACGCTTTGCCATTCTGACTCCTGTGATTGTTTCATCATGAGGGTGAGGCACGCACCCCAACTAAGGTATACTTGCGCGTCCCCACAGAAGATCGGTAATGCATTCACTATGGCAGGAAATAAACCCACCAACAAATCGAACGAAACGCAGGATCGCCAGCTCGCAGGCGTGAAAATGCCCCCGCATTCTCTGGAGGCGGAGCAGTCGGTGCTCGGTGGGTTAATGCTGGATAACGAGCGCTGGGATAACGTCTCTGAGCGCGTCGTCGCGAATGATTTTTACAACCGCTCGCATCGGCTGATTTTTTCCGAGATGCAGCGGCTGCTGGAAAACAGCAAGCCCATTGACCTGATTACGCTCTCCGAATCGCTGGAAACCCGTGGCGAACTGGAGATGGCGGGCGGCTTCGCCTATCTGGCTGAACTGGCAAAAAACACCCCGAGCGCAGCCAATATCGGCGCGTATGCCGACATCGTGCGTGAACGTGCGGTGGTGCGTGAGATGATCTCCGTCGCCAACCAGATTGCCGATGCCGGTTACGATCCGCAGGGACGTAACAGCGAAGAGCTGCTCGACTTCGCGGAGTCGAACGTCTTTAAAATCGCGGAAGCGCGCGCGGATAAAGAGGCTGGCCCGAAAAACATTGAGCAGATTCTGGAATCGACCGTCTCCCGTATCGAATCGCTCTATCAGACCCCGCACGATGGTGTCACCGGCGTCGATACCGGTTATCAGGATCTGAATAAAAAGACCGCGGGCCTGCAGGGATCTGACCTGATTATTGTCGCCGCACGTCCGTCGATGGGTAAAACCACCTTTGCGATGAACCTGTGCGAAAACGCTGCCATGCTGCAGGAGAAGCCGGTGCTGATCTTCAGTCTGGAGATGCCCAGCGAGCAGATTATGATGCGTATGCTGGCGTCGCTTTCCCGCGTCGATCAGACCCGCATCCGAACCGGACAGCTGGATGATGAGGACTGGGCGCGTATCTCCGGCACCATGGGCATCCTGCTGGAGAAGAAGAACATGTACATTGATGACTCTTCTGGCCTGACGCCTACCGAAGTGCGTTCACGCGCCCGGCGTATCTACCGTGAAAACGGCGGCTTAAGCATGATCATGATCGACTATTTGCAGCTGATGCGCGTGCCGGCGCTGTCGGACAACCGTACGCTGGAAATTGCGGAGATCTCCCGCTCGCTGAAAGCGCTGGCCAAAGAGCTGAATGTACCGGTAGTGGCGCTGTCGCAGCTTAACCGCTCACTGGAGCAGCGCGCCGATAAACGTCCGGTCAACTCGGATCTGCGTGAATCCGGCTCGATCGAGCAGGATGCGGATTTGATCATGTTTATCTATCGCGATGAGGTTTACCACGAGAACAGCGATCTCAAAGGGATCGCCGAGATCATCCTGGGTAAACAGCGTAACGGCCCCATCGGTACAGTACGTCTGACCTTTAACGGTCAGTGGTCGCGCTTTGATAACTACGCGGGCCCGCAATACGACGACGAATAATCCCCGGTTTGTGCTGTCATGCACGATCTGTGCATGACAGCCCCCATCATCAGAAAATAGTGTTGGACAACCTCTCGGGTTATCGGGTTATCTGTAACAAAGCGACGCCTATCACGCTGTGGAAACGGAATGACTCACGTAGACGATTACGACCTTAAAATCCTGACTTTATTACAATCTAACGGCCGTCTGACCAATCAGGAACTCAGCGATCTGGTCGGCCTTTCCGCCTCACAATGTTCCCGCCGCCGTATCAATCTGGAACAGGCTAATCTCATCCTGGGTTATCACGCCCGGCTGTCGCCCGATGCGATCGGGCTTGGCATGGTGGGATTGATTGAGGTGCGCTTAATCAACCACACCGCCGAATATGTCGAGAGCTTTCACCGCATGGTGGAGCAGGAGCAGGCGATCGTGGACGCCTACAAAACCACCGGCGACGCGGACTATCTGCTCAAAGTGGCGGTAGCCGATCTCAATTCCCTCAGTGCATTAATCAGCCAGTTAGTCGCGGGCCACCAGAGCGTTTCCCATGTGAAAACCTCAGTGGTGCTGGGACGAATGAAAGAGAACGGGCTGATGATGCTGCCTGAGCAGAAGACGCGCTAAAAAGGTGCGCGTTGTGCGTTTTTGGTGCACACTTGCGGCAATTAATGCAGATAACGCGCATCAAAACAGGGCTTAACGCATAGATTGACGGTCTCTCCCGGAATTTATGCACAACGTTCTGTTATCAAGCGCTTTAGATATCAATGAGATATTGCTGGCACCCGTTTTACAGCCGTGCAGTGCTGTGACGATGGTGCGTTTTTTGCATCGGAACCGCATCATTTGCACTGAGAAAACCCCCATGGATAACATCGCAGAACCCTCCCGCGTCCCGCATTCGCGCATTGAAGATGCGCTGGCGATGGTGCTCGGCACCCTGATGGTCTCGTTTGGCGTCATTATGCTGAAACAGGCGGGCGCCCTGACCGGCAGCACCGCTGGCATCGCCTTTCTGATCAGCTATCTCTCGCCGCTCTCGTTCGGCAGCGCGTTCTTCCTGATCAACATCCCTTTTTACTGGCTGGCGGTAAAACGCATGGGCTGGGAATTTACCCTGAAAACCTTCTGCGCCGTCGGCCTGGTGTCGCTCTTCACTCAGCTTCACCCGCTATTCGTCCACTTTTCTGACCTTAACCCCTTCTATGCGACACTGTTCGGTAACGTCATCATGGGAATCGGGTTTATAGTGTTATTTCGTCATAAGGCGAGCCTGGGCGGCATCAATATTCTGGCCCTGTGGCTACAGGATCGATTTGGGATCCGCGCGGGTAAACTGCAAATGGCGGTTGATACCTGCGTCGTGCTGGCGTCACTGTTTGTGGTGAGTGGCCCCATCCTGCTCGCGTCGATTGCGGGTGCGGTGATCCTGAATCTGATTATTGCAATGAACCACCGTCCGGGACGATATCGGGTTTAACGGCCTTTTACCTCTGGACCAATCATGGAGACCTACACCGTGTTTCAAAACGTTGATGCCTATGCTGGCGATCCGATTCTGTCGTTGATGGAAGCCTTCAAACAAGACCCACGCGAACACAAAGTTAACCTGAGTATCGGGCTCTATTACGACGAACAGAACATCATCCCGCAGCTTAAGGCCGTAGCGGCTGCCGAAGAGCAGCTCTATGCTGAGCCGCATCAGGCATCGCTCTATCTGCCAATGGAAGGGCTGAACAGCTACCGCAGTGCGATTGCACCGCTGCTGTTTGGTGCCGAACATCCGGTGTTGAAGGCGGGCCGGATTGCGTCGATTCAGACGCTGGGTGGTTCTGGCGCGCTGAAAGTGGGTGCGGATTTCCTGAAGCGCTACTTCCCGCAGTCTGCGGTCTGGGTCAGCGATCCGACCTGGGAAAACCACGTCGCGATTTTTAATGGTGCGGGTTTTGAGGTGAATACCTATCCCTGGTATGACGCAGAGACCCACGGTGTGCGGTTTGATGCCTTCATCAGTACCCTGAAAACGCTGCCCGCGCAGAGCATCGTGCTGCTGCACCCGTGCTGTCATAACCCGACCGGCGCTGACCTGACTGATGCGCAGTGGGATCAGACCGTTGAGGTGCTGAAAGCACAGCAGCTGATTCCTTTCCTGGATATCGCCTATCAGGGCTTTGGTGCCGGTATGCAGCAGGATGCCTATGCACTGCGCGCGGTTGCGGCGGCGGGCCTGCCTGCGCTGGTCAGCAACTCCTTCTCCAAAATCTTTTCGCTCTATGGCGAGCGCGTGGGCGGTCTGTCCATCGTCTGCGACAGCGCCGAAGAGTCTGCGCGCGTACTGGGCCAGTTAAAAGCCACCGTTCGCCGCAACTACTCCAGCCCGCCGAATTTCGGTGCGCAGGTTGTGGCACGCGTCCTCAACGATGAGGCACTGAAAGCCAGCTGGCTGGCTGAAGTGGAAGCGATGCGTCTGCGTATTCTCGCGATGCGTCAGTCGCTGGTGGACGTGCTGAGTACGGCGCTGCCAGGCAAAAACTTCGACTACCTGCTGAAGCAGCGTGGCATGTTCAGCTACACCGGCCTGAGTGCGCAGCAGGTCGATCGCCTGCGTAACGAATTTGGCATCTATCTGGTGGGCAGCGGCCGTATGTGTGTAGCCGGTCTGAACAGCAAAAACGTGCATCAGGTCGCTGAAGCCTTTGCCGCCGTGATGTAACGGTCGGCAGGCTGTAAATAAAGCCGTCAGGGTTCTCTCTGGCGGTTTTTTTATGGGTCAGGGTTTACCTTTCGGCGACATGCTGCACACTTAAACGGGGTAACCGTTTCAGGAATAAGCTATGTGGCATCAACAAACTATTACGCTGAGCGCGAAGTCGCGCGGGTTTCATCTGGTCACCGATGAGATCGTCAATTCGCTCTCCGGACTGCGTGATATCAAAACCGGTCTGCTGCATCTGCTGTTGCAGCACACTTCGGCGTCGTTAACCTTAAATGAGAATTGCGACCCGACGGTGCGCAGCGACATGGAGCAGCATTTCATGCGGCACGTGCCGGAGAATGCGCCTTATCAGCACGACTACGAAGGACGTGATGATATGCCCGCGCACATCAAATCATCGACCTTAGGGGTTTCGTTATTATTACCGGTTCAGCGGGGACGTCTGGTGCTGGGCACCTGGCAGGGTATCTGGCTGGGCGAGCATCGCATTGAGGGCGGTGCCAGGCGGATTGTCGCCACTTTACAAGGGGAAGCGTAATGAATAACTCAGACTTACTGACCTATTGCATGAGCAAACCGGGCGCGGAGCAGAGCGTCCACAGTGACTGGAAGGCCACGCAGATTAAAAGCAACGGCGTGCTGTTCGCGATGGTGCATGAGGCAAAAGGGCGGCCAGCGGTCTCGCTGAAATCGACGCCCGCGCTGGCCGAATTACTGCGCGAAGAGCATAGCGACATCATTCCCAGTGAGCATCTGAACAAATCCCACTGGAATACGCTGTTTCTGGACGGTTCGCTGAAAGATTCGCAGATTTACTATCTGATCGATGCCTCATTCCAGCAGGTTGCCGCTGCCCGATAGGCGGCAATAAAACCCTCTTACCCGGGCAAGAGGGTTTCAGATCGGACGGCTTACGCGGCAGGCTGCTCGCGCAGGGTATTGATGTCGATAACAAAGCGGTATTTCACATCGCTTTTCAGCATGCGCTCATAGGCTTCGTTAATCTGATCCATCGCGATCAGTTCGATGTCTGACGTGATGCCGTGCTCACCACAGAAATCGAGCATCTCCTGGGTTTCTGCGATGCCGCCAATCAGTGAACCGGCGATGCTGCGACGCTTGAAGATCAGGTTAAACACCTGCGGTGCCGGGTGATCGTGCTCCGGAGCACCAACCAGCGTCATGTTGCCATCCAGCTTCAGCAGGGTAATGAACGGGTTGAGATCGTGCTGAGCCGCGACGGTGTTCAGGATGAAGTCAAAGCTGTTCGCGTGCTGCGCCATCTGCTCCGGATCTTTGGAGATCACGACTTCATCGGCACCCAGACGTTTGCCATCTTCAATTTTGGACGGCGAGGTGGTGAACAGCACCACATGCGCGCCCATGGCATGCGCAATCTTCACGCCCATATGGCCCAGGCCGCCTAAGCCTACGATACCCACTTTCTTGCCAGGACCGACATTCCAGTGACGCAGTGGTGAGTAGGTGGTGATACCGGCACACAGCAGTGGGGCAACGCCTGCCAGTTCCAGGTTCTCCGGAATGCGCAGCACAAAGCCCTCATCAACCACCATCGACGTTGAGTAACCGCCGTAGGTAATGGCGCCGGTTTCGCGATCTTCACCGTTATAGGTGCCGACAAAACCGTTTTCGCAGTACTGCTCCAGACCCTGCTGACAGCTCGGACAGCTGCGGCACGAATCGACCATGCAGCCCACGCCGACCAGATCGCCGACTTTATATTTCTGCGTCTGCGGGCCAACGGCGGTCACGCGACCGACGATTTCATGACCCGGCACCACAGGGAAAATGGTGTTTTTCCACTCATTACGGGCCTGGTGCAGGTCTGAGTGGCAAACGCCACAGAACAGCACTTCAAGCTGAACGTCATGGGCGCGCAGCTCACGCGGCTTAAAATCGAACGGTGCCAGTTTGGATTTTGCATCCTGAGCAGCATACGCATGCGTAATATTCATGGTGTCTCCAGTTTCGATGTGTCGTGAGTGTTATTCGATGATGTGCAGCAGCGTTGATGTGCTGCGAAAACAGGGCGACGCCAGGGGCGTGCCAAAGAGGAACCGCTTAAGGATAGTCAGCAAGGGGAAAAGCGTATATGCCTATACATGTCTGAATCTTGCCTGATTCTGCATTTTTCTGGCTGAATCGGCAGGGGAAAGTAAAAGGCCCGCACGCAGCGGGCCTGAAAGAATTACTTCTGTAACAGAGGCTTCAGGAAGCGCGCGGTATGTGATTTCTCACAGTCCGCCACGGTTTCTGGCGTACCCGCCACCAGGATTTCACCGCCGCCGCTGCCGCCTTCCGGACCGAGATCGACAATCCAGTCTGCGGTTTTCACCACATCCAGGTTGTGCTCAATCACCACGATGGTGTTGCCCTGATCGCGCAGCTTATGCAGGACTTCCAGCAGCTGCTGGATATCGGCAAAGTGCAGGCCGGTGGTCGGCTCATCCAGAATATAGAGCGTCTGGCCGGTACCACGCTTCGACAGTTCACGCGCCAGCTTCACTCGCTGGGCTTCACCGCCGGAAAGGGTGGTGGCGGACTGACCGAGGCGGATGTAGGTGAGACCCACATCAATCAGCGTCTGCAGCTTACGCGCCAGCGCTGGCACCGCATCGAAGAACTCACGCGCCTCTTCGATAGTCATCTCCAGCACTTCGTGAATGCTCTTGCCTTTGTACTTCACTTCCAGCGTTTCACGGTTATAGCGTTTGCCTTTGCACTGGTCACACGGGACATAAATGTCCGGCAGGAAGTGCATCTCGACTTTCAGGACGCCATCGCCCTGACAGGCTTCACAGCGTCCGCCACGCACGTTAAAGCTGAAGCGACCCGGATTGTAGCCGCGCGAACGCGCTTCCGGCACGCCCGCAAACAGCTCACGCACCGGGGTGAAGATGCCGGTGTAGGTGGCCGGGTTGGAGCGTGGTGTACGACCAATCGGACTCTGGTCGATGTCGATCACTTTGTCGAAGTGCTCCAGTCCCGCCACGTCACGGTAAGGTGCCGGTTCGGCGATGGTCGCACCGTTCAGTGCCCGCTGGGCAATCGGGAACAGCGTATCGTTGATCAGCGTCGATTTGCCCGAGCCGGAAACACCGGTAATACAGGTGAACAGCCCGACCGGCAGCGTCAGCGTAACATCCTTGAGGTTGTTGCCGCGTGCGCCGGTAATCTTCAGCACTTTGGCCGGATCGCCTTTAACGCGTTCCTCTGGCACCACAATGCCGCGCTTGCCGCTCAGGAACTGGCCGGTCAGTGACGCGTCTTCCGCCATAATCTGATCAACAGTCCCTTCAGCAACCACCTGTCCGCCATGCACACCGGCACCCGGACCGATGTCGATCACATGGTCAGCGGCACGAATCGCATCTTCATCATGCTCAACCACGATTACGGTATTACCCAGGTCACGCAGATGAATCAGGGTGCCAAGCAGACGTTCATTGTCGCGCTGGTGCAGGCCGATTGAAGGCTCATCCAGCACATACATCACGCCGACCAGACCGGCACCGATCTGGCTGGCCAGACGGATACGCTGTGCTTCACCGCCGGACAGGGTCTCGGCTGAACGTGACATCGACAGGTAGTTCAGGCCGACGTTGACCAGGAAGCTCAGGCGTTCGCCGATCTCTTTCAAAATCTTCTCGGCGATCTGCGCACGCTGGCCGCTGAGTTTCATGTTTTCAAAGAAGGACATCGCATGGCCGATGCTCATCTCGGAGATGGCCGGCAGCGTGGTGTTCTCCACGAAGACGTGGCGCGCTTCACGACGCAGACGGGTGCCTTCACAGCTGGCACAGGCGCGGTTGCTGATAAATTTCGCCAGCTCTTCGCGTACCGCTGAGGATTCCGTCTCTTTGTAGCGGCGCTCCATGTTGTTGAGCACGCCTTCAAACGGATGACGGCGAACCGACGTATCGCCGCGATCGTTGATGTACTTGAATTCGATGCTCTCTTTGCCTGAACCGTACAGAATCACTTTCTGCACGTTTTCTGGCAGGCTGCCGAACGACGCTTCGATATCAAAATCGAGGTGTTCCGCCAGCGAACGCAGCATCTGGAAGTAGTAGAAATTGCGGCGATCCCAGCCACGGATTGCCCCGCCCGCCAGCGAGAGCTCGGGATTCTGCACCACGCGGTCAGGATCGAAATATTGCTGTACGCCCAGGCCGTCGCAGGTTGGACAGGCACCCGCCGGGTTGTTAAACGAGAACAGGCGCGGCTCCAGCTCGCTCATGCTGTAACCACAGACCGGGCAGGCGAAGTTAGCCGAGAAGAGCAGCTCTTCTGCCGCGCTGTCATCCATGTCCGCCACGATCGCTGTACCGCCGGAAAGCTCCAGCGTGGTTTCAAACGACTCCGCCAGACGGGTCGCCAGATCGTCACGCACTTTAAAGCGGTCAATAACCACTTCTATGGTGTGCTTCTTCTGCAGCTCAAGCTTCGGCGGATCGGAGAGGTCACACACTTCGCCATCGATACGCGCACGGATATAGCCCTGCGTCGCCAGATTCTCCAGCGTCTTAGTGTGCTCACCCTTACGATCTTTCACCACCGGAGCCAGCAGCATCAGGCGACGGCCTTCCGGCTGGGAAAGCACCTGATCCACCATCTGGCTCACGGTCTGCGCCGCCAGCGGCACATCATGATCCGGGCAGCGCGGTTCGCCGACGCGGGCAAACAGCAGACGCAGATAATCGTGGATCTCAGTGATGGTTCCCACGGTCGAACGTGGGTTGTGCGAGGTGGATTTCTGTTCGATGGAAATGGCGGGCGACAAACCTTCGATATGATCGACGTCCGGCTTCTCCATTAACGAAAGAAACTGGCGCGCATACGCAGAGAGCGACTCTACATAGCGGCGCTGACCTTCCGCATACAGCGTATCAAACGCCAGTGAGGATTTACCTGAACCTGACAGGCCGGTCACCACAATGAGTTTGTCGCGTGGGATGGTCAGGTTGATGTTTTTCAAATTATGGGTGCGGGCACCACGAACTTCGATCTTATCCATTCACCTTTCCCGGATTAGCAGCACTCACCGCGCCTTGCCGACACGGCCAGAATAAACGTGTCATTATGGCACAAAAAATAGACTGAATAAATATCCAGTACTCTCTGGCTCGGACGCGCAGAGGATTAAAACCGGAACCCCGCTCGAAAGTGGGAAACAGACCGCAGGACGTGTTAGAATTGATGGATTAGACTGTATGCATTAACTCATCGGGAGACAGCAACATGGCCAGTCGTGGCGTTAACAAAGTGATTCTTGTCGGGAATCTGGGTCAGGATCCGGAAGTACGTTACATGCCAAATGGTGGCGCTGTTGCCAACATTACGCTGGCTACTTCTGAAAGCTGGCGCGACAAGCAGACCGGTGAAAACAAAGAGATCACTGAGTGGCACCGTGTGGTGCTGTTTGGCAAACTGGCTGAAGTCGCAGGCGAATACCTGAAAAAAGGCTCGCAGGTCTACATCGAAGGCCAGCTGCGTACCCGTAAATGGCAGGATCAGGGCGGTCAGGAACGTTACACCACCGAAGTCGTGGTTAACGTTGGCGGCACCATGCAGATGCTGGGTGGCCGTCAGCAGGGCGGTAACGCGCCAGCAGGTGGCGGCGCGCAGGGCGGCGGCAACAACAATGGCTGGGGTCAGCCGCAGCAGCCGCAGGGCAACAACAACCAGTTCAGTGGCGGCGCGCAGTCTCGTCCGCAGCAGCAGCCACAGAGCGCGCCGGCCAGCAACAACAACGAACCACCAATGGATTTCGACGACGATATTCCATTCTGATTCCGCTGGTCAGAGAGTGCAAAAAAGCCCGCTTATGCGGGCTTTTTTATGCGCGGCTTTTACGGCCTGTTACGACCATTCCGCCACAATCTCGTCTGTGCTCAGTACGCGCGGCACGTTGCCGGGAATCGACAAGGAGGACCAGACCTCATTGTGCTGGTTAATCAGCGCTTCGGCGCTGACCCAGCGGCGATCTGCCGTGGTATGCGCATCGGCGGCAACGGTAATGGCATAGCCCGCACTGGCCCCGACTTTTATGGTGGTATCCAGGCAGTAGTCGGTGGCACAGCCGCACACTACAAATTCTTGAATCTCCAGCCGCTTTAACAGCGCGGCCAGCTCAGTTTGCCAGAAGCTGTCGCAGGCGGTTTTAGTGACGTAGTGGGCGCCCTCAGGCTGAGTGATTTCCGGCAGCAGATCAAAAGCCTCACTGCCCTCGCACATCGCGCCTTCGCGGTGCTGAATAAAGAGTGTGATATCGGCGCGTTCGGTCAGCCGGTTAATCTGTGCACTCCGTCCTGCTCTGTCGAAACGCGGCGTGCTGAAAACCCCGTTCTGCATATCAATAACCACGACTACCCGCTGTGCCATGCTTAATCCCTTCCGGTCTGAAAAAAACAGTGTTACCTGCGGCGATACGGATAGCAATCTTTTGCATTTTCACCCCGGTCGCAGGCATGCTAAACAGACTGGTTAAATAAGGAGAGAGAAGTGGAAGGTGTTCCGGCTAGTTTCCCCTGTGAGAAAGACCGCGCCCGGTTTCAGCAACTCGCTGAGCTGCCCGGTGTGGAACTCTATCAGGCCCACATCTCCCGCTATGCCTTTGAACCCCATACTCATGAAGCCTTTGGAATCGGCACAATCGAAGCCGGCGCGCAGCGCTTTCGCTATCGCGGCACCGAATATACTGCGCCGGAGAACTCGCTGGTCATGATGAATCCGGATGAGCTGCATACCGGTGAGTCAGCGTGCGAGGAGGGCTGGCGCTACCAGATGATCTACATTCAGCCGCAGCTGATGGATGAACTCACCGGCGATTGCGGCTGGTGGTTTAATGAGGCGCTGCTGACCGATCCGCGCGTGGCCCAGCCGCTCTCCCGCCTGCTGGGTGCACTCTGGCAGGCGGAGTCTGAACTGGCACGCCAGAGCCTGATCGCTGAACTGCTGCTGCAGATCCGGCCGCTGGCTCGTATGTCTTCACAGGGCAGACCCGATGCCCGTCATCGTTTTGATCAGGTGAGAGATTATCTGCGTGCCAACCTCGCAGAACCGGTGCGGCTGGAAGAGCTGGCGGCCCTGGCATCGTTATCGCCGTGGCATTTCTTACGCGCCTTTCGCCAGCACTATCACGTTACGCCGCATCAGATGCTGATGGCTTTCCGGCTCTATGACGCCAAGCAAAGGCTGGCGCAGGGGGAAGCGGCCGCCAGCGTTGCGGCGGCAGTGGGATTAACCGATCAGGCCCATCTCACCCGCGCTTTTGCAAACCGTTATGGCATCACGCCGGGCCGCTATCAAAAGCAGGTTCACCAGCCCTGAGACCACCGCAATCTGCTACAAGCAATTCCCGCCCGAACCCGCCACACTCTGCTCTGCCAAAACGCTATATAAGGAAGAAATCATGTTTGCGGGTGTTATGTTTGCCATCACAGCCGGGCTGATGTGGGGGCTGATCTTTGTCGGGCCACTGCTGGTGCCTGACTATCCCGGTGCGCTGCAATCGGCGGGACGCTATGTGGCGTTTGGACTGATTGCGCTGCCGCTGGCCTGGCACGGCCGTCGTCACCTGCGCAAGCTGGGGCGGGCTGACTGGCGTGAGGCGGTGAAGCTCTCGCTGGTGGGGAACCTCCTCTATTATGCATTTCTGGCGAACGCCATTCAGCGCACCGGTGGGCCGGTCTCCACTATGATCATCGGTACGCTGCCGGTGGTGATCGCCGTGACCGCTAATCTCTGTTACGGCCATCTTGAAGGACGGCTGCCATGGCGGCGGCTGTTTCCGGCCCTGGTCATGATGGCGGCCGGACTACTCTGCGTGAATGCGGAGGAACTTCAGAGTCAGGGCGGCACGCTGGATCTCAGCCGTTATCTGACGGGTATCGTGCTGGCACTGTTAGCCGTGGTCTGCTGGACCTGGTATCCGCTGCGCAATGCCCGCTGGCTGCGGACCCATCCCGACCTGCGTCCTTCGACCTGGGCCACCGCGCAGGGCCTGGTGACGCTGCCGATGGCGCTGATCATGTATGCGCTGGTCAGTGTGCAGCTCGCCTGGCAGCAGCCCGATTTTTCGCTGCCGTTTGGGCCGCGTCCCACGGTATTTATCTCCCTGATGCTGACGATTGGCCTGCTCTGTTCCTGGCTGGGCACCTTATGCTGGAACGCTGCCAGTCAGCGCCTGCCTACTGTACTGATGGGGCCGCTCATCGTTTTCGAGATTCTGTTTGGCCTGTTGTGGACTTTTCTCTGGTATCAAAGCTGGCCTCCGCTGCTCACCGTGACGGGTATTGTGTGTCTGATGGCCGGTGTCCTGTGGGCAATGCGTATCAAACCCCAACCTCTCGTGGTCTCACTAAACCCGTAAACCGCGAAATCCCCCACACTGTTCTGCCGCGTGGAAACCCCGCCACGCGGCTTTTTAAGATTAAACCCTATCCCGATTTGCTCGCTCTCCGGCAGATTTATGGCGCGAAATCGATTTCATACCGCTGCGTGATTGTCCCGTTCCCCCCAACTCCCTCTCTCATCCCCCGTTCTTCAGTTAAAAAACGGCACTCAGGGGCTGTTGCGCACAGCCATTTGCCGTCCTGGAAAGGGAGTACTGCTCAGATATCGGTCATTAATCAGGAAAAATAGCGCAGCATTATGGACGTTACGCTTTTATCAGCGGCTATTTATTGCGATATGGCCCTGAGAAAGAGAGGCCAGAAACCACTATTAACTTCACTCAGTGATAAATGAGTAAGAAAAGTCCGCCGCTGCGTTATTAATTAAAGATTAATGTCTGGCATCAATGATGCGCAATGAAGAGAGTGAAAAGATAGACACTTAACGTTAGTGATAAGGAGTAATAAACTATTTATCCCGGATTAATCCTGGAGTAAGTTAATGCAATAAACCCATCACCCGGAATTAAAACGCAGCCGCAAAATTTGAGTTAGTGCCACTATTAACTTAAAAAAGGTGTGGTTATTTTTTGTGCGATGTTTAAATTGGCTTAATAGAATTGAAGGGAATTAGTTCCGAGGATTAGCTGGGCTTACGTATAAAATGGAGGGCCCAATCCCGCGTAAACGAGATTGGGAGGGGAAGAATAGCCGTAGAATGCGAGACTTTTGCTGTTGTGAATCAATTTTACCGCAAAAAAAGAAGCTTAGCCGTGAAGCCATTCATTAGTTATAAATGGAGCGGAAAAGGGTGCCGCAATTGTCCTGTTAAATGATCTTCATCTCTTCTGGTAAGAACAAATCTCAGCGTTAAGTCTAAAAAGCGCGGTAGCATTGGGTTTAGCGGTTCTCCGTGCCTGACGGATAATGGTATACGCTGCGGCTGATATCTAATAAGCGGCAGCTGCGACGGGTACCGATGTCGAATGTAGTCTGCAGGAAATCTACAGCCTGACGTTTTTCATTAGTGGTAAAGAAGTGCTTCAGAACGCTCTGCAGCATCTCTTTATCCGAGTTGAGCGTCTGCAACTCACGCGTGATGTTTTGCAGTTTTTCTTCCAGCTCCTTGATTTTTCTGCCTTCTTCCGAAGACAACCCAGAAAACTTCTTCTTCCAGCTATAGAACGTGGCTTCAGAGATGCCTAACTCTTCACAGATCTCTCTGACTTTCACGCCCGATTCAGAAGCTTTAATGGCATTTGTGATTTGATCTTCGCTGTATCGTGACTTTCTCATAAATGCTCTTACCTTTCTTATCGATTAATGGATGAGAATGACTTTAATAATTTCTGGCACTGTAAGATTTTATTAAGGCAGTATTAAAGTGCGCGAATTGAATTGCGAAGCCTAAATTAAGATATTTAGAAGAAATATCATCATGGGATAAATCTTATTTTATTCTTATCAGGGGGGCGTGCCTTCCTGGAGGGGGATTTTTGTTATAAATTCATCGCATCCAAAATACGAAAAAATACGCCGTACACTGGATATTTAGCCTGACCGACGTGATTAATATGCCGGTAGGGCGCTTTGAGGTTGTTTTATTTTCAGCCTGAAATCGTTTCCATTTGAAGTGATTCGCGCCATTTATAATAAGAATTATCCTGAATTCACTCTCCGGATTATGATTTGCATCTCAATTTTCGGACCAGCTTGGTCTGAAGTCTTACATTTTCGCCAGGCCCACTGAGCGCTTATTAATTCGTTACAGGGATGTTGTACCGAAGCGGTTGTAGTTGAGTAATACTAAGGAAGAGTCGATGAAATTGAGCGTAATGTCTAATGCCGCCTGGATGATGTCTGAGAAGATCATCTCCGTTTTTGGCGTCATTTTTGTGACGTCTTACGTGGCGAAGTCTTTTGGCCCAACGGTGTTTGGTCAGATGGCGTTTTCTACCTCACTATTTGCAATGGTGCAGACCGTTGCAATCTTTGGCACCGAAACCATTCTGTTTAAGCGCGTCAGCAAAAATGCGTCAAAAGGCCTGCGCCTGATGACCATCGCCCGTACGATGCGCATGGTGTTATTGCTGGTCACGTCGGTGCCAGTCTTAATCTGGGTCTGGTACAACATGCAGGAAAACTTCCTGGCGTTTGCACTGGCCTCATTTATTGCCTCGGTCTTTGTCACCCAGGACACCTTCAGCGTTTATAACAACGCGCGTCTTGCCTCGCGTCTTAACACCATCGCTAACGCCGTGGGCATGCTGCTGAGTTTCGGCATCAGCTTCACCGTCGCCTGGCTGCGTCTTAATCCGCTCTGGCTGACGCTGTCGATTGTCGCCGTGACCCTGGTGCCGTACCTGATTAAGCGTCACAACTTCTATCAGGACCATCAGGACCTGATGCCGCCGCGCGAAAAGCGCACCGCCTATCTGCGCTATCTGATGTATGCCGGACTGCCGCTGGCCATCTCCAGCATCTTTATCTCGGTGCAGGTCAAAGCGGCGCAGATGTTCCTGGCCGGCACGGCGCCCGCCCGCGACCTCGGCCTGTTTGCGGCGGCAAATACCATTTCCGCCTCCTGGATTTTTATCCCGGTGGCGCTCATTACCTCCTGCTTCACTGAGATCTTCAGGGAGCGCGGCGAGGTCGCCATTAAGCTGGCGGCGCGGCTTAACGGTTACGTTATGGGTGTTTCATTATTGATGCTGCTTGTCATTTCGTTTTACGGCGAGCGGATCATCATTGCGTTGTACGGACCGGAATACACACAGTCAGGAAGTCTCATTACGTTGCTGTCGATAGCGACCAGCTTTTCGGCAATGGGGACCGTAGCGTATCGCTACATGGTCAAAGAGGGAGGATTTAACTACTTGCTGAGGAAAATCATCTGCCTGATGGTCATCAGTTTGCCGCTCTCCTGGTGGTTGATCCAGGGTCACGGCATCATGGGGGCCGCGTGGAGCGTTTTCCTTTCAGAACTTTTGTCCCTGACCGTAATGAATTACTTCTTTAAAAACGGCGTCATTCAAAAGATTCAGGTTTCCTCACTCAACTACAAAACATACAAATGAGGTCAGATATGCTCAAGTTGAAAGAAGAACTCAGAAAAAGTGTGCAGTACTTTATTAAGAAGATGCCCTGGGCTTATCAGGATCGCATTTACTACTTCCATAAGTTCAGAAAGCTGCCCAATCTGCGTCAGCCAAAAGTGTTCAACGAGAAGGTGTTGTACCGTAAGTTTATCTTCGGCGATTACCAGAATTACGGTCGTCTGTCAGATAAGTACTCGGTGCGCGAATTCATTGCTGAGAAAATCGGTAATGAATACCTGATTCCGCTGGTACACGAAACGACTGACCCGACGACGCTGAACAGCTTACCCTGCTGGAAGGGGACGGTGATTAAGCCGAACCACGCCTCCAACATGGTCGAGATTCTGCTGGAAGAGCCGGACGCACTGCGCAAGCAGCAGATCATTCATGACTGCTATCGCTGGCTGAAGACCGACTTCGCCAACGAAGCGCGTGAGATTCACTATCGCTACATCAAGCCACGTATCCTGGTTGAGAAGTACATTGGTGATGGCAAAAGCGCGCCGATTGATTACAAGTTCCATATGTTCAACAAGCGTGATGGCAAGTTCGAATATGTGCTGCAGGTCATCTACAACCGCTGCCAGCCGCTGCTGTCGATGAACTTCTACGTGAATAACCTCAATGAGGCCTATCACAAGATTCGCGATACCGGTCTGGATGTGTCACCGATTATGCCGTCACTGGAACATGCGCTCGAACTGAGCAAGAAGCTGGCTAGCGATTTCGACTACGTGCGTGTGGACTGGTATATCCATGACGAACGCATCTACTTTGGCGAACTGACCTTCACCCCAGGTGCAGGACTGGTCACCGGCTTAGATCGTGGTTTAAATCAGATGATGGGAGATATGTGGATTCAGGATCGCCGCGGAACGCAGAGCCCGGGCGTTACAGTGCAGGATGTTAATATCCCTGCCATGTTGAAGAAAATTTAAGCACACACAGCAATATAAAAAACCCCGCTTAGCGGGGTTTTTTATGCGCAAAATTCAGGGAATCGATCAGGGCATCGGCCAGTCAGCAGGCGCCTGGCTCATCACATCGATAAAGGCATGCTTTGAGATTTCCACGAAGTTATTCACGTTTTCCATGCTCAGGGTAATGCCCATCAGGCCGGTAACAAACCAGCAGGTCATGCCTAAACCAATTCCGCCACACATAAAGGCCATCACGTGACGGCTATCCTGACGAAGTTTGGTTTTCAGGGTGCTGGCAAAAAACATCATGATTGCGCTCAGCAATTCCCAACGCATAACAAGAAAACTGGCGGTTAACGTAGCCATCGGCCGGACCTCAATATCAGTAAGTATTCCTGACAATCTGCGGACATCACCGGCGGCGAAAAAGTGTGTCAGGGGAGACTTTTTCACCGTCAAACCAGGTTCAAAGTGTGACTTGGGTCACATTATATCACTCGATTTTAAATTTTGAACAAAATTTACACGGGTCTGGCAGGGGGACTAAGGAAGCGTTAACAGCAGCAGAAGAACGGCGGGGAAATCAGTCAGATGCGCCCGGTGAGGGCGCAACAGAGAATTAACGAACCGGGCAGCACTCGCCGGTGGTGCGCTGGGTAAAGCTGTTAATCGGATCGTTACAGCCAAAACTCAGCAGGCGAGGGCGCTGAATCGCCTGGCGGCGCATAGTGTGGCGGTACGCGGTCGGCGTCTGGGCAAACTGACGACGAAACACCCGTGAGAAGGTCTGCTGCGAGTCATAGCCATACTGCATCGCAATATCAAACACCGGCCGCTGTGTCTGCGACAGGGCTTCTGCTGCCAGCGTCAGGCGGCGCTCACGAATATAGCCACCCAGCGTCTGTTTCGTTACGGAACGGAACATACGCTGCAGATGCCACTTCGAATAGCCCGATTTCGCTGCAACTTCATCAATAGACAGGCTTTTATCCAGGTTCTGGTCAATCCAGTGCGTCAGGGAATGAATGATCTCTTCTTGCATCATGGCCTCATCCTTCTGGTGCTTAATAAGCGGTAATGGGAGTTTAGGGGTTTCGATGGAGAGCGAGTATAATTCCTCAAGTTAACTTGAGGTAAAGAGCCTGATGAAAAAAGAACGCAACTATCCCAAACCGGTTTTAACACCGGGTGAAGTGGCGCGCCGCAGCGGTGTGGCGGTCTCGGCGCTGCATTTCTATGAGACCAAAGGGCTCATCTCCAGCACGCGTAACAGCGGCAATCAGCGGCGATACAGCCGTGATGTGCTGCGACGCGTCGCGATTATCAAGATTGCACAGCGCATCGGCATTCCGCTGGCGACGGTCAGCGACAGTCTGGATCACATTCCGGCGAACAAGCGTATGTCGACACTCGAGTGGGATGCGCTGACTCAGCACTGGCGCGAAGAGCTGGATAAGCGCATTGAAACCCTGACCCGCCTGCGTAATGACCTGGATGGCTGCATCGGTTGCGGCTGCCTGTCGATGCGCGACTGCCCGCTGCGCAATCCCGGCGACCGGCTGGGACAGCAGGGCTCGGGTGCGGTGCTGCTCGACCCGGAACAGGATGATAAACATCCGGATGTGGAGTGACGTCTATACTTGGGGAAGGTTAAAACACAGGGAATCATGATGATCACCGTTCACCATCTTGAGAAATCGCGCTCGCATCGGGTGCTGTGGCTGCTGGAAGAGCTGGAAGTGCCGTACCAGATAAAACGCTATCAACGCGAACCGACCATGCTGGCTCCGGAGGCGCTGAAAAAAGTGCATCCGCTGGGGAAATCGCCGGTCATTACCGACGGGAACCAGGTGGTGGCAGAATCAGGGGCCATTCTCGAATACCTCGAAGAGAAATATGATCACGAGTTCCGGCTGAAAGTCAGCGATGAGGCGTCACGGCTACAGTGCCGCTACTGGCTGCATTATGCCGAAGGGTCGCTGATGCCGCTGCTGGTGATGAAGCTGATTTTCGGACAGATGGGCAAAGCGCCGGTGCCGTGGCTGATGCGTCCGGTCGGCGCGGCCTTCGGTAAAGGGGTGCAGAAGGCGTTCCTGGATAAACAGCTTAAGCCCCACATGCAGATGATCGAACAGCATCTGGCGGCTAACCCCTGGTTTGCCGGTCAGCGTTTCTCGATTGCGGATATCCAGATGAGCTTTCCGCTGCTGGCGCTGGCGCGACGTGCCGGACTCGATCAGATGCCTGCTACGGAGAAATGGCTGCAGACTGTGCAGCAGCGTGCCGCCTGGCAACGTGCGATTGCGCAGGGCGGCGAGCTTTCACTCCCAGGTTAATCCTCTCCCGACCGGCGTGGCCTGACTCATCACGGCTGCGCCGGTGCCCATCTCACTAAAATCGCTTTAACTTCAGGGTCTCAGCGTTCCAGTCTGACGGATGACGCGCGCCTGCCTGTGGCTTAATCCTGATCTTTATGCTGAAGAATCTCCTTCTGGCAGTTGAAAATGTGCCGCTAAACGCCGGATAATCCCCTGCCTTTTTATCTGGCCGATTTTGACGGCCAACTATCTGCGGCAAGGTAAACGTTTGCCTGGCGGGTTTATCCCGACAGTGACGCCGTCTACCCGCTTATTCCAGGGACAGCGATGGTCGCAGAGCGATCCACACAACAAAAATTTTGAGGCTCAACTATGTCAACTGAATCACGCCCGGCCAGTGGAAAACTGGACGCCTGGTTCTCGATCCCGGCGCGCGGCAGCAGCGTGCGTCAGGAAATTCTGGCCGGACTCACCACCTTCCTGGCGATGGTCTACTCCGTCATCGTGGTGCCGGGAATGCTGGGCAAAGCCGGTTTCTCCCCCTCCGCCGTGTTTGTCGCCACCTGTCTGGTCGCCAGCTTCGGTTCCATCCTTATGGGGCTGTGGGCCAATCTGCCGATGGCCATTGGCTGCGCCATCTCCTTAACCGCCTTTACCGCTTTCAGCCTGGTGCTGGGGCAGCACATCAGCGTGCCGGTCGCGCTGGGCGCGGTGTTCCTGATGGGCCTGCTGTTTACCCTGATCTCCGTGACCGGCATCCGTGCCTGGATTTTGCGTAACCTGCCGATGGGCGTGGCGCACGGCACCGGCGTCGGGATTGGCCTGTTTCTGCTGCTGATTGCCGCTGACGGGGTGGGGCTGGTGGTGAAAAACCCGGCGCCGGGCCTGCCGGTGGCGCTGGGTCACTTCACCACGTTCCCGGTGATGATGACGCTGCTGGGACTGGCTGCGATTATCGGACTGGAGAAGCGCCGGGTGCCGGGCGGCATCCTGCTGACGATTATCGCCATTTCGCTGCTGGGCCTGATCTTTGACCCGGCGGTAAGCTATCAGGGGCTGTTTGCGCTGCCGAGCCTGCGTGACGCCAGCGGTCAGTCGCTGCTGTTCAGCCTCGACATCATGGGGGCAATGAAACCTGCGGTGCTGCCCAGCGTGCTGGCGCTGGTGATGACGGCGGTCTTTGATGCCACCGGCACCATTCGCGCGGTCGCGGGTCAGGCAAATCTGCTGGATAAACAGGGCCAGATTATTAATGGTGGCCGTGCGCTGACCAGCGACTCGGTCAGCAGCCTTTTTGCCGGTCTGGTGGGCGCGTCACCGGCGGCGGTCTATATCGAGTCGGCAGCAGGAACGGCGGCGGGCGGCAAAACCGGTCTGACCGCGATTGTGGTCGGCCTGCTGTTCCTCGCCATTCTGTTTATGTCGCCACTGGCTTATCTGGTGCCCGCTTACGCGACTGCGCCTGCCTTGATGTATGTCGGTCTGCTGATGCTCAGTAACGTGGCGAAAGTCGACTTCGGTGATTTTGTCGATGCGATGTCGGGCCTGTTAACGGCGGTGATCATCGTGCTCACCTGCAACATCGTGACCGGTATCATGATCGGTTTCGCCAGCCTGGTGGTGGGGCGTCTCTTCGCCGGTGAATGGCGGAAGCTCAACGTCGGCACCGTGATTATTGCCGTTGCGCTGGTGGCGTTTTACGCCGGTGGCTGGGCGATCTGACTGTATAACCGGGCGTGCGACTGTGCGTCCGGGATTTTTCACTTTTTTCCCGCCCGGCGCACGCGTAGCTGACAATCTTCCCCGCCGTTTGTTTTACACTTTAGCGCTTAACCAATGACTGAAAGAAACGACGCCTAAGGAAAGCATGGAAATCTTTTTTACTATTCTCATCATGACGCTGGTCGTGTCGCTCTCTGGCGTCGCGGCCCGCATTCTCCCTTTTCAGATCCCGTTGCCGCTGGTTCAGATCGCCGTGGGTGCGATGCTGGCCTGGCCAACATTTGGTCTGCATGTCGACTTTGATCCGGAGCTGTTTCTGGTGCTGTTCATTCCGCCGCTGCTGTTCGCGGATGGCTGGAAAACACCGATCAGTGAGTTCCTGCACCATGGTCGCGAGATAATTGGCTTAGCGCTGGCGCTGGTCCTGATTACCGTGATCGGTATCGGCTATCTGATCTACTGGCTGGTGCCGGGTATCCCGCTAATCCCCGCCTTTGCACTGGCAGCGGTGCTGTCGCCAACGGATGCCGTGGCGCTCTCCGGCATTGTCGGTGAAGGCCGTATTCCCAAGAAGATTATGTCGATCGTGCAGGGTGAAGCCCTGATGAATGACGCGTCGGGCCTGGTCTCACTGAAGTTTGCCGTGGCCGTTGCCATGGGCACCATGGTGTTTACCTGGGGCGGGGCCAGCGTGGAGTTCCTGAAGGTCGCGGTGGGCGGCCTGATTGCCGGTGTGGCGATCTGCTGGCTGTACGGTAAATCCCTGCGCCTGCTCAGCCGCTGGAGCGGCGACGACCCGGCGACCCAGACCGTGCTGCTGCTGCTGCTGCCGTTCGCCTCTTACCTGATTGCTGAACATCTGGGTGTTTCGGGCATCCTGGCGGCCGTGGCGGCCGGTATGACTATCACCCGTTCCGGCATTATCCGTCAGGCTCCGCTGGCGATGCGCCTGCGTGCAAACAGCGTCTGGCAGATGCTGGAGTTCGTGTTCAACGGCATGGTCTTCCTGATGCTGGGCCTGCAGTTGCCGGACATCCTGCAGACCTCGATCGACCAGGCACAGGCCGATCCTAACGTCGAACTGTGGGTGCTGTTTGCCGATGTCGGACTGGTCTATGCCGCGCTGATGATCGTGCGCTTTGGCTGGCTGTGGATTATGCAGCGTTTCAGCAAACGTCTGCTGAAGAAGAAGCCAATGGAGTTCTCAAACTACTCGCTGCGTGAACTGCTGATCGCCTCTTTTGCGGGTGTGCGCGGGGCGATTACGCTGGCTGGTGTGCTGTCGATTCCCCTGTTCCTGACCAACGGCGAGCCTTTCCCGGCGCGTTATGAGCTGGTGTTTATCGCCACCGGGGTCATTCTGTTCTCGCTGCTGGTGGGCGTCGTGCTGCTGCCGATTCTGCTGCGCGGTATTGATAGCATCGACAAAGGTGCGCATCGTCGCGAGCTGCAGAATGCCCGTGCGGTGATGGCGGGTGCCGCAATTGAGAGCCTGCATAAGATGGAAGAGCGGCTGGAAAACGAGTCGGAAGAGAATATCGATCCGGAACTGCTCAAAGAGGTCAGTCTGCGCGTGATTGGCAACTTACGTCGTCGCGCCGAAGGGAAGAACGATCTCGAACACGCGCTGTTTGCTGAAAACCTTGAGCGTCGCTTCCGTCTGACCGGACTGCGTGCCGAACGCGCCGAGCTCTATCATCTGCGCGCCACTCAGCAGATATCCAATGAGACGATGCAGAAGTTACTGCACGATCTGGATCTGCTGGAAGCGCTGCTGATCGAAAAAGAAGAGTAAGCCCTGACTGGCACGCCTGCGCATTCATGCGGGCGTGCCAGCTTTTCACACCGACAGGCGCGGCGGCTCATCCGGCCAGTGCTCGCGACAACAGTTTATCCACGCCTGCGCACTGCGCGACAGATAACTCCCTTCCCGCCAGATCAATCCCAGACTCCACTGCAACTCCGATTCCAGCGGCAGCCACAGTAACGACTGCTTATCCAGCCGCTGACAGATCGGCTCCGGCAGAATCGCCAGCCCCATCTCGGCCTGCACCATCGCCGCCAGAAAATCCCACTGGCCACTCCGCACCGCTACCGTTGGCGTCAGGCTGAGTCGCTGGAACGCCTGCATCAGCTGACGATTCAGCGAGAACTCCTCATTGAAAATCAGTAGCGGATGTTCAGCCAGCTCAGCCAGCCCAATCTGCTGGCGGCTGAGCCACTCCGGGCGACGCGGCAGCAGTACACAGAGCGGATGATTCATCAGCGGCAGGGTGTTCAGTGGAAGCTCCGGATCAACCGGCAGGGCGGTCAGGGCGATATCCAGACTGCCCGCCAGCACCGCCTGCTGAACGGTCAGACCGCCGAACTCAGATATTTTCAGCTTCACGCCGGGATAGCGGCGGCGAAAGGCGGAAATCGATCCGGCTATCTGCATACCGACCATCGGCGGAATACCGAGCCGCAGCTCGCCGGTTTTGAGCTGGTTGATGTCACCAATCTCGGCTTCCAGCTGATGAAACTCCTGCAGGATCGTCAGGCCACGCTGATAGACCGCCTGGCCGCTGTCGGTAAGGTGAAGACGACGGCCATCGCGCAGGATCAGCGTGCAACCCAGCTCCTCCTCCAGCTGACGCAGCATTTTGCTGATGGTCGGCTGCGTCACAAACAGCTTTTGCGCCGCACGGGTAAAGCTCTGCTGCCGGACCACCTCAGTAAAGTAACGCAGGGCGCGCACGTCCATAACTATTCCTTTCAGGCATGATTTGGATAATTTTAATTCATTTTTTTCACCTTATGCGGGCGTTTTATACTGATGACATCCATTTAATCGGGGAGACAACGTGATGGCGCTGGCGCTCACTTTACGCAGCAACCGTGCAGTGCAATGGCTCAGCCTGCCGCTGCAGCTGGGTTTTTATATCGGCCTGTTTGTCGCCTGCGACCGGCTGGTGAGCTGGCTGCACCTGCCGCTGCCCGCCAATATTGTCGGGATGTTGTTGCTGCTGGCATTAATCGTGACGCGGATTGTGCCACTGAACTGGGTAAAAGCCGGTTCACGCTGGCTGCTGGCTGAGATGCTGCTGTTCTTCATTCCGGCCGTCGTGGCGGTAGTGAACTATGGCGATCTGCTGCGGGTCGAGGGCTGGCGCATCTGCGTAGTGATTGGCGTCAGCACGATGCTGGTGCTGGCCTCTACCGCCTGGGTCGTGGACCGGCTCTATCAGTATGAAGTCGCGCGCGCCGCGCGTAAGCAGGATCCCCATGCGTGATTTTCTGCTGAGCCTGCTTTGTGTAGCGGTTACGCTGCTGGTTTATGGGCTGAATAAACGGCTCTATCGTCGCTGGCGCACGCTGCTGCTGATGCCGCTGGTTATGACGCCGCTGGTGCTGGTGACGCTGTTGCTGCTGACGCACATCAGCTGGCAGGATTACATCGCCGAAAACCACTGGCTGCTCTGGCTGCTGGGACCGGCGACGCTGGCGTTTGCAGTGCCGGTTTATGAGAACGTGGAGATTATCAAGCGCCACTGGCTGTCGCTGAGCGCGGGCGTTCTGACCGCCACGCTGGTCGCCGTCTGCAGTTCGGTCTGGCTGGCGCGGCTGTTAACCCTGCCAGAGTCAATCCAGCGCAGTCTGGCCGTGCGCTCCATTACTACGCCGTTTGCGCTGGCCGCAGCCGGACCGATTGGCGGTCAGCCCGATCTGGTGGCGCTGTTTGTGGTGATCACCGGCGTGTTTGGCATGGCGGTAGGTGATGTGTTGTTTCTGCGCATCGCGATTAAGCAGGGTGTGGCGAAAGGGGCCGGGTTTGGGGCGGCGTCACACGGTGCCGGAACGGCCCGCGCTTATCAGCTTGGCCAGCAGGAGGGCGTGGTCGCCAGCCTGGTGATGATGCTCTCGGGCGTTGTGACCGTGGTACTGGCTCCGCTGATTGGGCACCTGATGTGGACAATATAGTCTACACTGCGTTGCGGACGGCAGACCTCCCTGTGAGAGACACGTATTTTTACGTAAAGTTTTCCGGATTTTGTTGTCTCCCCATTTCAGGCTGTTAACCTTGCGGCCGAATTAATTGTCATGGAGTGGAATCATGTTTAAGCAACTTGTTACCGGGAGCGCCCTCGGGCTGGTTTTACTGAGCGGTGCTGCTCAGGCGATTGAAGGCAGTGTTGATGTCGGCGAACACAACACCAACCTGAACCTGGGCCTGGGCACCACATCCCCCGGTCTGTTTCTGAAAGGTAACTGGCTGCGTAGCGACCATGACGGCAGCACCTATGGTGCCGGTCTGGGTTACAACGTTGATTTCGGGCCGCTGCGTCTGGCACCGACCGCAAAAGCGATCTTCACCCATCCTGAAGATGGAAAAGATGGATTTGCGGTGGCGCTGGGTGGTGCAGCACACTACAGCATCAACAGCATGTGGGGCCTGTTTGGCGAATATTATTACGCGCCAGAGTCGTTCACCGATCACCTCGACAGCTATCAGGAAGCCGCTGGCGGCCTGAGCTTCACGCCGGTTTCACTGCTTAACCTGCGTGTGGGTTATCAGTACATCGAACTGAACAACAAAGATGGACGCAAAGATAACGTACTGGTCGATGGCCCGTACGTGGGTGCATCGCTGCGCTTCTGATTCTGTTGCGTGAAAGAAAAGGGCGACTACCCAGGTAGTCGCCCTTTTTTATTGCCTGAGCGTTATGAACGGTAAGCGGCGATTAGTGCGCTTTGCCCTGCTCAATGCCGGTGCCAGTCTGCGAGCGAATAAACTGCGCGCGGAAGCGGGAACGTTCCTCTGCGCCCTGCTGCGAATGGTCGGTAATGGAGAAGAGCCAGATGCCGACAAAAGCCACCACCATGGAGAACAGCGCCGGATACTCATACGGGAAAATCGGCTTCGCGTTGCCCAGCACCTGAACCCACACGGTCGGGCCGAGGATCATCAGAATAACCGCGGTCAGCAGGCCCAGCCAGCCGCCCACCATCGCACCACGCGTGGTGAGTTTTGACCAGTACATCGACAGCAGGATGATCGGGAAGTTACAGCTGGCCGCAATCGAGAAGGCCAGCCCGACCATAAAGGCGATGTTCTGCTTCTCAAACAGAATACCCAGCCCGATTGCCACCACGCCCAGCGCCAGCACAGTGATTTTAGAAACCCTCAGCTCATCTTTCTCGCTCGCCTGACCTTTGCGATAAACGCTGGCATAGAGGTCGTGCGACACCGCCGACGCGCCCGCCAGGGTTAAGCCCGCGACCACCGCCAGAATCGTGGCGAAGGCCACCGCAGAGATAAAGCCCAGGAAGGTGCTACCGCCCACGGCATCCGCCAGATGCACCGCCGCCATATTGGTACCGCCAATCAGCGCGCCGCTGGCATCTTTAAAGGCCGGGTTCGCACCCACCAGCAGAATGGCGCCGAAGCCGATAATAAAGGTGAGGAAGTAGAAGTAGCCCATAAAGCCGGTGGCCCAGAAGACGCTTTTACGCGCCTCTTTGGCATCCGCGACGGTGAAGAAGCGCATCAGAATATGTGGCAATCCGGCCGTGCCGAACATTAAGCCCAGCCCCAGCGACAGCGCCGAGATAGGATCTTTGACCAGCCCGCCTGGCTGCATAATTGCGATGCCTTTGGGATGGACCGCCATTGCTTCGGTGAACAGGGTATTAAAGCTGAAATTAGCCGCCTTCATGACCATGACCGCCATAAAAGTGGCACCAAACAGCAGCAGCACCGCTTTGATGATCTGCACCCAGGTGGTGGCCAGCATGCCGCCAAACAGCACATACATCACCATCAGAATGCCGACCAGAATCACCGCCACATGGTAATTAAGGCCGAACAGCAGCTGGATGAGCTTACCGGCGCCGACCATCTGTGCGATCAGGTAGAGCGCCACCACCACCAGCGAGCCGCAGGCTGACAGGGTGCGGATCGGCATCTGCTTCAGACGATACGAGGCGACGTCGGCAAAGGTGTAACGACCCAGGTTACGCAGCCGCTCGGCGATTAAAAACAGAATCATCGGCCAGCCGACCAGGAAGCCGAGCGAGTAGATCAGCCCGTCATAGCCGGAGGTGTAAACCAGCGCCGAAATGCCCAGGAACGAGGCCGCTGACATAAAGTCACCCGCCATCGCCAGGCCATTCTGGAAACCGGTGATATTACCGCCCGCCGTGTAGTAATCGTTACGCGAACGGGTCCGCTTTGACGCCCAGTAAGTAATCCCCAGTGTGGCACCGACGAAAATCGTAAACATGATAATCGCCTGATAGTTGGTCGGCTGGCGCTGAACCGCACCGGTGATGGCATCGGCGGCCAGCGCTGAAAACGGCAACATTAAGGCCAGCAGCCATAAGGTGAGACGGGTCATGATTTCACCTCGCGGAGGATCGCTTTCGTTAAACGGTCAAACTCACCGTTGGCGCGCCAGACATAGACGCCGGTCAGCACAAACGACATCACAATCAGCCCGACACCAATCGGGATGCCGCGCGTCACGTTAGTACCGGCATGCAGCGGCGTGCCGAGCCAGCCGGGTGCAAAGGCAATCAGCAGGATAAAGCCGACATAGAGCACCAGCATGATCAGCGACAGCAGCGTCGCGAACGCCTGGCGTTTATGGACTAATTCATGAAAAAGGGGATTACGTTCAATCTGCTGATTGATTGCATCCTGATTCGAAAGGGCGTCATTCATCACATTTTCTCCAGAGGGCTTGCAGGCGAGAACCTCACGACGGGGCGCGGATTCAGCTGGTTATAATATTTGTGACTACCGAAACAGACTGCGTAGGGCGGGTGTGGCGGGAAGCGATCTTCCCGCCGGACAGCGTGCGCTTAAGGCATTTTGATCGACTGTTTCTCCTCAAGCAGTTTTTCTACAACGCCAGGATCGGCGAGGGTAGAGGTATCACCAAGGTTGCCGGTATCGCCGGTGGCAATTTTACGCAGAATTCGACGCATGATTTTGCCGGAGCGGGTTTTTGGCAGGGAGTCGGTCCAGTGCAGCACATCAGGCGTGGCGATCGGGCCTATTTCTTTGCGGACCCACTGGCGCACTTCGGTGTACAGCTCCGGCGACGGCTCTTCGCCGTGATTCAGCGTGATATAGGCATAAATCGCCTGGCCTTTGATACTGTGCGGAATCCCGACCACAGCCGCTTCGGCAATTTTAGGGTGCGACACCAGCGCCGATTCAATTTCGGCGGTGCCAAGACGGTGACCGGAGACGTTGAGCACATCATCGACGCGTCCGGTGATCCAGTAGTAGCCATCTTCATCGCGACGGGCGCCGTCACCACTGAAGTAGACATTCTTAAAGGTAGAGAAGTAGGTCTGCTCGAAACGGTCGTGGTCGCCAAAGAGGGTACGCGCCTGTCCCGGCCACGACTCGGTGATCACCAGATTGCCTTCACAGGCCCCTTCCTGCGGCTGACCTTCGTTATCGACCAGCGCCGGTTGCACCCCAAAGAACGGTCGGGTAGCGGAACCGGCTTTCAGCTCGGTCGCACCCGGCAGCGGCGTGATCATGAAGCCGCCGGTTTCGGTCTGCCACCAGGTATCCACAATCGGGCAGCGGCTGTTGCCGATTTTTTTGTAGTACCACTCCCAGGCTTCCGGGTTAATCGGCTCGCCGACCGAGCCCATAATGCGCAGGCTGCTGCGGTCGGTGCCGGTAATCGCCTTGTCACCTTCCGCCATCAGCGCACGGATTGCGGTTGGCGCGGTGTAGAGCAGGGTGACTTTATGTTTATCGACCACTTCCGCCATGCGGCTCGGCGTTGGCCAGTTCGGCACCCCTTCAAACATCAGCGTGGTCGCGCCACAGGCCAGCGGGCCATAAACCAGATAGCTGTGACCGGTTACCCAGCCGACATCGGCGGTGCACCAGTAGATATCATCCTGATGGTAATCAAAGACGAACTTAAAGGTGGTGGCGGCATAAACCAGATAACCGCCGGTGGTATGCAGTACGCCCTTCGGCTTGCCGGTGGAACCCGACGTATAAAGGATAAACAGCGGATCTTCCGCACCGACTTCGGCGGCAGAGTGGTTGGTGCTCGCGTTGAGCATCAGGTCATGCCACCACTGATCGCGGCCTTCAACCCAGCCCACATCTTTACCGGTGCGCTGGAACACCACCACATTTTTCACGCTGGTGACGTTGGGATTTTTTAACGCGTCATCGACATTTTTCTTCAGCGGAATGCTGCGACCGGCGCGGATCCCTTCATCGGCTGTAATGACCAGCGAGGCGCTGGAATCGACGATGCGGCCAGCAACCGCTTCCGGTGAGAAGCCGCCAAAGATCACTGAGTGAACGGCACCGATGCGCGCACAGGCCAGCATCGCTACAGCGGCTTCCGGCACCATCGGCATATAGATCGCCACCACGTCGCCTTTTTTCACTTCCAGCAGCTCCAGCACGTTGGCGAAGCGACAGACTTCGGCGTGCAGCTGGCGGAAGGTCAGGGTTTTACTTTCGCTGGCGTCGTCGCCTTCCCAGATAATTGCCGGGTGATCGCCGCGCGTGGCGAGATGACGGTCAAGGCAGTTTGCCGCCAGGTTGAGCGTGCCATCTTCGTACCAGCGAATGTTAATGTTACCTGGCGCAAACGAGCAGTTTTTCACTTTGCTGTAAGGCTTGATCCAGTCAAGGATTTTGCCCTGTTCGCCCCAGAAGCTGTCTGGATCGTCGACAGATTGCTGATACATCGCCTGATACTGTTCAGCTGTAATCAGGGTGTTTGCTGCAATATTCTCTGGAACGGGATGTTTGTGTATTTGGCTCATGGCGGATCTCCTTGAAGATGTTAATGATATGTCAATCAATGGTTAATTAAAGCCTGCCCTGAGTCTTTGTTTCTTTTTTGCGCCACAGATCACGTGATAAACGTCCCGCCGCGAAGCATGAAGCGAAAATGCTATTTCCGTTTAACTCTCTGGCGACGATGGGGAATTAAGAAGGGGTGTCATCCGGTAAAAGGGTGGATAAAAAGCAAGCAAACGCGCTGGCAGCGTTTTCAACCAACCCTGAATAGCTATGCGTAAATTCATCTAAGTATTACTTTTCATAACAGCAGGTTAGGGATTTTTACATCCGGCAGCACTTTATGCTACTCAGGTGGCTAACTTTTAATCGGATCTTCCAGGGGTTGCATTTACCACAGTGAAAATGGTACTTATCTCGCCCCTGTTCTGCAGGTATCAACTCAGACCGCGTCTGAAAATGGGTATGGGAATCATCAGATTTTCATACGAGGCGCTGTTTCTAAACACCCTCTAATTTACCGGGCTTTTTGCTCACTCCCTGTGTGTATTGTCTTCTGCACCTTCGCAGTAGAGAGAAACGGGTTTTGACTGAGGAAATTACGCGTTATGAAAGGTTTTAAAATCAGCCTTGCCTGGCAGATTCTGACAGCCCTGGTGCTTGGCATCATTGTGGGTGCTGTGTTGCATAATCAGCCAGACAATCGTGAATGGTTAGTCGCCAACATTCTCAGCCCGGCAGGCGATATCTTTATTCATCTCATCAAGATGATTGTGGTACCGATTGTAATTTCATCCCTGATTGTCGGCATCGCTGGCGTGGGTGATGCAAAGAAGCTGGGACGCATCGGCGTCAAAACGATTCTCTACTTTGAAGTGATCACCACCATTGCCATTGTGGTCGGTATTACGCTGGCCAACGTATTTCAACCCGGCTCCGGCATTGATATGTCAACGCTGGCAACGGTGGACATCTCTAAATATGAAGCGACAACGGCAGAGGTACAGGGCGGTCCGCACAGCCTGGTGACCACCATTCTGTCGCTGATCCCGCAGAATATTTTCGCCTCGATGGCGAAGGGCGACATGCTGCCGATTATCTTTTTCTCGGTGCTGTTTGGCTTAGGCCTGTCGTCACTGCCGTCAGAACAGCGCGATCCGCTGGTGAACCTGTTCCGTGGCATTTCTGAAGCGATGTTTAAAGTGACGCACATGATCATGCGCTATGCGCCGGTCGGGGTGTTCGCGCTGATCGCGGTGACGATTGCTAACTTTGGCTTTGCCTCGCTGTGGCCGCTGGCTAAGCTGGTGCTGCTGGTTTACGCGGCGATTCTGTTCTTCGCCTTTGTGGTGCTGGGCGGGGTGGCTCGCTTCTGTAAACTGCGGATTACCACGCTGATGCGTATTCTGAAGGATGAGCTGATTCTCTCTTACTCCACGTCCAGCTCGGAAACCGTGCTGCCGCGCATTATGGAGAAGATGGAAGCCTACGGCGCGCCGAAAGCGATCACCAGCTTCGTGGTACCAACCGGCTATTCGTTTAATCTGGATGGTTCAACGCTTTATCAGAGTATCGCGGCGATCTTCATTGCGCAGCTGTACGGCATTGACCTGTCGCTGACCGATGAGATTGTGCTGGTTCTGACGCTGATGGTGACCTCGAAAGGGATCGCTGGCGTGCCGGGCGTTTCGTTTGTGGTGCTGCTGGCCACACTGGGCAGCGTCGGCATTCCGCTGGAAGGTCTGGCGTTTATCGCCGGTGTTGACCGCATCATGGATATGGCGCGAACCGCGCTGAACGTGGTCGGTAACGCGCTGGCGGTGCTGGTGATTGCCCGCTGGGAAAACCAGTTCGACGCCGAACAGGCAAAAGAGTATGAGCTGCAGTTGCGGACGCAGACCGCAAGCTGAGAACAGCGTTAACGTACAGAAGGGCTCAACGAAAGTTGGGCCCTTTTTGTTTGTGTGGCTTTTATAATTAAAAAAAGATCTCACCCCATGAATTAATCATTCGTTATGATATCTGGTAATTTGAATAATTTATTCCTTAGCGGAGCCCGCCATGAAACTCGACCTCAGCCAGATGATCACCGAAGGCCGCAATCCGGCCAGCCAGAACATTGATGAACTCTCCACCGAAGCGATGCTGCGCGTCATTAATGATGAAGATAAAAAAGTGGCGCTGGCGGTAGAGGCTATCGTGCCGCAGATCGCCGCCGCCGTTGATGCTATCTGCGCCGCGTTCCGGGCGGGCGGACGACTGATCTATTGCGGCGCGGGCACCTCCGGGCGGCTGGGCATCCTGGATGCCAGCGAATGCCCGCCCACCTTTGGTACGCCACGCGAACAGGTCATCGGCCTCATTGCCGGTGGCCATACCGCTATTTTACAGGCGGTTGAAAACGCCGAAGATAACCGGGAGCAGGGCGCGCAGGATCTGAAAGATATCCACTTCAGCCGCCACGACGTGCTGGTCGGTATCGCCGCCAGTGGCCGCACACCTTACGTGCTGGGTGCGCTGGCTTACGCGAACGAACTGGGCGCGACCACCGTGGCGCTCACCTGTAATCCTGGCAGTGCGATGTCGCAGGTCGCCGCGATTGCTCTTACGCCGGTGGTTGGCCCGGAAGTGGTCACCGGCTCGTCTCGCATGAAAGCGGGCACGGCGCAAAAACTGGTGCTCAACATGCTCACAACGGGTTCGATGATCCGCAGCGGAAAAGTGTACGGCAACCTGATGGTCGATGTGGAAGCCACCAACCAGAAACTGGTACAGCGCCAGGTCAACATCGTCATGCAGGCCACGGACTGTGATGACGCCACCGCCAGCGCGGCGCTCACCGCCTGCGGCGGACACTGCAAAACGGCCATCCTGATGGTGCTGGCTGACCTGGCCGCCGATGAAGCCAAAGCACTGCTCAGTCAGCATCAGGGCTTCATCCGTCAGGCGCTACAGGCAGCGGGAGCACGCTAATGGCGAAAATCACCGAAGCACTGTTGCGTGACATCCTGCAGGCAGTCGGTGGCGCGCAAAATATCGCGGCCTGCGGTCACTGCATGACCCGGCTCCGTCTGACGCTCAATCAGCCGGAACAGGTTGATCTGGCCAGGTTAAAGAGCCTGCCGGGCGTTTTAGGCGTGATCGACAGTGAGGCACAGCTGCAGATTGTCCTGGGGCCTGGCAAAGCGCAAACCGCCGCCGAGGGGATGCAAAGCCTGCTGGCCCAGGGTAATACCGCGCTGGCTCCGCAGAACGAAACACCCGAACTCAGCCAGCTGGCGGCGCAGCAGAAGCAACAGCTAAAGGCGAAACAGACCAGCGGCGTGCATCAGTTCCTGTCGCGCTTCGCCACTATCTTCACCCCGCTGATCCCTGGCTTTATCGGCGCGGGACTGCTGCTGGGATTCGCCACCCTGATTGAGCAGAGCCTCCACCTGAATGTTCCCGGCGACCACGCACCCTGGCTGCTGCACACCGTGGCGTACATGAAGGTATTTGGCAAAGGGCTGTTCACCTTTCTCAGCATCCTGATCGGCTACAACGCGCAGAAAGCCTTTGGCGGCAGCGGCGTCAATGGCGCCATCATCGCCTCGCTGTTTGTGCTCGGCTATGTGCCCACGGCCACCACCGGCTACTACAGCGGCATGGAGAGCTTCTTTGGCCTGACGATCGACCCGCGTGGCAACATTATCGGCGTGCTGATGGCGGCGATGAGCGGGGCGTGGATCGAAAAACAGCTGCGCAAAATCATTCCTGACAACCTCGACATGATCCTCACCTCGCTGTTCACGCTGGTGATCACCGGGGCCATCACCTATCTGCTAATCATGCCGCTGGGCGGTGAACTGTTTAAGGGGATGTCGTGGCTCTTTATCCACCTCAACAACAATCCCTTTGGCTGTGCGCTGCTGGCCGGGCTGTTCCTGATCGCAGTAATGTTCGGCATCCATCAGGGCTTTATTCCGGTCTACTTTGCGCTGATGGAAACCCAGGGTTTTAACTCGCTGTTCCCGATTCTGGCGATGGCGGGTGCCGGGCAGGTCGGTGCAGCCCTGGCGCTGTGGTGCAAAGCGGAAAAAGGGGCGCTGCTGCGGGCACAGATTAAAGGCGCCATTGTGCCCGGCCTGCTGGGCGTCGGTGAACCGCTGATCTACGGCGTCACGCTGCCGCGCCTCAAGCCATTTATCACCGCCTGTGGTGGCGGGGCGCTGGGCGGTTTCTTTATCGGGCTGGTGGCGTGGCTGGGGTTGCCGGTGGGGATGAACACGGTATTCGGACCCTCCGGTCTGGTCACGTTGCCACTGATGACCTCCAGCCAGGGGATCTTCGCCGGTATGGCGGTTTACCTGGCCGGGTTGATGGTGGCCTGGACCGGCGGATTCCTGCTCACCTGGTGGTTTGGCACGCGTAATGTCGATCTCAGCTGACCCACTGCCGGAATTCTCCAGTCCGGCTAACGGATGGATACCTAACCAAAAATGTGAAAGCCGCCGCAAAGCGGCTTTTTTTATTGCCACTAATTTAACTTAATCGCTAAAGAGTAGGCGGACGCATGCCGAAAACATAAAAAAAGGTAATCGTTATCTCTCAGCCCACAGTTCTCACGCCGCCACTCAGACTGTCGCGTGCAGGACGTCGGGTCTTCAAGGACTTTTGATGCGTAACAACCAGCCCGTCTCTCAGCGTGAATATCTGTTCGACGATCATGCGACACTGATGTCGACCACCGATCTCAACAGCCACATCACCTACGCCAACGACGCGTTTATCGAAGCGAGCGGATTCACCGCCGACGAGATCAACGGCCAGCCGCATAACATGGTGCGTCACCCCGATATGCCGCCAGAAGCGTTTGCCGATATGTGGGCGACGCTGAAACAGGGTGAACCCTGGACCGCGCTGGTTAAGAACCGCCGTAAAAATGGCGATCACTACTGGGTGCGGGCCAACGCGATTCCGGTCGTACGTGACGGTAAAGTGCAGGGCTACATGTCGGTACGCACCAAACCCACGGCAGAGGAAGTGCGTCAGACTGAAGCGCTCTATCAGGATTTTCGTGAAGGCCGTGCCAGAGGGCGACGTTTTCACAAAGGCCTGCTGGTACGCAGTGGCTGGCGTCGTCCCGCCTCAATCCTGAAAACCCTGCCCCTGCGCTGGCGCATCCGTTCTACGCTGCTGGCATTACTGCCGCTCTCGGTGGCGGGCGTCTGGGCGCTGGGCATGACCCATGCTGCACTGGCCGGCTTTACCGCAGGCATGGCCGGGCTGCTTCTGCTCTGCAGTCTGTGGCTGGAGCAGCAGATTTCACGACCTATTGAGCGGATGTGCAAACAGGCGCTGAGCGTGGCGACGGGTGCGAGTCACAAGGTCGAACAGATGGATCGCGTTGATGAGGTCGGCGTCACGCTGCGTGCTATCGGTCAGCTCGGATTGATGTTCCGCTGGCTGGTGGATGATGTCAGCGGTCAGGCGATCAACGTGCTGAGCGCCAGCGACGCCATCGCCCGCAGCAACAACGAACTGAGTCGCCGTACCGAGCAGGCAGCGGCCAACGTGCAGCAGACCGCGGCCACCATGAACGAAATGACCGCGACGGTGAAGAGCAACACTGAAACTGCGCACGAGGCGAATACCCTCTCAGCCAGCACCAGCAGCGCGGCCAGCAAAGGCGGTGAGGTGATGACCGAGATGATGGGGATGATGGGCGAAATTGCCGACAGTTCGAAGCGTATCGCCAATATTACCAGCGTCATCGACGGCATTGCCTTCCAGACCAATATCCTGGCGCTGAACGCCGCAGTAGAAGCAGCACGGGCCGGTGAGCAGGGCAAAGGGTTTGCGGTGGTGGCGGGTGAAGTCCGCAGTCTGGCGCAGCGCAGCGCCAAAGCCGCCAGTGAAATCAAAATGCTGGTCGAAACCAGCGGCAGCCGGGTTAAATCGGGCAATGAGCACGCCAGCGCAGCAGGCCGGACGATGCAGGATATCGTGTCGCAGGTGCAGAATGTCACCTCGCTGATTGCTCAGATCAGCGCTGCCACAGCCGAACAGGCGACCGCGCTCAGCGAAGTCAGTTCAGCAGTGGAAGATCTTGATGACATCACCCATCAGAACGCCGCCCGCGTAACAGAAAGCGCCGAGGCTTCTGGTCGCATGACCCATCAGGCTAACCGTCTGGTAGAAGCGATCAGCGTCTTTCGTTAAGAGGCCAGCGCCTGCGTGCCTTCGCGTCCGGCACGCAGCGCCCCAGGTGACTGACCGACAATCCGCTTGAAGGCGCGGCTGAACGCCGCAATCGAGCCGTAGCCGAGATGATAGGCCACGGCTTCCACCGCTTCGCCATTATTCACAATCCGCTGCACCGCCAGCCGCATCCGCAACTCCGTCAGATAACGCAGCGGCGTCATTCCCGTGGCAGTAAGAAAACGTCCGGCAAACACCGAGCGTGAACAGCCCGCCACGCTGGCCAGTCGTGCCACCGTCCAGTTTTCGCCCGGCTCGCGATGCATTGCAGCAATCGCCTGACTCAGGCGGGGATCGCGCATCGCCTGAACCAGCCCGCTACTCTGGCCACAACCGTTCTCTACCCAGCCGCGCACTATCAGCGCAGCAACCACATCCGCCAGCCGTGACAGAATCCCGGCAAATCCCGCCTGACGGGTCCGTGACTCCCGCTCCATCGCCGCCAGAATCGGCTGAATCTCCGGGTACTGCGACAGCAGGGTACTCACCAGCATCACATCCGGCATGGTGTTGATCAGTGGCTGCATGCCGCCAAGCTCAAACGCCATGCAGGCGCTGAACAGCAGCACGCTGTGCTCGTCCTCACAGGCGTCTTCCGGGGCGGCGATGGTACAGACGCTGTCGCAGAGCGGCTTGCTCGCCATGTTTTTAATACACTGGCAATCCGCCTCCTCACTGGAGAGCAGGCTGTGCGGTTTACCGTGCGGCACCAGCAGCGCATCGCCGCTGTTGAGCTGAAACACCTCACCGGAGGCGCTGCGCACCAGCAGCGAGCCGCGCCCGACAAAATGAAACTGCGCCCGTCCCGGCGCGTGCTCATAGTGCAGTCCGAACGGCGCGCTTACCGCGATGCGCTGATAGTTCACGCCATACAGGCGCATCCCCATCAGCAGCTCACTGGTCAGATCTCCATAGTGGCTCATACGATTCCAGACGAATTATCAAAAATGAAGGTGTAAGCATCATAGATCGTCCTGACGCGGCGCTCTATGCTCACACTCACTTTTTTTATCTTCCGGAGAAGCAGCATGAGTCTGACAACCGAAGTGGCTGATGAGGTTTCCTCGCCGACCCGTCCCGCCTGGGGCGCGGTATTTGCAATGGCGTTTGGGGTGTTCAGCCTCATCACCGCCGAATTTTTACCCGTGAGTCTGCTGACGCCGATGGCGCACAGCCTCGGCGTATCAGAAGGGCAGGCGGGCCAGACCGTCACCATCACCGCGCTGGTGGCGCTGTTTACCAGTCTGGTCACCGGCAGCGTCACGCGGCGCATTGACCGCCGCATCGTCATGCTGGTGTTTTCACTGTTGCTGATCGCGTCAGCGCTGATGGTGGCATTTGCGGCTGACCTGACGATCATCCTGCTGGCGCGGGTATTGCTGGGCATGGCGATTGGCGGCTTCTGGACGCTCTCAACCGCCATTACCATGCGGCTGGTGCCCGGCGATCAGGTGCCACGTGCGCTCTCCATTGTCTTCAGCGGTATCTCGCTGGCGACGATTATCGCCACACCGCTCGGCAGCTATCTCGGCGGACTGATCGGCTGGCGTAACATCTTTATGCTGACCGCCGGACTGGGCATGGTCGCGCTGGTGTGGCAGTTCTTTACGCTGCCCGCGATGCCAGCAGAGAACAAAGCCCGCAACGGTGGAGTGCTGGCACTGCTGCGTATCGGTGTGATGCGCTGGGGAATGCTGGCCGTGATCATGATGTTTACCGGCCACTTCGCCTTCTTTACCTATCTGCGTCCTTTCCTGGAGAGTGTCGCACAGCTCAACCTCAATCAACTGTCGCTGGCGTTGCTGGCATTTGGCGTGGCGAACTTCTTCGGCACCTCGCTGGCCGGTTTTCTGGTTACCCGCAGCGTGTCGCTGACGCTGAGTGGCATGGCGCTGTTAATGAGTGTCACCGCATTGATGCTGGTGAGCTTTGGTGATGTCAGCTGGATGGTCGGCGCGGGCGTCGCGATCTGGGGGATGGCGTTTGGTTCGATGCCAACCGGCTGGTCTACCTGGATTTCGCGCGCGGTGCCGGATGATGCGGAATCGGGCGGCGGTCTGCTGGTCGCCACCATCCAGCTGGCGATCACCGTTGGCGCAGCGGCAGGCGGCTGGATGTTTGATCTGCGCGGCGCAGGCGGCGTGTTCATGGCGAGCGGAGTGCTGATGCTGCTGGCTGCGCTGACCATCTTCAGCCGGGTCAGGCATCACGGGTAATCTTCTGAAGGCAGCGAATTATGCTGCCTTTTTTAATAAGAGTGGATTATTAACCTTTTGAGCGATAACTGTGCGAAATGTGCTTTTTACCATCAGTTTTTCTGAATGAGTTAAGCAAAACCCTCCGCTTTTTACTGATCAACTTCCGGACTAATATATCTATCAACAAGGCAGCACGCCTTACCTGATAAAAATTAACCGAGGAAGTGACCATGAAATCCATCAAAACTTTTGCAGCAGTTATCGCGCTTTCAGTTCTGCCATTCGCCAGCTTCGCCCAATCCGTGACCGCTGTCGACTCTACGCTGGATGGTGCTGAAGCGAAAATCGCTGCGCAGGCTCAGGAAGCTGGTACTTCATATAAAATTACTGAAGCCTACACCAACAACGGCGTTCACATGACCGCTGAGCTGCTGAAATAAGCTAAGTTGTACCCTCCAGTGCTGACAGGACGCCTCCGGGCGTCCTGGCGGCGTTTCAGTGAGGTATAAGGTTTTTACTCCCAGATTTCGTATACGAAAAAGCCACTCTGACGAGTGGCTTTTTTATTTTTAAATCGATTTTCGCAGACCAGAAGGTTTAGATGTGAAAGGCCACTCTTTTTCCGGTTGGAAGCTCCACATCAAGACTGAGTTTTCCGCCCATTGCTTCGATATAGCGTTTGAGTGTGGCAACTTTAATCTCATTCCCGCGTTGCTCAATCTGAGCAATAGCAGGCTGTCGCACCCCCATGGCCTCGGCAAGCGTCTTCTGCGATAACTGAAGCTCTTCACGAATCATCTGAAGCCCGACCTCCAGAACCATTTCATCAGACATTTCTTTGATTCGCGCCTGACTCTCAGGGGAGAAGCCAGCGATAACATCATCCAGGGTTCTCATGAATTATTTTTCCTTTCCTGTTCAGCCAGCCATGCTGAAAATTCTTCGTCAGCAATGCGTATCATTCGGATATAAAAACGTTTGTCATGACTCTTATCGCCTGCACATAACACGATAGCCTGGCGTACAGGATCAAAAGCATAAAATGCCCGAATTGGCTTTCCTGCAAACTGTACGCGGAGTTCTTTCATATTCTTGTACTGTGAGCCCTTAAGGGTATCCGCATAAGGGCGTGGCAAATCAGGGCCGTATACTTTTAACTTTCCCAGATCCGCTAACATTTTTTCCTGCAGGGCTTCTTCCTGCTCACTTAGCCAGCTTTCAAAACGCGGGCTCAATAGCACGGTCCACATGACATACTTCCTTGTATATATTCCGTCATATAGTTTACAGATTATAAGCTGCAGCTTATAAATTCAAGCCGGATAACATGCATGATGGCAAATCTAAGCAATAAAAAAGCCCGCTTGCGCGGGCCAGACTATCAGCTTCCTGCTGTTATGGGAGTCCTGCAGGCTCTCTGCGGGATGTCCGATTGCTGAAGATAACAGGGCGGTAATCGGCCTGACCCGCAATCCTCACCCGTTACACTTCTTCCGATGCCTCGCGCTTCATCTCATCATGCGGCACATCATCCAGAATCTGCTCAAAACTGCGCAGACGCTTGTAGATCGACATCAGTTCGATCAGCGTTGACCAGGAGGCGATCAGATACTGGAACGAGCCGCGAACCTGATCAAACACGTTGGTGATCTGGTTGAGTAAGCCCAGCGTAATGGTGCCCGCGACAATGGACGGGAACAGCAGGAACAGACCAAAGACGTTATCGACCTGCAGATAGAGAATGCGGGTGATGTTGAAATAGAGATAGTGGAAGTAGAGACGGAAGTAGTTAACCCGTACCCGACTGAACAGCTCCTGCACCGTCTGTGGCCCGGCGCGATCGGCATTATCTTCGCCGTAAACCAGCTCTTTACGGTAGGCGGCTTCAACCCGCTGATTACGGAACTCCAGCCCCGGCAGCTTAATCCCGACCAGCGCCAGCAATCCGGTGCCGAACACCGACCAGAGCACAGCTGCAATCACCAGCGCGTAAGGAATATTGCCGAGGATCGGAATGTCTTTCACGTGGTGGGAGAGCGCGACCAGCACCGGTAAAAACGCCACCAGCGTCATAATCGCCTGAATAAAACTCACACCCCAGTTTTCCAGCGTGGTCGCAAACCGCATGGTGTCTTCCTGCACACGCTGTGCGGCACCTTCGACATGACGCAGACGCTGCCAGTTGTGCATGTAATAGTTATTCATGGCAGTACGCCAGCGGAAAACCCAGTGGCTGATAAAGAAGGAGTTGAGGACGCCAATCACCACCGCGATTAAGGCGATGCCGAGGAAAGAGATGACCTCATGGTAAAACGCCGCAATCTGCACCGATCCCGCTTTGGTCAGCGCTTTCTGAATCAGATCGTAGAACGGACCATACCAGGCGTTGATGGCCACACCGACCTGCACGCCAAACCAGGTAACAAAGATAATCAGCGCGGAACCCCACACAGACCAGCGTCGCCACGGATGCGGATCGATAAGCCGCCAGGCCACGGCAAAAATGGCTACCATTATCCAGTAATAGAGATAGAACCAGAGCTGACTCACGGCGATAAAACGTGCCGCCGTGGTCGGCAGGGGCTGCTTCATTGCTGTTTCAAATATGGGCCAGATGCCGGGCAGATGCGCGGCAAAGCCGAACCAGGCAAAAATCGCTAATAAACTCCATACAGCCGCAGAGCTGAAAAACAGCGCTGGCCGCGGAAAAAAAGACTTAAACATAGGGACTCCGCTGTTGTGTGTTGCCTGTTATAACGTTTTTGGCGGGGCGCTGTCTGTAGTCTGTTGTTTCTGCTCATGACAGGAAGGTGATAGATGTTAATGAAATTGTGCGGTTTTGTTTCATGGAACTAAATCTTTGTGAAGGGCAGTGATACAATATGGCGGTTTGTTACCGGTAACAACCAGGCGCTGCGCCTGTATCTGCTGATAAAAACCATTACAACGCAATCACTACTTTTTTCATACCGCCAGTCAGCGCGGGAATGAGGCAATGTCATGTCAGAACAAAAAAAGGGTCATTCACGCAGAGATTTTTTGCTGAAGACAATTACCCTGGCGCCTGCAATGGCGGTAGGCTCCACCGCGATGGGCGCGCTCTCCCTGCCGCTGGCCGCTCAGGCGGCAGACACCCCGGCCGCGCCACAGAAGGCGCGTGATTACCAGCCGAACTGGTTCACCGCCGAAGAGTTCGCCTTTATCACCGCCGCCGTAGCGCGTCTGATCCCCAGCGATGAACGCGGGCCGGGTGCGCTGGAAGCAGGCGTGCCGGAGTTTATCGATCGTCAGATGAACACGCCGTATGCCACGGGTTCGAACTGGTATATGCAGGGGCCGTTTAATCCCGATCTGCCGAAAGAGCTGGGCTATCAGCTGCCGCTGGTGCCACAACAGATCTACCGTCTCGGTCTGGCCGATGCCGACACCTACAGCAAAAAACAGCACGGCAAGGTGTTCGCCCAACTCAGCGGCGAGCAGCAGGATGCCATACTGCAGGCGATGGAGAGTGGCAGCGCCGAATTCAGCCAGCTACCGGCAAAAGTCTTCTTCAGCTTCCTGTTGCAGAACACCCGTGAAGGCTTCTTCAGCGATCCCATCCACGGCGGGAATCAGGGCATGGTCGGCTGGAAGCTGATCAACTTCCCTGGCGCACGCGCCGACTTTATGGACTGGGTAGAGCGCGGCGAACGGTATCCGTTCCCGTCAGTGTCGATTCGCGGGGAGAGAAGCTAAGCATGGCAAACGAAATGAAAAAAGTGGATGCGGTGATTGTCGGCTTCGGCTGGGCAGGCGCGATTATGGCGAAAGAGCTGACAGAGGCGGGCCTGAACGTGCTGGCGCTGGAGCGCGGACCGCATCGCGATACCTATCCCGATGGATCTTATCCGCAGTCCATTGATGAGCTGACCTATAACGTCCGCAAAAAGCTGTTCCAGGATCTCTCTAAAAGCACCGTGACGATTCGTCATGACGCTTCTCAGACGGCGGTGCCTTATCGCCAGCTGGCTGCATTTTTACCCGGCACCGGCACCGGCGGCGCAGGCCTGCACTGGTCTGGCGTCCATTTCCGCGTTGACCCGATTGAGCTGCGGATGCGCAGCCATTACGAAGAGCGTTACGGTAAGAACTTCATTCCGGAAGGCATGACGATTCAGGATTTTGGCGTCAGCTACGATGAGCTGGAGCCGTTCTTCGATAAGGCGGAAAAAGTCTTTGGCACTTCAGGCAGCGCCTGGAGCATCAGGGGCAAAGTGGTCGGCAAAGATAAAGGCGGCAACCCGTTTGCGCCCGATCGCTCCGATAACTTCCCGCTGCCCGCGCAGAAGCGCACTTATTCGGCGCAGCTGTTTGCGCAGGCGGCAGAATCTGTCGGCTATCATCCTTACGATCTGCCGTCCGCCAATACTTCTGGCCCTTACACAAACACCTATGGCGCGCAGATGGGGCCGTGCAACTTCTGCGGTTACTGCAGCGGCTACGCCTGCTACATGTATTCCAAAGCCTCGCCGAACGTCAACATCCTGCCTGCGCTGCGCCAGGAGCCGAAGTTTGAGCTGCGCAACAACGCGTATGTACTGCGGGTCAATCTCAGCGATGACAAAACGCGTGCAACCGGCGTGACCTATGTGGATGGTCAGGGACGCGAGCAGGTTCAGCCTGCCGACCTGGTGATCCTCTCCGCCTTCCAGTTCCACAATGTGCATCTGATGCTGCTGTCGGGCATCGGCAAACCTTACAACCCGATCACCAATGAAGGCACCGTAGGCCGCAACTTCGCCTATCAGAACCTCTCCACGCTCAAGGCGCTGTTTGATAAAAACACCACCACCAATCCGTTTATCGGTGCGGGTGGCGCGGGCGTCGGCATTGATGATTTCAACGCGGACAATTTTGACCACGGGCCGCTGGGCTTTGTCGGCGGTTCCCCCTTCTGGGTCAACCAGGCGGGGACCAAACCGATCTCCGGCCTGCCGGTGCCAGCGGGAACGCCCAACTGGGGCAGCAAATGGAAAGCGGCGGTGGCGGATACCTACACCCATCACCTGTCGATGGATGCGCACGGCGCGCACCAGTCCTACCGCGCCAACTACCTCGATCTCGATCCTAACTACAAAGATGCCTATGGACAGCCGCTGCTGCGCATGACCTTTGACTGGCAGGAGAACGACATCAAAATGGCGCAGTTTATGGTCGGTAAGATGCGCAATATCGCCGAAGCGATGAATCCAAAGATGATCATCGGCGGCGCGAAAAAGCCGGGCACCCATTTTGACTCCACGGTCTATCAGACCACCCACATCAGTGGCGGCGCGATCATGGGCGACGATCCCAAAACCAGTGCGGTTAACCGTTATCTGCAAAGCTGGGACGTGCCAAATGTGTTCGTTCCGGGCGCGTCAGCCTTCCCGCAGGGACTGGGCTACAACCCGACCGGCATGGTGGCGGCGCTGACCTACTGGTCAGCCAAAGCGATTCGCGAACACTATCTGAAAAACCCCGGTCCACTGGTGCAGGCATAAGGAGATGGCGATGAAAAATGGCATTCTGGCTCTGATTCTTGGCTCTCTGTCGTTCGCCGCACTGGCGGATAGCAGCCAGGACGATCTGGTTAAACGGGGTGAGTATCTGGCGCGCGCCGGTGACTGTGTGGCCTGCCACACCAGCAAAGGCGGCGCGGCGTTTGCCGGGGGTCTGCCGATGGCGACACCGATTGGCACCATCTACTCCACCAACATCACGCCCGATCGCGACACCGGCATTGGCGAATACAGCTACGACGATTTCCAGAAGGCGGTGCGTCACGGCGTCGCGAAAAATGGCGATACGCTCTATCCGGCGATGCCCTTTCCCTCCTACGCGGTGGTCAGCGATGAGGACATGAAGGCGCTTTACGCCTACTTCATGCATGGCGTTGCGCCGGTCGGGCAGCCAAACCGGGAGAGTGATATTCCCTGGCCGCTGTCGATGCGCTGGCCGCTGGCGATCTGGCGCGGCATTTTTGCGCCCGATGTAAAAGCGTTTCAGTCTGCTGCCCAGGAAGATCCGGTGCTGGCGCGGGGTCGCTATCTGGTCGAAGGACTGGGCCACTGCGGAGCCTGTCACACACCGCGCAGCATCACCATGCAGGAGAAGGCGCTGACCAACGAGGAAGGCAGTGACTATCTGGCGGGCAGCAGCGCGCCGATTGATGGCTGGACCGCCAGCAACCTGCGTGGCGATAACCGCGATGGATTGGGTCGCTGGAGTGAAGAGGACCTGCGTCAGTTCCTGCGTTATGGCCGCAACGATCAGACCGCCGCTTTCGGTGGCATGACCGACGTGGTGGAGCACAGTCTGCAGCACCTGAGCGAGTCCGATATCACCGCCATTGCGCGCTATCTGAAGTCGCTGGGCGCGAAGGATCCGCATCAGGCGGCGTTCAGCGTGGATGATGCCACGGCAAAAGCGCTGTGGCGTGGCGATGACAGCCAGACCGGTGCTGCAACCTACGTCGACAGCTGTGCGGCGTGCCATAAAACCGATGGCAGCGGCTACAAACGTTTCTATCCCGCGCTGCGCGGTAATCCGGTGGTGCTGGCGGACGATCCCACTTCACTGATCCATATCGTGCTGGTGGGCGGGCAGTTGCCTGGCGTGAACGGCGCGCCATCGACCATTACCATGCCGGCATTCGGCTGGCGTCTGAACGACCAGCAGGTAGCGGACGTGGTGAACTTCGTGCGGAACAGCTGGGGCAACAAGGCGTCGGAGCAGGTCAGCGCGAAACAGGTCGCTGAATTGCGTAAAGATGAGAAAGATCGGCTGGGCAGTGCGGATATCAAAGTACTTGAAGGCAAATAATCGGCAGTAAATGAGGCCGTCATCATCAGGATGGCGGCCTTTTCTTTTTAAATATTCTCCAGATCGATTCCGCGCGTTTTTGGCCCGTAAATCCCCACCGACAGCATCACCATCACCATGCTCAGCACGATAAAGGTAATCACGCCTGGCGTCCCGGCATACTGCAATATCACCCCGATCAGAATACTGCTGAAGACCGTTGACAGGCGGCTGAAGGAGTAGCAGAAGCCGACCGCCCGCGCCCGGATATGGGTCGGGAAGATCTCGGTCTGATAGGCGTGGAAGCTGAAGGTCAGCCAGGCGTTGGACCAGGTGATCAGGAAGCCGCAGAGAATCAGCAGCACTGGCTGCGTCTGGAAGGCGAACAGCGTGCCGAACACCACTGTCATCAGCGACGACAGAACGATCTGCCACTTATTCTCCATTTTGTCAGCGTAGCGGCTGCAAATCAGCGATCCCAGCGGATAGGCCAGCGTAATGAAGAAAGCATAGAGCAGACTGTGAGTTACCGTGGCACCGCGGCCTGACAGCAGTGCAGGCAGCCAGTTACCAAAGCCGAAAAAGCCAATCGCCTGGAAAAAGTTCATCACCACCAGCATCAGGGTGCGCTTGCGATAAGCGGGCGACCAGATCTCACTGAAACGCCCCTGCTTTGGCAGCTGCGCGGCGGCGTCATCAGCCTGGACAGCCGGCCCGGGCGAGATGCCACAGCGCTGCTCCATCGCGGACAACACCTGATGTGCCTCCTGATGACGACCCTGCTGTGCCAGCCAGCGCGCCGACTCCGGCAGGTTTCGGCGTACCAGCCAGATCACCAGCGAACAGGCTGCGCCTGCGATCACCACCCAGCGCCAGCCTTCAAGGCTGAGCAGCGTTTGCGGGATCAGCCACCAGGACATCAGCGCCACGGCAGGCACCGACAAAAACTGCACGAAAAAGGAGAAGGCAAAAGCACGGCTGCGCAGATGGCTCGGCACCCATTCAGACAGGTAAGTATCAATGGTCACCAGTTCGACGCCCAGCCCGATTCCCACCAGAAAGCGGAACAGAATGATCATCTCAGCGCTCTGCTGGAACGCCATCAGCAGCGAAAACAGCCCATACCATAGCAGCGCGCACATAAAGGTCAGACGGCGGCCAAAGCGATCAGCGTAGGGTGCCAGCAGGCCGGCACCGAAAAACAGGCCGAGGAAGGTGGCCGACGCGAAGGCCGCCTGATCGGAGAAACCCAGCACGCCTGCCGTGTCGGTGTGAAACACGCCCGCCGACAGCAGGCCGGTGCTGATATAACCGGTTTCAAACAGGTCATAAAGCTCAAAAAATCCGCCCAGCGCCAGTAGCGTGATAAAACGCCATAAACCGGCGGAAGAGGGCAGCGCATCAACGCGTGCGGCTAAGCTGTTACGGGCCGCCGATGAAGCGGGCATCGGCGGCAGGCTGGTGGAGGTGGTGGTCATATCAGCGTGAACCTCAGGCAGTGTGGATACGACTCGCAGCCGGTCAGAGGCTTATTAAAATAGGTAACCGTTAGCAAGCGAAGAAATAGCAGAATAGTCAATTCATCCGCCGTTGCCGAGAGGGGCGTTGCTGACTATTTAGCAATGTACGTTGCAGGTTTTGCCATTCGTGGCGGGCACCCCGACAGCGGCGACCAGACCAGGATTTGCCTGCAAACTCAGCGCTGCCTCTCATTCCGGTCACGCGATTGCAGGCCCGCATGGAGGCAAATGGCGTTCCTGCGCTAGCATAGGCCCGCTTTGTGACACCTTCTTCACGGACGCGGAAAAAGCTGAGCTGAAGAAGCAGACCCAATTACGGAAAGATGAGGTTAACGTGAGTTTTTTAACGAGCTGAAAGCATCGCTGGAAGAAGCTGTTGAGATCAAAAGCGGCGTCCGGGTGCCTGGTCGTGTTACCCGCTATGCGGTGGCTGATGTGAAGACTATCGGGGCACTCAACTCACGCCCCGATATCCCCCAGCCGGAAAAGAGAGAGAGCGCCACCGATAATGCCCGCATCGGTGGGACTGAGACTTAAGGCAGCTTCGGCCAGACGCCTGGCCCAATCGGCAGACCCAGCAGATACCACACCATCAGCAGCGCTATCCAGCTGATAAAGAACACCAGCGGATAGGGGAAGATCAGCACGTAATAGGTGCCGAGCTGCGCATCCTTCTGATAGCGCTGCAAAAAGGCCAGGAACAGCGGCAGAAACGGCGACATCGGAGCCAGCGGCAGTACGGCAGAGTCGGCGATGCGGAAAATCATCTGGGCAAAGGCGGGATGGAAGCCGAGCAGCATAAACATTGGCACGAAGACCGGGGCCAGAATCGACCAGATTGCTGAGCCGCTGGCGATAAACATGCAGAGAAACGCCGACAGGAACATCAATCCCAGAAACGCGGGCGCGCCGCTGATGCCTGCACTCTCCAGCATGTCGGTCAGCCCGATTGCCATGAATTTGCCCATGTTGCTCCAGTTAAAGAACGCCACGAACTGCGACAGCGGAAACACCATCACGATAAAGCCCGCCATGCCCTTCATCGGATCGACCAGCAGCTGCGGGATATCATCCGGACGGCGGATCTGCCGGGTGACCACGCCATAGGCAATGGCGACCACAAAGAAGAACAGAATAATGATCGGCACGATGCCCTGAATAAAAGGCGAGGGAATAATGGCACCGGTGGCGGGATTGCGCAGTGGCGCATGTTCCGGCACCACCAGCAGCGCCATCACGGCGATAAACAGCAGCGCGGCGATCCCGGCAGCGCGCAGGCCGCGGTTCTCCAGCGGCGTCAGTGCCGCCAGCTTTTCTCCATTGCCCTGCCACTGCGGCAGGCGCGGCTCGACAAACTTATCGGTCAGCAGCGCGCCCACTATCGTCAGCACAATCACCGAGGTAGCCATAAAGAACCAGTTATCGATGACGCTAACGTGCACCGTATCGCTGACCGCTTTCGCCGCTTCGGTGCTGATGCCGGAGAGCAGCACATCGGTGGTGACAATCAGCAGGTTGGCGGTAAAACCTGAGGCCACACCGGCAATCGCGGCCAGCAGACCCGCGACCGGATGACGACCCACCGCCAGGAAGATCAGCGCGCCCAGCGGCGGCATCACCACCAGCGCGGCATCCGAGGAGATATGGCTGAAGAAGGCGATAAACAGCACCATATAGCTGGCGTAACGACGGCTGACGCGCGACGCCATCTTCACCATCAGCGACTGTAACAGCCCGACCTTTTCCGCCAGTCCGGCACCAATCACCAGCGCCAGAATCGATCCCAGCGGGGTAAAGCTGCTGAAGTTCTTAATGATATTGGGCAGGATCCACTGAATACCTGCGACGCTCAGCAGGTTGTTCACCCGCACGATTTCACCGTTGCTGGGGTTCTTCACTGCCAGGTCCAGCGCGCTGATTATGGCGGTCGCCACCATCAGTACCACGATCAGATAAACAAACAGTAAAAACGGGTTGGGCACTTTATTGCCTACGCGCTCGATCCAGCTGAAGAGCCGGCCAGGGCTGCGGTTCTCGGATGTTGCTTCCATGGTATTGATTCTCATCTTGTGTTCCCCTTATCGGCGGAGGCCCGGTCTGACGCCGGTCGTGATGTACGACAGGCGGTGAGTTCAGAGCCGGCTCCGCTGATTCAGGGAAGTGTTTGCAATATTTTTTATAGTGGTCCGCGTCAGAGACACGTCCGTTGGCTCATTCGGCCAGTTTTGTGGGTGTGATCCCCGCCGGGATCGGACAGATATAAGGCTGCGCGGCGCGTACCCGTTCAAACTCTTCCCGGCAGCCAGCCAGCGCCTGCGAATCCGTTAACAGCGTTAACACGGTGGCGGCCATCACTTTGCCCGCCAGAAACATCCCCTTATGCCCGATACTGGTGCGGCCCTGCGCCACCAGTTGCCAGGTGTGCAGCGGCGTGCCGAAGGTAAAGCAGGGCGCAAAGCACTGTGCGGTCGGCGTTACCCAGCTGACATCGCCGACATCGGTGGAGCCGTAGAGCAGCTCACGCGTCACCGCATAGGGCGCGACCTCATCCATAAACAGCTTATCGCCCAGCTGTTCAGCCCAGGCATACCCGGCTTCACCACCGGTTCGGGCGGCATTGAGCCGGGCATTGCGCAGATCGTCATCGGTCAGGGTGGCACGCAGTTCAGCCGCAAACGCGCGCTCTTCGTCGCTGTAGTCGGGCAAACCAAACTGATGCAAATAACGCTCCATGACGGCTTCCAGCGCGCGATTCGGTACGTAGTCCGAGCAGGCTTTGTCAAAACGCACGGTCAGCGTGGTGTCCGTCATCAGCGCCGCGCCTCTGGCGATATTAATCACCCGTTCGTAAATTGCCTGCGCCTGCGGCAGCTCCGGGGCGCGGATCAGGTAGAGCACCTCCGCATCGGCCTGCACCACATTCGGTGAGACGCCGCCGCTGTTAGTGATGGCGTAATGCAGACGCGCCTCCTGCACGATATGCTCGCGCAGGAAGTTGGCGCCGGTATTCATCAGCGTGACGGCATCCAGCGCGCTGCGGCCCAGATGGGGGGAATTGGCAGCGTGGGCGGCAACGCCTTTGAAGCTGAACGCCGCCTGGATGTTGGCGAGGGTGCGCAGATTAAACATGCCGCTGAAACCTTCCGGATGCCAGGTGACGGCGGCGTCAACGTCGTCAAACAGCCCCTCGCGCACCATAAAGGTTTTGCCCGATCCGCCCTCTTCGCCGGGGCAGCCGTAAAAGCGAACCGTACCGCCCGTATGATGTTGTTCCATCCAGGCTTTCACGGCGCAGGCTGCGGCCACACCCGCCGTGCCGAGCAGGTTGTGGCCGCAGCCATGTCCATTGCCGTTGGCTTCCAGCGGTTGTGGCCGGGCGCAACCCGACTGCTGGCTCAGACCGGCCAGCGCATCAAACTCACCCAGAATGGCAATCACCGGCCTGCCGCTGCCCGCGCTGGCGATAAAGGCCGTATCGATGCCCCCCACACCACGTTCCACTGCGAATCCCTCTCTGTCGAGGGCATCGGCCAGCAGCGCCGACGAGCGGGTTTCGGCGAAGCGGGTTTCCGGCGTATCCCAGATGGCGTCGCTGAGCGTGCTGAAGCGGAGCTGATGACGATCGATATAATCGGCGATAAACGCTTCCATCATCGTGATCCCCCGAACTGCGCCTGGTTCAGCGCCAGGGTGGCCAGCAGCGTGATGGCGTCCGGCATGATCCGCTCGTCAAAGTCGAATTTCGCATTGTGGTGACCCGCCGCCAGTTCACAGCCGAAAATAACGTAAGAGGCTTCACCGCCCCGCTGTTTTACGCGCTCCATCATGCAGGTCGCATCTTCCGAACCTGCTGCCTGCGCTTTACGATCGACCACCGAGTCGAACATGCCGAGTGCATCTGCCTGCTGGTGGATGAAATCGACCCACGGCTGCGTCGGGGTACAGCTGCGCGCAGCGCCCATCAGCGAAACCTGCTGCTCAACGCCATACATCGCCGCCGCACCGGCAATCACCCGCAGCGCCTGCTGATAAATATCGTCGTTAACCTGATTAGTGACGCCGCGGGTTTCGACCTTCAGCAGGGCGCAGTCGGCCACCACGTTGCGGCCGGTTCCCGCCTGCAGCACGCCAACGTTGACCCGCGCCACGCCGCCGCTGTGCTGGGTCAGACCATGCAGCGCCAGCGTCGCCTGTGCGGCGGCCAGCAGGGCATTGCGACCCTCTTCAGGGCGACCGCCCGCATGGGCACCGACGCCGGTGAAGTGAACATCCAGCTTGGTCGTGGCGAGGAAGCTGTCGCTGCCGCACACCACCTGGCCTGCTGGCACGCCGGTGCCGATATGAATCGCAGTGAAGCGCTCAACGTCATCGACCACGCCCGCCGCGACCATCGCTTTGGCCCCGCGCACGCCCTCTTCGGCGGGCTGGAAGATCAGTTTAATCGTGCCGCTGAGCTGATCTTTCATCGCCATCAGCACCGAGGCGAGACCCAGCCCAATGGTGGTGTGACCATCGTGACCGCAGGCGTGCATCATGCCAGCATTACAGGAGGCAAACCCTTCGCGCTGTGGCAGATGATCGGCGGCCTGGCTTTCATTGAGATCCAGTGCATCCATATCGACGCGGAAGCCCATCACCGGGCCAGGACGGCCGGTCTCAAGCGTCGCCACAATGCCGCAGAATCCGCCGGAGAAGTGGCTGATCCACTGCGGCAGCGCGCCCTGTTGCAGCGCGCGCGCTTCCTGCTGCTTCAGCACGGCTTCGTCAGGCAGGCCCATCCGCGCATCGGCATCGATCACCTCACGGCCCAGCTTCAGTTGATAACCGAGCTTATGCAGTTCTTCAGCGACTATCGTTGCGGTGCGGAACTCCAGCCAGCCCGATTCGGCGAAGTGATGGAAGTCGCGACGCCACTGCTGCAGCTGTGGCAGCAGGGCGCTGACGTGGTCTGAAAGGGGGTTCATCGGCTCTCTCCTCATTGTTGATTTTTTATGCACTGCTTCGAATCTACACAATGGTACTGGGCGGCATAAGATGCGAATATCTTGTGACTGATAAACAACGGTTATCGCAAAATTATGTCTGCCAATCTTAAGCTTCATCAGCTGCGCGCCTTCACTGACGTGGCGCGCCAGGGCAGTATCCGGGCGGCAAGCCGTCTTTCCGGGCTGTCGCAACCGGCGTTAACCAAAGCGATTCAGGAGCTGGAGCGCGAGCTGGGCGCAAAGCTGTTTATCCGCCGTCAGCAGGGCGTCGTGCTGACCGATATCGGTGATAACTTTTTTCGTCATGCCAGCCTGGTGCTGGCGGAGCTGCGGGTCGCTGAAGAGGATATCCAGCAGCGTCTGGGGCTGGGCGGCGGTCAGGTGAACATCGGAGTGGGTGGCAGCGTGGCGCGCACTATCATGCCGCAGGTGATAAACCAGTTTCATCGCGAATACCCGCTGGTGAAGGTGCGCATCGTCGAAGGTCAGCTGGTGTCGATGGTGCATGAACTGCGTCAGGGCGCGCTCGATTTCACCATCAATACCTACGATCAGAGCCATCTCGATCAGGAGCTGATGTATGAAAGGGTAATGGAGCGCGAGTACAAAGTGGTGGTGCGCAAAGGCCACCCGCTGGAAAAGGCCCGTTCTCTGGCGGAGTTACAGCAGGCGGACTGGACGATGCCAACCCCGAAAGGCAGCTATTACCGTCTGCTGCACGATCTGTTTGGCGAGCGCGGCATGGCACCCAAAATCGTGGTGACCTGTGAAACCTTTATGGCCTGCACCAGCCTGGTGGCGCAAAGCGATTTCATCAGCATTCTGTCGGTCGACGTGATTGATGATCCGATTCTGGGCCGATCGCTGGTGGCGCTGGCGCTCGATGACCCTCTGCCGAAAGCCATCTTCTATCTGATTCAGCGCAAAGACACCACGCTGACCCCGATGAGCAGTTATATGGCACAACTTTTCCGCCGTTATTGTCAGTGAAATCAGGGAGTAAACTCGATCGTCTACACTCTTAAGGTACTGTAATAAATCCACCCGACAAATAGAGGTTACGATGCAAGTCAGTCCTTATCTGTTTCTCTATGGCCGTTGCGAAGAGGCTATCGACTTTTACCTGCAGGCGACCGGGGGAGAGCTGCTCTCTAAAATGAAATTCGGTGATATGCCGGATCAGGGTGAGCAGGTTGGCGATCAGTCTGCCGCGCCGCAGCCGCCAGAAAAGATTATGCATGCGCAACTGCGTATCGGTGACGGTGAGCTGATGCTGAGCGACGGCAATACTGAGAAGCCGCCAGCGTCTGAACATGCCGGTTATGCGGTCAGCCTGTCCACCAATGATGTCGAAAAGGGCAAAGCGTGGTTTGAGAAATTGTCGGCAGGCGGCAAGGTGACAACGGAGTGGCAGGAGACGTTCTGGTCGAACGGATTCGCGATGTTCATTGATAAGTTCGGCATTCCGTGGCGCATCAACGTTGAGAAGCCGCAGAACTAAAAGCGGGGCAGATGCAGCGCTTATCTGATAAGCCTGCAGCTGAAAAGCTGGCCCTGATGCGTGATGTCCTGAGCCAGCGTTCCTGCTAAACGGGCGGTTGTTGCAACCGCCCGCAACCATCAGAAGTTATAACCCGCCACCAGGTAGTAACCCCAGCCAGTCGATTTCACTTCAAATGGACCTTTACCGAAGTTCAGTTCCTGACCATCCGCCCACTGTCCGCCGTTGTGGAAATAACGCGCCACCGCAGAGAAGTGCCAGTGATCGTAACCCAGTGACAGAATGTGGCTGGAAGCGATGGAGTTGCTGGTGCGTGATGAACCGCCTTTTTCGTTGAGGTCAGAACCCCAGTCGAAGTTGGTGAAGCCCACATAGCCCAGATTACCGCCCCACAGCGTGGTGATTGGCACGAAGTATTTCACCTTGAAGCGATAGCCATCCCAGCTGTTTTCGTTCGCTGCGCCATAGTTTTCCCACTGGTATTTGGCGTAGACGTTCAGCGACAGGCCGACATCGCTGTGCGTATCGATATCGGTGCCCAGACCCATGTACCAGGTGTTCTGGCGGTTATCGCTGTTGCGGCCCATATCGTAGATGTAGTTGTTAGCGAAATACCACTCCTTGAACGGACCAAAGGCCAGGCTGGTGCCGGTCAGTTTGTCGATAGAGAAGCGCGGCTCAATCTCCATAAACATCGGTGAACCGTGGTCGAACACGCCGTTGGCATTGCTGTTGCCCACGCCGAAGAAGTTAGGCACGTCGAGATAGCCGTAGAAATCGAACCAGTCTTTCTTCGCAAACGCCTCATATTCCAGATAAACGTCGTTGTTAAACTGCGGTCCGAAACGCGTATGGTAGCTGCCTACCACGTTCACGCTCTGATGCCACCAGTCGGAGACATACTGCGGGTCGCTTTCAGCGGCCTGCGCAGCACCACTCAATGAACATGCCAGCACGGCACCTGCTATCAACGTTTTATATTTCATTATTATCAGCCACATGCTTTTGACCGCCGCACAGCAGACGCAGTCAGAGAGAAATCGGTCCCTAGATGGGAATGAGGGTTTCACAGCAAATAACAGCCAGTTCTTCAGCCCGCGTAGCGTGCCTGTAACAGATCGATAGAAAATAGATTTTGCTCACGTTTGTCAAAAAGTGTTGCATTACAATTCAGCTAAAATGTGACGTACTTCACAATAACGACGTGGATCGAACGGAACCAGGCAACCGTTTACGTTGTCTGGTTCGTGATCAAACGGCCGGGATCAGGGAAGGGTGACGCGGACCTGCAAACCACAAATAGCACCCTGTGGCGTCAGGCAATTGGAAAGGGCGACGTGAATCTGATGTTTCTGTGCGACGTTTCGCACAATCGATAATCCCAGCCCGCTGCCCTGGGCTTTAACGTCCGGGGAACGGGTAAAGCGATCAAACGCGCGCTCGATAAAGGATTCCGGCATGCCCGGACCGTTATCGACAATATCGACTACGGTCCTGCCCGCAACCCGATGCAGCAGCACATCGACCAGGCTGCCTTCCGGCGTGTGTAACATGGCGTTCCCAATCAGGTTATCGAACAGGCTGCGCAGCTCGGAGCGGCTGGCCTGCAGACGGTACTGCGTGGAGCCGTTAAAGCCGATATCGATGCCGCGTTTATCCGCCACCACCATCAGCTGCTCAATGCTCTCTTTCAGCAGATCTTCCAGGTCAATATGCTCAACGCTGGCCACCACGCTCTGGTCATCCTGACGCGAGACATTGAGTAGCTGCGTCACCAGATGACGGGTGCGGGTGACGCCCGCCTCCAGCTGGCTGAACTGCCGGCTCGCTTCGCCCGGCTGGATGTGCTGACGCAGGTTTTCCAGCTGCAACGTCACCGCCGTTACCGGCGTGCGCAGCTCATGCGCGGCATCTTCCAGGAACTGACGCTGCGACGACCAGGCTTCCCGCAGCTTATTCAGCAGCGAGTTGTAGGCGGCTACCAGCGGCAGGATCTCATCCGGTAAACCTTCCGGTGAGACATTGTGCGGATGATGCGTCTCCTGCGCCGCAATCTGACGCGAAGCGACCTGCAGATCCCGGGTGATCTTGCGCACCACCAGCCAGATCACCAGCAGTGACAGCGGCATCATCAGGATCATCGGAATGATCGCCGACAGCGCCCGCTTGACCATCGAGGCCTTCATGTAGCTGAGGTTGTGCATGACCTGGATGGTTTTGATCTCGCTGCCAGGCATGCCGGGCCGGGTGTAGATGCGCCACTCACAGTCGTCGCACTGACCGATATGCACATCATGATAGCCGCGCTGGTTTTGCAGCGGCGCCTGTAACTCCGGCCATGAGCTGGCCCGCAACTGGCCCTGATCGTCCCATAGCTGAACCACAAAAGCGCTCTTCGCCTTGTCCGGCGCAATAAGCATCGGCATCAGGGCGGGCATCTGTTTATTGGTGGACCAGGCATCAGCGATTTTTGCCAGCTGATCGTCCTTCATGGTGCCGACCATATCGCCGTAGCAGCTGAAGAAATACCAGGTGACGCCGCCGATCATCAGCAGGTGAATGATCAGCAGCGTAGAGAGAAGTTTGTTGCGCAGTGAGCGCATAAAGCGGAACGGTTTCATATCGCCGGTACCCGCCAGCCCAGCCCGCGCACGTTGCGGATGACATCGTTGTCCAGCTTGCGACGCATCCCGTGGATCAGCACATCCACCGCATTGCTGCTGACTTCATCGCCCCAGCCATAGATACGGTTTTCCAGCTGCTCGCGCGACAGAATGGCACCTGGCCGCTCCAGCAGGGCGTAGAGCAGGGCATATTCACGCGCCGTAAGCTGCTCGCGCTGGCCTTTGTAGAGTACTTCACGGGTCATCATATCCAGCTGGACATCGCCGCTACCCAGCACCGAGTCTGCTGCGCCGTGGCTGCGTCGGGTGATGGCGCGCATTCGGGCCATGACTTCCTGTAAATCGAATGGTTTAAGCAGGTAGTCGTCCGCACCGCTGTCGAGGCCCTGGATGCGCTGCGCCACCGTGTCGCGCGCGGTCAGAATCAGTACCGGCGTGGCATCGCCGCGCCCGCGTGCCCGGCGCAGCACCTGCAGGCCATCATCGCGCGGTAAGCCGAGATCGAGCAGCACGCAGCTGTAGCCGCCTTCACTCCAGGCATTCTGGGCATAGACGCCATCGCGCACCCAGTCGACCGACCAGCCCGCGCCCTCCAGTGCCTGCTGGAGGTTCGCGCCGATCATTTCATCATCTTCAACCAGTAACACGCGCATGGCTGATCTCCTTCATAAAGATAAGAGAGAGTTTACTTACCAATTGTTAGCCCAGAATTATCCTTCCGCCTTCATACTTCGCACTGTGGCGGCGTTGGCTGCTTTTGCTCACCCCAGTCACTGACTGATGTCAGCTCCCGGGGATTCGCGCATTCGCCGCCTTGCCACAGAATGACTCATTCAGGTAGGTAATGGTCATTTTCTATGACCGTGATTCCCCCCAAAGTCCCGCTGGCCGCGCCTTTCCGCTCCCGTTTCCGCCGTTGCTAATTCTGCGCTAATTTTCTGCTAATTAAGGGATAAATTTTAGCGGGTAGAGTGGCTCCACTGCACATCAGCATGAACAGGAGGAACCATGAATCAGCGCGAGTTTATTCGGAGTTTGCTGGACTGGATTGAGAACAACTTAGGACACGATCTGCATCTGGATGAGGTGGCGCGCCGCTCGGGCTATTCGCGCTGGCATCTGCAACGCCTGTTCCGCCAGCACACCGGCTTTTCACTGGCTGAATATATCCGGCAGCGGCGCTTAACCGAGTCTGCGCTCACGTTGCTGAGCAGCAACGAAGCGATACTGCAGGTGGCGATGAACTACGGCTTCGACACTCAGCAGGCCTATACCCGCACCTTTAAAAACTACTTTATGGTGACGCCAGGCCAGCTGCGCCGTCAGCGTCGCGTCGAGCCGGATCGGCTGCTGTTTCCACTGGCGATGGCCAGCTGATGCCTGATAAGACCTTCCCGTCACTGCATAAAGACGGGAAGGTCGGCCCGCACTCTCATCCTGCATCCCGCCCTGTTTTTTTTACCCGCCAGCCATAATCGCCTTGCCCGAACGTGTTAGTTTGTTGCCAGCATCCCTTTACTGTCGGAGTCGGGAAACATGGAAAACGGCGCGAATTTAACCGCCATGTTGGTATTTGCTCGGGTTGTGGAATTACAGAGTTTCAGTGAGGCGGCGCGTGCACTGGGCTGGTCTAAATCCCATGTCAGCCGGGAGATTGCCCGTCTGGAGTTGCGTCTCGGCATCCGGCTGCTGCAGCGCACCACCCGGCGGCTGGCGCTGACCGAGCAGGGCCAGGCGTACTATCCCTACTGCGTAAGGATGCTGGCTGAAGTCCAGCGCGCAGAAGCGTTCGTGCAGCAACTGCATCAGCAGCCCACCGGCCAGATCAGGCTGCAGGCGCCCGTTACCTTCGGCTGCCAGTGCGTGGTGCCCGTTCTGAATCGCTTTCTTCATCGCCATCTGCATATCAACGTCGATCTCGATCTGACCGATCGTAATCACGATCGGCTGGACGATCAGGTGGATCTGGCGATTGTGATCCGATCTCGCTCGCCGCAGCAGGGTAATTTCCGGGTGCTGAGCGATATCGAGTGGGGACTCTATGCCGCGCCCGCTTACCTGGCGCAGCGACCCGCCATCACGCATCCTGAGATGCTGCCGCGCCATGACCTGCTGATGTTTCACGGTCCGGCGCACACCGCCGCGCTGCCGTTCCGCCGTGATAAACAGCGGCTGGCACTGGACGTGCGCAGCCGTTTCCGCGCCAATAACAGCATGGCGCTGCTCAATGCGGCACTGGCGGGTAGTGGCATCGCTTATCTGCCCTCGTACATGGCGCAGGAGGCGATGGCGCGCGGCGATATTCAGCAATTGCTGCCGGAGTGGCAGATGGATCGTCTGCAGAGCTATCTGCTGCTGCACGACACACCTGAACCGGCCTCGCCGGTGACGCTGCTGTGCGATGCCCTGGTGGCGGCATTGAATCCGGGCTGATTGTTGTCAACTGGCAACAACCAGCGCCACTGAGTAACTATTCCGCCACGACTGTTGTTACTCTGCGACTCCGGTTAGCCTGTATCCCTGATCATTCAATGGATACCACCATGCAACAGTCAACCGAAACGGCAGAGTTTCAGCACTGGAGACGTAACTTAGCGGTCTGCGTCGTCGGCTCTTTTACCACTATCGTGGCGATGACGCTGCTGCTGCCGTTTCTGCCGCTCTATGTTCAGCAACTCGGCGTTGAGCAGCCCGCCGCCATCGCCCGCTGGTCTGGTCTGGCCTACGGCGCGACCTTTTTCAGCGCCGCGCTGACTGCGCCGCTGTGGGGCAGGCTGGCCGATCGCTATGGCCGTAAGCTGATGCTGATCCGCGCCAGCCTTGGGATGGCGATTGCGATGTCGCTGATCGGCATGGCGACCGCGCCGTGGCAACTGGTCGCGCTGCGCCTGCTGGCGGGGCTGCTGGGGGGTTACGCGTCGGGGTCGACCATTCTGGTGGCGGCACAAACGCCAAAAGCGCAGACCGGCTGGGCGCTGGGCGTATTGTCATCCGGCATTATGGCGGGCAACGTGGTCGGGCCGCTGTTGGGGGGAGTGTTACCGCCGCTGATTGGCATCCGTCAGACTTTCTGGCTGACCGGCGCGGTGATATTTCTCGCCTTCCTCGCCACCACCTTCTTACTCAAAGAGCAGCCACGTGCCGCCGCGACGTCGCGCGCCAGCCAGCCAGCGCAGTCCGCAGACGAGCCGGTTAATCACAACCTGGTGCGGCTGATGTGGCTCTCCGGCATGTTGCTGATCTTCGCCAGCATGTCGATTGAGCCGATTATCACGCTTTACGTGGGCGAGTTTGTGCAGGGCAACCATCAGATCACCATGATATCCGGACTGGTGATGTCCGCTGCGGCGCTGGGGACCGTACTGGCGGCACCCCGGCTGGGTCGTCTGGCCGATCGGGTAGGGCACTGGCGGGTGCTGACGGGCGGATTAGTGGTTAGCGGACTGCTGCTGATTCCGCAGGCGTTTATCACGGCGGCCTGGCAACTGGTGCTGCTGCGTTTTCTGATGGGGATGGCGCTGGGCGGATTGATGCCGTGCATTACGGCGATTATTCGTCATAACGTGCCGGGTTCACAGGTCGGGCGGATGCTGGGCTATTCGACGTCGGCGCAATATATCGGTCAGGTCAGCGGCCCGCTGTTCGGTGGGCTGGTGGGCGGGGCGTTTGGAATGCGACCGGTCTTTCTGGCAACCTGCGCGGTAATGCTGTTTTGCGCCTGGCTCAACTGGCGCGGGATGCGTAAATAGCGCGATCAAAAAAGGCGGACCGGAGTCCGCCTTAGTTTATTCACCGCTGCGTGAATTACTTCTGGTCTGGCAGCGCGTAGGCAATCACATAATCGCCCAGCTTGGTACCAAACGAGCCGTGACCGCCTGCCGCGATGACAACGTACTGCTTGCCATCTACTTCATAGGTCATCGGCGTCGCCTGGCCGCCTGCTGGCAGACGGGCCTGCCACAACAGCTCGCCGGTATCGGTGCTGAAAGCACGCAGGTAGTTATCTGCGGTCGCACCAATGAAGAACACCTTACCAGCGGTGGTGATAGGACCACCCAGCATCGGCATACCCATTTTGAACGGCAGCGGAACCGGTGCGCTATCGCGAACGGTACCGATACGCTGTTTCCACACCACGTCGTTGGTCTTCAGATCCACCGCGGAGATATAACCCCAGGCAGGCTGTTTACATGGCAGACCAAACGGTGACAGGAACGGATTCAGCTCGACGCCATACGGCACGCCATACTGTGGCTGAATACCGGTTTCCGTACCTGAGCCACCCTCAGCGCCTTTCGGCGGCTCAATCGGGTTGCCTGGGCCACGCGGAACCAGCTTAGAGACAAACGGCAGCGCCATCGGGTTAGCAATCGCGATCTGACGATGTGGATCGACGGCGATGCCGCCCCATTCGAACATACCGAGGTTACCCGGGAACACCAGCGTACCCTGCTCAGATGGCGGGGTGAACGGACCTTCATAGCGCAGGCGCTTGAAGATCACGCGGCACACCAGCTGGTCGAACATCGTCGCGCCCCACATGTCCTTGTCCGTCAGGTTCTGTTTCGGACGGAAGGTCAGCTCAGAGTAGGGCTGAGTGGCGGCAACGTGGTCGCCTTTAGCGGCACCCTGTGGCACTGGCGTTTCTGGCGCAGGGACCACTGGCTTGCCGGTACGGCGATCCAGGACAAAGATGTTGCCGGTTTTCGCTGGCGCGTAAACCACCGGGACGGTGTTGCCATCTTTATCGGTGATGTCAGCCAGCGTCGGCTGCGACGGCAGATCCATATCCCACAGGTCGTGATGCACAGTCTGATAAGACCAGACCAGCTTACCGGTGGTGGCGTTCAGAGCCAGCACGCTGCTCGCATAACGCTCCTGCTCTGGTGTGCGGTTACCGCCCCAGATATCCGGTGTGGTCACGCCCATTGGCAGGTAAACGGTATCCAGTTTCGGATCGTAAACTGCCGGTGCCCATGAATTCGGTGAGTTCATGGTGAAGGTGTGTTCATCAGCCGGAATGGCATTCGGGTCTTTCGCGCCTGGATCAAACACCCACAGCAGTTTGCCGGTATTCACATCAAAGCCACGAATAACGCCTGACGGCTCGCGGGTTGAGAAGTTATCGGTTACCGCACCCGCCATCACGATGGTGGTGTTGGTAATGATCGGCGGAGAGGTCGGCTCATACATACCTGCGGTCGTGACAGGCTGTTTGTGTTGCAGATCCAGCTCACCGTTGACGCCAAACGTCGGGCAGCGTTCACCGGTCTCTGCGTCCAGCGCAAACAGACGACCATCGTTGACAGGCAGATAGATACGACGTGAGCAGAGAGCAGGCTGAGTGTTCGCTGCATCGGCTGCTGCCGGCACTTCGTGGTAAGAAACACCGCGACAGGTCACGTGCTGGAAGGTTGGATTAACCTTCATACCCGGATCAAATTTCCACTTCTGCTTACCGGTGGCCGCATCCAGAGCAAACAGAATCTGGTGTGGCGAACAGAGGTAAAGCGTGTCGCGGATTTTAATCGGAGTGACTTCGTCAGTGATTTCGCCCGGATCGTTAGGGGTTTTCATGTCGCCAGTCTGGAACTGCCAGGCAACCTGCAACTCTTTCACGTTCTGATGGTTAATCTGCTTCAGCGGCGAGAAACGGGTTCCCTGCTGATCGCGCGCATAAGCGGGCCAGTCAGCATCCGGGATGTTACTCAGCGGTGCAGCCTGCGGGGCGTTGTCAGCGGTTTCTGGTACAGAGCCGTTGATGACCTGCGGGTCGTTGAATACCGCATAGGCCAGCACGAGGGCACTGGCAATCAGCGCCACGGCCATCGTACCCAGCGCGGCTTTGCTGCCCGCGTTGAAGCTGCGATAAACAAACGGCAGGATCAGCCAGACACCAAAGATCACCAGCACATCGGTGCGCGGTGCCAGGGCCCAGAAGTCTGTACCCACTTCCCACACACCCCAGATCAGGGTGCCGATCAGCAGCAGCGCATAGAGAACCAGCGCGGTGCTTTTACGACGGGAAAGCAGATAAGCGGTGATAAGCATAACCACACCGCCGAAAACGTAATACCAGGAACCACCGATGGCGGCTAACCAGCCACCGCCAATGAGCATAAACGCGCCCGTCAGCACTGCGAACAGCACTGTCAGGAAACGAATTACGCCAAAAGATGAGGAGTTTTTCCCCATAATATCGACCTCGTTTCGTTGCCATAAAACACACGAAAACAACCAGATAGGCTGTTTCCAGTTATCAAGTACAAATGATTAGGGTGTTCTTCAATATCTCTTCCGTTAAGACAGACGATCCCTTTGTGTTAAATGTTATAGCAAAATCAGATCGAGATTTGATTTTTTTGGCTTAAATCGCTTAACAACTGTAGTAATACGACATTTTATGGGGGATTAAAGGACGTTAAGCGCACCGCCATGTGCCCTTAACGCCGGAAGGCAGGATTTGTGAATCAGCAGCTAATAAGATCGCCGTCCGAGCGTTGCTGTTGCCAGCCGCTGATATTTATCTCAGCAAACTGCTCAGCGGTTAAAGGCGGCGTATGACTTCGCACGATGACCTCTGCACCTTTTTCACGGAATGTCGCCATAAAAAAGGGAAAGGTAAATTTTTCATAATTATCATTGAAGAACGATTCGGTTAAAACTATCCCTGAAAAAGGAAAGGATTCCAGCAGTCGCCAGTCCGCACCCGGTGGCGCAAAATCATAAAGCCAGAAATCAAATTTCTTTGTTAATTCAAGCAGTGACGCACTATGTGCGGCTAAACTTGAATAATTAATGCCAATACGGATTCGTTCATTCTGTAAATGCGTATAGGCATCAGGAATCGCGATCATTCCCCGTAATCGAATATCTTCAACCGGAACAATCATTAATGCTGCTTCAGTAGCAATTTGATTGTGTAATGAAATAATGTTGTTTGTATTAAGTATATTTCCGCTGTCCTGGTTTTGCTGAAGATAAGGCACGCTATAGCAAATGCCAGTGACATTACGCTCAACGTGATGGATAGGTTCAGTAACATAGGGGTTATATAAACTGTTTTTCATTATCTCTATGAAATGCAATAAAAAGGATTCGTTGATAATTAAGCATATAAAAAGTCGCGTTTTTTTAATCGCGTGAATAAATATAGATCACATGCTTAATCCAAATCATCCTTTTGTTTCCTTAGAAAGTAAATAAACCTGGTAGCAAAGAGAGGATAATTCCTTTGGCGTCTGATGATGTGCTGGAATATATTCATTGGTGGGGACAAATAGGCTGGTAATAGTCAGGAGGGGTCTGCCCCCCTTTTCCGGAGAGGGCCGCAGTGTATCGCGCAGGGAGGCAGGGCTGGCACCGCAGGCTTCCCGATCTCATCTGGTCTGTTAAGCTTCAGTCGTCAAAAAACACACCAATAACACCGCGCAACGACGCGGGCTTCTTCACCTGATTTGGGATAAGACATGGGATTTATGGCATCCGCGGCTGAAGAGTCGCTGTGGCGACATCGGACTTTTGTCGCCTTCTGGCTGGCGCGTACCTGTTCATCGTTTGGTTTTCAGATGTTCTCGGTGGCGATCAGCTGGCAGATCTATGCGCTGACCAACAGCGCCATGGCGTTAGGGATGATTGGCCTGATGCAGTTTCTGCCGTCGGTGTTGCTGGCATTACCGGCCGGTCATCTGGCGGATCAATATGACCGGCGGCGCATCGTGCTGTTGGGTCAGCTGGTGGAATTTGCCGCACTGGTGGCATTAGTGGTGCTTACCTTATTCCAGACCGCCGATAAGACGGCGTTATGGGGGCTGGTGTTTATGATTGCGGTGGCGAAGGCGCTGGAGTGGCCTGCGATGTCCTCGATGCTGCCGTCGCTGGTTCCCCCTTCCATCCTGGCGCGCGCCATGGCAATGAACTCCGTGGGCGGGCAGGCCGCGGTCATTGTCGGGCCGACCATCGGCGGTTTGCTTTACGTTGCCGGACCGCATGTTGTGTATGGCGTTTCCGGACTGTTTTATCTGATTTCGCTGACGCTGGTGAGTCTGCTGCGTTATGAGCGTCCGGTGCAGAGCCGTCTGCCGATGAATATGAAGAATCTGTTTGCCGGGATTCACTTTATCCGTGAGCGCAAAGATGTGCTTGGGGTGATTTCGCTCGATCTGTTTGCGGTGTTGCTGGGCGGCGCGACGGCGCTGCTGCCGATTTTCGCCAAAGATATTCTGCATACCGGGCCGTGGGGGTTGGGGATGTTGCGCGGGGCGCCGTCGGTGGGCGCGTTGCTGGTGGGCATCTGGCTGAGCCGGCATAAGCTTGAAAAGCATGTCGGGATGATAATGTTTGGCTCAGTCGCCGGATTTGGCGTTGCCACGCTGGTGTTTGCGCTTTCCACGCAGCTCTGGCTGTCGCTGATAGCTCTCTGTGCTCTGGGGGGTTTTGATATGGTGAGTATGGTGATCCGGGGGGCGCTGGTGCAGCTGGATACGCCGGATACCATGCGCGGGCGCGTGAATGCGGTTAACGCGATTTTTATAAATACGTCGAATCAGCTGGGCGAGTTTGAATCGGGGTTACTGGCGGCCTGGGTCGGTGCCGCACCGGCGGCGGCGATTGGCGGGATTGGTACGCTGGTGGTGGTCGCGTTGTGGATGAAGTTGTTTCCGCATCTGCGGCGGCGTCAGAAGCTGGAGAATGAGGTGGATCCGGTTTAGGACTGGCGTTGGGGCTGGCTGGATTGGCTGAGGGGATTTGTGTGGTTATGGACTACGGTGCACGCTCAGGGAACATACGCCTTTCGCAATGACGCAAAAAACGCCATCTAAGGCAAGGCTCAGCGCGGGCGATTACGCACCTCATCCCTGAGGTGCGCCCGTAAACGGGCCAACGCGTTGCGTTGTTCAAAAACGCTCCCGGCGTTTTTATTCGGGCGGCGCTATGCTTTGCTACAGGCGTATGCTCCCATGGCTTTGAATTCGTTTGCGACCTGAACCTATCTACACCATTTAGAGTTCCTGAATGTTTTGCGGATGTGAATGGCTCGTCTCTGGCAATTTTATCTGTCCCGCCTTTAGACATGCCGCGCAGCAGCGGCGATAAAACGCTGCTATTTTCAAACGCTTGTTCTTTAAAATGACAGAGGAATGAATGAATAATCAGGTCCGGTTAAATCGATAATTATGGCGGTTAAATGATGAATTTTTATTTGCGGATAGCTGTTTGGGCTGATATTTTCCAGGATGGTGTCACAAACGGTAGAAGAATGAATGGACGCAAAAATGCTCGCCGTATCGGTTGCTCATGGCATTGCTTCACTTCCAATGGATTTTTATCTGGGTATTGAAAGAACCTTTCAGGATCTCAACCTTTCAGATGGCGGCAGAAACATTCAGCGCCGTAACTTTGGTGAGGATGAGAGGATGTATAGGGCTTTAAACAAGCTCTTCCGTAACAGAGCTATTCTGGGGCAGATCGCGGAGATGATAATCAAAGACTCTCTGGCTTATCTCCCAGACCCAGCCATCAAAAAAATCACAGATAAACTCATCGGAGAAGCGGCTTCACTGGGTTCAAGACAGTCCATGCAGCTGGCTATCACAGGTTATCTTGGTTCAAAAGTCGTTGGAGGAATGATGGCCAGCGTAATAATGAAGTTATCACTGCGATTATGGACAGGCACCCTTTCGGGCGGCATAGTCCTGCAGGGGGTGCTTTCGCGTGCTTCTGCAGCTTCCCGACGTTTGAGACTTAAAAATCCTGAATTATGGTCAAAGCTTTATATACTTGATTTCGAAATGCTTTACTTCCTCTTTGAAGAACCTTTAGCTAATTACATCGAGCTTGGTGAGACTCTTCGTAAAAACCCTTCGAAAACGGAGCAATTTCTGGGTGCAATCGAAAATCTTTAGACTAATCAGAAAAGTCATTTCTGAGCTATCAGGGGCGGTTATTATCAGCGCCGTAGTGATAGGCGTTTTTATCGCAATATTTGCGAATGAAGGAATTATGCGCATTATCGCCCCCTTACTGGTCTTTATCGCTGGCCTGGTTCTTTACTGGTTAGCCTGGATGATTTCATCCAAAGACGATCGAAAATAGGTCACAAAAAAACGCATTGCCATCAGGGATGAAAGTCTAGCGCGGATCAGCACAAGGTCACCCGGTGCAGGCTCAGGGAACATACGCCTTTCGCAAAGACACAAAAAACGCCATCTCTGGCCCGCTATGCTTTGCTACAGGCGTATGCTCCCATCGCTTTAAGTGCGTAAGTTGCCCTGGGCTGAGGAGTGGTTTGTTTGGCTGGTTGTGGAGATTAGTGCGGTGAGTGGGTGGTCGCTGACGCAGATTTTATTAGCCAGTACCGTACCTGAGTTGTAACTGGCCCGAAGGCCAGTACAGGAAGTTACCAGTCATACTGCCATTCAAATCCTGGGGTCAGAGGGGGAGGCTGACCCACAGGATGGGACCATCAGGCCCCGGTCTTTCCCAGGTTGGCGTCAAATGTTAGCCAGCTTTCACGCATGTCCACTACGCTGCGGGTTTTGCGCGCCTCATCGATTTTAATGGCGGTGAGGCCTGCTTCCAGCGCGTCCACCACTGATACTTTCAGCGGTGTTCCCTGTTTAATATGTTTAACGATCTCTTCTGCCATCAGCGCATCCGCGCCGTAGTGGCCATCATACGCATTGCCGCTGTAGGCGGTATCGACCTCTTTTTCACCGCTGCGCGCGTTGTGTACGCGGAAGTAGTTTCGGACGAAGTCGCCTTCGGCCATGCCGTCGGTGCCCATGACGCAGAAGCGGCGGAACTCATCCGGCACGTTCAGGTTGGCGTGGAAGGCAAGCGTCGCGCCGCCTTCATACTCAATCAGGGCTGTCTGGTAGTCGACAATATCGGCGTCGCTGTCGAAGACGGCATCGGTGCTCGACCAGCCGCTGGGTTTTACGTGATAGAGCTCGGACTCAGCGGTGATCGCACCCTGAGGGGCATGCGCGGGGGTAAAGGATTTTCGGCCACCAAAGCTGGCGACGCGGATCGGGCGCTCCTGTAACAGGCCCTGATAGAGATCGATGTCGTGGCAGCACTTTTCCAGAATGTAAGGACCGGCATACTTCTCCAGACGGCGCCAGTCGCGCTGGAAGAAGGCGCCGTGATAAGGCTTGATATGCTCTGTCGCCTCAATCGAGGTGATTTCACCTAATTGACCGGCATCGCGTGCCGCCAGCAGATCGTGATAGAGCGGCGAATAGCGCAGCACCAGGCCGACCAGAATGCGTGCTTCGCCATACTGACGCACCAGCTTCGCCATCTCCATGGTCTGCTCTTCATTGATCACCACCGGCTTTTCGGTAAAGACCGTGTAGCCCGCCGCCAGCGCCTGACCGACATGCTCCAGATGCAGGAAGTTGGGTGAGCCCACCAGCACCACATCCATTCCGCCGTGCTCCAGCAGCGCGTCGATGGATGCAAAGGCCTGACCGGGCGCGATACCAAAGCTGTGCAGATTAGGCAGTCCGGCGGGGGCCGGATCGTAATAACCCACTACTGAGAAGGCGTCGTCGGCTTTGCTGAACTCTTTGATCACGTGGGACAGACGAAAGCCGAGACCGATAATGCCTACTTTCATGTTAAACCCCTGCTCCTGAAATCGGATGATGCATAGCTCGCCTGTGATCGGGCGCGCCTGTTGATAATCTGACCACCAACTTATTACGGCGGAAAAACTAATGTCAATAACGCACTGCGTGTTTTGCGGGGCGGTTTTTGTTATATCATTGTAAATTAAACAAAAAGTGTCGATATGTTTTTGCCATATTTATTTGTTATTGCGATTTAAGTTTTTTTATCCTATCGTTCGCTCATTATGGCTATAACCCAAAATCGGGAAGGAAGCGCGTGCAACCACACTATCTCCTTGGCATTGATGGCGGCGGTACACAGTGTCGCGCGCGGTTAACCGATCTGCAGGGCCGCGTGCTGGCGGAAGCCACTGGCGGGCCTGCCAACGTCTGGTCAGATTACGACGCGGCGCTGACCTGTGTCGGCCAGCTGATTGACCGGGTATTGTCACAGGCGGGATTAGCGCCGGAGGCGCTGGCGCAGACCGCGCTGGTGGCCGGATTAGCGGGTGCCAATGTCGCCTCGGTGCAGGCGCGGCTCGCCAGCTGGCAGCCCGCCTGCGCGGCGTTACAGGTGGTCAGCGATGTAGAGATCGCCTGCGCGGGCGCGCATGGCGGCGCGCATGGCGCCGTCTTTATCATCGGCACCGGCAGTCAGGGCGCGGCCTGGGATGGCGAACGCTTTACGCTGCTGGGCGGCTGGGGCTTTGCCCTGTCTGACCAGGGATCGGGCGCGGAGCTGGGCCGTCGTGCGCTGCGTCTGGCGCTGCTGGCCCATGAGGCGATTATTGTGCCGACACTCTTCACTCAACAGCTGATGGCGCAGTTCGGTGACAGCCCGGAAACCATGCTGCTCTGGACGCGCTCCGCGACGCCTGCCGACTGGGCGCGCGTGGTGCCACAGATTTTTGCGGCCGCCGACGCGGGCGATCGCCACGCACAGGATCTGCTGCATCAGACCGCCGCCGATATCGGCCTGATGGTGCGCCGTCTGATTGCGCTGAGCAGCGGACGGGTAGCGCTGATGGGTGGCCTGGCCACACCGATTCAGGGCTGGCTGGACGACGATATTCAGGCCCGGCTGGTGACGCCGCAGGGCGATGCCCTGAGCGGGGCGCTGACACTGGCGCAGCAGCTGACGCCTGACCGATACCCGATCTGATGCGGGCTGAGCCTCCTCAGCCCGCTAACCCGAGGAATTTATGACCGCTCCCAACGTAACCGCGCGCATTCTGCGGTTGATTGTTGAAAATGCGCCGATCAGCCAGTCAGACCTGAAAGTCCGCAGCGGACTGAGCATGTCGACCGTGTCGCAGGCCACTAATCGCCTGCTGGCGCAGGAGATTGTGCAGGAGCTGGGGCTGCGTCGCGTGTCGATGGGGCGGCCGAAAACCCTGCTGGGCCTCAATCCCGATCGCGCCAGCGTGATTGGCATTCAGCTCAATGCGGAACGTAACCTGATCGTCATGACCGATCTCAGCGGCAACCTGCTGGGCGAACAGCAGATGCCAAAAGGCACGCTGACACCGCGCCAGCTGGGCGATGCGCTGGCGAAGTTCCTGCGCGGCGTAGAGGAGAAGCGGGTCGGGGCGATTGGCCTGGCGCTGTCAGGGCTGGTCGATGCCGAAAACGGCTACTGCATCCGCTCCAAAGTACTCGACTGGGATAACGTCCCGATTGCGCGTCTGCTGGAAGAGCGCTTCTCGCTGCCGGTGTTTATCGAGAACGACGCCAACGCGATGGCGATGGCGGCGCTGGTGTTTGGTCAGCTCGGCAACGCTCAGTCGGCGGTGATCGCCACCTACGGTAAAGGGATCGGCGCGGGCATCATCCTGAATCGTCAGCTCTACCGGGGGCGTCACGGCAAGGCAGGCGAGATCGGCAACGGGCTGGTGGGCGATGGCTCGCTGCGTCTGCTGGAGGATGTCGCCTCATCGCGCGCCATTCTGCAGCAGCTGGCTGAGCAGGAACCGGTGGATAGCCTCACGTTGCAGGCGCTGGATCAGCGACCCACGCCCGAGGTGCTGGCAGTACTGCAGGAAGCCGGGCGCGAGCTGGGGATTTCGCTGGCAAACCTGTCCGTGGCCTACGATCCGGATGTGGTTTATCTGGCGATGGAGCCGCACATGGCGTCACGCATTCTGCTCGATAACATCACCCAGAGCTTCCAGGCCTACCGGCTGAAACTGACGCCACACATGACACCGTTGCAGTTCCTGACGGAGTCGAATCGCATGTGGGCGCTGGGCGCGGCGGGCTTTGCCGTCAACCGGCTGCTTGATCTGCTGGCGGCCCAGGCCGATGAAGAGCCGGTCACCTGAGTTAACCCTCGAATAAAAACGGGCGCCGCGGCGCCCGTTTTTGTTTCTGCGCTTCCCTTAGCGCAGGCGCATTCCCTGCTCATCAAACAGCAGGCAGTGCGCGGCAGAAAAGCCCAGTTCAACCTGCGTGCCCAGATCGCGCGTAGTCGCCTCGCGCTCTTCCACGACCAGCATCTGTTCACGTCCGATATCCAGGTAGAGATAGTTGGTGTGGCCCAGCATCTCGCCGTAGGCCAGCTCGCCGTGAAAGCGCAGTGCGTCCGGTGTCTGCGCGGCGGGCTGGAAATGCTCAGGACGAATGCCCAGCGTCACGGTTTGCCCCTCGCGGCAGTTGGCGGCGATTTTCAGCACCAGCCCCTCAATCTTCAGTTCCGGCACCCGCAATTGCACTTCACCCTCGCCCGTGGCGCTGATTTCCGCCCGCAGGAAGTTCATTTTTGGCGAGCCGATAAAACCGGCGACAAACAGGTTATCCGGGTCGTGATAGAGCGTCAGCGGCGCGCCGACCTGCTCAATGCGGCCCTGACGCAGCACCACAATGCGGTCAGCCAGCGTCATCGCCTCCAGCTGATCGTGGGTGACATAGATCATGGTGTTGCCGAGCGAGGCGTGCAGCCGGGCAATCTCAATCCGCATCTGCAGACGCAGTTCGGCATCAAGGTTAGAGAGCGGCTCATCGAACAGGAAAATACGCGGATGACGGATAATCGCCCGGCCAATTGCCACGCGCTGCCGTTGTCCGCCAGAAAGTGCGCGCGGCAGGCGATCGAGCAGTTCGGTCAGATGCAGGCGGGCGGCCGTTTGGGCAATCGCCTCGTTGATCTCCGCTTTGGACTTTTTCATCACCTCCAGCGGATAGGCCAGGTTACCGCGCACCGTCATGTTGGGGTAGAGCGCATAGGACTGAAACACCATGGCAATGCCGCGCTCGGTGGCGGGCTGCTGCGTCATGTCCTGCTCCTCAATCAGCAACTGCCCGCTGCTGATCTCCTCCAGCCCGGCAATCATCCGCAGCAGCGTCGATTTGCCGCAGCCGGATGGCCCGACAAACACCACAAACTCGCCGCTGTTGATGGTCAGATCGATGCCATGAATGACATTAACGTGTTCATACGACTTCTTCACATTCTGCAAGCGCAGGCTGGTCATCGGCTACCTCACTCAGAGTAACTGGCCCATGTAGATGGCATTGCTGCGCACGATTGGGGTAAACCCCATGCGCGCATAGAAGGCACAGACCTGCTCGTTCTGCAGGCTGACGCCAAGATGGACACCGCTGACACCCGCCGCCCGCAGCGCCGCCAGTTCATGCTCAATCATCCGGCGACCCCAGCCGCCTTTCTGTGCCGCCGGCAGCAGGTTGATATGCAGGTGAGCGGGCCACTGGGTCACCAGCGTCTCAGCCGCCTGGTCAGGATGCCGTATTGAGTCCAGCACTTTGCTGTCGAGCGGGGCGCTGGCGCGGCGATCGCGATACTTCTCCTGCAGCTGCGGCCACCATTCGGCCTGAAGCTGGGCTTCAAACGCGCGGGTATCGGGCGCCGCAACGACATAACCCTGTACCTCTCCGTCCCGCTCCAGCACAAAAGCAAAGTCAGGCGCGAAACGCGCATAGGGCACGGCAAAACGCTGGCCGGGATAGTCAGGATCGGAGTAGAGCGCGCGGGCATCGCCGCCCGCATCGGCTGTTTCCAGGCAGATGCGGTAGAGCGCCGGGTAGTCCGCCGGCGTGGCCGGACGAATGACACCTTGATTCGCCATGGTGAGTTCTCGTGAGTGAGGGATCCGGTCAGGGATTGAACAGATCCGCAGATGAAAGTTACGTTAATGAAAGTGGACTTAGTTTTCAAGATAGAATAATTACCTTATCGCACTAACGCAGGCCGTTCGGCAACGTTTACCGGCATCGGGATGCACAACTGTGATCCCCAACACGCCCGGAACAGGGCGGCTGGCGGCAGATTCACGGCCGATCAAAAGAGAAAAGTGTGAGCGTGATAGGATTTTCATATGTTTTATCAGGACGTTATTTTGCGATTATCAGAGTGGCATCTCCTGCTGCAGAAAAAGCGGCTGGCGACGCGCCGCCACGGTTAATGGCGTAAAAGCCAGCGTGGCGTGCTGAATTTCGCGTCACATCGCTGTTTATTTGCGCGTGCTCACAGCGTTGCAATTCCCACTGCAGGCTGTTTGACTTTATTTTTCTATTAAAGTAAGTATGAGTGAGTGCGTTTGTGTGCGGCTGCAGCCTGAAGGATGTCAGGCGGTGAGATGAAAGGATGCCGATCCTGGTCTGAAGAAGGTGAGCATAATGTCTGTTTCCTCCGTTCGTTCGTTCCGAATTCGCAATGTGGGTCGGCTGCTGGCTGCGGGCCTGCTGGCGGGCAGCGTCTCCCATGCCGTCCACGCCGCCGTCACTCTGAATGAGTGGGATATCTACAACTACCCGGAGCAGACTGCTGCGGTGGATGAAGGGATTAAAGAGTTCTCACAGCAGAATCCCGGCATCGTGATTAACCGTTCCGTTCACTCCTTTGAAGATACCCGTATTCCGTTGAAGCTGGCGCTGACCGCCGGTGATGGCCCGCAGATCGCGCAGGTCAACCAGGGCGGCGGCGATATGGGATCGCTGGTCAAAGATAAGCTGCTGCTGCCGCTCGACAGTTACGCCGCCAGCTACGGCTGGACCACGCGCTTCCCGGACTCGATTCTGAAACGTAACCGCTGGTCAGACAGCGGCGAGTTCGGCAGCGGCAAGCTTTACGGCGTCGCCAGCCTGGGTGAAATGGTCGGGCTCTATTACAACAAAGCGCTGCTGGATAAAGCGGGCATCGCCGTGCCCAAAACCCTGGCTGAGCTGGAGAGCGCCATGGCGAAGCTGAAACAGCAGGGCACCGCGCCGATGATGCTCGGCCTGCTGGATGGCAACATGGGCCAGCAGCTGCTCAGCACCCTGTGGGAGGCGCAGATTGAGAGCCACGACCGCAAGACGCTGGATAATCTGATTTACGATGTGGGCGGCACCTTCAAAGACAGCAAGCTGGTCAATGCCGCCACCATGATGAAGAGCTGGACCGACAAAGGGTACTTCTTCCCTGGCTTCCAGGGCATTGGTCACGACGATGCGGCGACGCTGTTCCAGAATGGCCAGGCCGCGTTCCTCGTCAGCGGCACCTGGTATCTTGGCCAGTTTAAAGACAACAAAGATATTCACTTCGCTGCAATGCCAGCCGGAGATGGCGTGAAGCAGCCGCTGATGGTGGGCGGGACCGATCTGGCGTTCTCGGTTACCAGTACCGCGAAAGGCAAAGATCAGCAGGAGGGCGCGGCGAAGTTCATCAACTATATGGTCTCTGATGCCATGGCGAACCGCTGGCTGAAGGTAGGCTTCCTGCCTGCCAGCACCAACAAGGCGGCCAAAATGCCAGCGGACAATCCACTGCTGGCGGAAGCGTATCAGGTCTGGTTAGCGCTGAACGACTATGACGGTTTAGGCCACTACGTGGACTGGGCGACACCGACCATGAATGCCGAGCTGAATCAGAACGTCCAGCTGCTGCTGGCGGGCCGTCAGACCCCCGATCAGATGGTGGTGAATTTTGATAACAACTATCAGCGTTACCTGAAAACCCTGAAGCATTAAGCCGGAGGCCCGGCGAACAGCCGGGCCTGAGCATCGTTCTGAACCACGAGTAGGGTTATGTTGAATTTAAGCAGCTGGCGTAATTTTCTCTATGTTCTGCCTGCGGTGCTGGTCTATGCAGTGTTTCTGCTGTTCCCGCTGCTGGCCTCGCTGGGCATCAGTTTTACCGAATGGGACGGCACCTCGCTGCCGGTGTTTAGTGGCATCAGCAACTACATGCGGATGTTCAGCGATCCGGTGTTCTGGATTGCGCTGGGCAATAACGCCATCCTGATGCTGTTCTATACCCTGTTGCCGATTGGCGTCGGCCTGCTGCTCTGCAGTTTTCTGTATGACACGCGCAACAACAACGAACGCAGCGTGCTGCGCATTCTCTTCTTCCTGCCCTACATCATGCCAATGGCGGTGCTGGGCGTGGTGTGGCGCTGGCTCTATAACCCGGCGTTTGGCCCCATCGACCAGATATTACGCGCGATCGGCTTACCTCAGCTGGCGCTCTCCTGGCTGGGTGATTTCACCTGGGCGCTGCCCGCGGTTGGTCTGGTCGCCACCTGGTACTTCTTCGGCTTCTGTCTGGTGCTGTTTATGGCGGGCCTGCAGCGCATGGATCCCTCACTGCTGGAAGCCGCCGATCTGGATGGCTCATCGCGTCGCCAGAAGTTTATGCGCATCACGCTGCCCGGCCTGCGGCCCGAGCTGCGGATTGCTCTGCTGCTGACGGTGATCGCCAGCCTGAAAGCCTTTGACCTGGTCTATGTGATGACGCAGGGCGGGCCGGGCACCTCTACCATGGTCACCAATATCTTTATGTATAAGCAGGGCTTTGACCTGCACTACTTTGGCTATGCCTCGTCAGTCGCGGTGTTCAGCATGATCATTGTTTTAGGGATTAACTACCTGATCCATCTGGCCTTAAAGGAGCGTTACTGATGCGAAGCACGCCGGTGATTTCACGCGCGCTGATCTGGATCGTGGCGCTGATGACGATTCTGCCGTTTCTGATGGCGCTGATGACCTCGTTTAAGACCCAGATGGAGCTGTTTCAGGGCATTTTCACGCTGCCCGCCTCGCTGAATTTTAAAAACTACGTGACCGCCTGGCAGCAGGGACACTTCAACGTCTACTTCCTCAACTCGGTGCTGGTGGTGATTCCGGTGGTGCTGTTCAGCGTGCTGCTCGGCATTCTGGCCGGATTTGGTTTCGCCTGGCTGAAGATCCCCGGAAAGAAAGTGATCGGGGCGATGCTGGCGCTGGGAATGGTGCTGCCGAGTGAAGCTTTTATCATTCCGCTCTATCACGAGCTGCGCTGGATGGGGCTGACCAACACCTACCTGGCGCTGATCCTGCCGCAAATCGCCCTGTCGCTGCCCTTTACCACACTGATGATCGCCAGCGCGTTTCAGCAGGTGCCGAAAGAGCTGGTAGAAGCGGCGGTGATGGATGGGGCGTCGCGGGTCAAAATTCTGTGGGGCATTCTGGTGCCCGCTATCTGGCCGACCCTGTCGACGCTGGGGCTGCTGCTGTTTATCTGGACCTGGAACGAGTTCCTGATCCCGCTGATTCTGGTCAACAAGGATGAGCTGCGCACGCTGCCGATTGGCATGATGTTTTTCCAGAATAAAAACACCATCGACATTCCGGTACTGATGGCGGGCGCGATGATTGTGATTATGCCGCTGATCGTGGTGTTCCTGATTTTCCAGCGCAAGTTTATCAGCGGCGTCACCGAAGGGGCCGTGAAGTAATTTGTGATATCCCGCACGAAACGGCGCACTGGCGGCCAGACAAAGGTTTGCCGCGCCGTGTCGTGCTGCAATTCCTCCTCCTCAATCCTGCGGGAGACGCATGATGCACCTTTCCCTTGCTGATTTTCACCCTGTCGCCGATGGCGAAACCCCGGACACGGCCGTACTGCAACGCGCCATGGATCAGATTGCGGCGGCGGGTGGGGGGCGTCTGACTCTGCCTGCCGGGCGTTATCGCAGCGGCTGCCTGAATCTGCCCTCTGATTTTGAACTCCACCTTGAAGCGGGAGCGGTGCTGATCGCCAGTCCGCGGCTGGCGGACTACCAGGCGGTACAGGCACTCAGCTGTGCAGAGAAATCCCACAATGTGCTGCTCTATGCGCTGGGCCAGCGCAATATCACCATCAGCGGCACTGGCCGGATCGATGGCGAGGGGGAAGCCTGGTTTGCCGCAGAGCGCGATGAGCAGGGTTATCGCCTGCCGCGCCCTGACCGGCCGCGCATTATTGTATTTGAAGATTGCGAGCAGGTGACGCTGACCGCCTTTACCATCGTGCAGGCGCCGATGTGGACGGTGCACCTGGTGAGCTGTCGCCATGTGCATATCGACCATCTCGCCATCGACAACGCTATGACTATGCCGAATACCGATGCGCTGGATATCGACGGCTGCGAAGCGGTGTTTGTCAGCAACAGCTACCTCAGCGCTGCTGATGATGCTATCTGCATTAAAACCACCCACAAACCGGCCGCGCTGCGGCGTCCGGCGCGGCAGATTATGATCACTAACTGCCTGCTGCGCAGCTACAGCTGCGCCTTTAAAATCGGCACCGAAACCTGGGATGATGTGGAAGATGTCACGGTGACCGGCTGCACCATTTTTGATTCCAACCGGGGCATTGGCATTCTGTCGCGTGACGGCGGTGCGATGCGGCGTCTGCTGTTCAGTAACCTGACCTTTGCCTGTCACCACGCGCCGCCCTGTCACTGGGGCAAAGCCGATCCGCTGCATATTTCGGTGCGCCGACGCGATCCCGCCATTACACCTGGCATCGTGGAGCAGGTGCAGTTCAGTAATCTGACGGGCGTGGCGGAAGGGGCGATTAACCTGCATGCGGCAGAGCCGGGCTGGATACGCGATGTGGTGATCAGCCAGCTTCAGATGCGGCAGACCGTTTCGCAAATGACACAGGGACACTACGACGTGCGGCCGCCCTGTAACCCGGCCTCCCCGACCGGCATGGGGCTGGATAACGCCTACAAACTTGACCCGAAAACCGGCGAAGCCTTTGGCGTAGAGCGCTATCCCGGCGGGCTGCCGGGCCTGTTTGCACGTGGGGTAGAGAACCTGCAACTGCACAATCTGGTGATCACCAGGCCTGAGCCATTACCGCCAGGCTGGCACCCGGAGTGCGTTGTGCAGTTGCCGGATTGATTTACAGCGCGGCGGCGATGGCCGCACCGAGCTGTTCGGTGCTGGCGCTGCCGCCAAGATCGCGCGTCAGATGCTGTCCCGCCGCCAGCGTGCGTTCAATCGCCTCTAACACCGCATCACCCGCCGCTTTGTATCCGAGGTGCTCCAGCATCATCGCGCCGCACCAGATCTGCCCGATCGGGTTGGCGACGCCTTTGCCAGCGATATCCGGCGCAGAACCGTGAACCGGCTCGAACAGGCTGGGGAACAGACCTTCCGGATTGATATTGGCGGAAGGCGCAATGCCGATGGTGCCGGTACAGGCCGGGCCGAGATCGGAGAGGATATCGCCAAACAGGTTGCTGGCGACCACTACATCAAACCAGTCCGGGTGCAGCACGAAGTTGGCGGTGAGAATATCGATATGATACTTATCGACGCGAACGTCGGGGAACTGGCCGGACATTGCTTCGACGCGGCTGTCCCAGTAAGGCATGGTGATAGCGATGCCGTTGGATTTGGTGGCAGAGGTCAGGTGTTTCTTCGGCCGGCTCTGCGCCAGCTGATAAGCAAACTTCAGGATGCGATCAACGCCGGTACGCGTCATCACCGTCTCCTGAATCACCACTTCACGCTCGGTGCCGGGGAACATGGTGCCGCCGACGCTGGAGTATTCACCCTCGGTGTTTTCGCGCACCACATAGAAGTCGATATCGCCAGGCTGACGATTCGCCAGCGGCGCTTTGACGCCTGGCATCAGTCGCACCGGACGCAGATTGACGTACTGGTCGAATTCCCGCCGGAACTGCAGCAGCGAGCCCCACAGCGAAACGTGGTCGGGCACCACATCGGGCCAGCCGACCGCACCAAAGTAGATCGCATCAAAGGCTTTCAGCTGCGGGAACCAGTCGTCAGGCAGCATCTGACCATGCTGCTGCCAGTAGTCGGCGCTGGCGTAATCGAACCACTCCCAGCGCAGCGGAATGTTAAATTTCTCTGCCGCCGCATTCATCACGCGGACGCCTTCCGGCATCACTTCTTTGCCGATGCCGTCGCCAGGGATCACGGCAATACGATGGATTTTGTCAGTCACAGGGCACCTTTCCGGTTGATGTTCGAATTGTGTACGCAGTATAACTGTCGATTCCGGGGAAATAATGAGCCTGAAAGGCAATCCATTGTTGAATCAAAGTAGAGAATCCCGCACCTCCACCGATGACTTAGCCTTCTTTGTTCGCCTGGCTGCGCTGGACAGTCTGACCGCAGCCGCACGCGAACTGGGCCTGTCGCTGGCGGCGGTAAGCAAACGTCTGAGCCTGCTGGAGCAGCGCCTTGGTGTGCAACTGCTGCGTCGCACCACGCGACGGCTGGAACTGACGCCGGAAGGCCGCCGTTATCTGGCGGGCGCGCGTCCGTTGCTGGATCAGCTGGAGGCGCTGGAAGAGGCGGTCAGCGGTGAAACGGCTCAGTTGCGCGGCACGCTGAACATCAACGCCTCATTTGGCTTTGGCCGTCGCCATATCGCGCCCTGCGTCTCGGCCTTTGCCGCGCTGCATCCGCAGCTCTCACTCTCGCTGCAGCTCAGCAGCCAGCCGCTTAACTTTCTTGATGCGCACATGGATATTGATATCCGCGTCGGCGAACCGCCTGACTCGCGGCTGGTGGCGCGTAAACTGCGCACCAATCCGCGCATCCTCTGCTGTTCACCCGCCTATGCTGCCCGTCACGGCCTGCCCGCTACGGTGCGCGATCTGGCGCAGCACAACTGCATTTTGCTGCGTCAGCACGACAGCGATTTTACGCTGTGGCGGCTGACCAGCGGCGAACAGAGCATCAGCCAGAAAGTGCGCGGCAGCCTGATCACCAACGATGGTGAAGTGGCGATGCGGCTGGCAATGGATGGGCATGGCATTCTGTTGCGCTCCTGGTGGGACGCGCAGCACAGCCTGGCGACAGGCGAACTGCTGCAGGTGCTACCCGACTGGCAGGCACCCGATGGAGATATTTTTGCGGTCTGGCAGGCGCAGCGCCAGCTTCCGGCGCGCATCACCGCGTTTGTGGCGTTTCTGCAGAATAATCTGCAATCGGTTGAAAAATAGTTATTTTATCTTGATGGGCGGGCGTGAAAAAGCGTCTGCGGACAATTAACATACCGCATTAAGCTGATTCGGTCGCTTCGGGCTGCCGCTGCGTTTACAGCTTTTTTTCTGATGCGTATGATTCTCATTCATTTTCTCCCCTGCCTGCCCTCTGCGTTGCGGCCAGCCGGGAGATCAGGTCGATAGGGGAGTTAAGTATGAAAGCGTTGTTAAGCCCGCGTAAAGCGGCACTCGCACTGGCGATGGTCACCACCTTCAGCCTGACGGCGTGCCAGACACCTGCCACAAAAGTGGAGGGCAATGCGCCGATGGTGATGCAGCCCTCCAGCCCCGATAACCTGATTCAGCGCGAGCTGGGTGACGGGTTGTATGAGATGGCCTACCTGCCCGCCAGAAATGCGCTCTATGTTGCCAGTGCGCCGGAGGGTAAGGATATCAGTGGCGGCATGATCTACCGTCTTGATGGCACCACGCTGCAGAGCACCGGGACGGGGCATTTCGACCTGAAAAACGTCGGTCTGATTAGCGACCCGGACGGCAGCGCGCTTTACACTACCAATGCGCAGGATGGCGGCATCTCTAAGATCGATCCGGAGAACGGCAGGGTGCTGAAGCGCCTGATGTTCGACGATAAAAACGAGACAGGTTTGCCGGTGGGCACGCGTGAGATCTTTCTGCATGACGGGCTGCTCTATGTCGGCGGCGCGGGCGATCCGGGTGTGATCTGGGTGGTTGATGCGAAAACCCTGACGCTGAAAGCCCGGATTAAAAATGCCGGGAAGGGGGTTACAGGCATCATCTTCTCGCCGGTCAGTGACCGGATTTATGCGGCGAACGGCAGTGGTGAAATCCTGGTGATTAATCCGCGCAATCACAAAATCGAGCAGCGCCTGACGGCAGGTGACGGGCAGGACGCTCAGTTCCTGAACATGGCGGAAGATCCGGCGACGGGTCGCCTGTTTGTCACGGATAACGCCAGCACGAAAAATACCCTGGTGTTTGATGAGCGCAGCGGCAAGCTGATTCAGCGTCTGGATCCGGCTGATTCGACGGGGATTAAATTTAACGGCAAGCGTAATGAGATTTATATCAGCCAGCGCGAGTCGAAGAAGGTACTGCAGCTGGATGGCACCACGTATGAAGTGAAAAACAGCTGGTCGTTTGAGGGGCATCCAGAGAGCCTGCTGGTCTCACCGGACGGGCAGACACTGTACGTTACCCTGAAGCAGGGCTTCAGTGGCGACCACAAAAGTCAGATGCCGGATGGCGTGGCGCGTATCACGCTGCAATAAAAAAAGGCGGCATCGCTGCCGCCTTTGAACTTACAGGCAAAGTCTGAATCGTGTAGCGGTGAGACTGAGCCGGCACAGGGAGCAGGGTCCGATCGGAAAGACGCAAAAGCTGTCATCCATGACTGCCCGGACCGCGTAATTACGCACCTCATCCCTGAGGTGCGCCCGTTGCCGGGCCAACGCGTTGCGTTGTTCAAAAACGCTCCCGGCGTTTTTGTCCATGGCGCGGGACGCTTTCCTCCTCTGACCCTGTTCCCTGCGCGTTGAGTTTATCTATTGCTGCCAGTTTGACTCTGATGCGGGTTGCTCAGCATTGAGGCGGCATCGCTGCCGCCTCAATGCTTACTTCGCCACGCCTTCTACCAGCACCACGCGATAGTTCGCGCCTTTCAGACGGTGCGCTTTGGCTGCCTGATATTCCGGGCTGTCATACCAGGCGTGTGCGGCTTCGCGGCTCGCGAACTCCAGAATCACCACACCTTCCGCTTCCTGACCTTCCAGCGTTTCCAGTTCGCCATAAAAGGCGAGAGGATTGATCTGATGATCGCCGCGCGCCTGGCCCGCTTTCTCAGAGTAGATCGCCATTTCGTCCTGGTTCAGGGTGTTATCACGAATAAATACAACGTATGCACTCACAGGTCTCTCCTTACGCTTTTTTATCCTGGGTTTCGGTATCGAAGTCAGCAGCATCATGACGCTCATGCAGCTGATCGGCCGGGTCGCCCATGACACGGTTGACCTTGCGGCCACGAATAACGGCAGGACGCTGTGCAATCTCTTTCGCCCAGCGCACCACATTTTTATAGGACTGCACATCAAGGAATTCGGCACCGCCATACTGGTCATTCAGCACCATGTTGCCGTACCACGGCCAGGTGGCGATGTCAGCGATGGTGTAGTCATCACCGGCCAGATAACGGTTGTCGGCCAGCCGGCGATCCAGCACGTCGAGCTGACGCTTCGCTTCCAGCGTAAAGCGGTTAATGGCGTACTCAATTTTCTCTGGCGCATAGTGATAGAAATGACCGAAACCGCCGCCGAGGTAAGGCGCAGAGCCCTGCAGCCAGAACAGCCAGTTCAGGGTTTCAGTGCGGCCAGCGATATCTTTCGGCAGGAAGTAGCCATATTTTTCCGCCAGATAGAGCAGGATATTGCCCGATTCAAAGACCCGAATCGGCGGTGTTGCAGAGTGGTCACTCAGCGCCGGTATTTTTGAGTTCGGGTTCACATCGACAAACCCGCTGGAGAACTGATCGCCTTCGCCGATACGGATCAGCCAGGCATCATATTCGGCATCGTTGACGTTAAGCGCCAGCAGCTCTTCCAGCAGGATAGTGACTTTCTGGCCGTTAGGCGTGCCGAGCGAATAGAGCTGTAAAGGGTGTTTGCCAACCGGCAACGCTTTTTCGTGGGTGGGACCAGCGAACGGACGATTAGTTTTAGCGCCGTTACCTTTGGCTTCAGGGTCCCAGGTCCAGACTTTTGCGGGCTGATATGCATTTTCCGACATAATGAAAGTTCGCCTTATGGTGTGGTATTGGTCTGGAGTGTAGCAGGTGCTGCGAAGGCGGTTTAACTCTGCTGGCTGCGCGAAGGCATGCTGCAATGCGCTGATGTCAGGCGGGCTGCGGTGTCGGAGAAAAGTGAATAAAAGTGTGTCAGGCAGGGTGTTCGTTGTCCGGAGCAGACATGACCGTGCAGTCAGCAACGACTGCACGGCAGGCAGGGTTACAGCAGTTCGCGCTCAATCAGCTCGCGGGTTTCAATCGCCTGTACCTTCATTTTTTCCGGATAGCCAAACAGGGACGCCGCAATAATCGGATCACCACCGACTTTATGGGTACGGGTAGCAAAACCGGTGTCGCGCAGCGTTTTGAACAGGGTGTCGAAGTCTACTTCGCCTTCGCCCACGCCGACATGCTGGTGAATGGTGGCATCGACGCCTGGCGGGTTAACGATATAGCGGCAGTGCTTTGTATGGTTCATGGTATCGGCGATCAGCATGTGCGACAGATCGTCACCGGCATATTCCAGCATCGGCTTCACATCGCCTTTGCCTTTGTCATAGAAGAAGGTGTGTGGGGCGCTGTAGATATACTTTACGTTATCGCTGCGGAACGACTTCACGATATCCACGGTTTCGTTGTTCTCTTCGCAGAAATCCCACGGATGCGCCTGGATTTCGACGCGGATACCTTCACGTTCGATGATCGGCAGTAGCTCTTCCATCGAGCGATAGAACATCTCTTCACAGATTTCCGGTTCGTTAGGCGTGCCGGAGAGCTCGGTGTTAATGACCTGCACACCCATCTCAACCGCAATCTCAATCATCCGCTTCCACTTCTTCACCGCCGCCTGACGACGCAGCTCATCCGGGCCGGACCAGCGATAGACCACGATAAATGAGGAGATCTCCAGCCCGGTAGCGCTTAACGCATTCTTATACTCGTTAATGATTTCACGGCTGGCTTTAGGATGTTTATAAAACGGGTTGATCTGCGGATGCGGCGACTGTTCGATATATTTGTAGCCCCAGTCGGCCACCTGATGAACCATTCGGGTGATGCCTAAATCTTTAATCACATCCACATCAAAAGCGATTTTCATCTTTCTGCTCCGGGCACATTAAGGTTGCTGTTCTTCATTGAAGGTCACGCCAGTCTGCTGCCTGACGGTGTCCATCGCGGCCAGGGTGATAATCGCCTGGTCAAGCGAGTGGACGGGTGAATCGATCAGGTTCTGGCCGACACACCAGGCGAAGTGGTTAATTTCATGACAGAGCTGTTCATAGCGGTTAGTGGGCTCCTGCCATTGCAGGCGATGACGCCGGTCGCTGGAGGTCAGGGTGAAGTTACCCGGCGCATAGAACTGGCCCGCCAGCTCCAGCGTGGCGTCGCGCCCGGCGATCACTGCGCAGCCGGGTGTGTTGCTGAACAGGGTGGTATTCAGTACCGACTGCATGCCGTGCTGATGAGTAAACAGCATCGACGTCTGACCGTTAACGCGGCCATCCGGGACGGGCTGGCCACGGGCGACGATCGTGTCAGGCGCACCGCCGCCAACCAACACACTCAGCGCCACCAGATAACTGCCGAGGTCCAGCATCGGACCGCCCGCCAGATCGGCATTGAAGATGCGATGATCCGGGGTGAAGAACTCACCGTGATCGGCAATCAGGGTATGGACGTTACCGAGTACGCCATCCGCCAGCAGCTGACGGATGACGTCATACTTCGGTGCAAAGTTGCACCACATCGCCTCCATACAGAGCAGGTTTGCGGCAGCAGCGGCCTGTTTAAGCTGAACTGCCTGCTGCGCATTCAGCGCCAGCGGCTTTTCAATCAGCAGAGACTTTCCGGCGGCAATCGCGCGCAGACCATCGGGAAAATGGTGGTTGTGAGGCGTTGCGATATAGACCGCATCAACGTCATCCCGCGCCAGCAGCGCATCAAGACTGTCTGTGGCATAGCCGATTGACCATTTGTCAGCAAAGGCCTGCGCTTTTGCCGGGTCACGGGCGGCAACCGCGGTGATCTGCTGCCGGGTGTGCTGGCGCAGCGCATGGGCAAAATGGTCGGCGATCCAGCCCGGCCCGATAATGCCCCAGCGCAGTCGCGGAACCTGGCTGGCATCGGTCAGGCGGGGAGCCGGAAGCGTTGAAGGGAACATATCTTTTCCTTTTGTACGTGTTGTACGTGCAGGCAGGTGCTGCTCAGGACTCCACTATAGAAAGCCCGCCGTCGCCGCTCTAACCTTTTAATGATGTGATCCCATCAACCGGTCCGGCGCGGGATTTTTACCCGTTTTAGCAAATGGACGTTTTAAAGAGAATGCAGAAAGAAATGAATGTTTCATTTTGCGAGGGCGATCAAAATTAACGCTCATTTTCTATCAAATAAATGAGAGGAAAGGGTCCTGCGGCGATAGAGTGCTGATATCAAAGTCAACAGAACATAAAGGTGTAGCCAGCGGCTGACGCCACAGAAGCAGGGAGAAAGATGATGTCAAAAGTGACGATGACCGCGATCGCGCAGGCGGCGGGCGTGGGTGTGGCGACGGTGGACCGGGTACTGAACCGCCGTGCGCCGGTGCGCAGTGTGACCGAGCAGAAGGTGCTGGCGGCGGCGCGCGAGCTGGGTTATCGCCTGACGCAGGCACACAGCCAGGCCATCCCGACCCTGGCAGCGGCAGCGCTTCGCGTGAGCTTTATCCTGCTGCCTGCCCGCTATTCGTTTTATCAGCAGCTGGGCGAGGCGCTGAAACAGCAGCTTAAAGCGCATCAACCAGAGGGCCGCGAACCGGAATTCTGCTGGCATGACATTCATGAAGTTGAGGCAGTGGCGCACTCGCTGCGTCAGCTGGCTCAGCGCAGCGATGTGATTGCGCTGGTGGCGCTGGATCACCCGCTGATCCGTCATGCCATTCAGGATGTGTCACGACTGGGCGTGCGGGTCTACGCGCTGTTCTCCGATTTCTCGCCCTGCGAGCATGCCGGGTTTATCGGCATTGATAATCAGAAAGCGGGGCGCACTGCGGCCTGGATGGCACAGCATCTGCTACGTGAGCCGGGATGCGTCGGGGTACTGCTGGGCGACCACCGTTTTACCTGCCAGGAGAGTAGCGAGATCAGCTTCCGCTCCTATCTGCGCGAGTCGGGTATCAGTCAGCGGGTACTGGAACCGTTAAAGACTTATGAGTCGGGCGAAGGGGGGTATCAGGCGACCCGGCAGCTTCTGGAAGCGCATGATGATCTGGTGATGATTTATGCGCCCTGCGGCGGCATAGAAGGCGTCATAAAGGCGCTGCGTGAGAGCGGACGCAGGCAGATCGATTTGTTGTGCCACGGTCCGCTGCCGGGTGATGATCTGGCGCTGATTGACGGCACCATCACGCTGATGCTGCGCCATCGACTTGATGCTATGGCTGAGGCGGTCATCACTGCCTGTCTCAACAGCCGAACAGAGCAGCGCGACCATTTTGCGCAGGTGACTGTGTCGTTTGAAATCGTGACGCGTGAAAACCTGTAAAAAGAGCAGGTTAGTGCTAATTTGATAAAAATCTATCATTTATCGCCGTTTTTAAACGCGATCTCTATCAAAAAATGAAACTTTCATTGTTGTCTGAGATGAAATTTTTATTTGATACTGCCAGCAGTTCTCACTGCACAGGCAGATATCATGACCTTTCATATTGCTAATGCGCCCTGTAGCTGGGGCGTGGATGATCCCGCGAATTTCTGGCTGCCGCCGTTTCAGAAAGTCCTGACCGAGGCCGCCCAGGCTGGCTATCCCAGCATCGAGCTCGGCCCCTGGGGCTATCTGCCTGTGGATGCCGCCGAACTGACACAGCAGCTTAATACCCATCAGCTTTCGCTGGTGGCAGGGACAATTTTTGATGATTTAGTCAGTGAGGCGCATTTCCCTGCGCTGGTGACGCTGACGCACAACCTGTGTCGCACCCTGGCCAGCGTGCCCGCCGCTGCCAGGACGCCCGGAGCCAGTGCGCCTTATCTGGTGATCATCGATTTCGGCAATCCTGAGCGGGCGAAATATGCCGGGCAGTCAGAAAAAGCGCCACGGCTTTCCGCCGACGACTGGCAGCGCATGATGCAGCACATCACCCTTCTGAGTGAGATCGCCTGGCAGGAGTATGGCGTGCGGCCGGTGATCCATCCGCATGCGGGCGGCTGCATTGAGTTCGCCGATGAGCTGGCGCAGCTGGTCTCTGACATTCCGCATGAGGTCGCCGGTTTATGCCTGGATACCGGCCATCTCTATTACGCCGGTATGGATCCGGTGGCTTCGCTGGAGCAGTACTGGTCGCGCATCGATTACCTCCACTTTAAAGACGTCAACCAGCCGGTCTGGCGTGACGCACTCTCTCGCGGGCTCGACTTTTTCACCGCCTGCGCGCAGGGCGTGATGTGTCCGCTCGGGCAGGGCGCAATCGACTATCCGGCGGTGCGCACGCTGCTGACTGAGCGTCATTATCAGGGCTGGATCACCATCGAACAGGAGCGTGATCCGCGCCATGCCGACACCAGTCTGCGGGATGTAAAAGCCAGCCTGGACTATCTCCGATCAACAGGATTCTGAGGACAACAATATGATCAACGGTAAAAAAGCGGCTAACCGCTCACTGCGCTGGGGCATGATCGGCGGCGGCGGCACCAGCCAGATTGGGTATATCCATCGCTCGGCGGCACAGCGTGACGGTAACTTTACGCTGCTGGCAGGCGCGTTTGATATTGATGCGGCGCGCGGGCGTGAGTTTGGTCAGGCGCTGGGTGTGGCACCTGAACGCTGTTATTCCGATTACGCCAGCCTGTTTGCCGGAGAAGCCGCGCGTGAAGATGGCATTGAGGCGGTGTCGATCGCCACACCTAACAATACCCATTTTGCGATTTGCCGCGCGGCGCTGAATGCCGGGCTGCATGTGGTGTGTGAGAAGCCGCTCTGTTTCACCGTTGAAGAGGCGGATGAGCTGGAGCAATTGAGCCGGGAGAAGCAGAAGATTGTCGGCGTCACCTACGGCTACGCCGGACATCAGCTGGTTCATCAGGCCAGAGAGATGATTGCCGAAGGAGCGCTGGGTGAGATCCGCATCGTGAACATGCAGTTTGCCCACGGCTTCCATAACGAGGCGGTGGAGCTGCAGAGTGAAAGTACCCGCTGGCGGGTGGATCCGCGCTTTGTCGGCCCAAGCTACGTGTTAGGCGATCTGGCGACGCATCCGCTGTTTATCGCCGAAACGATGCTGCCGCAGCTGAAGGTGACGCGTCTGCTCTGTTCGCGCCAGAGCTTTGTCGCCTCGCGTGCGCCACTGGAAGATAACGCCTTCGTGATGATGGAGTACGACAACGGCGCGGTCGGTACGCTCTGGGCATCGGCGGTAAATGCCGGATCGATGCACGGGCAGAAGATTCGGGTGGTGGGATCGAAAGCCAGCCTGGAGTGGTGGGATGAGCAGCCTAACCAGCTGCGTTACGAAGTGCAGGGCGAGCCGGTGCGGATTCTGGAGCGCGGCATGGGCTATCTCAGCCCGCGCGCGCTGGAAGAGGACCGTATCGGCGGAGGCCATACTGAAGGTCTGTTTGAAGCCTGGTCGAATCTCTATCGCCGGTTCGCGCTGGCGATGGATGCTACCGATCGCCGGGATAGCGCCTTCCTGCAGGACTTCTGGTATCCCGATGTGCATGCCGGATTAATGGGGGTGCGCTGGGTGGCGCAGTGCGTGAAATCGGCGGATGCCGGGGCGGTGTGGGTGGCGTGCTGACGCGGATTAATGCGCAAGACCGTCTGGCGCGGATGAAGGGCGCCAGCCCGGTCCTGGCCCGTAAGGCATCGCGATCACTGATAGGAAAAGGTCATACTCGCCAGGGCATTCGCCGTGCCGGGGATCAGCTCCCCAGTGCGGATATAGTGCACCTGGAAGGGCAGAGAGAGAATCTGACCTGCCGATGCGGTTTTCTGGATAAAGAACTGGTTGAGCGTGCCATCATTCGTGCTGTCCGGGCCCATGCTGAGCGGGCCGGTACCGTTGTAGAAAAACTGTACCCCCACGCCAGAGGCGGTTGAGTCGCCGGTCAGTGTCACCACCGAGGACTGATTCGCCGGGGTGGTCTGGTCGGTCATGACGGCATTCACCGCGATGTTCTGATCGCACGTCAGCGTGACGTTGAACATCTCTGAAGGCGAGGTGCTGCCAACGACGGGAAGCGTGCGAATATCCACGGTGCCCAGATTAACGCTGGCACTTTTGGTGTCGACCGAACAGCCGCTGGCAATAACGTTAATGGTGGTGGGATTAATAATGACCTCCGCCGTTTTGACTTCATTGTTGTAGGCCGTCAGGATCGCCGCATGAATAGTCGGTGTGGTGTACACGCCCGATTTCAGCGCCGCCCGCGTCTTAATAAAGGTCACTTTTGCTGACCAGCCCAGCCTGTCGGCATAACCGGTTCCGGTGGCCGGATAGCTCTGTGAGATACCCGTTTGCAGCGGAATGTATTCCGACCCTTTAAAGTCTTTGAGGCCAATAATGTAGCCCACTCCGGGGATGCCGGTTTCGAAAATCGTGTAGTTTGCACCGTCAACGGTAACGGTCATGCCACTGGATAGGGCCGAGGGAGAGGGTTCCAGCGTACCTCTGGAGCAGGTAAATATATTTCCGCACCAGAACACCTCTTCCACGTCGGCCGTTGCACTCCAGGCTGAACCAATGATCTCTCCTGGCGTGACGGAGTCGGCCGGCCCGCTATATTGCATGGGCAGGGGAGAGAGCGTGATGTCGGACATGCGCTCCAGCGCCAGCGCGCTGGCTGAGGTGAGGAAGCAGGCAAGCAACAGAAAAATACGCATCATAGGTACTCCGTAGTCCAGGTGGCCGTCGCTGAAACATTGCCAGCGTTAACGTCATGCCCGGTCGCGGCTAAGCGGGCATAAAAATGCATCTTCACGCTGTGGTTACCCGTTTCGCCAAAAGCGGGTGTCGGGGTATCAAGCGGAACCAGGGCTCCCTCCCTGTCGAGGATTTGCACCGCCACACCGGTTGCGCCACCCTCTGCCACTTTAATCAGCCGTGGATCCACCTCATCCGGCGTGCCGCTGAAGCGGATCTTCACGCCTGAAAAGGTGGGGCCGCACTCTTCCAGCGTGAGCGTGAACGGAGTTTTGATATGGCTTACCGCGCCCGCTTTACTGAGCTGTCGGGTGCCGATATCCCCAAGCGGGACATTTTTTTCCAGTGAGTCAGCGGCGACGACGCACGTATTGGCGATCAGATTACCCGTTACCGAAACCAGCACATCGTAGCCACGGACCGGCAAGGTGCAGACCAACAGCAGGACCAGGCCTGCCAGGCGGACAGTTACTGACATACTCCCTCCAGGGTATAGAGGCCCGTGCGGGCGTTGAAATCCTGACTGTTAAGCCGGTAGCGAACAGAACAACGTGCACTGTTCTCTTTGCCCCAGACCGCGTTCAGCGTGCCTTTTACCGGCAGCCCGGAGATATAGACGCTGCCACCATCACCGACGATGCTGCTGCTTTCGTTCGCTGCTAATGTCACGATGGTGCCAAATGGCAGCGCTTTGCCGTTCTGCCGCAGGATAAACATCGCTTTTGCCCCCTGCTGCGTGGCGATAGTGGCGCGCACCAGCGCACCCTCGGTGGGGGTTTTACTGATGAGGGCGTTATCGGTCTCAACGTGGCTGCCTGCCGTGGTGGCGTCGAGACCGACGCGATTCACGCGATAGGGGGTGGCGTAGGGGACGACGGCATAACCGCGGCTGTCGGTTTTAATACTTTTATGGTTAAGCACGGCAACGTCGCTGGCGCCCGGTGCTTTAACCAGAATATTGGTGTTACCCAGCGGCTGGCTTAGCGTCACGCCATCTTCATGTAATACCACCCCTCCGCTGATGCCGTAGCTGAGATTGCGGGCATCATGCCCATAGCTGTATCCCAGGTTGTACTTGCCGCGCTGGTCTTTGTATTGCAGTGCCGTATCCCCGCCATACTGCTGCTGCGCGCTGTAACGCTGATTCACGCTGTAATAAAGCTCTTCTGTTCCGGGGACATAGCCGCTGACGCCACCGTTCCAGGTTGCGCCTGCCGATTTCCCCTGCGTCGTGGAAAAGCGCGCGCGGGTGGCATTTTCAGACGCGCCAATCGGTATCGAGAGCGATAAAGCCAGAATGTTATCTTTGCTGTTGTCGTACAGACTGGTGCTGCGCTGAAAGCTCACGCCCAGTGAGGCAGAGCGGAACGTCGTATTCCAGGCAAACTGGATCCCCTGTGTGGTTTTCCGGGTATGCCAGTAGGTTTGCTGATCCCATGACAGCGACAGTGAGCCATACTGATCCATCGGCTGCGAGAGCTGCAGCTGGTTTCTGGACTTGCGCGACAGACGGAGGTTGTAGATATTTTCATAGCGGGTGGTAACGGTGCCATCGGCTTCCGTGATCTGTTCCGGCGTACCGCCGCTCATTCTTTTATAGGCAGTATCGCTGAGGGTATAGAAGCCGTGAGTGATGTAACGCTGCGAATAGACGTTCACGCGCGTGCCGGAGGTGTTTATCCGTTTGCTGTAGCGCAGGCGCAGGGCGTCACCCGTGTAGCGCTTATCATCGGCGAGCTGGCTCTGCGCATGGGTAACATCCAGCGAATAGGCTCCCAGGCTGCCCAGATTCTGACCCAGGCCTGCCGCAAGCCCGCGATAGTGCCCGGAAAGCTGGGCGCCGCCATAAAAGGTCAATCCATATCGCCAGCCATAAAAGAGTTCACCCTGGGCAAAGGCGGGCGCATCCTGATGATTAACCAGCTGGAATTTCCCTGCGCTCAGGGCATATTTAGCCTGGCCACGGCGAACCAGATTAGGCACGCTGGCAAAAGGCACGGTGAATTGCGTTTCCTCGCCGTCGTTCTCCTTCAGGGTGACCGAGAGATCGCCACCTGAAGAGGTCGGGTAGAGATCGCTGAGCACAAAGGGCCCCGGCGGCACACTGGTCTGATAAATGACATTGCCATTTTGTCGAACGGTGACGACAGCATTACTGCGCGCAATCCCCCGAACGTCGGGTGCGTAGCCATTCAGGCTTGCAGGCAGCATGTTGTCGTCAGTTTTCAGCGCGAGCCCCCGGACACCGACGGCGTCAAACACCTGCGAGGAGGTGTAGGTTTCGCCAGCATAAAACTGTGCGCCCAGCGCCGAAACATCGCGCTGCAGCCAGGTCTGCACATGGTTCAGCTTATTCGTGTCTTTGGTCCAGGTGGTATAGTCTCGCAGGCGCCAGGCCCCCATATTGATGCCACTGTTCAGGCTGGCAAACAGCTGCTGTTCCTGGGTTTGGGTCGCCCCGCGATAGGTATTATTTGAGCCGTTGATGACATAGTTCAGCCACCCGGCGTGAATGCCATGCTCCCAGCTTTCGGGACTGACGTAGCCGCGTGGCAGCGTGCGCATCATGCTCTGCGGTAGCGTGATGCTGAGCGTGAGGGTTTGCAGCTCATAGTGTTGTGTGCTGCTGCCAGGAAAGAGCGTGTTGAGAAAATAACACTGCTTTGCCAGCGACAGGCTGACACCCTTTGCCTGGGCCATATCAACGCCCAGAGCATCAAGCTGAGCGGCCGTGAGACAGGCGGCCGTGACGTCCTGGCCGCTGGATTTATCTACAGCAAAGACAACGTTACCGGTGAAGGCATAATGCCTGTTGATGTAGACATTAATATTGTATTCGCCAGGCGGTAAATCGCTGCCTGCATTGACCCAGGATAGGTCAGCCACCGAGGCGCTCTCGCCATTGAGAAACGCGGGGTTAAATTGCAAATCGCGCTCCGCGGCTGCGGCATACCCGATGGCATAGAAAGCCACCACCGCATAAACGAGTGTTATTTTCACGCGATCATTCCTCAACGAATCTATTTACGGGTCAGCGGGGTACGCATTACGGGGGTCCATGCACCGTAATCATTGATGGTCTGGAAGGTCACCGAGGTGGCGTGGCTGAATTTTTCGGCCAGCGTAGTGGTTGATTTTGGCGGTAGCATCACCGGCTTCACGGCTTTACCGTCAATGTGCATATTGAGCGTGGTAATGAAATAAGGCGTAGGGTTACGCAGCACAACCTGACCTGATGTGTATTCACCGCTGATTTTTTTAAACGCGTCATTCGCGTTATCCGGCAGTGACGTGGGGCGGTAAAAGACTTTAATGCGATTAGCAGAGGCGAATTGCAGAGAGTTACCCGTATTATTTGTCTGTTGTGGAATCGCCTTTACCGTCATCCAGTAGAGTGTTTCCCGATCCTGCGGCAGGGATTTCCCATTAAAAATGATTTTCACTACGCTTTCGGTTGCCGGTTTCAAAACATAAAGCGGTGGGGTAATAACGAAATCCTGCGATCGCTCGCCACGTGCATTTTCCATCCACGACTGAATTAAAAATGAGGCCGAGGTATGGGTATTTCTGACCTGAAGGGTGGACTGTTTTGAATTCGCGGCGTAGACCATACGGGTCGCACCTAATCCCACGCCACCCGCATATACCGCTGACGAGCATAATGTGGCAGCCAGACAGACCCAGGATAAAGAACGCATTATTTTCTCCCGTACGGATAAGCCTGCCCGGTTGTTAAACCGGGCAGGGTCATTACGAATAGGTGACGGTGTAGGTGGCCACGGCACTGGCATCGCCCGCCGTTGCACCACCGGTTGGTGAGTAATATTTTGCGCTGAAATTCAGCGTATTCGCGCCTTTACGCAGTGGGATGGCCGTCGCGGCTTCGCCCAGCTTCACGACGTTGCCCTGTTCGTCATAAATACGAATGGCAACATTCTGCGCGGATGCTGAGCCGCCGTTTACACCCGCAGCCAGGCTGTTGGCATCATTGCTGTCTGGCGTACCTGAGAAAGTCACGGCTGCCGTCGTGGCCGCAATCGGATTCTCATCGGTAGACGCTGAGGTATCCGCAATGGCGCAATCCTCAAGTGCGATGGAAAACGTTTTGGCTACGCCTGCTTCACTGCCTGCCGAGGCCAGCGTGGCAGTGCGTACTTCACCCATATCAACATCAATGCTTGCGCTGTTGGCACTGATGGCGCAGGCGGATGTGACGACACTGCCGTTAAAGTTGACGGAGCCACCGCTGGTGGTTGCGGCCAGCGCCGTTCCCATTGGAAGCAGAGCCGAAATACCTGAAGCCAGAATAGCGGTTTTATTAAATTTTGATTTCATTTAATCACCTTTTATATTGAGTTTGCTTTGTTGTGTTTTGTAAATAAAGGCTGACAATAAATATTAAAATTATTTAAATGTAAATCTATGAAAATATGGCCTGTTGATTATTTAAAGGGTGTTTTTTTATTATTTCCCGGTGCTGTTGTGATGCGCGGCGATCGCTTTTATTTCCTCCTGCTAATAATGAGGAGTCATTGTAATTTATTTAATTAAAGATCACTTGTTATTTTTTAATATCCATCCGGAGTGGGGGTAAGTATTTATTCTCTATCTGGCAGGCATGTTAATTAATTATCTGTTTATTAATAAACCTTAGGATTTTTATTAAATAAAATATTATTTCTTACGGCTGATGATAAGTTAATCGTCATTACGGACTGACTCTGCCCGAGACAGCGCTTCTGCCGGACAGGGAAATGAACGTATCAGGGTGCGCAGAGCGCGCTGAGGGGAGGGGCGTAATTTTAATGCAAAAAAAAACGGACCTCCGTGGAGGTCCGTTCTTTCTGAATTTTGGTGCCCGAACCCGGAATCGAACCAGGGACACGGGGATTTTCAATCCCCTGCTCTACCGACTGAGCTATTCGGGCAACGGGGCGCATTAAACCGTAAAGGCCGCGGGTCGTCAACGGCTTTCACTAAAAAACCCCCGGAAACGTGACTGATTGCCTGAATTTCAGTCAAAGGGGGCAAAACCTCAGGCCAGCGCGCCATTTTTGCGGCACAGCGCGATGCTGTAGACATCCTCCGCCAGCCGCTGGGCGGTGGCGACATCGTGCACATTGCGCTTCACCAGCAGCCTGCTCAGGCAGCCTTCAAGGATCAGCTCCATCTGATCGGCCACCATGCTGGGGTTATCCAGCCCCTGCTCAACCAGAATGTCATGGGTGAATTGCCAGGAGCCGCGTTTCTGCTGCTCGGCCAGTTGATGGATGGGCTGATCGGGCTGCGGGTAGAAGCTGCAGGCGGCGATAAACAGGCAGCCAGGGAAGCGTCCCTTGCTGACCTGCTCACTCAGGACGTCGTAACGTGCCATCAGTTTCTGATCCGGCGACAGCGACGCATCCAGCAGGATCTGGCGTCGCCAGGTTTCAATCTGCTGCCCGTGATAGCGCAGCGCATCGTAGAGCAGGGCGTCACGGTCGGGCCAGAACAGCTGAAGCTGCTCCTGAGTTAAGTCGGAACCCGCCAGGGTTTCCAATGAGAGGGTGGCGGCGAGGCCGTTCTGTTCAAGCACATTCAATGCATGCTCGAGTATCTGTTCACGCTGCAAGTGACTCTCCTCTGGTATGCAGGCCCGGTCATTCACCGGGCAATGACCTGACTCCAGTGTTGGTTACGGGGTAAGTTTCTGCAAATGCGCCCGGAAGTCGGCGGCATTGAGAAACCCGGTGATGCGCGAACCGGGGATTTCACGGCCCTGCGCATCGAAGAACAAAATCGTCGGTAAGCCCAGCACCTGAAGATGCTGCAACAGCGCGTTGTCGCGGGCGCTGTTAGCGGTGACGTTGGCCTGGAGCAGCTGTACCCTGCTCAGGCTATCGCGCACGGCGCTATCGCTAAAGGTATATTTTTCAAACTCTTTGCAGGCGACGCACCAGTCAGCGTAGAGATCGACCATCGTGATGCGGCCGCCAGCCTGCTGCAAAGCGCTGTCGAGCTGCTGTGATGTCTGGAGACTCCGGAACGGCAGCGGGGCCACAGCATGCTGTCCGGCCGGGCCGCCAAAGGCCCAGTCCTGCAACGGACGCGCGCTGATGAGCGCAGCGGCCAGCATGATAATCTGTACCACGCGCCACTTACCGCTGCTGGCGCGCAGGCTCACGCTGAACGCCCAGCCAAAGAACGCCACGCCGAGCAGGCTCCAGAGCCGTGATCCCCACGCATCGCCCAGTACCCGCTCCAGCAGGAAGACCGGCAGCGCCAGGATGACAAATCCAAAGCCCTCTTTAACGGTTTGCATCCACGGGCCGCTTTTCGGCAGCAGCCGGTTACCAGACAGGGTCACGGCGATCAGCGGTAAGCCCATGCCGACCGCATACAGCCACAGCGTCCCGGCACCGGCCCACAGATTTCCGCTCTGCGCGATGTAAAGCAGAATGGCGCTGAGCGGCGCTGTGGTGCAGGGCGAGCAGATCAAACCCGCCAGTGCGCCCATCAGGAAAACGCCGGGCAGCGATCCTCCCTGCTGGCGATTGCTCCACAGGGTGAGGCGGGTTTGCAGGCTGGCGGGCAGTTGCAGCGTGAACAGGCCAAACATTGACAGGGCCAGCACGATAAACAGCAGGGAGAGCGTGAAAAGCACGTAGGGGTGCTGCAACGCGGCCTGAAAACGCAGTCCCGCTGCCGCGACCACCACTCCCAGCAGCGTGTAGGTCAGCGCCATCCCCTGGACATAGACCATCGCCAGCGCAAACAGTCGTCCGAGGGAATAGTGGCGCTGTCCGCCCAGGATAATCCCGGAGATCAGCGGATACATCGGCAGCACGCAGGGCGTAAACGCCACGCCGATACCGATCAGCAGTGCCCAGAGTGGGGAGAAGGGCAGCGGGCTGGCGGGTGCGGGCTGAGCACTGACTGGCGCTGGCGCGCTGCTGGCTGCCACCGCACTCACCGGCACGCTGCGCGTCTCCGGCGGATAACAGAATCCGGCGGCGGCACAGCCCTGATACGTGACGCTGAGTGTGGCACCGGGGCCTGCCTGTTTCAGCGTCACCGGCAGCGTCAGGTCCTGCGGATAGATCTCACTTTTGCCAAAGAATTCATCCTCATGCGCCTGACCGGCGGGCAGCGTCAGTGGCGCGATGGTCGCGTTCTGCGGTGTGATGTGGATCTGCTGGCGATAGAGGTAGTAACCCGATTTCACTTTCCAGTGCAGGTTGAGCTGTGCGCCCTGCTGGTCGAAATCAAACGTAAACGCCTGATCGACCGGCACAAAGCGGCTGGTCGCCGGGTTTGAAAAGAGTGATGCGTGCGCCTGCAGGCAGACAAACAGCGTCAGCAGAAGCGTAATTAAGCGAGAGATGCGTGCAGCCATGACAAGTATTCACTGTCTCCATATTGAACCGGCAGCGCCAGAAGTTCGGGCACGTCGTAAGGGTGAGCCTGTTTGAGCAGATCGCACAGCGCCTGCTGATGATCGCTGTCGCATTTCAGCAGCAACTGCACTTCACGGCTCTGCTCCAGTTTGCCCTGCCAGAGATACCAGGAGGTGGCGCCCGGCAGCATTGTCACGCAGGCCGCCAGTCGGGCTTCCAGCGCTAAGCCAGCAAGGTGCTCTGCCGTGGCCTGATCGGGCGCGGTGCAGAGGATAACGACAGCATTCATCCTGTGACTCCTGTTTTGAAGAGCGCCGATGATAGCACGCTCCCTCAGTAACACGATGACAGGGCTACAACAGCAAGCCGCCAAACACGAAACCAGAGAGCACCGACAACGTAATGGCGATCACGCCGGGAATAATAAAGGCGTGGTTAAAGACAAACTTGCCAATCCGGGTTGAGCCGGTGTCATCCATCTCAACAGCGGCCAGCAGGGTCGGGTAGGTCGGCAGCACAAATAGCGCCGACACCGCCGCGAAGGAAGCGATGGCCGTCAGCGGCGTCACGCCCAGCAGCAGTGCGGCGGGCATCAGCGCTTTGGTGGTCGCGGCCTGCGAGTAGAGCAGCATGGAGGCGAAGAACAGCACCAGCGCCAGCATCCAGGGATAGGTTTTCAGCGCGTCCCCCGCCAGCATCTGGATCTCCGCCAGATGCGACTTCACAAAGGTATCGCCCAGCCAGGCGACGCCCATCACGCAGATACAGGCGCTCATGCCGGATTTGAAGGTGCTGGCACTGAGGATCTCACTGGTGTCGAGTCTGCAGGTCAGGCTGATCAGCGTGGCGATGGTCAGCATAAAGACCACAATCGCTTCGTTACGGGGCAGCGGCGGATTGGCGATCAGCCCGACGCTGGCGCTGGTCGCGGTGGCATAAAGCACCACGGCCACAATACCTGCCAGAAACAGCAGCACCGATTTTTTCGCGCCCGGTTTTGCCTGGTAGAGGCTGGCGCCGCGCAGCGTGACTTCGCCTTTCGCGAGGCGCGCCTGATAGACCTCATCATCCTTCAGCTCTTTGCCCAGGAAGTTCGTCACCAGTGCGGCGAGGAAGAGACCGACCATGGTTGAGGGGATGGCAATCGCCAGCAGCGTGATATAGCTGACGCCGCGCGGTTCAAGCAGGGTCGCGAAGAAGACTACCGCGGCTGAAATGGGTGAAGCGGTAATCGCGATCTGAGAAGCCACCACCGCAATCGACAGCGGCCGGGAAGGGCGAACGCCTTGCTCCTTCGCCACCTCCGCAATCACCGGCAGAGTCGAGAAGGCGGTGTGACCGGTACCGGCCAGCAGCGTCATCAGGTAGGTGACCAGCGGAGCCAGCAGCGTGACATGCCGCGGATGACGGCGCAGCAGGCGCTCCGCCAGGCTCACCAGATAATCCATCCCGCCCGCCACCTGCATGGCGGCTATCGCGGCGATAACCGCCATGATGATTTCAATCACATCGAACGGGATCGCACCGGGCGCCATGCCAAATCCCAGCGTCAGGATCAGCACGCCCAGTCCGCCTGCGAACCCGATACCAATACCGCCAAGACGTGCGCCCAACCAGATCGCCATCAGGACGATAAGCAGCTCAACCACAAACATGAATTACTCCTGTAAATAAAATCGGTAATACCTGAGGGGGGTGCTGTTTATCAAAAAAAAAGGCACACCGTGTTGATCGCGGTGTGCCTTTGATGAACCAGCGTGGGTCAGCCCTTACTGTTCATTTTCATCGGTATAACGTTTAGCTTTGTAAACCGGGTACATCAGGTTCTGGACCGAGAAGATATCGTCCAGCTCACTTTCGGTCAGCAGGCCGCGCTCCAGCACCACCTCACGCACGCTTTTACCGGTTTCCGCACAGATTTTGCCGACAATGTCGCCGTTGTGGTGGCCGATGTACGGGTTGAGGTACGTCACGATACCAATGGAGTTGAAGACGTAGGCTTCACACACCGCGCGGTTGGCGGTAATGCCGTTGACGCATTTCTCCAGCAGGTTGTAGCAGGCATTCGTCAGGATGCTGATTGATTCAAACAGCGCCTGGCCAATCACCGGCTCCATCACGTTGAGCTGTAACTGACCCGCTTCAGAGGCCATGGTGACGGTGATGTCATTGCCGATGACTTTGAAGCAGACCTGGTTGACCACTTCCGGCACCACCGGGTTGACCTTGGCCGGCATGATAGAGGAACCCGCCTGCAGTTCTGGCAGGTTGATTTCATTCAGGCCAGCACGCGGACCGGAGGAGAGCAGGCGCAGGTCGTTACAGATTTTAGAGAGCTTCACCGCCAGACGTTTCAGCGATGAATGGACCATCACATAGGCGCCGCAGTCAGAGGTCGCTTCAATCAGGTCTTCCGCCGGTACCACCGGCAGGTTGCTGACTTCCGCCAGACGCTGCACCGCCAGGTGCTGATAACCGTCCGGGGTATTGAGGCGGGTACCGATGGCGGTCGCGCCCAGGTTTACTTCCAGCAGCAGTTCGGCGGTGCGCAGAATGCTTTTGGTCTCTTCATTCAGCAGCACGCTGAACGCATGAAATTCCTGGCCGAGGGTCATCGGCACCGCATCCTGCAGCTGGGTACGGCCCATTTTCAGGACGGTCTGGAATTCATCGGCCTTGTGCTGGAAGCCCTCAGCCAGCTGGCTGATGCCATCAAGCAGTTTCAGCAGCGAGCTGTAGACGGCGATGCGGAAGCCGGTCGGGTAGGCGTCGTTGGTGGACTGGCATTTGTTTACATGATCGTTGGGGTTGAGATACTGATATTCCCCTTTCTGGTGGCCCATCAGCTCCAGGCCGATGTTCGCCAGCACCTCATTGGTGTTCATGTTAACCGAGGTTCCGGCACCGCCCTGATAGACATCTACAGGGAACTGGTCCATACAGCGACCGTTGTTCAGTACTTCGTCGCAGGCCTTAATGATGGTATCGGCAATGTTACGCGGAATGGTCTGCAGCTCTTTGTTGGCCATCGCCGCCGCTTTTTTTACCATCACCATACCGCGGACAAATTCAGGTATGTCGCTGATTTTGCTGTTGCTGATATAAAAATTCTCAATCGCACGCAGAGTATGAACGCCATAATAGGCATCCGCCGGAACTTCGCGCATACCTAACAGGTCTTCTTCGATACGAATGTTGTTCGCCATGATAACCTTCTTGTTGTTGCCGCTAACCATCACAAAGGATGTGTTTATTTTGTCGTGGTGTACCCGTGCCGACATATTATCCGTCTTCAAAGGGGCGTGTGCGATCATATTCTGATGCATAAGAAAAGCACGCATGCAGATCACTTAATGCTGCAGTCTGGTTAACGATATGTGAAGTTGGTTACAAATTTAACCCCGCAGGATAAATTTGACACGATCGGTTGAAAATGGCGGCGCGGGTGCCCATCTCTTTTCTTATCATCCTCAGGATGAACGCTTTCTGCTGACCGGCACGCTGCCGTTCAGCCCCTACTTACAGGAGAGTACGGTGCGCTGGATACCGTTATTAGTCTTTTTTGTTCTGGCCTGGATCGAGATTTCACTCTTCATTCAGGTGGCACACGTCATGGGCGTGCTGCTTACCATGCTGCTGGTGGTCTTCACCTCGTGCATCGGGGTGTCGCTGGTCAAAAATCAGGGCATGAAGAATTTTATGCTGATGCAGGAGAAGCTGGCGCGTAACGAAAGCCCGGCCAATGAGATGATCAAAAGCGTATCGCTGATCATCGCGGGCTTCCTGCTGCTGCTGCCGGGCTTCTTTACGGATCTGCTGGGCCTGTTGCTGTTGCTGCCGCCGGTGCAGAAGCATCTGACGCTGAAGCTGATGCCCCATCTGCGCGTCTGGCGCGGACCGGGAGCGGGTCCGGACAGCGGCTACACCATGGATGGCGAGTTCGAGCGCAAAAACACAGATCGCCTTGAGAACCATGACGATCACAAGGATCGTTAACCGCAGTTATCGCCGCTGAAAGCGCAACCTCCGGGTTGCGTTTTTTATTTGCCCCGTCATCTGTTTAAAAAGCCACCAGTTATCACATCAGGGTAAAAAATTTGTTGTCCGCCCCCTTGAAAGCGGGTGTCAGCGGCCCTATCTCTCTGGTCACGAGGCCGGAAGCCATGCAGACCGGTGATCAACCCCAAAACTGAATGATTGGACTTCTCAAAGGAGAGCTATCAAATGAAAATTCGTCCATTGCACGATCGCGTCATCGTCAAGCGTAAAGAAGTTGAAGCTAAATCAGCTGGCGGCATCGTGCTGACCGGTTCTGCAGCCGGTAAATCCACCCGTGGTGAAGTTCTGGCTGTCGGCAATGGTCGCATCCTTGAGAGTGGCGACGTTAAGCCGCTGGACGTGAAGGTGGGTGACGTTGTGATCTTCAACGAAGGTTACGGCGCTAAAACCGAGAAAATCGACAACGAAGAGGTGCTTATCATCTCTGAGAGCGACATTCTGGCCGTTGTTGAAGCGTAATTTTTACGCGTAATTCACTGAACGAAACGAATTTAAGGGATATTTAAAGATGGCAGCTAAAGACGTAAAATTCGGTAATGACGCACGCGTAAAAATGCTGCGTGGCGTGAACGTACTGGCAGATGCAGTAAAAGTTACCCTGGGCCCGAAAGGCCGTAACGTGGTTCTGGATAAATCTTTTGGTGCACCGACCATCACTAAAGATGGTGTTTCTGTGGCACGTGAAATCGAGCTGGAAGATAAGTTCGAGAACATGGGCGCGCAGATGGTGAAAGAAGTGGCCTCTAAAGCGAATGACGCTGCGGGCGACGGTACCACCACTGCAACCGTACTGGCACAGTCTATCATCACCGAAGGCCTGAAAGCGGTCGCAGCGGGTATGAACCCGATGGACCTGAAGCGCGGTATCGACCAGGCAGTGATCGCTGCGGTTGAGAAACTGAAAACGCTGTCAGTGCCTTGCTCAGACTCTAAAGCGATTGCACAGGTTGGTACTATCTCTGCTAACTCCGATGAAACCGTGGGCCAGCTGATTGCTCAGGCGATGGAGAAAGTGGGTAAAGAAGGCGTGATCACCGTTGAAGAAGGCACCGGCCTGCAGGACGAGCTGGATGTGGTTGAAGGTATGCAGTTTGATCGCGGCTACCTGTCTCCGTACTTCATCAACAAGCCAGAAACAGGCGCGATTGAACTGGAATCTCCGTTCATCCTGCTGGCTGACAAGAAAATTTCTAACATCCGTGAAATGCTGCCAGTGCTGGAAGCCGTTGCGAAAGCCGGCAAACCACTGCTGATCATCGCGGAAGATGTTGAAGGCGAAGCGCTGGCAACGCTGGTGGTTAACACCATGCGCGGCATCGTGAAAGTGGCTGCGGTTAAAGCACCAGGCTTCGGCGACCGTCGTAAAGCTATGCTGCAGGATATCGCTATCCTGACCGGTGGTACCGTGATCTCTGAAGAGATCGGTATGGAGCTGGAAAAAGCAGCTCTGGAAGATCTGGGCCAGGCTAAACGCGTTGTGATCAACAAAGACACCACCACCATCATCGACGGTGTGGGTGAAGAAGCGACAATCCAGGGCCGTGTCACCCAGATTCGTCAGCAGATCGAAGAAGCAACATCTGACTACGACAAAGAAAAACTGCAGGAGCGCGTAGCGAAACTGGCAGGCGGCGTAGCCGTTCTGAAAGTGGGCGCAGCAACTGAAGTTGAAATGAAAGAGAAGAAAGCCCGCGTTGAAGATGCGCTGCACGCAACCCGTGCTGCTGTCGAAGAAGGCGTGGTTGCTGGTGGTGGTGTGGCGCTGGTTCGCGTTGCAGCACAGCTGGCCGATCTGCGTGGTCAGAATGAAGATCAGAACGTCGGTATCAAAGTTGCGCTGCGCGCCATGGAATCTCCACTGCGTCAGATCGTGTCTAACGCCGGTGAAGAGCCATCTGTTGTTGCTAACAACGTGAAAGCGGGCGACGGTAACTATGGTTACAACGCGCAGACTGAAGAATACGGCAACATGATCGACTTCGGTATCCTGGACCCAACCAAAGTGACCCGTTCTGCTCTGCAGTACGCGGCCTCTGTTGCTGGTCTGATGATCACCACCGAATGTATGGTCACTGACATGCCTAAAGGCGACGCACCTGATTTAGGCGGCGGCGCTGGCGGTATGGGTGGCATGGGCGGTATGGGCGGCATGATGTAATTGCCGTTGACTGCTTAAGTCATCACAGAACCCCCGATCGGAAACGGTCGGGGGTTTTTCTTTTGGGCAGGAAAATAGTATAAGTAGTGGCGCAATCGTTCGTCTTTCCTCTTGATATCTCCCGCTGTCTGCTCGCTGACTGTTGCCGCCCTGCCGGATTGACTTGCTGCTGTAAGTTTATCGGGACGCGCCAATCTGCCAGCCTGAATACAGTATGAAATATTGAGGTGATATAACGGGATTAAGGCAATGAATGTTCAGAAAAAAGAGATCTTTTTCTGCTACGCTGCCACCCGACTCTGATGATAATAAATGGGGATTACAATGCGGATTAACCTCTTGCTCGGACTGACGGCTGGCGCGTTATTGCTGGCGGGCTGCAGCAGCTCTACGCAACTCTCTTCAGCAGGACAGCGCGTGACGTTTACCGATCAGCAGCCTGGCAATAACTGTCAGCTTCTGGGCAATATCACCGGCTCACAGAGCAACTGGCTGAGCGGTGCAGGCGGCGAAACCAGCGCACTGCGCGGTGCAGCGAACGACCTGCGCAATCGCGCAGCGGAGATGGGCGGCAATGTGATTTATGGCGCTACCAGCCCGGCGCAGAATCTGCTGTCCGCGTTCGCGCCACTCGACAGCAAAATGACCGGCCAGGTCTATAAGTGCCCATAATCTGAATAGGGCACCCTACCGTATTCAACCGGCCAGCCTTTTGCTGGCCGTTTTTATTCCTGACGTAGCTGCAAATCTAACGGCGTTTTACTCGGCTCACCGCCAATTTCCCGCGCCAGCTTCGGCACCAGATAGCCGGAGACCTGTGACAGTAATGCGCGTACCAGCTGACGGGCTTCGTCATCTGAGACAAAGAAATGCGCTGCGCCCTGAACCTTATCCAGCACGTGCAGATAATAGGGCAGAATACCGGCATCAAACAGAGCGTTGCTCAGTGTCGCCAGCGTCTGCGCATCATCGTTAATGCCGCGCAATAAAACGCTCTGATTCAGCAGGGTCACACCGGCACGCTTCAGGCTGGTCATCGCCTCGCGCAGCTCATCATCAATCTCCTGCGCATGGTTGATGTGCGTCACCATCAGCACCTGCAGACGCGTCTCGCTGAGCATCTGACAGAGGTGGTCAGTGATGCGCGCCGGAATCACTACCGGTAAGCGACTGTGGATGCGCAGGCGTTTCAGGTGCGGGATCTGTTCCAGCGCGGCGATCAGCCAGGCGAGCTCATGATCTTTTGCCATCAGAGGATCGCCGCCGGAGAAAATGATCTCATCCAGCTCGGGATGATCGGCGATATAGTCCAGTGCAGCCTGCCAGCTCCGCTTGTTGCCGGGATTATCCTGATAGGGGAAATGACGACGGAAGCAGTAGCGACAGTTGACGGCGCAGCCGCCTTTTACCAGCAATAAAGCCCGGTTTCGGTATTTATGCAGCAATCCAGGTACAACGTTGCTTTGTTCATCGAGCGGATCGGTGCTATAACCTGGCGCATCGATGAATTCCTGGCGGCGGGTCAGTACCTGAAGCAGCAGCGGGTCGTGCGCATCGCCTTTTTTCATCCGGCGAATGAACGCATGCGGGACACGCAGGGCGAAAAGACGCCGCGCATCCGCACCTTCAGCCAGCTCTGTGTGCTGATCAAGGGCTAAAATCCGCAGTAATTCATCAGGTTCAGTGACAACATCCGCAAGTTGCTGCAACCAATCTTCTCTGGAAGGTGTTTTTAGGGTTACAATGTGTGCCATTTTTTTGGCTTAGTACCAGTGTCAATTTTCGTAGAGGGCCTTCATGGCGACTTATTCTAGCAACGATTTCCGTCCCGGTCTTAAAATCATGTTCGAAGGCGAGCCATATGCCATCGAATCCAGTGAGTTCGTTAAACCGGGTAAAGGTCAGGCATTCGCACGCGTTAAAATGCGTCGCCTGCTGACGGGTTCTCGCGTTGAGAAAACTTTTAAATCTACTGACTCCGCCGAAGGCGCAGACGTAGTCGATACCAACCTGAACTACCTGTACAACGACGGCGAGTTCTACCACTTCATGCACCCGGAAAGCTTTGAGCAGTTCCAGGTTGAAGAGAAGACGGTAAACGATGCGGCGAAATGGCTGCAGGATAACGCTGAATGTATCGTTACGCTGTGGAACGGTCGTCCAATTGCCGTTCAGCCGCCGAACTTTATCGAAGCTGAAGTTATCGAAACCGATCCAGGCCTGAAAGGTGATACAGCGGGGACTGGCGGCAAGCCAGCCAAGCTGTCTACCGGTGCCGTGGTGAAAGTGCCATTGTTCGTGCAAGAGGGCGAAGTGGTCAAAGTTGACACCCGCTCTGGCGAATACGTGTCACGCGTGAAATAAGATTCGCAGGCGCATCTTCTGGTGCGCCTTTTTCTTGTCTGAGAGAAAAAAATGATCAAACTGGCAAAATTAATCGCGTTCGCGTTGCTGGTCTCTTCTGCGCTAAGCGCCTGCAACACATTCCACGGTTTTGGCGAAGATGTCTCTCACTTAGGTGGTGCTATTTCGCGCGCGGCAAAATGACCTTAACGGATTGTTCTTTTTAAAGTCCCGCCAGCAGCAACTGCCTGAAATCCGGCTATGCTTAAAGCGCTGTACTTTACATCCATCAAAAAGGACATTGTTATGTTAAAGAAAAGTATTGCCGCAATCTTCTCTGTACTGGTGCTCTCTTCTCTGCTGACGGCGTGTAATACAACGCGTGGCGTGGGTGAAGATGTCGAAGCGGGTGGCCAGGCGATTCAGAACAGCACGAAGTAACCTGTTATTCCAACCGGTACGAAATGCTTTTCGTACCGGCTTGCCAGATTCTGCACTATTTCTGTTTTACCCAGATTAACTCTTCAACCGGGAAACCTTCCCGACGCGCCTGCTCAACCAGTTTCTCTTTTACGCCCGGCTCCAGCTGTGGTGTGCGTGACAGTATCCAGAGATAGTGGCGATTCGGGCCGCACACCATCGCATAGCGATAGTCGGGATCCAGTGCGATAACGTTATAGCCGCCGTAGAAGGGGCCAAAGAATGAGACTTTCAGAGACGCTCGCTGTGGTTCACCCGTGAAGTAGGCTTTACCGACGCTCTCCTGCCAGCGCTGCTTTTTGACGTTAAAGCCACGATTGATCACTTTCAGACCACCATCTTCACGCGGGCTGTAGTTTGCCGTCACCTGTTCAAGGCCACGCTCAAAAGGGTGATTAAGGCGGGCAATCTCATACCACTGACCGAGGTAGCGCTGGCTGTCAAAGTTATCAATGACCGTGACGTTCTTTGGCGGCGTGGTGCTACAGGCAACAGAGAGAAAAGCACTGAGGCTGGCAACAACGGTTTTCCATGGAGACATAGCGGGATTCCTTTGTGATTTAACCGCTTAAGTATAGAAGCCGAAACGCTGTTTTTGGCAGCACGGGCACGAGATTGTTTGCTGCAGGCATTGCAGGTAGACTTCCCCCCCTAATTTGTATCAGGAGTCATCACCATGAGCGAAACGGCAAGCTGGCAACCAAGCGCATCCATCGCCAATTTGTTAAAACGCGCCGCTATTTTAGCAGAAGTGCGTCGTTTCTTTGCCGATCGCGGCGTGCTGGAAGTAGATACGCCGGCGATGAGCCAGGCCACGATTACCGATATCCATCTGGTGCCATTCCAGACGCGTTTTGTCGGGCCTGGCGCTGCGCAGGGGCGCGATCTCTGGCTGATGACCAGCCCGGAATATCATATGAAACGCCTGCTGGCGGCGGGCAGTGGCCCGATCTATCAGATGGCGCGCAGCTTCCGCAATGAAGAGGCGGGGCGTCACCACAATCCGGAATTCACCATGCTGGAGTGGTACCGGCCGCATTACGACATGTACCGTCTGATGAACGAAGTCGACGATCTGATGCAGCAGGTGCTGGAGTGTGACAGCGCAGAATCGCTCTCCTATCAGCAGGCATTTATCCGCCATCTGGAGCTGGATCCGCTGTCAGCGGATAAAGCGCAGTTGCGTGAAGCGGCTGAGAAGCTGGGTGAAGGCGAGCTGGCGCGTGCAGAAGAGGATCGCGATACCCTGCTGATGCTGCTGTTTATGCTGGGCGTGGAACCGAAGATTGGTCAGGATAAGCCCTGCTTCGTTTATCATTTCCCGGCCAGCCAGGCGGCCCTGGCGGAGATCAGTACGGAAGATCACCGTGTGGCTGAACGCTTCGAGGTCTATTACAAGGGCATTGAGCTGGCGAACGGTTTCCGTGAACTGACTGACAGCCGTGAACAGCGTCAGCGCTTTGAGCAGGATAACCGTCGCCGTGCGGCGCGCGGCCTGCCTGTGCATCCGATTGATACTTATCTGCTGGATGCGCTGGCGCATGGCATGCCAGCCTGTTCTGGCGTCGCGTTGGGTATTGATCGCCTGATCATGCTGGCGTTGAAAGCGGAGTCATTGAGTGAAGTGATCGCGTTTCCGGTGGATCGTTGCTAATCCGTTATTCACAAACGATGACGGAATAGTGGGGAAGGGTTGGCCCGGATGAAGAGCAAAGCGTCCGAGCCAGGATGGCGAGGCCGACTGCCATGGATGGCGGCCTTCTTTGCGATCAGCCGTGCCATCCCTGACCTGGCTCCGGTTTTAGCTAGTTACTGTTATCCGGAAACTCCTGAATGGTCACCGGCAACGTCAGCTTCTGGTCGTTTCGCAGCACCTGCACATCAATCACTGAACCCGGGCGAATTTCTGCCACCTGATCCATCGTCTCCTGCGCAGAGATGGCTGGCTTGCCGTTAACGCTGAGCAGCACATCGTTGGCCTGAATCCCGGCTTTATCCGCTGGCCCGTCTGGCGTGACCACGCTGACAATAATGCCCTGAACCCGATCCAGACTGCTGCCCTGTCCGTGCAGCGGCGGCAACTCACGCCCGGTAATGCCGATATAGCCACGGATCACCCGACCATCACGAATCAGCTTATCCATGATTTTCGAGGCTAAGACGGTTGGAATGGCGAAACCAATGCCTTCCGGCGTTTCACCATCATTGCTCTTATCAAACGTCAGGGTGTTAATGCCCATCAGCTCGCCGAGCGAGTTAATCAGCGCACCGCCGGAGTTACCCTGGTTGATTGAGGCATCGGTCTGCAGGAAGTTCTGTCGGCCTGACGAACTCAGACCTACGCGGCCCGTGGCGCTGATAATGCCCTGCGTCACCGTCTGACCGAGGTTGTAGGGGTTGCCGATCGCCATCACCACATCACCGATATGCGGCTGACGGTTTGGATTAATCGGGATAACGGGCAGGCCGGAGGCCGTAATCTTGAGAACTGCCAGATCGGTCATGCCATCAGAACCTACCAGCGTCGCTTCAAAGAAGCGGCCATCCTGCAGCGCTACGATAATCTGGTCGGCATTGTTGATCACATGCTTGTTGGTAAGGATGTAGCCTTTCACATTCATGATCACCCCTGAACCCAGGGTGGTGATGCCACGATTGTTGTTGCCGTGGGCGCTGCGATTGTAAACATTCACCACGGCAGGCACGGCGCGTCGCACCCCTTGATTGAAGCTAAAGGGCGTTTCGTCGGTAATACTTTCGTGGTTATAGAGGGCGTCGCTGCCCATACGCAGTGCAGGCAGTGCTGCGAGCAAAATACCCGCCACAATCAGGCCCAGCACCACGGCACGCAAAAGTTTAAGAAACATGGTGTTAAATCACGCCAGGGGAGATCGCAGGGGAGAATAGCATGAGAGCGGCGGACACACACGTGCTTGTGTCCGCCGTAATGCGAGGTTTATCTCAACAACAGATAGATAGTTTCATCGCCGCGCACCACATTCAGTGCCAGTACCGGCGGTTTCCCTTCCAGAATTTTACGCAGTTCAGCAATGTTCTGAACCCGGCTGCGGTTAACGCCGATAATCACATCATCTTTCTGCAGGCCAACCTGTTCAGCCGGTGTGCCTTTTTCGACGGTATCGACCTTCACGCCTTTATCACCGGTCTTCGTCTGTCCATCACTCAGCGTTGCGCCCTGAAGTGCGGGTGACATCAGCTGTGCGCTGGCGGTGGTCTGCGAGCTCTGCTCCAGCGTAACGGTAACCGTCAATGGCTTACCTTCGCGGAGCAGGCCAAGCTTAACCTGTTCGCCTGGCGGTGTAGTGCCCACTTTTACGCGCAGCTCAGCGAAGCTGGTAATCGGCTTATCGTTGATCGATGTAATGATATCGCCTGACTTCACGCCCGCTTTCTGTGCGGCAGACTGCGGTAAAACTTCAGAAACAAAGGCACCACGTTGCGCATCGACATTGAACGCTTTAGCCATATCGGCCGTCATTTCAGTGCCCTTGATGCCCAGCTGACCGCGCTTCACTTCACCATATTTGATCAGCTGCTGCGCGAGGTTCATCGCCATATCACTTGGGATAGCAAAGCCGATGCCGATGTTACCGCCGCTGGAGGCGAGAATAGCGGTGTTGATACCAATCAGCTCGCCATTCAGGTTGACCAGCGCACCGCCTGAGTTGCCACGGTTAATCGCCGCATCGGTCTGAATAAAGTTTTCCAGCCCTTCCAGATTCAGGCCGCTGCGACCCAGCGCAGAGATAATCCCGGAGGTGGCCGTCTGTCCCAGACCAAACGGGTTACCGATCGCCACCGCGAAATCACCCACTTTCAGCTGATCAGAATCCGCGACTTTCACCTGCGTGAGGTTTTTTGCGCCCTGAATCTGAATCAGCGCGATATCGGTCTGCTCATCATGGCCGATCAGTTTGGCTTCATATTCGCTGCCGTCGCCAAGCTGTACGTTGATCTTATCCGCACCGTTAACCACGTGATTGTTGGTCAGAACGTAGCCTTTGGCGGCATCGATAATGACGCCAGAACCTAAGCCTTCAAACGGCTGAGGCTGCGTGTTTCCGCCAGGCATCTGGCCGAAAAAGCGTTTCAGCGGTTCAGGAATATCCTGAGCCTGCGCACCGGAATCGGTGCCTTCAACGTGAACACTGACCACGGCGGGTAACACTTTCTCCAGCATCGGTGCCAGACTTGGCAGCGGCTGGCCTGCAATTTGTGCTGGCAGCGTTGCCATCGCGTCTGGCGCGGCGGCAAGACTCATCCCAATACTCAGGGCTAATGCGCTAAACAGGCGTGCTTGTTTTTTCATTGCTACAACGCTCTCGCTGCAAAAGGTGGGAGGAATTACTCAGTGTGACAGTCGTTTGCGGTCAGGGTTCGCAAATTCAGTGGGCGCAGACAGGCTGCGCCCCAAAAAGATTAGTCGCGGGCAGGGCGCTCGCCACGCAGTAAACCGGATGCGCCTTCAGAGTAGTCGCGCGGCATCTGCACTGGCGCCTGATCGTTATCCGCTTCCGCTTCAGTCAGCTGATAGGCAAACGGATTTTTCTGTCCAGGCAGATTTGGCAGCAGGTCATTGGAGCCTTTTGCCATGTGCTGATAAAGCTGACGATAATCACGCGCCATGTTGTCCAGCAGCTCCGCGCTTTGCGCGAAGTGGTTGGTCAGCTCTTCGCGATAATCAGCCAGCTCCGCTTTCGATTTTTCCAGCTCATACTGCATGCTGCGCTGCTCACGCAGCTTTTTGTTGCCAAAACGCATGGCGACTGCGCCGACAATAATACCTACCACTAAACCAATTAGCCCGTATTCCCAGGTCATAATGACTCCCGTGTTATTTCCATTGTTCCGTAGGGCGTTGCACCATTTCAATAATAGTCACTATACCCGTTAATCTAATGGATGTGGAACTCCGGAGCAGCATGGCTTAGTGTAGAACGGCCTTTTTTTCAGCAACCGTGGTATGAATCAGACACCATTCAGGGACTTTGAAATAACAATGCAAACCTCAACTCCGCTTGCACGCTATGAGCAGGCGCTGTCGCAGGGCGAATTCAGGCCCGATGACGTACAACGTGAAGCGATTACCCGTTTAGACGCGCTGCAGCAGGCGCTGGTTGCCCGGCAACAATCCGCCGCGCCTGCCACATCCGGCCTGCTGGGTCGTCTGTCAAAATTGATTGGCAAAGAGAAAAATGAGACGCCACAACCGGTACGTGGACTCTACATGTGGGGCGGCGTCGGGCGCGGTAAGACCTGGGTCATGGATCTCTTTTTTCAGTCTATTCCTGGCGATCGCAAACTGCGTCTGCATTTCCACCGCTTCATGCTGCGGGTGCATGAAGAACTGACGCAGCTTCAGGGCCAGAGCGATCCATTACTGATTATCGCGGACAAATTCAAAGCCGAAACCGACATCCTCTGTTTTGATGAGTTTTTTGTCTCCGATATTACCGATGCGATGCTGCTGGGCACGCTGATGGAAGCGCTGTTTGAACGCGGCATCGCGCTGGTGGCTACCTCGAACATCCCACCTGATGACCTCTATCGTAACGGTCTGCAGCGTGCGCGCTTCCTGCCTGCCATTGAGCAGATAAAGCGCCACTGTGATGTGATGAACGTGGATGCCGGTATTGACTACCGGTTACGCACCCTGACATCTGCACATCTGTGGAACTATCCGCTGAACCCGGAAACGCACGCGGAAATGACGCGGATGTTTAAAGCGCTGTCGGGCAGCCAGCCGGAAGAGGCGCCGGTTCTGGAAATCAATCACCGCCAGATGCCGACGCTGGGCGTCAGCGAAGGCGTATTGGCGATTAATTTTAAGACGCTGTGCGGTGAAGGACGTAGCCAGCATGACTACATTGCGCTGTCGCGCCGTTTTCACAGCGTGCTGCTGTATGACGTGCCGGTGATGATCTACAAAACCGAAGATCAGGCGCGCCGTTTCCTGGCACTGGTGGATGAGTTCTATGAACGTCATGTGAAGCTGGTGGTCGCGGCGGAGACCTCACTGACCGAGATTTATCAGGGCACGCGGCTGAAGTTCGAATACCAGCGCTGTTTATCCCGACTTCAGGAGATGCAGAGCGAAGAGTATCTGCGCTTACCGCACCTGCCGTGAGAATAATCAGGATAAATACCGAAATAGGGTTCGATTTTTGTAACCGACTTCTCTATAATCTTGCGACCCCACGTTACAGCAAAGGATTTTTTTCCCAAATCCTCTGTGTTCCAGTAACTCTATCCGAAGGGGTGGCTTGCTGGTCAAAATGGTCGTGTGAGCCTCATTCGTTTACTTAAGCGTTTGGGATTTCACCAACGTGTAACTTAATTTGGGTAAGCTTTTCGATGAAAACTTTTACAGCTAAACCAGAAACCGTCCAACGTGACTGGTTTGTAGTTGACGCAACGGGCAAAACTTTGGGTCGCCTGGCGACTGAACTGGCGCGCCGTCTGCGTGGTAAGCATAAAGCGGAATACACTCCGCACGTTGATACGGGTGATTACATCATCGTTCTGAACGCAGAAAAAGTTGCTGTAACCGGCAACAAGCGTACTGACAAGATCTACTATCACCACACCGGCCACATCGGTGGTATCAAACAGGCGACCTTTGAAGAGATGATTGCTCGCCGTCCTGAGCGTGTGATTGAGATCGCGGTTAAAGGCATGCTGCCGAAGGGCCCGCTGGGTCGTGCTATGTACCGTAAACTGAAAGTTTACGCAGGCAACGAGCACACCCATGCGGCACAGCAACCGCAAGTTCTTGACATTTAATCGGGATTAAAGGCAATGGCTGAAACTCAAAACTACGGCACTGGTCGCCGCAAAAGCTCTACCGCTCGCGTATTCATTAAGCCGGGTAGCGGTAACATCGTAATTAACCAACGTTCTCTGGAACAGTACTTCGGTCGCGAAACTGCCCGCATGGTAGTTCGTCAGCCGCTTGAGCTGCTGGACCTGGTTGGTAAATTCGATCTGTATGTCACTGTTAAAGGTGGCGGTATTTCTGGTCAGGCTGGTGCGATCCGTCACGGTATCACCCGCGCTCTGATGGAATACGACGAATCACTGCGTGGCGAACTGCGTAAAGCTGGCTTCGTTACTCGTGATGCTCGTCAGGTTGAACGTAAGAAAGTCGGCCTGCGTAAAGCACGTCGTCGTCCTCAGTTCTCCAAGCGTTAATTGTTTGCAGCTCCGGCTGCGACAATTGGCTCAAAAAACCCGCTTCGGCGGGTTTTTTATTTTCTGCCCAGCCAAAACTCCCCGCAAAAACCGTAACGTCGCGCTCAATTTACCTGCAAAGATTCATTCCACGCCCACAAGCAGCCTAAAATCTGGTAAACTCTGTGTCACTTTGCGCCCGCAGGCCGGTGCGTTATGCGCCTCCTCACTGTCGGGGTGTCAGTATCTGTGACGCGGCTAACCAGGTTGCGTGCGAGTTCGATTAGCTGGTGAATAGCCGTGTGGTTGGCTATTCGCAGTATCTTTTTGTGAACAAACTTGGAGGTTTTCATGGCTGTCGCTGCCAACAAACGTTCGGTAATGACGCTGTTTTCTGGTCCTACTGACATTTTCAGCCATCAGGTACGTATTGTCCTGGCGGAGAAGGGTGTCAGCGTAGAGATCGAGCAGGTCGAAATGGATAACCTGCCGCAGGATCTGATTGACCTCAATCCGTATCGCACGGTACCGACGCTGGTAGATCGTGAGCTGACGCTGTATGAATCACGCATCATCATGGAATATTTAGATGAGCGCTTCCCGCATCCGCCACTGATGCCGGTTTATCCGGTTGCCCGTGGTGATAGCCGCCTGATGATGCATCGCATCGAGCAGGACTGGTATAGCCTGATGCGGAAAGTCGAGAACAGCACGGGTCAGGAAGCTGAAGCGGCACGCAAGCAACTGCGTGAAGAGCTGCTGGCTATCGCCCCACTGTTCGGTCGTACGCCTTACTTCATGAGCGAAGAGTTCAGTCTGGTCGATTGCTACCTGGCGCCGCTGTTATGGCGTCTGCCGTCAATGGGCATCGATTTGATCGGCTCAGGTTCAAAAGAGCTGAAAGGCTACATGAACCGCGTATTTGAGCGTGACTCTTTCCTCGCTTCATTAACTGAAGCTGAACGTGAAATGCGCCTGCAAGCCCGGGCTTAACGTATGGAAATGTCGCAACTTACTGCACGTCGTCCCTATCTGCTGCGCGCCTTCTATGACTGGTTGCTCGACAATCAGCTGACGCCGCATCTGGTGGTCGATATCAATCTGCCAGGTGTGCAGGTACCGCTGGAGTATGCGCGTGATGGTCAGATTGTCCTGAACATCGCGCCACGCGCTGTCGGTAACCTCGATCTGGCCAATGATCAGGTATCGTTCAACGCTCGCTTTGGCGGCGTTCCTCGCCAGGTTAACGTGCCGATGGCGGCGATTCTGGCAATCTATGCGCGTGAAAACGGGGCCGGGACGATGTTTGAACCGGAACCGGCTTACGAGCTGGGTATGCAGGAAGCGTCAGAGGGTCAGGAAGAGACCATGATGTCCGTGATTGATGGTGATCGTCCTGACGATGCCAGCGATGACGAGACGCCGCCTGATGACGATCCACCGCCACGGGGTGGACGACCTTCACTGCGCGTAGTGAAATAGCAGTGAATGTAAATACCCGTCCATGTGACGGGTATTTTTTTGCCTGTCAGCCATAAAAAAATCCGGCTGCCTGTGCAAGCCGGATTTTCTCAGCAGACCTTCGCGCTTAGTAGACGTCGCGCAGGTAGCGTTTCTCTTTCTTCAGCTGATCGACGTAGTCTGCCGCGCGCTCGGTGGAGAGACCACCAAACTGGCGAACCACTTCATACAGCGCATTATCCACATCCTTCGCCATGCGTGAGGCATCGCCACAGACGTAGAAGTACGCCCCTTCCTGCAGCCACGCATAAAGCTCTGCGCCCTGTTCCAGCATCCGGCTCTGTACGTAGATCTTCTTCTCCTGATCGCGCGAGAACGCCAGATCCAGACGTGTCAGCAAGCCGTTATCCCGCCAGGCAAGTAACTCATCCTGATAGATAAAGTCATGTTCCTGATGCTGATCGCCAAAGAACAGCCAGTTTTTGCCCTGCGCGCCGGTTGCCTGGCGCTCCTGCAGGAAGGCACGGAATGGGGCGATACCGGTACCGGGTCCCACCATGATCAGCGGTGCGCTGTTGTTAGCCGGCACACGGAACGATTTATTCGGTGAGATAAAGATGGCGGGCTTCTCGCCACGACGCACACGCTCGGCCAGATAGGTTGAGCAGACGCCACCGCGATTACGGCCACCACTGTGATAACGCACCGAGGCAACGGTCAGATGCACCTGGTTAGGGTGGGCTTTCGAACTGGATGAAATAGAGTAGGCACGATGCTGTAACGGACGCAGCAGGGCAACAAACTCAGGCACCGCCAGCGTGCGCGTCAGCTCAAGCTGCAGCAGGTCGAGGGTATCTTTGCCCCACAGCCACACGCCCAGCGCATCTTTATCATCATGCTGTAAGACATGACGCAGTTCCTGGTTAGTGGTGTTCTGTCCGACCCACTCGATCAACTTGCGTGACGGCTCTGAGATCTCAAACTGATAGGTCAGCAGGTCGCCGAGGCTGCGGTCAAAGCCAGGCACCGGCGTCTGGTAGTCAGCATTAAGCTGGGTCAGCAGCAGGCTGACCAGTGACGGCTCGTTGACCGGAATCACACCCAGCGCATCGCCGGCTTCATACTTCAGGCCGCTGTCTGACAGGTCGAATTCGAAATGACGAATATCTTTGGCTGACTGCTCGCCTGACAGGCGCTTGTTGGTGATCAGCGCGGCGGCATACGGATTCGATTTGTTGCTGCCCGGAATGACCGGTGCTTCAGGCGCGCTTTCCAGCACGGTGCCGCTACTGCCCGCGCTGGCCGCGAACTGTGGCATTGAGCTGTTCAGCCACTCGCTGGAAGGCTCTTCGTAGTCGATATCACAATCGATACGATCAACCACGCGTTTGGCACCCAGCTGCTCAAGGCGCATATCAATGAACTTGCCCGCCTGGCAGAAGCCATCGTAGCCGGTATCGCCAATCGCCAGCACGGCGAAATGCATCTGCTCCAGACGCGGTGCGGTACTGGCAGAGATCGCATCCCAGAACAGCTGCGCGTTGTCCGGCATTTCACCTTCGCCATAAGTCGAGGTGACGATCAGCACATGGCGCATGGTGGCAAACACGTCGAGATCGACATCGCCCAGCGCCTGAACCACGGGCACCAGCCCTTTGGCGCGGGCAGATTTCGCTGCGGTCTGCGCCAGTGCTTCGGCGTTGCCGGTCTGTGAGCCGTAAAGAATATGCAGTTGCGTGGTCGCGGCTGCGCCTGTACCCGCGGCGGGTTGCTGTTTGTCTTCTAATACCAGCAGACGGGAGTGTAGCCCCGCGAGGAAGCCAGCCAGCCAGTACTTCTGATCGCCATTAAAAGGTGCATCTTCTGGAATATAAGGAATTTTCATGGGTACTTTTACTCAATCCCGTTCTCGCCCGATATCAGTGGCGTTGTCCGGTCTGAAAGCGGTTCCGCTTTCCCGCGCCGCAGTGTCTGCAACAGGGGAGAGCGGTTCTGCATCTGTCCGGTACAACGATTAATCCGGGCAATGATCAATTAATAATATTCAGTTCAGCCTGATCAGTATCACTGTCAGGAGAGTTTACCCACCGCAGCGGCGATTTCCGGCAATGCCGCACGTGCAAACAGCTCTTCAAAGTCAGGCAGGTGGCCCAGCACTTCCCGGTTACAGGCATCCTGATACATGATCCAGCCGTAGGTTGCCAGGCTGTCCATGGAGCGGATGTTACGCTGCGTCAGCGCCGCTTTGTAATCTGACATGCGTTTAGTGCCAATCAGACTCGCCAGTTCATCATCGCTGTAACTCTCGATGGCGGAACGGGCATGACGTTGCAGCTTGCTGACCAGCGAAAAGTCTTCTGTCATCAGCAGATTACGCACCGCTTTTTCTACCGCCGCATCTTCAACTGGCGTGCCTTTCGGCAATTTAGCCAGTGCCAGTTGCTGGGCGAAGCTCAGCACGGTGTAGTTGTTCAGCAGGACAAACATCTCCTGCGTATCGGTCGCACCATAGGCCGGTACGGCACCGTTGGCGATCGTTTTACCCTGACGCCACGCGGCTTTAAACTTGGCAACCTGATGGCCTGCCAGCGCCGTTGACAGCTCTTCGAGCAGATCTTTGCGGCTCTTGGCTTTCAGAATCTCGCCGCCATCCTGATACAGCAGCAGCGAACGCGGCATCACGTAAACAAAGTGGTGACACTCCGTTTCCCAGTTCTCCAGCAGCCAGGCGGCACGTGGCGATTTGGTCGCTTCGAGATGCCAGTTCAGCATGGTCAGCACGGCCTGCTTGTGCACCTGCGCCATCTCATCCTGATCGGCAATTGAACCGAACCGCACGGAATCACCGGCAGCGTGGCTGGCCAGCGATCCATACGGGTCGTACTGGTAGGCAAAGCCGCCGCTCATGCCGTTGCCAAATCCTTTACCAAAGGTGCCCAGGTTAAGGATGGCGCCGTTGGTCATATATTCGCAGCAGAAATCACCGACGCCTTCGACCACGGCCGTTGCGCCTGAGTTACGCACCGCGAAGCGGTCACCGGCCTGGCCCTGCACGAACAGACGTCCGCCGGTCGCGCCGAACAGCGCAAAGTTACCAATCAGCACGTTGCCATCGGCATCCTGCGCGCCGCCGCCAGGCGACATCACAATCAGCTCGCCGCCACACTGTCCTTTGCCGACACCGTCGTTACAGGTGCCGTAATGGGTCAGCTGCATGCCATCGTTGCAGAATGCGCCAAATGACTGACCGGCAGAACCGGTAGTGGAAATTTTTACGCTCTCAGGTGCCAGATAGCGGCGGCCGCGATCGTCGGTCATGACGGCAGGCATCGCTTTCAACTGCTCAGGGCTCAGCTGATGGTTCAGCATGCGCTCAATATCGATAGCCAGCTGACCACCGACGCTTTTGTTGCGGTTGTTCAGGACGATGCTGTTGCCCAGGGCGACGTCAGGATTTCCCTGTGTCACCAGCGACAGCTTCAGCTGCTCAATCCAGCCATCATCCAGCTCAAAATCTTTTTCCAGATACACCGGCTTGTCGATTTTCAGTTCCGGCACCACGGTGAGCATGGCGCGTAAGTCGAGTTTGCCCACTTCCAGCGGATGATCCATCAGGTGCAGCAGGTCGGAGCGACCGCGCGCCTCACGCAGGGAACGCAGGCCCATACGTGCCAGAATCTCACGCACTTCATGCGCCACGTTGAGGAAATACTGCGCCAGCTGACGCGGATCGCCATCAAAGGCCTCGGCGTTGGTGGTTAAGCCAGCCGGGCACTTCACGTTGCAGTTCTTCGCCATTACGCATTTCAGCATCATCAGTGCGGTAGTGCCGAACTCGAAGCTGTCACCGCCCAGCAGGGCCGATTTCACCACGTCGCTGCCGGTCTGCTGTGCGCCAGAGCAGCGCAGCAGCACTTTCTCGCGCAGGCCGTTGGCGCACAGCGCCTGGTGGACTTCAGCGATACCGATTTCGGCCACGCGTCCGGTATATTTCAGGCTGGTCACAGACGCAGCGCCTGTCCCGCCGGTGTTACCCGCCACGTTAATCACGTCTGCACCAGCTTTAGCTACGCCAACTGCGATGGTGCCGATCCCTTCAGACGAGACCAGTTTGACGATAACGCGCACCCGCGCGGCTTTACAGTCGTGGATCAGCTGTGCCAGATCCTCGATGGAATAGGTGTCGTGATGCGGTGGCGGAGAGACCAGTTCAACGCCAGGCGTACCGCCACGGGCCGCAGCAATCTCAACGGTAACTTTGGCTGCCGGTAACTGGCCGCCCTCGCCAGGCTTCGCTCCCTGACCAATTTTGATCTCCAGCTCTTCCAGCATCGGGTCTGCCAGATAGGCAGCCCAGACGCCGAAACGACCCGAAGCCAGCTGTTTGATGCGGGAAGCACGGATGGTGCCGTGACGGGAGTAATGCTCGCCGCCTTCACCACAGTTACTCATGCCGCCGACCATATTGGTGCCGTGTGCGACCGCTTCATGCGCAGGCGCGACCAGCGCGCCGTGGCTCATCGCCCCGGAGGCGAAGGTACGGGTAATTTCACAGGCTGGCTGCACTTCGCTCAGCGGCAGTGAGGGCAGGGTGGTGAAGATACGTGACAGATAATCTGCCGCTTTACCGTAAGCCGTCACTTTCAGGCCGCCTTCGACCACGTCGCTGCTCTCGATATCGTCACCGAAGCGGAATTTCAGCGCGCGGGACAGGTTCTGCAGGCGCTCGCTCTCTGGCTTCAGCCCCTCAATCGCATCGGTCAGACGCAGCATAAAGTGATTCAGGCTGCCATCCACCGCTTCGCACTCCATACCACGAATGGCAAAGCCGTTGTTGGTCAGTGAGTAGCGTCCCAGCTTACGGCGGAACTCCGCTTCGCTGTCGATGTGGGTCAGGTCAGCCGGGAACGTCAGAATGTCGCGCAGGGCTGCCGGACGACGTTTACGCTCTTCATACATCAGGCTGGAGAACTGACGGTAGTCGGCCGTAATCGCAAAGTTGTTGATCACATCATCCGGGATACGCTCGAAGCTGCTGTCTTTAAACGTCTCTGGCTTGATGCCAAACGCGTTGTCCAGTTTTGCCAGCGTCATCAGGCGGATAAAGTTGTCCTCTTCGCGTGCCTTGTCAGCAAAGCGAATCGGCTCTTCGGTCATGTCGATGAAGGTCCGCACGGCGATGGTGCCGTAGGAGTGACCCGCGCCTTCTGCACGCTCTTTGAACAGGCCCAGCAGTGGCACTTCAGACTCGCCCTGAATCTTCAGTGCGCTCTGGTGCCAGTCAACGGCCATCTGCGCGATAGCGGCGAAGCCTGCACCGCCAACCGGCGTTCTGATATTCGGGAAATACTTTTTCAGCACCGGATCATCGGTGTTAAGGAAGTTCGGCTCGAAGAATTCGCCGCTGCTGTAGCTCTCAACGGTACAGAGACCCACTTTGCCCATGGTTTTCATCAGCGCTTTTTCAGCCGCTTTGGCATAACGCTTAAAGGCTTTGTTGCCTTCTTCACCTTCGCCAAATTTCTCTTCTGCGCGCATCTGTACGCCCAGTGGATAGATAGCGGAAGCCCCAAAGCCGAGTGTGGCGGCAATATGGTGCGAGGAGATGCTCTGGCCGCTTTCTACGACCAGAGACACATCCAGACGCAGGCCTTCCTGCACCAGACGCTGGTTGATGGCGGAAACCACCAGCAGCATCGGGATCGCCGCGTGCTTAGAAGAGATGTGGCGATCGGTAAGCACAGCGATGCCGCCCTGAGTACGGGCAAAATCCACGACCTGTTGCGCCAGGTCATCAATCGCTTTTTCCAGCGCATTGGCGTTCGCGGTGGTGCTCAGCAGATCTTTGCCGATCACCGGCTCATAGAGCATCTCAAAGCGGGCATAAGGCGCGATGGTCTGCTCGCGTAACCGCAGCATATCAAGGTGGCTGAGGATCGGTGTTGGCACCACAATCTGACGGCCTTTGCTGCGGCCCAGATGGGGTTTTGCGCCCAGGGCGACACGCAGCGTCATGCCATCCACTTCACGGATAGAGTCCAGCGGCGGGTTGGTCACCTGAGCAAAGCGCTGAGAGAAATAGTGCGCCATGCCGCCTTCATGATCGGATAAGCCATTGATGGCGTTGCCGTAACCCATCGCAGAGATCTTCTCTGCGCCGGTGTTCAGCATCGGGTCCATCATGAACTTGAAGCTTTCCTGGTTGTAGTAGTAGGCCACAAAGCGCTGATAGGTTTTCAGATCGCCGCGATAACGCAGCGGTGAACCCTGTTGTTCTGCCGGGATCTCCGGCAGATCGTCAAGACCGACACGCGCTTCACGCAGCAGCGCCGAATAATCTTTCTCTGCAGCCAGTTTTTCCAGCGCCTGTAACGTGGTGTAGCTGCGTTTTTCACGATGATCGAAATAGAGCATGCCGCCCGCTTCGATACGGCCACGACGTAATACGCTTTCCGGTGGGAAGGCAATCTGGCCGGCTTCTGACATCGCACCGATATATTCAGCCGTTTCGACTGAGCGCAGTGGACGCAGGCCAAGGCGATCAAGACGGGCACCAATCACTTCACCGTTGCCGAAGATTAATGCCGCCGGGCCGTCGTTCTTCTCTTCATACAGAGAGAAATATTCCAGCATGTCACGCACTTCTGCCGGCAGCGAACTGTCGTTTTCCCAGGCAGGCGGCATCATTGAGACGACGGCGGTGATCAGGTCGAGATTATCTTCCATCAGACGGCTGTGGATGCTCTGATCCAGACGCGAGCTGTCTGACTGGCCTTTAGGCCGCACGATTTTTTTGCCGCGGGCCAGCGCCAGCGCGGACTCGGCGATGCGGTTTTTACGGTCCGTGTTCAGCTCACCGTTATGCGCCATCAGGCGGAACGGCTGCGCCATGGTGGTATGCGGATCGGTGTTGGTGGAGAAGCGGGTATGGAAGAACAGCCCGCGCACCTGATGATCGGGGTCGGTCAGATCTTTGAAGTAAGGGATCACTTCATTGGAGTTCAGACGGGCTTTAAAAACCTGCGTGCGCGACGACAGCGACAGCGGATAGAGACCGCCAAATTCACTTTCGGTGAAGGCGCGCGCTTCAATGGTTAACAGGGCGCGGTAGATGCGCTGTTCGAAGTCGTTCTGATCGACCACATCCTGTGGCGCAGTGAAAATCCACTGCAGAATCGGTAACTGGAACTGAATCGCCGCCGGGCGCGTCACGCTGCTGTCGAGCGGCATATCACGTTTCATGATCACCGGCAGGCCAAAGCTGCTGAGGGCCTCATCGACCAGACGTTCGGCATTCGCGCGCAGTCCGGCATCTTTCGGCACAAAGAAGTTGCCGACGCCAAAGCGGCCCGCTTCCAGCGGCTGGCCGGTAATTTTGCGGAAGAAGTGCAGCGAAAGATCAACGTTGACCCCCGCGCCATCGCCGACGCCTTCCGCTGACATACCGCCGCGGTGAGGCACCGTACACAGGGCGCTGTGCGCCATCTGCAGAATCTCGTGGGTCTGCTCGCCGTCCTTACGCGTAATGAAACCTACACCACAGCTGTCACTGCCTGCTGTCGGATCATACAAGCCATAGGATTGAGGTTTTTTAGTGGACATTGAGGGTCTCCTTAAACTGCTTTGACATTACCTGCACTGATTCAGGGTCTGGGCGCACTGGGGCGCTATCATTTTCATCGCCATGCTCTGTCGAGCGCGCGTCATAGCCCTGAGCATTTCTCTCCAGACATCGGTAAAACGTCCTTAATTGAGCTGCTCTCTGATTTCCGGTCTCTTAAAGGAGATGACTTAAACCGCGCGGGAGTCTTCTTGTTGCATAGATATGCCGAGACAATGGCCCGTCTGGAAAGCTTTCAGCGGATTTCCAACTTATCGGGAAAGCGTAATCAGGTCAAATAGGGTGGTCAGACGGGGTAATCAGCTGTTTTATCTGCTTAACATTCTGAATTTAATGGATTTTAAGGTTTAAAATGTATCACTCTGGTGCCTGGCGATCGGCCGATAAATGTGAACTGACTCACTGTAGTGCAGGTGTCAGATCTCTGCACCATGCTGGTGACGGGGTGTTACACAGCATTAAATGCTGTTCAGCACCGTTGATGCATAGCATGTATCTGTTTTTCTTATGTCCGACTATTTGAATGAAACAGCGGTTGGTTATAAGAAAAATTAATCAGCATGCGCGTGCTTAAAACATCACTAAAGATGAATGGGTATGCATATAAAAGGGTGTGCCTGCGCAACAGGACGTTGCCAGGATATTGAAAAAAGGCCGTACAGAGAAATCGGTGATTCGCTGGCGGCCTTACAGATTATTCATTTGGCACAGTCAGTCAAGGGTTTTAACCGCTTTGTCCTTAACGTCGCCGATCGGCTCTGCGGATGCACCATAAAAGGGCGTTTGAACCCGCATCTCCCTGCGACGTGCTGCGACGTCAGCGGGGTAACTGCGCTATTATGAGGCTGTTTCTCTTCCAGGGAGTTGTTATGAAACAAATTCGTCTGTTGGCGCAGTACTACGTTGATTTAATGGTCAAGCTTGGGCTGGTGAGGTTCTCGCTGCTGCTGGCGTCTGCGCTGGTCGTGCTGGCGATGATTGTCCAGATGGCGGTCACGATGGTACTGCGGGGCCATGTCGAGAGCATTGACGTGGTGCGTTCGGTCTTCTTTGGGCTGCTGATCACGCCCTGGGCCGTCTATTTTCTGTCGGTGGTGGTCGATCAGCTGGAGGAGTCCCGCCAACGGCTGGCACGGCTGGTGGATAAGCTGGAAGAGATGCGCACCCGCGATCTGGAGCTCAACCGGCAGATGAAAGAGACCATTACGCAACTGAACCATGAGATCAGCGACCGTAAAAAAGCGGAGCTGGCTCGCGAACAGGTGATGGATAAGCTGCGTGAAGAGGTAACGCGTCGTGAGCAGGCTCAGATTGAGCTGGAGCAGCAATCCTCTTTTCTGCGTTCATTCCTGGATGCTTCGCCTGACCTGGTTTTCTATCGCAACATCGATAAGCAGTTCTCCGGCTGCAACCGCGCGATGGAACTGCTGACCGGCAAAAGCGAAAAGCAGCTGATTGGCCTGACCCCGCGCGATATCTATGATGATGAAGCGGCGACTAAGGTGCTGGAAACGGATGAGAAGGTGTTCCGCCATAACGTCTCCCTGACCTATGAACAGTGGCTGCAATATCCCGATGGGCGCAAAGCCTGTTTTGAGATTCGTAAAGTCCCTTATTACGACCGCGTCGGTAAGCGCAGCGGGCTGATGGGCTTTGGCCGCGATATAACGGAGCGTAAGCGCTATCAGGACGCGTTAGAGAACGCCAGCCGGGAGAAGACCACTTTTATCTCTACGATCAGCCACGAGCTTCGTACGCCGCTTAATGGCATTGTCGGCCTGAGCCGTATTCTGCTGGATACCGATCTCAATCAGGAACAGCTGAAATACCTGAAAACTATCCACGTCTCCGCCATCACGCTGGGCAACATCTTCAATGATGTGATTGAGGTGGACAAAATCGAGCGTCGCAAAGTGCAGCTGGATAATCAGCCGCTGGACTTCACCGGCTTCCTTGCCGATTTAGAAAATCTTTCCGGCCTGCTGGCTCAGCCAAAAGGGCTGAAGTTTGTGCTCGCACCGCAACTGCCGCTGCCGCATATGATTTTCACTGACGGGACGCGTCTGCGTCAGATTCTGTGGAACCTGATTGGTAACGCCGTGAAGTTCACCCAGCAGGGCGAAATCGTGGTGCGGGTGACGTATGAGCAGGATGAGACGCTGCGCTTTGAGGTACAGGACTCCGGTATGGGTATCCGCCAGGACGAGCAGGACAAAATCTTTGCGATGTACTATCAGGTCAAAGACCAGCATGGCGGCAAACCGGCGACCGGTACCGGCATCGGGCTGGCGGTATCACGCCGTCTGGCGCAGGCGATGGGCGGTGATATCCGCGTTCACAGCGCACCAGGACAGGGTTCATGCTTTACCGTAGAGATTAAAGCGCCGCGCATTGCTGAAGAGGTGGAAGATGAAGGCGTGGACGATAGCCTGCCTCTGCCTGCGCTGCACGTGCTGCTGGTGGAAGATATTGAGCTTAACGTGATTGTGGCGCGCTCGGTACTGGAGAAGCTGGGCTGCAGCGTCGAGGTTGCCATGACCGGCAGTGAGGCGCTGGCGATGTTCGATCCGCTGGAGTTTGATCTGGTGCTGCTGGATATCCAGCTGCCTGATATGACCGGCCTGGATGTCTCACGGGCGATTCGCCAGCAGTATCAGGGCACGCATCTGCCCCCACTGGTGGCGCTCACCGCGAATGTGCTCAAAGACAAAAAAGAGTACTTCGACGCGGGCATGGATGATGTTCTGAGCAAACCGCTGGCGGTGCCGGCACTGACCGCAATGATCAAAAAGTACTGGGATTATCAGGCAGATTCGGAAGAGGAGACGGCTGAGGTCAGTGATGACAAAACCCGGATGCTGCTGGATGTCGCCATGCTGGAACAGTATATCGAACTGGTGGGTCCCGGTCTGATTACTCAGAGCCTGACCATGTTTGAAAAGATGATGCCGGACTATCTTGCGGTGCTGGAGTCGAATCTGATGGCGCGCGATCAGAAAGGCATTGCTGAAGAGGGACACAAAATCAAAGGCGCGGCGGGTTCGGTCGGGCTGCAGCGTTTGCAGATGCTGGCAAAACAGATTCAGAGTCCGGAGTTACCGGCATGGTGGGACAATGTCGTTGAATGGATTGATGAGCTGAAACATGAGTGGCGACATGATGTGCAGGTATTACGCGACTGGGTGTCAGAGCAGGATAAGTGATACCCCGGAAAAAAATGACCCCAGCCGAGGCCGGGGTGCGCGAATACTGCGCCAACACCAGGGAAATCATTACGGCCGCTATGATATGAATAATTAATGCAGCCGCAGGGTATTGGTTAACACTGTTATCACCTTAGCAAATTCATCTTCTCATGCGACAAGATTCATTAAAATTTGTGATATTGAGCAGCGTTTAAATACAGAAAACATTAATTTGGCAACACAGTCAAGTAAGGAATCAATTTCTGTGCTGTATTGCTGTTATTTTAATCAGATTTGCACTTTTTCGTGTAGTTTTAAGGCTGCCAGGCAGCGAAGCGGTGGCTCGGCAGCAGTAAAGTGAGCTGGCGTTAACATTTACCTCCTCAGCGAGGCTAAAACGCTGATATTGCAAGCGCGCGGCCTGAAATGACACGAATTATCCAAAACGATTTGGAATGATTAAAAAGAATCTAAAAGTTTGTCCTTCTGTCATCCGGACATGAGGATTCCTGCTGGAAGGAAACAGGGCCATATCAGCTGCAAGTCTGTCCGTTAAGCGCTGTTTATTTATACGTTATAACGATAATTCTGATTAAGCTTTGGACAGCGCAGGATTAAGAAAAAAATAACAGTTAAGAATGGTGAATGATTTATTAAAGCGCTTATTACTCATTATTAACTGTTTATCTGGAAAGATGCTAAGCAAGGCCGATCAATGGAACCGATTCCTTTTTTTCGGAAGTCCTTGAACTATTTCGAACTGTTGCAGCATTTTGATGCAAAATGATTGAATAAAGTCTGGAAACGGCCGTCTCGTTTTCAGCGATAATCGTAAAAAGACTGCGTTAATGGCAGTGATTACATGAGTGATTGATTAACATCTGCAACAGGTATGGGAAGATTGCATGAACAAGCATAAAGGAAGCGTCGGACAGCGTATCAGACGGATTGCGGGTCGCGTCCTGTTGGTGTGGCTGGGAGTATGGCTGGCGGGAATTTTACTCTTTTCATTCTTACCGGTGCCGTTCTCAGCGGTGATGACTGAGCGACAGATCGGTGCCTGGTTACGCGGTGATTTTAGTTATGTTGCTCATTCAGACTGGGTTGGCCATGACGAGATTTCGCCCTGGATGGGACTGGCCGTTATCGCCTCAGAAGATCAAAAGTTTCCCACTCACTGGGGCTTTGATGTGGCGGCGATCGAGTCCGTACTGGATAAAAGCGACAACCGGATGCGCGGGGCGTCCACGCTGTCACAGCAGACTGCGAAGAATCTGTTCCTATGGGATGGTCGCAGCTGGGTGCGTAAAGGTCTGGAGGCGGGTCTGACGGTAGGGATTGAGACGGTGTGGACGAAGCGACGCATTCTGACCGTTTATCTGAACATTGCAGAGTTCGGACCCGGCATCTTTGGCGTTGAGGCAGCTTCACAGCGCTACTTCCATAAGCCTGCCAGCCGGCTGACCGCCGCAGACGCCGCTTTGCTGGCGGCAGTTCTGCCCAATCCGATTCGTTATCGTGCTGCTGCGCCCTCAGGCTATGTCAGGGAGCGGCAGCAGTGGATATTGCGTCAGATGCGCCAGCTGGGCGGCGAGGGCTTCCTGCAGCGTAATAAGCTCGACTAAGCCTTAATCTTCATCGAAGCCCGCTTCAAATAGCTCAATGACCGCAGCCAGCGCCGGAACTTCCTCCGGGCCGCTGGCTTCAATCTCGATATGCCCGCCTTTGGCCGAGTCGAGCATCAGCAGCGCAATCACGCTGCTGGCTTCGGCTTCTGTGCCCGCTTCATTGCGCAGCAACACTTCGGCATCAAAGCTCTGTACCAGCTCAAATAACTTCATTGCCGGGCGGGCATGCATGCCCAGCTTATTTTTGATTTCTACAGTTTGTCGGACGGTCATGATTTGCGCTTTTCCAGCGTGCGATGGCGTGACTGTACATTCTTACCGCGCGAACGGAAGTAATCCGCCAGCTGTTCTGCGATATAAACTGAGCGGTGTTTGCCGCCGGTACAGCCAATCGCCACGGTAAGATAGCTACGGTTATTGGTTTCCAGCATTGGCAGCCAGAGTTCAAGATAGCTGCGCGTCTGGTAGATAAAGTTATGCACTTCAGTGTGACGATCAAGGAAGGCCGCCACAGGACGATCGAGGCCGGTCATCGGGCGTAGTTTCGGATCCCAGTGAGGGTTGGGCAGAAAGCGCACGTCAAACACATAATCGGCGTCAATCGGGATGCCATGTTTGAAGCCAAAGGATTCAAACACCATGGTCAGCTCGCGTTCACGCTTGCCGAGCAGACGGGTACGCAGCATCTCTGCCAGCTCATGCACCGACATCTCTGAGGTATCGATAATCAGATCGGCACGTGAACGCAGCGGCTCCAGCAGATCGCTCTCTTCATCGATGGCGCTCTCCAGCGACAGGTTTTTGCTGGAGAGGGGATGCAGACGGCGCGTATCGCTGTAACGACGAATCAGGGTGTTGCGATCGGCGTCGAGGAACAGCAACTGAGGTGAAAATGTGTCAGGCAGATTATTCAGTGCGGTTTCAAAAATTTCAGGGGATTCAGGCATGTTACGCACGTCGATACTGACCGCTGCCGAAATATTGCGCTCAGCCAGTGAGTTAGCTAACTCAGGCAGCAGCACGACCGGCAGGTTATCAACGCAGTAGAACCCCATATCTTCCAGCGCGCGGAGCGCCACTGACTTCCCCGAGCCTGAACGACCGCTAACGATCATCAGCACCATGACCTTCTCTCCCGTTTTAAAACCGGCACCCGGCCGGTAAAGACGCGTTACTGCTCTGTCTGGACTTCCGTAATAATGGCGTAGAGCTCTTCATCACTCTGCGCAGCACGCAGACGACGGCAGACCGTTTTATCTGCCAGACGCTTCGCCACCAGAGACAGGGTATGCAGGTGTGTTTTGCACTGGTCAGCCGGGACCAGTAAAGCAAACAACAGATCGACCGGCTGGTTGTCGACGGCATCAAACGCAATCGGCTGTTCGAGGCTGATAAACACCCCAACCGCGCGCAGCGTATCCTCTTCCAGCTTGCCGTGAGGAATCGCTATCCCGTTACCGATACCGGTACTGCCCATGCGTTCGCGGGTCAGGATCGCTTCGAAAAGCGTCTGGTGCGGCAGGTTGAGCTGCTTAGCGGCCAGTTCGCTGATAATTTCCAGCGCACGTTTTTTGCTCTGGCAGTGTACGCCGCTGCGGGTGCAGTCTGGCGAAAGCACTGTGCTCAATTCCAGTGTGAGATCGTTGTTCATTATCGTTTCACTTGCGTGTTCACCAGGCCATTCACCGCCAGCGCGTCTTAACGCCTGAGACAATCGGCGCTTACTCAGATGACAAAACGGGGCGGATTATCCGCCCCATCCTGTCGGCTCTGCGCGGCAGGCGCGCGTCGCTAGCGTGAAGGTTAGTGTTTTTTCAGTTTATCTTTGTGTTTGGTCAGCTGACGGGCGAGCTTGTCGATCAGCCCATCAATTGCCGCATACATATCTTCCGCTTCGGATGTGGCGTGCAGCTCGCCACCATTCACGTGTAGGGTTGCGTCCGCCACCTGAGTGACTTTCTCAACCTTCAGGACAATATAGACCTGATTGATATGTTCAAAATAGTGTTCCAGTTTGGCAAATTTACCGTTAACGAATTCACGCAGAGGTGCAGTGATTTCAACGTGTTGTCCGGTCAGGTTCAGCTGCATAGGTCTTCCTTCTCATTTCTTTCAAACCAGTTGTTTACGCTGGTTCGATGGCGGGATGGATAAAGACTCACGATATTTGGCGACGGTACGCCGTGCCACCATAATCCCCTGATCAGATAACATGGAGGTCAGTTTACTGTCGCTCAAGGGTTTGGCTGGATTTTCCGCCGAAATTAATTTCTTCACCAGGGCACGAATCGCTGTCGAGGAGGCTTCGCCGCCACCTTCAGTATTAACGTGACTGGAGAAAAAGTACTTCAGTTCAAAAATGCCACGCGGGCTGTGCAGATACTTCTGCGTGGTTACACGGGAAATGGTTGATTCGTGCATCTCAACGGCCTGGGCGATGTCCGCCAGCACCATCGGACGCATAAATTCTTCACCCTGCTCGAAAAACGCCTGCTGCTGTTCAACAATGCAGCGCGTCACTTTCAGCAGCGTATCATTGCGGCTTTCCAGACTCTTAATCAGCCAGCGGGCTTCCTGCAGGTTACTGCGAATGAACTGGCTGTCGCTGTCGTTGCGCGTGGCGCCACCCATTGCCGCATAGTGCTGATTGATTTTGAGACGCGGAACGCTGTCGGCATTGAGTTCCACCGTCCAGCGGGTGCCGACCTTACGCACCAGCACATCGGGAATGACATATTCCGGCTCGCTGGTGTTGATCGACTGACCCGGACGCGGGTCCAGCGACTGAATCAGCAGCATCGCCTCTTTCAGCACCTCTTCTTTGAGGCGCGTCACCCGCATCAGACTGCGGAAATCGTGATTCGCCAGCAGGTCGAGATGTTCGCTGACGATCAGGCGTGCTTCTGCCAGCATCGGCGTTTCGGGGGCATATTGCGACAGCTGAACCAGCAGACAGTCACGCAGATCGCGCGCACCAACACCAATAGGATCAAAGCGCTGGATGCGTTTCAGTACCGCTTCAACTTCATCCGCTTCAAGCTCATCGTTGCCGATACTGTCGAGGATCTCCTCTAGCGAAACGGTGAGATATCCGGTGTCATCAATAGCATCGACGATAGAGGTGGCAATGGCGCGGTCGGTGTCACTGAAAGGCGTCAGTCCGACCTGCCACATCAGATAGTCCTGAAGTGACTGCGTGGTCTCGCCCTGATAAACCGGTAACTCATCATCCTGATAATCGGTGCCGGTGCCGGAAGGCGTGCCTGCTGTGTAGATCTCATCCCAGGTGGCATCCAGCGGCAGTTCATCGGGCATCTCTTTCTGCTCAAGCGCTTCGCGTGTATCCAGCGCCTCAGACTCCGATGATTCCCGGGAGTCGATCTCTTCATGCAGGTCAGTCTGCTCAAGCAGCGGGTTGCTTTCGAGAGCAAGCTGTAACTCCTGCTGGAGTTCAAGCGTAGAAAGTTGCAACAGACGAATCGCCTGCTGCAATTGTGGAGTCATTGCCAGCTGTTGGCTGAACCTGAGTTGTAAACCTTGCTTCATAGACAGGATGGTAGTTCCCAGGTAAACATCGGTATTAACGACACCTTATCAGAGTCTGAACTCTTCACCCAAATAAACCCGCTTAACCTGCTCATCCGCAAGAATTTCATTGGGTGTGCCATGCGCAATCAGGTGGCCCTGGCTGACGATATAAGCCCGCTCACACACCGCCAGCGTTTCGCGCACGTTGTGGTCGGTAATCAGCACGCCGAGGCCGCTGTCCCGCAGATGCTCAATGATTTTCTTGATGTCGATAACGGAAATCGGATCGACACCGGCGAAGGGCTCATCCAGCAGGATAAACTTAGGGTTAGCGGCCAGCGCGCGTGCGATCTCAACACGACGTCGCTCACCACCGGAAAGTGCCTGACCCATGCTGTCGCGCAGATGTTCGATGTGGAACTCTTCCATCAGTTCACGGGCGCGATCCTGCCGTTGTTCTTCGGTCAGATCATCACGAATCTGCAGTACTGCCATCAGGTTATCGTAGACGCTGAGGCGACGGAAAATCGACGCCTCCTGGGGAAGATAACCAATGCCACGACGCGCACGCGCATGCAGCGGCAGGATACTGATATCTTCGTCATCAATAATAATGCGGCCAGCGTCACGCGGGACAATGCCCACCACCATATAAAAGGTGGTGGTCTTACCGGCACCGTTCGGGCCGAGCAGGCCGACAATCTCGCCGGACTTTACCTGCAGACTGACATCTTCTACCACGCGACGGCCTTTATATGCCTTCGCCAGGTTTTCTGCGATTAATGTGGCCATAGCTATCAGTTACTCTTCTTTCCGCTGTTGGACGAACCTTTATCCTGAAGTTGCGACGGCACCAGTACGGTGGTAACGCGCTTGTTCTGGCCCTGGCTGTAAGCCTGCATTTTCTGCTCTTTTACCAGGTAGGTAATACGATCGCCTTTGATGTTGCTGTCCTGCTGCTCAATGAAAGCATTGCCGGTCAGTTCAACGAAATCGTTAGCCAGTTCGTAGTGCAGTTTTGAGGCGTGGCCCTGAACCGGCTTGCCGCTGTCCTGCATCTGATAGAAGGTGGCAGGATTACCGTAGGCATCAACGATAGTTTTCTTGCTGTCGCCGCCCGGACGGGTCACCACGACTTTATCCGCCGTGATTTTGATTGAACCCTGCGTCACGATGACATTGCCGGTAAAGGTCGCGACATTGCCCTGCAAATCCAGCGCCTGATTCTGCGAGTCAATATTGACGGGCTTATCCGAGTCACCGGTCAGGGCAAGCGCCGGAACGCTGGTTGCCAGCAACATGCTGGCCAGTAAAAGCTTCAGGCTATTTTTGTTCATTTTGAATTTCATATGAGGTTTTGACCTTCTCGATTAACTCGGCGTTTTTTGTCCGTAAATTGCCGCGCATTTTCATGCCGGTGGAGTTAAAACTGCGGCCATACAATGTCACCTGGTCATCAGAGGTAACGTCCTGAGTGACAAGATTGATCTGCGCGTTATCCGTTTTGATACGCTCAAGCTGAGAATCCTGCGTCAGCGTATTCAGCTCAACATGGCCATACAGATAAAGCATACGATCTTTGGTGAGCTTTGCTTTATCTGCGCGTAACGTCCAGGTAGGGATTTTGTTCTCATCATAAGTCGTCATCACCGGATTTTCGAACCAGCTCAGCTCCTCATCCGAGAAATAGGTCACTTTGTCAGAGACCAGTTTATAGGACAGCGCGCCCTGCGGGTTATAAACCACAGTGTGTGAATCCGCACTGGTATAGGTCGGCGCCTGACTGCCCGTATCGACTGGCGTGCCATCCTCATCCTGATTAGTAAGATTCCAGCCGATCAAAACCAGTGCAATCAAGGTCAGAATCAGCGTTATCCAACGCCTGCTTTTACTCATACTGATTGCCCTTTGGCATCCTCAAATTTGTTCTGCGCCATTAAGATCAGGTCACATACTTCGCGAACCGCGCCGCGTCCACCGGCGATCCGCGTAACATAATGCGCGCGTGGCAGCAGGATAGGATGTGCATCCGCCACTGCCACACTTAATCCCACTTTCGCCATAACCGGCCAGTCGATCAGGTCGTCACCAATGTAGGCCACCTGGTCGTCGGAAAGAGACAGTTTATCCAGAAGTTCACGATAGGCCAAAAGCTTATCGGATTGTCCCTGATAAAGATGACGGATGCCGAGCGTTTTGCAGCGATCTTCCATCAGACGGGCATTGCGGCCGGTAATAATAGCCACTTCCACATCGGAGGTCAGCAGGCAGCGCACACCGTAACCGTCCCGCACGTTGAATGCCTTAAGCTCTTCGCCATTATTCCCCATGTAGATGACGCCGTCGGACATCACGCCATCAACGTCGCAGATCAGCAGACGAATCCTGCTGGCGCGCGCCATAACGTCAGCATTGACCGGGCCATAGCAGGTATCAATCGGGGGAGTTGCCTGTTGCATTTTCTCTTCCTGTTCAGACTACGCCAGCGCGCAGCATGTCATGCATATGTACCACACCGAGCAGATGGTCGTCATCGGCCACCAGAATCGAGGTAATGTTTTTAGTCTGCATCAGGTTAAGAGCTTCAACCGCCAGCATGTTTGGCCGGACGCGGATGCCACCTGGCGTCATCACTTCTCCGATGGTGGCGCGCTGGAAATCGATGCCCATATCAAAGATGCGGCGCAGGTCACCATCCGTAAAGATACCTTCAATTTTCATCAGACCGTCGACGATGACCGTCAGCCCCAGATTTTTGCGGGTAATCTCCAGCAGCGCATCCCGCAGTGAGGCGTCACGCGTGACGTGCGGCAGTTCATCGCCGCTGTGCATGATATCAGCTACATGCAGCAGCAGTTTACGGCCCAGCGCACCGCCGGGGTGGGAGAGGGCAAAATCTTCCGCCGTAAATCCGCGCGCTTCCAGCAGCGAAACCGCCAGTGCGTCGCCCATCACCAGCGTGGCCGTGGTGCTGGTGGTCGGTGCCAGACCCAGCGGGCAGGCTTCCTGCGGAACATGGACACACAGATGCACATCGGCAACCCGGCCCATCGCACTGTCAGGCCGCCCGGTGATGCAGATCAGCGCAATATGCTGACGTTTCAATACCGGAATCAGCGCGAGGATTTCGTTCGACTCGCCGCTGTTGGAGATGGCGATGACCACATCATTTTTGCTCACCATACCCAGATCGCCGTGGCTGGCTTCAGCCGGATGCACAAAAAAGGCGGGCGTGCCGGTACTGGCAAAGGTCGCCGCCATTTTTTTGCCGATATGGCCTGACTTGCCCATGCCCATCACCACCACTTTCCCCTGGCAGGCAAAGATCAGGGCGCAGGCGCGGGCGAAATCGTCGTTGATATATTGATCGAGCTGTTCAAGTCCTTCACGCTCGATGCGCAGAACGGTTTTTCCCGCCTGCTGAAAATCAAATGCTGTTGGTTGCTGATATGACATAGTGAGTCTGTCCTTGTTAGCCGTCCATGAATGCCGGCTGCATCCACAGCAGCGTCACCCAGACGAAGAAACCACAGAGTAAAAATAAGCCTGCCGTTCGGCCAACACGTCGGCGACGGAGCAGGCAGAGCAGGGCAAACAGCACGCTGACACCCAGCATCACCCAGTAATCGCGGGCGAAAGCGTGATAGTCGACGCTGCCGGGATGAATCAGCGCCGGCAGGCCCAGCACGATGGCAATATTATAAATGTTGGCGCCGATCAGATTGCCGATCGCGATATCATCTTCACCTTTCAGCGCGCCGGCAATGACCGTTGCCAGCTCGGGCAGGCTGGTGCCCACGGCGATCAGCGTCAGACCCATCACCAGTTCGCTGACACCAAAGTAGTCGGCAAAGGCGGTGGCATTGTCGATCACCATTCGTGTCGACATCGGCAGGATAATCAGCGCGACGGCCAGCCAGAGAAAGGCCACCGTATTGCCGCTCTCTTCGCGTGGCAGCTCGGCCAGCTGCTCGCGGGTCAGGGTGTCGTTATTGTCCTGTTCGGCTTTGCGCGCAATGCGAATCACCACCATCAGATAAATAGCAGCAATGGCGATCAGGCCAATTCCATCCAGTCGACTAAGCTGATTGTCAAACAGCATGAATCCGCTGAGCAGGGTAACCAGCAACATCAACGGCAGTTCACGGCGTATCAGATTAGAATGGACGCTGAGTGGGTGCATAAGCGCAGCGGCACCCAGGATCAGTAAAATGTTGGTTATATTCGAGCCGAGCGCGGTGCCCACAGCAAGATCCATCTGGCCATGCTGTGCCGCAGAAAAGGAGAGAATCATCTCTGGCAGCGAGGTGCCGATGCTGACAACGGTCATGCCAATGATCAGTGGCGGGATGCCAAATGATCGGCACAATATAGAGGCGCTAAACACCAGACGATCGGCACCATATGCCAGTAAAAGCAAACCGATAATCAGCAGTGCAGAAGCTACGAACATGAAAAATCCTTGCGTAAAAACCCAGGCCGGCAATGCCTTTCCCGACCGGTTTAAGGTTCTGTTTGGCGAGACAGGCGCTGATTTTGACCGTCTGAACGGCAAAAGTAAATTTAATGACCATTTTCGCCAAATCTTAGCGGTAAGTTTCTGTAAAGCTATCGTGAATCAGGACCGAACAGGCTACCATCGTACCCCATGTTTACGCCCGATCCTTACAAGAGGTAATAATGATCCAGCAGCATACGAATCTGGTTGAGGTTCGTGGCGTGAGTTTTTCGCGCGGAGATCGCACCATCTTCGACGACATTTCGCTGACCGTGCCGAAAGGCAAAGTGACGGCGATAATGGGGCCGTCGGGGATAGGAAAAACCACTCTGCTACGCTTGATTGGGGGACAACTTCAGCCAACCAGCGGTGAAATCTTTTTCCGTGGCGAAAACATACCGTCATTGTCGCGCGCTAAATTGTACGAAGCGCGTAAGAAAATGAGCATGTTGTTCCAGTCTGGCGCCCTGTTTACTGACTTAACGGTCTATGAAAACGTCGCCTGGCCGCTGCGTGAACACACCCGTCTGCCTGCACCGATTCTGCACAGCACCGTATTAATGAAGCTGGAAGCGGTAGGCCTGCGCGGTGCAGCCCAGCTGAAACCCGCTGAGCTGTCGGGCGGTATGGCACGTCGTGTGGCCCTGGCACGCGCGATTGCGCTTGAGCCGGAGCTAATCATGTTCGACGAACCCTTTGTCGGACAGGATCCCATTACCATGGGCGTGCTGGTAAAATTGATCGATGAACTTAACCATGCTCTGGGCCTGACCTGTATTGTGGTCTCGCACGACGTACCGGAAGTACTGAGTATTGCGGACTATGCCTATATCGTGGCCGGACAAAAAATTATCGCACACGGCACCACGCCGGAACTGCGAGAGAATAATGACCCGCGCGTGCGCCAGTTTATTGATGGCCATGCGGATGGTCCGGTTCCATTCCGTTTTCCTGCCGGCGACTATCTCGCTGATTTAACCGGCTCAGGGAGTAACTAAACAGATGGTCTTGAAGGCGCTGGCGTCATTCGGTCGTCAGGGAATTGAAACGTGCGCCAGTTTTGGACGCGCAGGATTAATGCTGTTTCACGCGCTGGTAGGAAAACCCGCGTTCCGCAGACACTCGCCGCTACTGATCAAACAGCTTTATAGTGTTGGCGTACTGTCGTTACTGATCATTGTGGTTTCAGGTCTGTTTATCGGCATGGTACTCGGACTGCAGGGCTACCTGGTGCTGAACACCTATGGTGCCGAAACCAGTCTGGGAATGCTGGTGGCGCTGTCGCTGCTGCGTGAACTGGGGCCGGTTGTAACCGCGCTGTTGTTTGCCGGACGGGCCGGATCGGCACTGACGGCTGAAATCGGCCTGATGAAAGCCACTGAACAGCTCTCCAGTATGGAGATGATGGCAGTGGATCCGTTGCGCCGTGTTGTTTCGCCGCGTTTCTGGGCCGGTTTTATCAGCATGCCGCTGCTGACAATGATCTTCACTGCGGTCGGTATCGCTGGCGGTGCACTGGTCGGCGTGAGCTGGAAGGGGATCGATCCCGGCTTCTTCTGGTCAGCTATGCAGAACGCGGTCGATTTCCGGACCGACGTTGTTAACTGCATCATTAAAAGCGCCGTCTTTGCCGTGACGGTCACCTGGATTGCCCTCTTTAATGGCTATGACGCGATTCCCACTTCTGAAGGGATCAGTCGCGCGACAACGCGTACCGTAGTACATGCTTCACTGGCGGTGCTCGGGTTGGATTTTGTGCTGACAGCACTGATGTTTGGGAATTGATGCAATGCAAAGCAAAAAAAGCGAAATCTGGGTTGGCATTTTTATGATTATGGCGTTGATCGCCGCATTGTTTCTCTGTCTGCGCGTCGCCGATCTAAAGTCGATGGGCACGGAGCCGACGTGGAAACTCTACGCCACGTTTGACAATATCGGCGGCCTGAAAGCCAGTTCGCCGGTCAAAATTGGCGGTGTGGTAATTGGCCGGGTAACAGAAATCGCGCTTGAGCCGAAAACGCTGCTGCCGCGTGTCACCATGGAGATCAGCGATCAGTATGCGAATAAAATCTCTGACACCAGCTCGCTGGCGGTCCGGACTCAGGGTCTGCTCGGTGAGCAATTCCTGGCGCTGAACTTAGGCTTTGACGATCCTGAACTCGGTTCGGCGATGCTGAAAGATGGCGATACGCTGCGCGACACCAAGTCAGCCATGGTGCTTGAAGATCTGATCGGCCAGTTCCTTTATAAGAGCGGCGATAACAAACAAAAAAGTGACAACAAGGATGCGCAGGAAGGCGACAGTGCTGCGCCTGCGGCACCGGCTCAACCTTAAAGAAGAGGGTATAACATGTTTAAACGTTTACTGATGATTGCCATGCTGGTGGTTGCAGTACCGCTGACGGCGACCGCAGCGGATCAGAGCAATCCCTACAAACTGATGAACGAAGCGGCGCAAAAGACGTTCACCCGTCTTAAAAATGAGCAGCCGAAAATCAAGCAGGATCCAAACTACCTGCGTGAAATCGTCCGTCAGGAGCTGCTGCCGTACGTGCAGATCAAATATGCCGGCGCGTTAGTGCTGGGCCGCTACTATCGTGATTCAACGCCCGCGCAGCGTGAAGCCTACTTCAGCGCCTTTGGTGACTATCTGGCGCAGGCTTATGGTCAGGCACTGGCACTCTATAATGGTCAGAGCTACCAGATTCAGCCTGAGCAGCCGTTGGGCGATGCCCAGATTGTCGCCATTCGTGTCACCATCATCGACCCAAATGGTCGCCCACCGGTTCGTCTCGACTTCCAGTGGCGTAAAAACAGCCAGACCGGTAACTGGCAGGCTTATGACATGATCGCTGAAGGCGTCAGCATGATCACCACCAAACAAAATGAGTGGAGCGATCTGTTGCGTACCAAAGGTATCGATGGTCTGACAGCACAACTGAAGTCTTCTGCGGCACAGCCGATCACGCTGGATAAACAACAATAATGCACGAATCGTTACGCTGGGAGCGGGAAGCCAGCACGCTGTTACTGAAAGGCGAACTGGATCGCGACACGCTGATGAGCCTCTGGCAGCAACGTGAGACGCTGATTAAAGATGTCGATACCATCGACGTCGCGGCGCTGGAGCGTGTTGACTCGTCCGGTCTCGCCCTGCTGGTTCACCTGCGGGAAATCGCACGGGCACAGGGTACTACCCCACGCTTTACCGGCATCAGCGACAAACTGCACTCGCTGATTACGCTTTACAATCTGCAACAGATTATTGTTTCTGCGGATAAAAGCGCCTGATTTCCGGTTGTTATGCTAAGCCCCTGTTTTCGACAGGGGCTTTTGCGTATTTAAGAGTCAGCCGCTTTCCTCTACTATGTCAGCCTTATTATTATTAAGTGAAGTTAAGCCCAATGGAAAACAGTGAAATTCAGGCCGTGCTGATGGCCGCATTGCCTTTAGACGAAGTTCATGTGATGAGCAACGATGGCAGCCATTTTCAGGTGATCGCCGTAGGCGAACTGTTTGGCGAACTGAGCCGCGTGAAAAAGCAGCAGGCTGTCTACGCGCCGCTGATGGAATTCATCGCGGATAACCGCATGCATGCTGTCTCTATCAAAACCTACACTCCCGCTGAATGGGCGCGTGACCGTAAACTCAACGGTTTCTGATCCTCATCGTGGTGAACTCGCCCTGGGCGAGTCCAATTTTTAGCTAGTTAATTGAGAGCCGTGTTAATGGAAAAATTTCGTGTGCAAGGCCCCACCCGCTTAAGTGGTGAAGTAACCATTTCCGGGGCGAAGAACGCCGCACTTCCTATTCTGTTTGCTGCCCTGCTGGCTGAAGAGCCGGTAGAGATCCAGAATGTGCCAAAGCTGCGCGACATTGATACCACCATGAAGCTGCTGACGCAGCTGGGTGCGAAGGTGGAACGCAACGGTTCTGTGCATGTCGATGCCAGCGCGGTAGATGTATTTTGTGCGCCTTACGATCTGGTCAAAACCATGCGTGCCTCAATCTGGGCGCTGGGCCCGCTGGTAGCGCGTTTTGGTCAGGGTCAGGTTTCACTGCCGGGCGGCTGCGCTATCGGCGCCCGTCCGGTTGACCTGCACATCACCGGTCTGGAACAGCTGGGTGCCGAGATCAAGCTGGAAGAGGGCTACGTCAAAGCATCAGTCAATGGCCGCCTGAAGGGCGCGCTGATTGTCATGGATAAAATCAGCGTCGGCGCAACGGTCACCATCATGAGTGCTGCGACGCTGGCGACCGGTACCACTGTCATTGAGAATGCGGCCCGTGAGCCGGAAATTGTCGATACCGCCAACTTCCTGAACACCCTGGGTGCCAGAATCAGTGGCGCAGGCAGCGATAAAATCACCATCGAAGGCGTTGAGCGTCTGGGTGGCGGTGTTTACCGCGTCCTGCCGGATCGCATCGAAACCGGTACTTTCCTGGTGGCGGCTGCCATTTCAGGCGGCAAAGTGATGTGTCACAAAACCCAGCCAGATACGCTGGATGCTGTGCTGGCTAAGCTGCGTGATGCGGGTGCCGACATCGAAACCGGTGAAGACTGGATCAGTCTGGATATGCACGGCAAGCGACCAAAAGCGGTCAACGTGCGCACCGCACCGCATCCGGGTTTCCCGACCGATATGCAGGCGCAGTTCACCCTGTTAAATATGGTCGCGGAAGGCACGGGCCTGATTACCGAAACCATCTTTGAAAACCGTTTCATGCATATCCCCGAACTGATTCGTATGGGCGGCCATGCTGAGATCGAGAGCAACACGGCGATCTGTCACGGGGTTGAAACCCTGTCAGGTGCGCAGGTGATGGCGACCGATCTGCGAGCTTCGGCAAGCCTGGTTCTGGCGGGTTGTATTGCGGAAGGAACGACGTTCGTTGATCGCATTTATCACATCGATCGTGGCTATGAGCACATCGAAGATAAACTGAAAGCGATGGGTGCGAACATCGAGCGTGTCAGCGAAGAGTAATCCCGCGGATGCTCTGAAAGAGCCAGCCCCGCTCGGGGCTGGTTTTTTTTCGCCTGGGATCTCAGGCGCGGTCAGTATGATCTACCGGCGTCCGGATACGTTTTTTGCGATCCAGCAGACAGCGGGTATCGGGATCGTAATAGCGGCTGGGCCAGATCTCACTCGGGTGAATCTTAATCGCGTCGGCGATCAGCCATTCGCCTTTGGGCCAGGGACGCGTCAGCGCATTAGCCAGCGTCGATGAACTCAGACCCGCTGCGCGTGACAGCCCTGCCAGAGTCATACCACGCTTATGCAGCGCAGCGATAATGTCAGCCGGATGCCAGTCTTCCATCCTTTCTTCCATAACCTGTTCTCCTTTTCCTTGTCATTACGTCGTCCTGCCGGATGTTGGCTTTCCTTTTTACTGATATCTGGAAAGAACAGGTTATTTATAGCAAATAGATTCCATTAATTTCCAGTTGTATTTGGATCCAGCGTCGGGTCTGTGTGGTAGCACGCAAAAGAAGTGCAACAGCGAAGAGGGAACAAAGAGAAGTGAGAGCAGGGACGTAAAAACGGAGCCCGGGAGGCTCCGTGTGGGATCAGAAATCGCGCTGGACTGACATGTGCGCCAGTGACTCCAGGGCGCTGCGCCACGGTGATTCAGGCAGAATCCGCAAGGCTTCAATTGCTTTGTCCGCTTCCTGTTCGGCGCGGCTGCGGGTCCACTCCAGCGAACCACACTGATTCATCGCTTCCAGCACCGGTTCCAGCAGATGGCGGCCATTTCCCTGCTCAATAGCTTCACGAATCATCTTCGCCTGTTCAGGTGAGCCGTGCTGCATCGCATGCAGCAGTGGCAGCGTCGGTTTGCCTTCACTCAGGTCATCGCCGGTATTTTTGCCCAGCGTCTCGCCGTCAGCACTGTAGTCCAGTAAATCGTCAATTAACTGGAAAGCTGTACCCAGATAGCGCCCATAATCCTGCAGCGCCTTTTCCTCTTCAGGTGTGGCTTCAGCCAGAATCGCAGAGGCCTGCGAGGCCGCTTCAAACAGGCGCGCAGTCTTGCTGTAAATCACGCGCATGTAGCTCTCTTCGGTGATGTCGGGATCGTTAACGTTCATCAGCTGCAGGACTTCGCCCTCAGCAATCACGTTTACCGCTTCTGACATCAGCGCCAGGATACGCAGCGAACCCATGCTGGTCATCATCTGGAAGGCGCGGGTGTAAATAAAATCACCGACGAGCACGCTTGCCGCATTGCCAAACGCCGCGTTCGCGGTCGCTTTGCCACGACGCATATCGGATTCATCCACGACATCGTCATGCAGCAGCGTGGCGGTGTGGATAAATTCGATCAGCGCCGCATTGGTCACGTGCAGGTCGCCCTTGTAGCCCATGGCACGTGCAGATAGCACGGCAATCATGGGACGGATACGCTTGCCCCCACCACTGATGATGTAGTAGCCCAACTGGTTGATGAGCGAGACATCTGAATTCAGCTGGTCGAGGATGGTCTGGTTAACGGCAGCCATATCCTGTGCGGTTAATTCATTAATCTGTTCTAAGTTCATTCGTCTTTTCAGCTATGACTCGTTATCTCTGCCATGGTAAGTGGTTTACCCAGCCAGCGTTCAGGTAATCTGTTACTGATTGTACTTGAATTTTGTGCCTGAGAAACGGTTGCATTCAGCCTGTGTTTTTTTTCTGCAAGAGTGTGCAAAGTGCTCTTGTCTTCTTCTGGAGTTTTGCGTAGAATTCGCGCCCTATTGTGAATATTTAGCGCGCCGCCTGATGAACTAAAAGGCAAGCGCAGAAGCGGAGTTTTATATGTACGCGGTTTTCCAAAGTGGTGGTAAACAACACCGAGTAAGCGAAGGTCAGACCGTTCGCCTGGAAAAGCTGGACATCGCAACCGGTGAAACGATTGAGTTTGACCAGGTTCTGATGATTGCTAATGGCGAAGACGTGAAAATCGGCGCGCCACTGGTTTCAGGCGGAATGATCAAGGCAGAAGTTGTTGCTCACGGTCGTGGCGAGAAAATTAAGATTGTTAAGTTTCGTCGTCGTAAGCACTACCGTAAGCAAGCAGGCCATCGCCAGTGGTTCACTGATGTGAAAATCACTGGTATCACGGCGTAAGAGGAGATCTGACAAATGGCACATAAAAAGGCTGGTGGTTCGACTCGAAATGGTCGTGACTCCAATGCAAAACGTCTGGGTGTAAAACGTTTCGGTGGCGAATCTGTTCTGGCAGGTAGCATCATCGTTCGTCAGCGTGGCACCAAATTCCACGCCGGTACCAATGTAGGTTGTGGTCGTGACCACACCCTGTTTGCTACTGCAGACGGTAAAGTACAGTTCGAAGTTAAAGGTCCGAACAACCGTAAATACATCAGCATCGTTGCTGAGTAAGGTTGTCGTGACGCAGACGTTTAACGTCTGAACGCACGAATTGAAGGCCCCGCAGCTCCTGCGGGGCTTTTTACATTCTGCGGTCTGTTGCGGTAAAAGCGACGCATCACAAAAGTTTGCTGTACACTTTATGTACGCACTGGCGAAAGCCAATCCTGATTTATCCGCCGCTGGTCAGCGCAGAAGACCCTGGCGGACCCGTCTGCAGAATGCTGCAGGCGATTGTGTGACGGAGATAGAAAATGAAGTTTGTAGATGAAGCGACAATTTTGGTCGTCGCCGGTGATGGCGGTAATGGTTGCGTCAGCTTCCGCCGCGAAAAATATATCCCGAGAGGCGGCCCTGATGGGGGAGATGGCGGTGACGGCGGTGACGTTTATCTGATCGCTGATGAAAACCTCAACACCCTTATCGATTATCGTTTCGAAAAATCTTTCCGCGCCGAGCGTGGACAGAACGGTCAGAGCCGTGACTGTACCGGCAAACGCGGTAAAGATATCGAAGTTAAAGTGCCGGTCGGCACCCGGGTGATCGATCAGGGTACCGGCGAGACCTTAGGCGACATGACGCGCCACGGCCAGAAGCTGATGGTCGGCAAAGGCGGCTGGCATGGTCTGGGTAACACCCGTTTCAAATCGTCAGTGAACCGCAGTCCGCGCCAGAAAACCATGGGTACCCCAGGTGAAAAGCGCGATCTGCAGCTGGAGCTGATGCTGCTGGCGGACGTCGGGATGCTGGGCTTACCGAATGCCGGTAAATCGACCTTTATCCGTGCCGTATCGGCCGCTAAACCAAAAGTGGCGGACTATCCGTTTACCACGCTGGTGCCAAGCCTGGGCGTGGTCCGTATGGACAGCGAGCAGAGCTTCGTCGTGGCCGATATCCCAGGCCTGATTGAAGGCGCAGCAGATGGCGCAGGCCTCGGCATTCGCTTCCTGAAGCACCTTGAGCGCTGCCGCGTATTGCTGCACCTGATCGACATCGATCCAATCGATGAAAGCGATCCGGTTGAAAATGCCCGGATCATTCTCGGTGAACTCGAAAAGTACAGCGAGAAGCTGTTCAACAAGCCACGCTGGCTGGTCTTCAACAAAATTGATCTGATCAGTGAAGAAGAAGCGCAGTCACGGGCGAAAGCGGTTGCTGAAGCGCTGGGCTGGGAAGATAAGTATTACCTGATCTCTGCCGCAAGCCGTACCGGTGTCAACGAACTCTGCTGGGACGTGATGAGCTTCATCAACGCCAACCCGAAAGAAGCAGAGCTTGAAGAGAAACAGCCGGAGAAAGTGGAGTTCATGTGGGACGATTACCACAAAGAAACCATTGAAAACACGGTTGAAGTGGAAGATGAAGAGTGGGATGACGACTGGGATGATGAAGACGACGAAGGCGTTGAAATTATCTATCAGCGTTAATCGCGCACCTTCTGCAGCGTGATATACGATGCCCCCGTTCAGGAATGAAAGGGGGCATTGTTCTTTCTGGATCCTGCTCATCATCGCGACACTGATATCCGCTTCTGATGGCGTCAGCCATAAAAAAACGCAGCAGGTTAATCGCCTGCTGCGTTTTTATTACTGCGTAATCAGTTGTTCTGATTGATATCGCGGTAGAGGCGGCTTTCGAATCGCACCAGCGGAATACGTCGTGTACGTTGATCTTCCGGCGGCACGGCATAACCGGAAAGGAACTGCACGAACGCCACCCGCGCGCCACTGGAGGTGGTAATAAAGCCCGCCAGATTATAGACGCCCTGCAGCGAACCGGTTTTGGCCGAGACTTTACCATCGAGGCCCGCTTCATGCAGCCCGCCACGATATTGCAGCGTGCCATCATAGCCAGCCAGCGGCAGCATCGAAATATAATCCAGCGTGTTGTCATTCTTCGCAATGAACTGCAACACCTGCATCATGGTCTGCGGCGAAATCAGATCGTGGCGCGAAAGGCCGGAACCATCGACCTGAATGCTATTGCCCATATCGACGTTGGCTTTCGCTTTCAGGATACGACGAACCGCATCCTGTCCGGCACGGAAGGTCCCAGGCACGTTGAAGTAGTGATGACCAATAGTGCGGAATACCGTGTCAGCAATCATGTTGTCTGACTTCTTCAGCATGGTATGCAACAGCGTATGCAGCGGCGCGGACTGTGTCGACGCCAGTACCGTGCCTGGCTCCGTGACCTGCGTCTGACGCACCAGATGCCCGCTGTAATCAATGTCTGATGACCGCAGTTCCGCCTTGAGAATTTCGCCTGCCCAGGCCGCGCCATCCTGTACCGCAAAGGCCAGCGGCAGCGGTTCGGCACGCTGGCGCATACAGCCGGTCAGCGTGTAGCGGTTCAGCTCACCCGGCACCACATCCAGTTCGCAATATTGCCCTTCGCCGCTGTTTCGGCCAATGGTACGGACCTGGCTGTACATATGCGCCGGATAGTAGGAGGCGATGCGCACAAAGGCATTTTCACCCGGTGTATTGGCGCTGTAGAGCGACACCGAGAAGCAGTTTTTATCAACAATTGCCGCACCCGGAGGGGCGCTGAAGCACTGGGTCATATCGTTCCACGGCCAGCCCGGTGCCATGTCGTGACTGGCAAAAACGGAGGTGTCGATAACCAGATTGCCTTTGATATGGTTAATGCCCTGCTTCTTAATCGCCGCGACCATGTTGCGCAGATCCTGACGGGTTAAGGTCGGATCACCGCCGAAACGGGCGACTAAATCGCCGTTCAGGGTGCCATCTATAATGGCGCCGCGAGTTTCAAAAGTGGTCTGAAAACGGAAGTCGCCACCCAGTTCCAGCAATGCCGCCAGCGCCGTCACCACTTTCATGGTACTGGCGGGCAGGGCCATCTGTTTTCCGTGGTAATCAATAATCGGTGTTGATGCACCCACTTTCTGTACCATCAGCGCCAGATTGGCGCCGTCTGGCAGGTACTGCATGTATTCATCAACTGGCGCTGCGTGTGCCTGCAGCATAAATGCGCAGCTTAATCCGGTAACAAGTCGTGAAAATCGCATAATCTCGCGGTAACTGGCAGGTGAGGGCGTCAATACTACGTTGCCGGACGGTGCAAAGTAAACGATGACCCGCAGTGAACTCTGGGGTAAAATACGTATCAAATTGCAAAACTCTTTTCTGGCCTGGAAGCATTTCCGGGTCAGGATTCTTTTATTTGCAAAAAGGGGCTAATGCGCTGCAGAACGCTTTTTTATGCAGTCACCGGTCAGGATGACATCGTTAAACAGGAAAGAGGGCGAGGAGCTTAAATGAATCAGATTCCGATGACGTTAAGAGGCGCTGAAAGATTGCGCGAAGAGCTGAACGAGCTGAAAACCGTGAAGCGCCCGCGCATTATCGCCTCTATCGCTGACGCACGCGAACATGGCGATTTAAAAGAAAACGCGGAATATCACGCTGCGCGTGAAGAGCAGGGTTTTTGTGAAGGCCGTATTCAGGAGATTGAAGCCAAACTCTCCAATGCGCAGGTTATCGACGTCACACAGATGCCTAAAACGGGCCGCGTGATTTTCGGCGCAACGGTGACTGTGCTGAATGTCGAGACCGACGAAGAGTCGACGTATCGCATCGTGGGCGATGACGAAGCGGACTTTAAGCAAAATCTGATTTCGGTCAATTCGCCAATGGCGCGTGGCCTGGTGGGTAAAGAAGCCGATGATGTGGCTATCGTGAAAACCCCGGGCGGCGACGTTGAGTATGAGATTTTAAAGGTAGAGTACCTTTAAGAGAGTGCTTCGCCTGAAAAGGCGTTAAAGCACAATGTAAAGAAAAGAAAAAGGCCGCATCGCGGCCTTTTATCTGAGGTAAGAGCGTGTCACTTTCTTTGCCCACTTAACGTGGCAGAGAAATTTTGCTCTCTTTAGAGGGGCGATACAGCACCAGCGTTTTGCCGATCACCTGTACGTTGCTGGCACCGGTCTCACGCACGATAGCCTCAACGATCAGCTGTTTCGTTTCACGATCTTCCGAGGCGATTTTTACCTTGATCAGTTCGTGATGCGCCAGAGCCTGCTCGATTTCGGCCAGCACGCCTTCAGTCAGGCCGTTGCCACCCAGCATAACCACTGGCTTGAGTGGATGGGCGAGGCCCTTGAGGTGCTGTTTTTGTTTGGTACTTAGATTCATCGTAGTTTTTTACTTACTCAGGGATTGAAAACGGTTCATTCTACCGCCATCTCGGGTATATCACCAAATCGACGCAACCCATTGCGTGCAGGTTTATCGCTACGATGACGATTTAGTTGGAAATAATATGACGGGTAAAAAGCGTTCAGCCAGCTCCGGCCGCTGGCTTCAGGAACACTTTAGCGATAAATATGTGCTCCAGGCGCATAAAAAAGGGTTGCGTTCGCGCGCCTGGTTTAAACTTGATGAAATACAACAGGGTGACAAGCTGTTCAAACCCGGTATGACCGTGGTAGATCTGGGTGCTGCACCCGGTGGCTGGTCGCAATATGTGGTACAGCAAATCGGAAACAAAGGGCGCGTCATTGCCTGTGATATCCTGCCAATGGATCCAATTGTCGGTGTCGATTTCCTTCAGGGCGATTTTCGTGAAGAATTGGTAGTCAATGCGCTGCTTGAGCGCGTTGGCGATCAGAAAGTTCAGGTTGTCATGTCCGATATGGCACCGAATATGAGTGGTACACCTGCCGTAGATATTCCCCGGTCGATGTATTTAGTGGAGCTGGCGCTGGAGATGTGTCGGGATATCCTGGCACCCGGCGGCAGTTTTGTAGTGAAAGTGTTTCAGGGAGATGGCTTCGATGAATACCTGCGGGAAATTCGCTCCCTGTTTACGAAAGTAAAAATTCGTAAGCCGGACGCTTCACGTTCACGTTCACGTGAAGTGTACATTGTGGCGACTGGGCGCAAACTATAACCAAATTGCTGGAGAAGTCCGCAGCTTTGCTGCGATTCCATGTATGCAGGAACTATAGTACCCTACGCTATCTGTTAACACCGATGTAATATGAGGTTAATCCCTTGAGTGACATGGCGAAAAACCTGATTCTCTGGTTAGTCATCGCGGTCGTGCTGATGTCAGTATTCCAGAGCTTTGGGCCCAGCGAGTCGAATGGCCGTCGGGTTGATTATTCAACCTTCCTGTCGGAAGTGAACCAGGATCAGGTCCGCGAGGCACGTATTAACGGGCGTGAAATTAACGTTGTCAAAAAAGACAGCAATAAATATACCACCTACATTCCTGTCAATGATCCTAAGTTGCTCGATAACCTCTTGACCAAAAACGTCAAAGTGGTTGGCGAACCGCCGGAAGAACCAAGCCTGCTGGCTTCAATCTTCATTTCGTGGTTCCCGATGCTGCTGCTGATCGGTGTGTGGATCTTCTTTATGCGTCAGATGCAGGGCGGCGGCGGCAAGGGCGCGATGTCCTTCGGCAAAAGCAAAGCCCGCATGTTGACGGAAGACCAGATTAAAACCACTTTCGCCGATGTAGCCGGTTGTGACGAAGCGAAAGATGAAGTGGCTGAGCTGGTGGAATATCTGCGTGAGCCGAGCCGTTTCCAGAAGCTGGGCGGTAAAATTCCGAAAGGCGTTCTGATGGTGGGGCCGCCGGGTACCGGTAAAACCCTGCTGGCAAAAGCGATTGCCGGTGAAGCCAAAGTGCCATTCTTCACCATCTCTGGTTCTGACTTTGTGGAAATGTTTGTTGGTGTCGGTGCATCCCGTGTACGTGACATGTTCGAACAGGCCAAGAAAGCGGCACCGTGCATCATCTTCATCGATGAGATCGATGCCGTCGGTCGTCAGCGTGGCGCCGGTTTAGGCGGTGGTCATGATGAACGTGAGCAGACGCTGAACCAGATGCTGGTTGAGATGGATGGTTTCGAAGGTAACGAAGGTATTATCGTTATTGCCGCAACTAACCGTCCTGACGTACTGGACCCTGCGCTGCTGCGTCCAGGCCGCTTTGACCGTCAGGTTGTGGTGGGTCTGCCAGATGTACGCGGTCGTGAGCAGATCCTGAAAGTGCATATGCGTCGTGTGCCACTGGCTACTGATATTGATGCAGCGATCATTGCACGTGGTACCCCAGGCTTCTCAGGTGCCGATCTGGCTAACCTGGTGAACGAAGCAGCGCTGTTCGCCGCCCGTTCAAACAAGCGTGTGGTGTCGATGGTTGAGTTTGAGAAAGCGAAAGACAAAATCATGATGGGTGCGGAACGTCGCTCCATGGTGATGACGGAATCGCAGAAAGAGTCTACTGCCTACCACGAAGCGGGCCACGCCATTATTGGCCGCCTGGTGCCCGAGCATGATCCGGTGCATAAAGTGACGATTATCCCGCGCGGCCGTGCGCTGGGTGTGACCTTCTTCCTGCCTGAAGGCGACGCGATCAGCGCCAGCCGTCAGAAACTGGAAAGCCAGATCTCAACGCTTTACGGCGGTCGTCTGGCAGAAGAGATCATCTACGGTGTGGAACGTGTTTCTACCGGTGCGTCTAACGACATTAAAGTCGCGACTAATCTGGCTCGTAACATGGTGACGCAGTGGGGCTTCTCTGAAAAACTGGGTCCGTTGCTGTATGCAGAAGAAGAGGGTGAAGTGTTCCTTGGACGTTCTGTCGCGAAAGCGAAACATATGTCCGATGAAACGGCCCGCATTATCGACCAGGAAGTTAAGCACCTGATCGACAGCAACTACCAGCGTGCTCGTCGCATTCTGGGTGAGAACATGGACATCCTTCACGCGATGAAAGACGCGCTGATGAAGTATGAAACCATTGATGCACCGCAGATCGACGACCTGATGGCACGCCGCGAAGTGCGTCCGCCAGCCGGCTGGGAAGATCCAGGCAGCAACTCAGACAGTAACGGTACGCCAAAGGCGCCACGTCCGGTTGATGAACCGCGTACGCCGAACCCAGGCAATACCATGTCAGAGCAGTACAACAAATAAGACGCAACATCGTCAGACAAAACCCCGGCTGGTCCGGGGTTTTTTACATCCAGATATTGATCAGTAAGGAGTTTCCGCCATGAAGTTGTTCGCCCGTGATTCCCATCTCGATTTATCTTTTCCCCATGTGATGGGCATACTGAATGTCACGCCGGACTCTTTTTCAGATGGTGGTAAACATAATGCGCTGGTCGATGCGCTGACGCATACCAATGAGATGGTCAATGCAGGCGCAACCATTATCGATGTGGGCGGTGAATCAACCCGTCCTGGCGCGGATGAAGTGAGTGTCGAGGAGGAGCTGGAGCGGGTCATTCCGGTAATCGATGCAATCGCCCAGCGTTTCGAAGTCTGGATTTCAGTGGATACCTCTAAAGCCGAAGTGATCCGGGAAGCGGCGCGAGTGGGTGCTAACATTATTAACGACGTGCGCTCACTCTCTGAACCGGGCGCGCTTGAAGCTGCCGCCGCGACCGGACTTCCCGTCTGCCTGATGCATATGCAGGGCGAACCGCGCACCATGCAGCAGGCACCGGTTTACCAAAATATCTTAAGCGAAGTGCACACTTACTTCGCTCAGCAGATTGCGCGTTGCGAAGCGGCGGGAATTAAAAAAGAGCGGCTGATACTCGACCCGGGCTTCGGTTTCGGTAAAAATCTCAGCCACAATTATGAACTGCTGGCTCATCTGGGCGATTTTCACCACTTCGGTCTGCCGCTGCTGGTAGGGATGTCGCGTAAATCGATGATTGGCCAGCTGTTAAATGTCGGTCCGTCACAGCGTTTAACCGGCAGCCTGAGCTGCGCGGTCATTGCGGCCATGCAGGGCGCGCAGATTATTCGCGCGCATGACGTTAAAGAGACGGCCGAAGCGATGCGCGTGGTCGAAGCGACCCGAAGAGCAAAAGGAGCATCATGAGTAATCGTAAATATTTCGGTACAGACGGCATTCGCGGCAAAGTCGGTGAAACACCTATCACGCCCGATTTCGTCCTGAAGCTGGGCTGGGCCGCAGGTAAAGTGCTGGCGCGCCATGGTTCAAAGAAGATCATTATCGGTAAAGATACGCGTATCTCGGGCTATATGCTGGAGTCCGCCCTGGAAGCGGGCCTCGCTGCAGCGGGCCTGACAGCGGCGTTTACCGGCCCGATGCCAACGCCTGCCATCGCCTATCTGACCCGCACCTTCCGCGCAGAGGCGGGCATCGTGATTTCCGCGTCGCACAATCCGTTCGACGACAACGGGATCAAGTTCTTCTCTTCCGAAGGCACCAAACTGCCGGATGATGTTGAAGAAGCGATTGAGCTGGAGATGGAAAAGCCGATTACCTGCGTTGAGTCCGCGCAGTTGGGTCGCGCGAGCCGCATCGTCGATGCCGCAGGGCGTTACATCGAGTTCTGCAAAGGGACTTTCCCGAGCGAGCTGAATCTGAATGGCCTGAAAATTGTGGTCGACTGCGCGAATGGTGCGACTTACCACATTGCGCCGAATGTTCTGCGTGAACTGGGCGCGACCGTTATTGCTATCGGTGTTCAGCCCGACGGCATGAACATCAACAAAGAGTGCGGTGCCACCGATCTCAAACTGCTGCAGCAGCGCGTGCTGGCGGAGAAAGCGGATATCGGCCTGGCCTACGATGGCGACGGCGACCGCATCATGATGATTGACCATCTGGGCGACAAAGTTGATGGCGACCAGATTCTCTACATCATTGCGCGTGAAGCCCTGCGTCAGGGACAGTTACGCGGCGGCGTAGTGGGTACGCTGATGAGTAACATGGGTCTGGAGTTAGCGCTTAAGCAGCTCGGCATTCCGTTTACCCGTGCCAAAGTGGGTGACCGCTATGTGCTGGAGAAGATGCAGGAGAAGGGGTGGCGTCTCGGCGCAGAGAACTCCGGCCATGTGATCCTGCTCGATAAAACCACCACTGGCGACGGCATCGTTGCAAGTTTGCAAGTACTCACTGCAATGGTGCGCAACCACATGAGCCTGCACGATCTTTGCAGCGGCATGAAAATGCTGCCGCAGGTTCTGGTCAACGTGCGCTTCGCGGGTGAACATGATCCCCTGCAAAGCGACGCGGTAAAAACCGTCACCGCCGACGTGGAAAAAGCCCTGGCGGGTCGCGGACGCGTTCTGCTGCGTAAGTCGGGCACCGAGCCATTGATTCGCGTGATGGTCGAAGGCGAAAATGAGGCGCAGGTAACGGAACTGGCGAATCGCATCGCTGACCAGGTCAAGGCCGTTTAACGCGTAACAGGCAGTTCGCAGGATGCGGAACTGCCTGTAAAATCACCGGGATGGCGCTTTTTTCTGCAATCAGTCTGGTTGGTAAAAATTGCACTTGCAGAGATATGCGCCTTTGGTTAGTATTCACACCCGCTTCTGATGGGTGATGACGAGACTCCCCATCAATACTGGTTGAAGCTTTAACTGTACGATTATCGTGCAAGGAACAGGTTGAATATGTACGAAGCTCTTTTAGTTGTTTTCCTTATTGTAGCTATCGCCCTCGTGGGTCTGATCATGCTGCAGCAAGGCAAAGGCGCTGATATGGGAGCCTCATTCGGTGCAGGCGCATCCGGTACGGTGTTTGGTTCTTCGGGTTCAGGTAACTTCCTGACGCGTACTACTGGCATCTTAGCGGCATTGTTCTTCATCATCAGCCTGGTTCTCGGTAATCTGAACAGCAATAAAGCGTCTAAAGGAAGCGAGTGGGAAAATCTTTCTGCGCCGGCGCAGTCTTCTCAACAGACTGAAAAGCCAGCTCAACCGGTAACCCCGGGCAGCGATATTCCTAAGTAAGGTCGTCAGCACAAAGAATCGTTGTGGTCAGTGCAGTGCCGTGGTGGTGGAATTGGTAGACACGCTACCTTGAGGTGGTAGTGCCCGATTGGGCTTACGGGTTCAAGTCCCGTCCTCGGTACCAAATAGCAGTATCACTTGCATTTTATGCAGGTCTGGCGTATTATTCGCCACGTTTTCGGACGCGGGGTGGAGCAGCCTGGTAGCTCGTCGGGCTCATAACCCGAAGGTCGTCGGTTCAAATCCGGCCCCCGCAACCAATTTTCCCTTTGAGTTCTTTTTCAAATATACTGTATGCATCGACGGACGCATTCACGGCTATTTTTTGAAAGAAAATTCTTTGGATGGAGTCCGGGCCGCATTGCGGCATACAGGGTCCAGTGACTAAAAGCCCCGAATATTCGGGGTTTTTTGTTATTAGCGAATCGTAATACTGGGCTATAGGCCCTTTTTTTATGTCTTGGGGGTGGGCTTGTCCACATTAGAGCAAAAATTGACAGAGTTGGTATCGGCTCCCGTAGAAGCGCTGGGTTACGAACTGGTTGGAATTGAATTCGTTCGTAGTCGCACATCTATCCTGCGCATCTATATTGATAGTGAAGATGGCATCAATGTCGATGATTGCGCCGATGTCAGCCACCAGGTAAGTGCGGTAATGGATGTAGAAGATCCGATTACGGTACCTTACAACCTTGAAGTCTCTTCACCGGGACTCGATCGTCCTCTGTTCACCGCAGAACACTACACCCGCTTTATGGGTGAAGAAGTGAGTCTGGTGTTGCGTATGGCCGTTCAGAACCGCCGTAAATGGCAGGGAACCATCAAGTCAGTTGATGGCGAGATGATCACGGTGCACGTTGAGGGTAGCGATGAAGTGTTCGCGCTGAGTAATATTCAGAAAGCGAACCTGGTCCCCCACTTTTAAAAGTCCGGATTGAGGCTAACCAGGATGAACAAAGAGATCTTAGCTGTTGTAGAAGCCGTTTCTAACGAAAAAGCCCTGCCGCGTGAGAAAATCTTCGAAGCGCTGGAGAGCGCGCTGGCGACTGCGACCAAGAAAAAGTACGAGCAGGAAATTGAGGTACGCGTCAGCATTGATCGCCGCAGTGGCGATTTCGATACTTTCCGCCGCTGGGAAATCGTAGAAGAGGTTACACAGCCGACGCGCGAGATCACGCTGGATGCGGCCCGCTTCGAAGATGAAGCATTCAATCTGGGCGAATATGTCGAAGATCAGATTGAATCGGTCACTTTTGACCGTATCACCACCCAGACCGCTAAGCAGGTTATCGTGCAAAAAGTGCGCGAAGCTGAGCGCGCAATGGTGGTTGATCAGTTCCGTCAGCATGAAGGCGAAATTATTACTGGCGTGGTGAAGAAAGTTAACCGCGACAATATTTCCCTCGACTTAGGCAGCAACGCCGAAGCGGTTATCATGCGCGAAGATATGCTGCCGCGTGAAAACTTCCGTCCAGGCGACCGTATTCGTGGCGTACTCTACTCTGTACGTCCGGAAGCGCGTGGCGCGCAGCTGTTCGTGACGCGTTCCAAACCGGAAATGCTGATTGAACTGTTCCGCATTGAGGTGCCAGAAATTGGCGAAGAGCTGATTGAAATTAAAGCCGCTGCCCGTGATCCGGGTTCGCGCGCTAAAATTGCAGTCAAAACCAACGACAAGCGTATCGATCCCGTCGGTGCCTGTGTGGGCATGCGCGGCGCGCGTGTTCAGGCCGTTTCCAGTGAACTGGGCGGCGAGCGTATCGATATCGTGCTGTGGGACGATAACCCGGCACAGTTTGTTATTAACGCCATGGCTCCGGCCGATGTGGCGTCGATTGTGGTTGATGAAGATAATCACACCATGGATATCGCCGTAGAAACTGGCAATCTGGCTCAGGCGATCGGCCGTAACGGCCAAAACGTGCGTCTCGCTTCGCAGCTGAGTGGCTGGGAGCTGAACGTGATGACCGTCGATGATCTGCAGGCTAAGCATCAGGCTGAAGCCCATGCAGCGATCGATATGTTCACTAAACATCTCGACATCGACGAAGAGTTCGCCACCGTACTGGTGGAAGAGGGCTTCTCCTCGCTGGAAGAGCTGGCATACGTGCCAATCAACGAGCTGCTGGAAGTCGACGGTCTCGACGAAGAGACTATTGAAGCCCTGCGTGAACGAGCAAAAAATGCGTTAACCACCCTGGCACTGGCGAAAGAAGAGAGTCTTGGAAATCAGGAGCCCGCTGAGGATCTTCTGAATCTTGAAGGCCTCGATCGTGCGCTGGCGTTCCGCCTGGCGTCGAAAGGCGTTTGCACGCTGGAAGATCTCGCTGAGCAAGGTGTTGACGATCTGACGGATATTGAAGGCATGTCTGATGAACAGGCCGGCGCGCTGATTATGGCCGCACGTAATATCTGCTGGTTCGGCGATGACGCGTAATAACAGGAAGGAACAGCATGACAGATGTAACCGTAAAATCGCTGGCCGCAGAAATTCAGACTCCGGTCGATCGCCTGGTACAGCAATTTGCTGATGCGGGGATCCCTAAGTCTGAAAATGACGCGGTGACCCAGCAAGAGAAAGAAACCTTACTATCTCATCTGAACCGTGAACACGGTCAGGTCGGTTCAGCTAAGCTGACGCTGCAGCGTAAAACGCGCAGCACCTTGAATATTCCAGGCACCGGGGGTAAAAGTAAGTCGGTGCAAATTGAAGTCCGCAAAAAGCGTACCTATGTGAAGGGTGATGCAGAGTCTGAGCAAGCTCAGGCCGAAGCAGAAGCCGAGGCGCAGCGTGAAGCGGAAGAGCAGGCGCAACGCGAGGCTGAAGAAAAAGCCCGTCGCGAAGCTGAACAGAAAGCGCAACGTGAAGCCGAAGACAAAGCCAGGCGCGAAGCCGCTGACAAGGCCAAACGTGCAGCAGCGGAAAATGACAAAGTGACAAATCAACCTACCGACGAAGTGACCAGGGCTGCGCAATCAGACAAAGCCCGTCGCGAAGCTGAAGCTGCCGAACTGAAGCGTAAAGCTGAAGAAGAAGCCCGCCGTAAGCTGGAAGAGGCTGCCCGCCTCGTAGCCGAAGAAGCCCGCCGTCTGGCTGAAGAGAAATCAGCTGAATGGGAAAAACCGGAAGAAGAGGATAAAGGCGACTATCACGTCACCACTTCGACCCATGCCCGTCAGGCAGAAGACGAAAACGACCGCCAGGTTGAAGCTGGCCGTGCGCGTGCGCGTACGACGGCTAAAGCTGCGCGTCCGGCGAAAAAAGGCAACAAACATTCTGAAGCCAAAACTGACCGTGAAGAAGCGCGTGCGCAGGTTCGTGGCGGTAAAGGCGGTAAGCATCGCAAACCGAGCGCACTGCAGCAGGGCTTCAACAAGCCAGCGCAGGCCGTTAACCGCGATGTTGTGATTGGCGAAACCATCACCGTAGCCGAACTGGCTAACAAAATGGCGGTGAAAGGTTCTCTGGTCATCAAAGCGATGATGAAGATGGGCGCTATGGCGACTATCAACCAGGTTATCGATCAGGAAACTGCACAGCTTGTTGCCGAAGAGATGGGCCACAAAGTGACCCTGCGTCGCGAGAACGAGCTGGAAGAAGCGGTAATGGACGATCGTGATACCGATGCGGCGCAGGAGTCTCGTGCTCCGGTTGTCACCATCATGGGTCACGTCGACCACGGTAAAACGTCCCTGCTGGACTATATTCGCTCCACCAAAATCGCCTCTGGCGAAGCGGGCGGCATTACTCAGCACATCGGTGCTTACCACGTCGAAACCGACACCGGTATGGTCACCTTCCTGGATACCCCGGGCCACGCCGCGTTTACCGCGATGCGTGCACGTGGTGCGCAGGCGACCGATATCGTTATCCTGGTTGTCGCAGCAGACGATGGCGTGATGCCACAGACTATCGAAGCTATTCAGCACGCCAAAGCCGCTAAAGTGCCGGTTGTGGTTGCAGTGAACAAGTGCGATAAGCCAGAAGCAGATCCGGATCGTGTTAAAAACGAACTGACTCAGTACGGAATCATTCCGGAAGAGTGGGGCGGCGAAAACATGTTCGTTAATGTCTCTGCGAAAGCGGGTACCGGCATTGATGACCTGTTAAACGCTATCCTGCTGCAGGCGGAAGTACTGGAACTGACTGCTATCCGTGAAGGTATGGCGAGTGGTGTGGTCATCGAATCGTTCCTCGACAAAGGTCGTGGTCCGGTTGCCACCGTGCTGGTACGCGAAGGTACACTGAACAAAGGCGACATCGTTCTTTGTGGTTTCGAATATGGCCGTGTTCGTGCAATGCGTGACGAACTGGGTCGCGAAGTCATGGAAGCGGGTCCGTCTATCCCGGTTGAGATTCTGGGCCTGTCCGGCGTGCCGGCTGCGGGTGATGAAGCGACCGTGGTACGTGACGAGAAGAAAGCACGTGAAGTTGCGCTCTATCGTCAGGGCAAATTCCGCGAAGTTAAACTGGCTCGCCAGCAGAAATCTAAGCTCGAGAACATGTTTGCTAACATGACCGAAGGCGAAGTGTCTGAACTGAACATCGTGATGAAAGCTGACGTTCAGGGTTCTGTGGAAGCCATTGCTGACTCCCTGCTGAAACTCTCCACCGACGAAGTGAAGGTGAAGATTGTTGGTTCAGGTGTGGGCGGGATTACCGAAACCGACGCAACGCTGGCCGCTGCTTCGAACGCCATCCTGATTGGCTTTAACGTCCGTGCCGATGCCTCTGCGCGTCGCGTCATTGACTCAGAAAGCCTGGATCTGCGCTACTACTCCGTCATCTATAACCTGATTGACGAAGTTAAAGCAGCGATGAGTGGCATGCTGGCACCAGAGTACAAACAGCAGATCATTGGTCTGGCTGCAGTGCGCGACGTGTTCAAATCACCGAAGTTTGGCGCGATTGCCGGTTGTATGGTGACGGAAGGTAACATCAAACGTCACAATCCAATCCGTGTCCTGCGTGACAACGTGGTGATTTACGAAGGCGAGCTGGAATCTCTGCGTCGCTTTAAAGATGACGTCAACGAAGTGCGTAACGGCATGGAGTGCGGTATCGGCGTGAAGAACTACAACGACGTTCGCGTTGGCGATATGATCGAAGTGTTTGAAATCATCGAAATTAAACGCACCATCGAGTAATAGACTGCTGATGTGTTGCAATTTGGGAGGCCTCTGGCCTCCCGAATTATTTGGGAGAAATAATGATGGCGAAAGAATTTGGTCGCCCGCAGCGCGTTTCACAAGAGCTGCAAAAAGAGATTGCGATGATCCTGCAGCGTGAGATCAAAGATCCACGTCTTGGCATGATGGTCACCGTATCCGGCGTTGAAGTGTCACGCGATCTCGCCTATGCAAAAGTGTTCGTCACTTTCCTCAACGACAAAGATGAAGAAGCGATTAAACATGGCCTGAAAGCGCTGAAAGAAGCGTCAGGTTATATCCGCATTCTGCTGGGCAAAGCGATGCGTCTGCGTATCGTGCCTGAGCTGACCTTCTTCTACGACAACTCGTTAGTGGAAGGGATGCGCATGTCCAATCTCGTCACCAGCGTTGTGAAGAACGATGCTGAGCGCCGTGGCCCGGATGCCACTGGCGATGACGAGGAGGCGTAATGAGTCGTCCGCGTCGTCGCGGTCGCGACGTCCATGGCGTATTGTTGCTGGATAAGCCACAAGGCGTCTCGTCGAATGATGTCCTGCAGAAAGTGAAGCGTATCTTTAACGCCAATCGCGCAGGACACACCGGCGCGCTTGATCCTCTGGCGACCGGCATGCTGCCGATTTGCCTGGGTGAAGCGACCAAGTTTTCGCAGTATCTGCTGGATTCCGACAAACGCTACCGTGTGATTGCCCGGCTGGGTGAGCGTACGGACACGTCAGACGCCGATGGCAACATCGTGCAGACGCGTCCCGTTAGCTTCAGTCAGGCCGATCTGGACAGCGCCCTGGAGAGCTTCCGCGGCGAAACGTTGCAGGTGCCATCGATGTTTTCGGCGCTGAAGCATCAGGGGCGTCCGCTGTATGAATATGCGCGTCAGGGCATTGTGATTGAGCGTGAACCACGCCCTGTCACTGTCTATGAGCTGCAGTTTATTCGCTGGCAGGATGATGAGCTGGAGCTGGAAATTCACTGCTCCAAAGGCACCTATATCCGCACCATCATCGATGACCTGGGCGAAAAACTGGGATGCGGAGCGCATGTCATCATGCTGCGTCGCGTTCAGGTTGCCCGTTATCCGTATGAAAGGATGGTGACGCTGGAACAGCTCAACACCCTGCTAGCGGAAGCCACAGAAGCCGGTATTCCTCTGGAGACACAGCTCGATCCGCTGTTGTTGCCGATGGACAGCCCCGCCTCAGATTTCCCTGAAGTAAATATCCCGACTGTCATGGCAGATTTTTTCCGTCAGGGACAGCCAGTACAGGCCAGCAATGCGCCTGCGCAGGGACTGGTCAGGGTATCGGAAGGCGAAGCGCGTAAATTTATCGGTATGGCAGAAATCGCTGATGATGGCCGTCTTGCGCCACGTCGCTTAGTGGTTGAGTATCAGGATTAAGCCGGGCATTCACTTTTCGCTGATGGGGCATTTGCGTTGCTATCGGGCGCAGAGTAGAATAGCGCGGCTTTAAAGCGGGATGCTGAATTAGAGATCGGCACCCATACATTCATTTATTACTGGAGTTTATTATGTCTCTAAGCGTAGAAGCTAAAGCAGAGATCGTTGCTAAATATGGCCGTGGTGCTAACGACAGCGGTTCAACTGAAGTTCAGGTTGCCCTGTTGACCGCGCAGATTACCCATCTGCAGGGTCACTTCTCTGAGCACAAAAAAGACCACCACAGCCGCCGCGGTCTGCTGCGCATGGTATCTCAGCGTCGTAAGCTGCTGGACTACCTGAAGCGTAAAGACGTTGCACGCTACAGCAGCCTGATCGAAAGTCTCGGTCTGCGTCGCTAAGTCTGAAGAATCTGATCGTCGGGGCATTATGCGAGCTTTTGCACTGTGTGCAGCTTACGATCAGATTTGTGCGAGTTTCGTGAAGAGGGGGCCTTTATGGCCCCTTTTTTCGAGCAATCGGCAGCAATCCGGTCCAAACTGATGTATTGTTGCTTAGTGTGATCTTTAGTTTGCAGAATTTCGCGCGGCTAATGAGAGGCTTTACCGCAGGGGCGGTCGAGGGTTGTCATTAGTCGCGAGGATGCAGCTGAAGATTGGTAATCAATGGCGGGCTACAGATAGCCATGCCCCGAAGTTAAGGACTTTGATTTTGCTGAATCCGATCGTACGCAAATTCCAATATGGTCAACATACCGTCACGCTGGAAACCGGCATGATGGCTCGCCAGGCGACAGCCGCTGTGATGGTGAGCATGGACGATACTGCAGTGTTCGTCACTGTTGTAGGTCAGAAAAAATCTAAACCAGGTCAGGACTTCTTCCCACTGACCGTGAACTATCAGGAGCGTACTTACGCTGCTGGTCGTATCCCAGGCAGCTTCTTCCGTCGTGAAGGCCGTCCAAGCGAAGGCGAAACCCTGATTTCGCGTCTGATTGACCGCCCGATTCGTCCGCTGTTCCCGGAAGGTTTTGTTAACGAAGTACAGGTTATTGCAACCGTGGTGTCTGTAAACCCACAGGTTCACCCTGACATCGTTGCAATGATTGGTGCCTCTGCTGCGCTGGCACTTTCTGGTCTGCCGTTCAATGGCCCGATTGGCTCTGCACGCGTGGGTTACATCAACGATCAATACGTTCTGAACCCAACCGCAGATGAGCTGAAACAGTCTCGTCTGGATCTGGTTGTTGCCGGTACGCAGAATGCCGTTCTGATGGTTGAATCTGAAGCTGAGATCCTGTCAGAAGAGCAGATGCTGGGCGCCGTGGTCTTCGGTCATGACCAGCAGCAGATTGTTATCGAAAACATCAATGCCCTGGTTGCTGAAGCTGGCAAACCACGCTGGGACTGGCAGCCAGAAGCCGCCAATACCGCACTGATTTCACGTGTTGCTGCCCTGGCAGAAGCGCGCATCAGCGATGCGTACCGCATCACTGACAAGCAGGAGCGTTACACGCAGGTTGGCGTCATCAAAGACGAAACCATTGCTGCGCTGCTGGCTGAAGATGAAACGCTGGATGGTTCAGAAATCGGCGACATCGTGCACAGCCTTGAAAAGACTGTCGTGCGTACCCGCATTCTGAATGGCGAGCCACGTATCGATGGCCGTGAAAAAGACATGATCCGCGGTCTGGACGTGCGTACCGGCGTACTGCCACGTACCCATGGTTCATCACTGTTTACCCGTGGTGAGACGCAGGCACTGGTTACGGCAACGCTGGGTACTACCCGCGATGCGCAGAACCTGGATGAGCTGATGGGCGAACGTACCGACAGCTTCCTGTTCCATTACAACTTCCCTCCATACTCTGTCGGCGAAACCGGCATGGTAGGTTCGCCGAAGCGTCGTGAGATTGGTCACGGTCGTCTGGCGAAGCGCGGTGTGTTAGCGGTAATGCCAAAAGCGGAAGATTTCCCTTACACCATCCGTGTTGTTTCTGAAATCACCGAATCTAACGGCTCTTCTTCAATGGCCTCTGTCTGTGGTGCCTCACTGGCGCTGATGGATGCGGGTGTGCCAATCAAAGCTGCCGTTGCTGGTATCGCGATGGGCCTGGTCAAAGAAGATGAGAAGTTTGTTGTTCTGTCTGACATCCTGGGCGATGAAGATCACCTGGGCGACATGGACTTCAAAGTAGCCGGTAGCCGTGAAGGTATCACCGCGCTGCAGATGGACATCAAAATCGAAGGCATCACGCGTGAAATCATGCAGGAAGCACTGAACCAGGCCAAGGGTGCGCGTCTGCACATTCTGGGCGTCATGGAACAGGCTATCAGCACACCGCGTACCGAGATTTCTGAATTCGCTCCACGCATCTACACCATCAAAATCAGCTCTGACAAGATCAAAGATGTGATTGGTAAAGGCGGCTCAGTGATTCGTGCACTGACCGAAGAGACCGGCACAACGATTGAAATCGAAGATGATGGCACCGTGAAAATCGCCGCGACCGATGGTCTGAAAGCGAAAGAAGCGATTCGTCGTATCGAAGAGATTACCGCAGAGATCGAAGTGGGCCGCGTTTACAGTGGTAAAGTGACCCGTATCGTTGACTTCGGCGCCTTCGTCGCTATCGGCGGTGGTAAAGAAGGTCTGGTTCACATTTCACAAATCGCTGATAAGCGCGTTGAGAAAGTGACTGACTATCTGCAGATGGGTCAGGAAGTGCCGGTTAAGGTGATGGAAGTTGATCGCCAGGGCCGCGTACGTCTGAGCATCAAAGAAGCGACAGAATCTAAGCCGCAGACTGAAGAAGCTGCCGCGGTGATTACGCCTGAAGCTGAGTAAGACGTTGCTGATTTGCCCCTCTTTGCCTGGCAGAGAGGGGCGTTTGTATCATCGCGAGGGCGGGAATCCTTGTGCACAGCAGGCGGATGACAGGATGGTTATCCCAATGTTTGTATTCGGGAGTGGGAAATGAAGCCTTTTCTGCGCTGGTGTTTTGTTGCGACAGCTTTGACGCTGGCAGGATGCAGCAACTCCAATTGGCGTAAGAACGAAGTTCTTGCAGTGCCTTTACAGCCCACACTGCAGCAGGAAGTGATACTGGCGCGCATGGAACAAATTCTTGCCAGTCGCGCTCTCACCGATGATGAACGCGCACAGCTGTTATATGAGCGCGGAGTGTTGTATGATAGTTTAGGTCTGCGGGCATTAGCGCGGAACGATTTTTCGCAAGCGCTGTCTATAAGACCAGATATGCCCGAAGTGTTTAACTACTTAGGCATATATTTAACGCAGGCGGGCAACTTTGATGCCGCCTATGAAGCGTTTGATTCTGTACTTGAGCTTGATCCAACTTACAACTATGCGCATTTAAACCGTGGTATCGCCCTCTATTACGGCGGTCGATACAAGTTAGCGCAAGATGATCTGCTGGCGTTTTATCAAGACGATCCTAACGATCCTTTCCGCAGTCTGTGGCTCTATCTCGTTGAACGTGAGATGGATGTCGACAAGGCAAAAGTCGCGCTTCAACAGCGTCACGACAAAGCGGTCAGAGACCAATGGGGATGGAATATTGTCGAGTTCTACCTTGGAGATATCAACGAGAAAACGTTGATGGAAAGTCTCAAGGCGGACGCAACGGATAACACCTCGCTCGCTGAACATCTCAGTGAAACCAACTTCTATTTAGGTAAGTACTACCTAAGTCTGGGGGAGAAGGACGACGCGAAAGCGTTGTTCAAACTGGCGGTGGCCAACAACGTCAATAACTTTGTTGAACACCGATACGCATTGTTGGAACTGGCGCAACTCGGCCAGGCACAAGACGATTTATCAGAATCTGACCAGCAATAGCTGACGAACTTAATTTGCCTGTAAAACCTGTTAAGTCATCATCTTAAAGGATGAAGGCTTTTCTGTTCGTCAAAACTTCTAATTTGAGCCGGTTCACACTTTTTGATGAAAATGACTGAAAGTTTTCACGACGAGTTATGTAGACTGGCCGCCGCAATCTAAGAGGCACGTGTACTACATGACTGATATCCAAACCACTTTTGCTGACCTTGGCCTGAACGCCGACATCCTTGAATCACTGAATGGCATGGGCTACGTAAAGCCATCCCCAATCCAGGCTGAGTGTATTCCTCACCTGCTGGCGGGCCGTGACGTGTTAGGCATGGCGCAGACCGGGAGTGGTAAAACTGCGGCTTTCTCTCTGCCGCTGTTAAACAACATTGACCCAACTGTTAAAGCACCTCAGATCCTGGTGCTGGCGCCAACCCGCGAACTGGCGGTACAGGTTGCTGAAGCAATTACTGAATTCGCTAAGCATATGCGCGGCCTGAACGTGGTTGCCCTTTACGGCGGCCAGCGTTATGACGTGCAGCTGCGTGCACTGCGTCAGGGACCACAGGTTGTTGTGGGTACCCCTGGTCGTCTGCTTGACCACCTGAAACGCGGCACGTTAGAACTGTCTAACCTGCGCGGCCTGGTGCTGGATGAAGCTGATGAAATGCTGCGTATGGGCTTCATCGAAGACGTTGAAACGATCATGGCTCAGATCCCAGCCGGTCATCAGACTGCGCTGTTCTCTGCAACCATGCCGGAAGCGATTCGTCGTATCACCAAACGTTTCATGAAAGATCCACAGGAAGTGCGTATCCAGTCAAGCATGACGACGCGCCCTGACATCAGCCAGAGCTACTGGACCGCTTACGGTCGTAAAACAGACGCACTGGTTCGCTTCCTGGAATCTGAAGACTTTGATGCTGCCATCATCTTCGTGCGTACTAAAAACGCAACGCTGGAAGTGGCTGAAGCGCTGGAGCGTAGTGGCTATAACAGCGCCGCGCTGAACGGTGATATGAACCAGGCACTGCGTGAGCAGACGCTGGAGCGCCTGAAAGATGGTCGTCTCGACATCCTGATTGCAACCGACGTTGCGGCCCGTGGCCTGGACGTTGAACGTATCAGCCTGGTGGTGAACTACGACATCCCGATGGATGCTGAATCTTACGTTCACCGTATCGGCCGTACCGGTCGTGCTGGTCGTGCTGGTCGCGCGCTGCTGTTCGTTGAGAACCGCGAGCGTCGTCTGCTGCGCAATATCGAACGTACAATGAAGCTGACTATTCCTGAAGTAGAACTGCCTAACGCAGAACTGCTGGGTGAGCGTCGTCTGGCGAAGTTTGCTGCTAAAGTTCAGCAGCAGCTGGAAAGCAGCGATCTGGATCAGTACCGTGCTCTGCTGGCTAAAATGCAGCCAGAAGACGAAATGGATCTGGAAACACTGGCAGCCGCACTGCTGAAGATGGCACAGGGCGAACGTCCTCTGATTCTGCCACCAGAAGCACCACGTCCTGCACGCCGCGAATACCGCGATCGTGACGAGCGTGATGGCCGTCGTGACAGCCGTGAAGCGCGTGGCGATTCTCGTGCTCCGCGCGAAAACCGTGAAAGCCGTGATGGCGATCGTCCACGTCGCGAACGTCGTGACGTTGGCGAAATGCAGCTGTACCGCATTGAAGTAGGCCGCGATGATGGTGTTGAAGTTCGTCACATCGTTGGCGCTATCGCTAACGAAGGCGACATCAGCAGCCGTTACATCGGTAACATCAAGCTGTTCGGTACGCATTCAACCATCGAGCTGCCGAAAGGCATGCCAGGCGATGTGCTGCAGCACTTCACCCGTACGCGTATTCTGAACAAACCGATGAATATGCAGCTGCTGGGTGATGCACAGCCAAACGAAGGCCGTGGTGATCGTCGTCCGGCCGGTGCTGGCGGTGAGCGTCGCAGCGGTCCAGGTGCTGGTGGTCCAGGTGCAGCCAACCGTGAAGGTGGTCGTCGCTTCTCTTCTGAACGCCGTGAAGGTGGTCGTGAAGGCGGTGGACGTACTTTCAACCGTGAAGGCAGCCGTGGTCCACGTCGTGAAGAAGGCGCTACCGCCTCTCCACGTCGTCGTGATGCATAACGACTTAACGTCGTAACAAAAAGGGAAGCCACTGGCTTCCCTTTTTTTATGCCTGTCAGGCACCGCCGCTGATCATGACGCGCTCGCCGCTGACATAAGCGGACTCCTCAGAGGCCAGAAACAGCGCAACCTGCGCCACATCCTCCGGCAGACCAAAACGCCCGAGCGGTGTCGCCGCCAGCAGTTGCGCTTTGAGCTGCGGGCTCATCTTTTTCGCAGCCAGTAATCCCTCGGTCAGGATCATTCCGGGTGCCAGGGCGTTAACCCGGATATTCCTGGCGCCCAGTTCGCGCGCCAGTCCCTGAGTCAGGGTATCCACCGCGCCTTTCGTTGCCGCCCAGAGTACGGAACCCGGCGTGCTGTTCTTACTGTTCAGGGCACTGAGATTAATAATGCTGCCGCCATGCGCGGGAAAGTGGCGAATCGCCTGCTGACAGACCATCAGCGTGCCGAGCAGATTAACGTTAATCTGCTGCTGCATCTCCTCCTGCGTCAGCGCCTCAAACTCGCCGTGATGAAAGCTGCCTGCATTGTTCACCACAATGTCCGGTGCGCCGAAACACTCTGCGGTGGTGGCAAAGAGCCGTTCCACATCCCGCAGGCGAGAGATATCTGCCTGAACTGCGACGGCTTCACTGCCCAGGGTGACAATATCGCTGACCACGTCAGCCGCCCCGACTTCATCCTGACGATAATTGACCACAACGCGCGCGCCAGCTGCGGCAAACGCGATGGCAATCGCCGCGCCAATGCCTTTTGACGCGCCGGTCACCAGTGCGATTTTATTCTGTAGTGCTTTCATTATGTCATTCTCCGCCGTAATGATTGCGTCGAAAGACTATGCGCGCTGGCACCGAAAAGCGGGTAGCGCAATCCTGCAAGCTTTTTGCACAATCCTGCAAAAGTGCCGTAACGGCACCGGTATTCCGTCTGGCGTCAGGTAATATCAGCACAGAGAGCGGGAGGGGGAGAACAGAGTGACAGAGAGTGACAAACTGCAGGCGCTGGCAGAGTTAATTGCCCGTCATGCTCCGGAGGATGGCCGGCATGCCAGTGCCATAGATTGCCTGTTTTTTGGCCGGGTTTCCGCCCCGACTGAGCCGATGCACTTTGCTCAATGGGCCAGTTTTGCGCTGGTGGCGCAGGGTGGTAAGGCACTGCATATCGGTGATGAGGTGCTACACTATGGGCCGGGTGACCTGCTGCTGGTAACGCTGGATATGCCGGTGCGCGCCTGTGTTACCGCCGCCACGCCGGAAAAGCCGAATCTGGGCGTGGGCATTGCCATCAATGAATCGCGGCTGAGGCGCTACCTGGAACAGTTTCCTCCGGCACTGCCGCTGGCGATAGCCCCTAATGAACGCGGCGTCACCGTGCACAAGGTCTCATCGTTGCTGATGGATGCGGTCGTTCGATTGGTACGGCTGCTTGACCACCCGGAAGATATCGAGGCTCTGGCTCCACTCATCGAGCAGGAGATTTTCTACCGGCTGCTGACCGGGCCGGAAGGCTCGCGCATCCTGAACATGGCGCTATCTGAGCGGCCGGGAAACCGGGTAGCGCAGGCTGCCCGCTGGCTGCGGGAAAACTTTCATCAGCCGCTGAAGATCGATCAGCTCGCCAGCAGTGTCGGCATGAGCATCTCTTCACTGCATCACCACTTCAAAGCCGTCACGGCCATGACGCCGATGCAATACCAGAAGCAACTGCGGCTGAATGAGGCACGACGTCTGATGATGGTGGAAAAGCTGGATGCCGGAACGGCAGGCTATCGGGTGGGATATCAGAGCGCATCACAGTTCAGCCGGGAGTATCGCCGCCTGTATGGGCAATCTCCGGCCAGGGATAGCCGTCAGCTGGCGGTGAGCCCGGATAGTATCCGCCCACCGCAGAACTGATTACAGGCTACTGGCCGCTTCCATCGCAATGGCAAAGGAGTGCAGGCGTGCATCGCGGTCAAAAATCTGGCCATTGACCATAATCTCATCCGCCTGGGTTTCACGCATCAGTGAGGCCAGCCCATGACGCACCTTGTCGGTATCGCCGACCAGCGACATGCTGAGTGCCTGCTGCACGCCATACTGCTCTGACGGCGACCAGAGGTTATCCATATTTTCAACCGGGGCCGGTAACGGACCGGGTTTGCCACGGCGCAGGTTAATAAACTGCTGCTGCTGCGAGGTAAACAGGAAGCGCGCATCACGCTCATTGTCGGCGGCGACCACGTTGATACAGACCATGGCATAAGGCTTCTCAAGACGCGCCGAGGGCTGGAAGTTCTCACGGTAAACGTGCAGGGCCTGGAACAGCTGGTCAGGCGCAAAATGGGAGGCAAACGCAAACGGCAGGCCCAGTTTTGCTGACAGCTGTGCGCTGTAAAGACTGGAGCCGAGTAGCCAGACCGGGATTTTCAGGCCCAGACCAGGCACCGGCTGCACGGGCAGCTGCGCATCCGGGTCCGCATCGAACCAGTGAATCAGTTCAGCCACATCCTCCGGGAACGTGTCGATGTGCATGTTGGCCTGATGACGGCGCAGCGCCATCATGGTGCGCTGGTCAGAGCCTGGCGCGCGGCCTAAGCCCAGGTCGATACGGCCAGGATAGAGAGAGGCCAGCGTGCCAAACTGTTCACCGATCACCAGCGGCGCATGGTTAGGCAGCATAATGCCGCCGGAGCCCAGCTTCAGGGTCTCAGTATTTGCCGCCAGATAGCCAATCAGCACCGACGTCGCGGCGCTGGCAATCCCTGTCATGTTGTGATGTTCAGCCAGCCAGTAGCGTTCGAAGCCCAGTTTTTCAGCCTGACGCGCCAGCGCCAGTGAATTGTGGAACGCATCCCGTGCGGTCGCACCCTGTGGAATCGGCGCAAGATCCAGTACGGACAGGCGAAGAGGTTTTTTATCAGACATGACTACTCCCGTTGTATGGCGCAGGCATTAAATGAAGGCCTGCGCCATTAAGTATTACGCATCATTCCTGATATTAAAACTGCTAACCTGTGCCGGAATATAGCCGGTATGTGCTTTTACTCAGGATGTCAGCGTCATACCCGCCAGTTTGCGCCAGTAACCGTTACAATCGCTGCCTTTCGCGACCATTAACGGTGCCTGGCCGTTTTCATTCGCCCGGAACCGGTCGATCTCTGCCAGCGTTGTCACATTCTGCGGAGAGAGCCGGACGCAATCGACCTGATCGTGCATGCCCGCCAGATCGTTACCCAGGTTATAACAGTAGCCGCTCATGGTCTGAATGCCATTCAGGACGAACACCTGCTGCCCCTCCTGGGAGTTGACGCGACGGCCTGTCGGATAGCTGATGCAGCAGGTTTCGCAGTCATCTTTGGCGCGGTTTTCCGAGCGGGCGGTGAAACAGCGCGCCGAGAGCGCCAGCGGCAGATGACCGTAGCCCAGCACCTCCACCTCAAACTGCTGCCGGATACCCCGCGTTTCGCACTGCGCCAGCAGCTGTAGCAGCCAGTCACGCGACATCTCCACCGGCATACACCAGCGCGTCATGCCCTCTCTGACCAGCAGCTGCAGCGTGTCGGCGTTATAAACATTCAGCGTTGGACCGGCGACAAAGGGCAAATGACGTTCAGCGGCCATGTTGACCGTGCCAATATCATTGGCTTCAATCAGGAACTCGCCGTTCTCAACGTAACGCTGCAGCTCTTTCAGCTCAGAGGGTGACTGCAGCAGCGCCAGAGTACTCAGCACCACCTGTTTGCCGCTGGCCGCAACGTCACGCGCCAGATCCATCCAGCGGGCATAGGGCGTGGCGCGGCGTTTACTGCACACCGCTTCACCGAGGTAGATAATATCCGCGCTACTGCGGGCGGCCTGTTGATAGAAATCTTCCAGCGTCTCGGTTGGCCAGTACCAGAGCACCGGCCCAAGGGCATATTGCATCATGACTCCTTATTGCCATTCACGGTGATAAGCACCCAGCGTGGTTTGCGTGCCTTCGGAGAGATCGCCCAGCGTCTGCATCCACTGCGGCGCGACGTCAAACTGTTCCGGCTGCGCTTTGCAGCGATCGATGGCCTGACGCCAGACGCGCGCCACATCAGCGACATAGGCCGGGCTGCGCTGGCGGCCTTCGATTTTCACCGAGGCGATGCCTGCCCGCAGCAACTCCGGCAGCAGTTCCAGCGTGTTCAGGCTGGTGGGCTCTTCCAGCACGTGATAACGCTGATTGTTGACTTCATACCGTCCTTTGCAGAGTGTCGGGTAACCCGCGCTTTCATCGGGCGCGTAGCGATCAATCAGCACTTCATTAAGACGTGACTCCATGCCCTGCGGCGTCTGCTGCCAGCGCACAAACTTCGCCGGCGAGCAGGCACCTGCACTGTTAGGCGAGTCGCCGGTCAGCCAGGAAGAGAGATAGCAGCGGCCTTCCGCCATAATGCACAGGCTGCCAAAGGCGAACACCTCCAGCGGCACCGGCGTGCTGCGCGCCAGCTGTTTAACCTGATGAATCGACAGCACGCGCGGCAGCACGACCCGCTGCAGATTGAAGTGGCGATGGTAAAAGCGAATCGCTTCCAGGTTAGTCGCCGACGCCTGGACGGAGAGATGACGCTCAACCTGGGGATAGTGCTTCGCGGCATACTCCAGGGTGGCAATATCGGCCAGGATCAGCGCGTCGGCCCCGTTTTGCGCCGCCACATCAATCGCCCGCTGCCAGCGTCCCATGCCATCCGGATGGGCAAACGTGTTGATCGCCACATGCAGTTTGCGGCGATGCTGATGCAGATAGCGCGCCGCTTCAGCCAGCTTTTTATCGGTGAAGTTCAGGCCGGCAAAGTGCCGGGCATTGGTGTCATCTTTCAGCCCCACATAGACCGCATCCGCGCCATTCTCTACGGCGGTGCGCACTGCGGGTAAGTTTCCTGCCGGGCAGAGCAGTTCCATAGGTCTTCCTCTCAACATGCGATGGGCGTCGAGTCTAGGCATCTGGTCCGGCGAGCATGTTGATTTGGGGCAGTGAAATTCCAGTTCATCCGCCCTGGCGGCGCTTTTTTTCCTTTCACGGCAGCGGTTTTTATTGATCTCAGAGGAGGCGCGCCGAAAAGGATATGGCAATATACGTAAAATTTACTGAAGGGAGTGATGAAAGTGTTAGAGCGGATACATGCCCATTGTGTGAAAAACGGTCCTAAAATCTTAGGGTTACCCGCAGCGCTTACCCCATTCCCGGTCAAAAAGTTGCTTCTGCAACAACTCTTAAACTGGCAATTTCGCCATGCTTTGGCTGAAGGTGAGTTAGACTTTCTGGACGGTCGCCTGCTGGGTATCGAGATTGCCGATCTCAATCTGCAATGGATCACCACGCTGCAGGACGGCCGACTGGCGGTATTGCAACAGTCCGAAGCGGATGTCTGGTTTCGGGGCAATGCCAATGATCTGTTGCTGGTGGCAGCACGTAAAGCAGATCCCGACATGCTGTTCTTTCAACGCCGTCTGGTGATTGAAGGTGACACAGAACTGGGACTTGAGGTGAAGAACGTAATGGATGCTATTGAACCCGAGGCTATGCCCACCGCGTTACGCACGGCAATTGAACAGATGGCGGCATTTGTCGACGCTGGCATGAAACAGGACGCGAAAGCCACACAGGCACGCGCGGGTGCCGCATGTTGATCCGTAGCGAAATTGGTGTTGATGCTGCGGGCATCGACGCGCTGCTCAGACGCTGCTTCAGTACTTCCGCCGAGGCGGAACTGACTCAGGCGCTGCGTGAAGATGGCCTGCTGACGCTAGGCGTGGTCGCCACTGATGAGGAAGGACAGGTGCTGGGTTATGCGGCATTCAGTCCGGTCAGCGTTCAGGGTGAAGATCGCGGCTGGGTGGCTCTGGCACCGCTGGCTGTCGATGAGACGCTGCGCGGTCAGGGTCTGGCCAGCAAGCTGATTTATGAGGGGCTGGATACGCTGAATGAATTTGGCTACAGCGCGGTCGTGGTGCTGGGCGATCCGGCGCTGTTCAACCGTTTTGGTTTTGAACCGGCGGCACGCTACGGCCTGCGCAGCCGCTGGCCGGGAACAGAGGCAACGTTCCAGGTCTATCGTCTGGCGGATAATGCTTATGATGGCGCGGAAGGGCAGATCGACTTCGCCGAACCCTTTAATCGCCAGTCGTAATACCCAGCCAGCTCTCCAGACTGATCGGCTGACCCGCAACCAGCAGTAATTTCTGCTGGCGGGTCAGTTGTTTAACCTGATACTCCAGTCTGGAGGCGCTGGCACGATCGCCCGCTTCACAGTGAAACACCAGGTCCAGCGGACCTTTACCGCGCAGCGACCGGGCACCGCGTCCGCTCTGGTGCTGAGCGACCCGACGCACCACATCGGTGGTGATGCCGGTGTACAGGCTCCCTTTCGCCGTCCGGACGATGTAGAGTTGCCACTGCTGACTCATCGCAATCATTTCCCAAAAAAAGGTGCCGGGCAGTGTAGCGCGCTTCACGCTCCGGTGCACCGCCAGGAGTTTATCTTGTCCGATCACGCCCATCTGGTTCGCTACCTCAGAAAGCAGCATGTGCTTTCACTCTGCTGTTCCGCCGACGATCAACTGTGGTGTGCGAACTGCTACTACGTCTTTGATGAGACGCGCATGGTCTTCTGGATTATGACCGAACCTGAGACCCGCCACGGTGAGCTAATCATGAAGAATCCGCAGGTTGCGGGCACCGTCAATGGCCAGCCCAGAAGCGTGCTGCTGATTAAAGGCGTGCAGTATCGTGGCCGGATTAAAAGGCTGGAAGAGGCAACAGAGCAGATCGCCAGAGCCGCTTACCAGAAACGTTTTCCGGTCTCACGCAAAGTGTCGGCACCGCTGTGGGAGATTGTGCTGGATGAGGTAAAGATGACGGATAATGCGCTGGGGTTTGGCAAGAAAATTGCCTGGCTGCGGGAGGAATAAAAACGCCCCTTTCAGCTGAAAAGGGCGTAGCGGGTTTACAGCGCTTCGAGGATCCGCAGGGATTCACGATTAAAGGCCGGTAAATCGGCCGGGGTGCGGCTGGTGACCAGCTTATCGCCGTCTACCACCACTTCCTTATCATGGAAATCAGCACCGGCATTGATCAGGTCAATGGCAACGGCCTTCACGGTGGTCATCTTGCGACCGCGCACGCCGTTAGCGCTAATCAGCAGCTGTGGCCCGTGGCAGATAGCAAAGATCGGTTTGCCGCTGGCGACAAACTCTTTGGTAAAGGCAACGAAACGATCGTCGCCGCGCAGAGAGTCAGGTGAATGACCGCCTGGCAGCAGCAGGGCGTCAAATTCCGCCGGGCTGACGTCATCGATACTGCGATCGATGGTCACTTCCGCTTCGCCTTTCTTGCCTTTTACGACATTACCGGCCTGTTTTTCGATGGTAACCACCTCAAAACCAGCGCGTTTGTAAACTTCCGCAGGTGAGGTAAATTCTGAGTCTTCAAATTCATCGGTAATCAAAACCGCAACTTTCTTGCTCATTTTTTTTCCTCCTTAAAACGAGTGGAGCGCGAGACGCGCTATCCGGATAACGCTGTAAGCCTGGTCGCTGAGAGTGAGAACGCAAGCCAGCCCGCTAAGATCAGCTATCTTTTAAGCTATAAGCAGTGAAATAAGGACGAATCTGAGATGAATCGCGTATTACTGACCGGCGCCACCGGCTTAGTCGGGTCGCATCTGCTGCGCTTACTGATTGAGGATCCGCGCGTCGATGAGATTATCGCGCCCACCCGGCGGCCCCTGCCTGTGATGCGCAAAGTGGTGAATCCGGTAGAAGCCGATCTCACCGATGTGCTGGGGCCGCTGGAAAGCTCGCTGGATACGGTGTTCTGCTGTCTGGGCACCACGCGTAAGCAGGCGGGCAGCAAACAGGCTTTCATCCACGTCGATTACACCCTGGTGGTGGACAGCGGACTCTGCGGATTACGCCTGGGCGCGAAGCAGATGCTGGTGGTCAGCGCGCACGGCGCGAATCGCCACTCACCGTTTCTGTACAATCGCGTTAAAGGCGAAATGGAGAATGCGCTGCGCCATCAGGGCTGGCCGCGCCTGACGCTGGTGCGGCCTTCACTGCTATTAGGCGATCGTGCGCAAAAGCGCAGCGGTGAAAGCCTGGCGGGGCCGCTGTTCTCGCTGCTGCCGGGCAACTGGCGTGCGGTGCAGGCGCGCGACGTGGCACGCTGCCTGCATGAGCAGGCTTTCACGCAGGGAGGTGAGAGCGTCAATATCATTGAGTCGGGCGACATCCCGCGTCACTCAGCGTAACGGCCAGATAATCTGATTACGGCTGCCGCGCCATTGCAGCGTGGCATCCTTCTCCTCTTCAACAAAACGGCCATCGATCAGCACGTCGAGATAGATCAGCACCGTGCGCTGGGCCGCATTCAGCTCCTGCATCCGGTAACCGGTCCACAGCCAGATATCTTTATCGGGACACGTCTGCCGCACCCGTTTCACCAGACGACGGATGTGCGGCACGTTATGCGGATGCAGCGGATCGCCGCCGCTCAGCGACAATCCCTGGCGCGGAATACGCGTATCCTGCAAATCCGCCAGCAGTTGCTCCTCCATCTCAAGCGTAAAGGGCACGCCGGAATCGAGCCGCCAGGTGCTCTGGTTGTAGCAGCCGCGGCACTGATGTTCGCAACCGGCAACAAACAGCGTGCAGCGGGTGCCGGGACCATTAACGATATCCACATCATAGTAGCGATGGATATGCATCATCCCAGCGGTCCTTCTGCCAGATGTTTCACCCGACGCTGCACTTCCTGTTGCTTGCCGGCGTTAAATGGTCGCGCATCCGGGCTGCCCAGATAGCCACAGACCCGTCGGGTGACGGAGACGCGCGCCGGATCGTGATTGCCGCAGTTCGGGCAGGTGAAGCCCCGGCTGGTACAGGTGAATTCACCGTTGAAGCCGCACTCGTAGCACTCATCAATCGGCGTGTTGGTGCCGTAATAGGGCACGCGGTCGTAGCTGTAATCCCAGACATCCTCCAGCGCTTTAAGATTGTGCTGCACATTCGGGTATTCGCCGTAACAGATGAATCCACCATTCGCCAGCGGCGGATAGGGCGCTTCAAAGTCGATTTTGTCGTAGGGATTCACCTTCTTCTCGACGTCGAGATGGAAGCTGTTGGTGTAATAGCCCTTGTCGGTGACGCCCGGCACCAGGCCAAACTGCGCCGCATCAAGACGACAGAAGCGGTCGCACAGATTCTCGCTTGGCGTGCTGTAAAGGCTGAAGCCGTAGCGGGTTTCCTCTTTCCAGCGCTCGGTGGCATCACGCAGGTAAGCGATAATCTCCACGCCTTTGGCGCGCAGTGCCGCGTCATCGTAAGGGTGCTGATGACCGCCGCTGAGGGCATTCAGCGTTTCGTGCAGGCCGATATAACCCAGCGACAGCGATGCGCGGCCATTACGGAAAATCGGACCGACCTCATCATCCGCATTCAGGCGGACGCCGCAGGCGCCTTCCATGTAGAGGATGGGCGCGACGCGCGCTTTGGTTTTCTCCAGCCGCGCCACCCGTGTCATCAGCGCCCGTTTAGCCAGCAGCAGGCGCGCATCGAGCAGCGTCCAGAAACGCGCCTCATCGCCACCCGCTTCCAGCGCGATGCGCGGCAGATTCAGGCTGATCACGCCGATATTGTTGCGGCCCTCATGAATCTGCTCGCCGTTCTCTTCATAAACGCCCAGGAAGCTGCGGCAGCCCATCGGGGTTTTAAACGATCCGGTGACTTTCACCACCTGATCGTAATTGAGGATGTCGGGATACATCCGCTTACTGGCACACTCCAGCGCCAGTTGCTTGATGTCGTAGTTAACGTCGCCCGCCCGGCGGTTAACGCCCTCGCGAATGCTGAACACCAGTTTAGGGAACACCGCTGTTTTGCGATTTTTGCCCAGCCCGGCCAGCCGGTTGCGCAGAATCGACTGCTGAATCAGCCGCGCCGCCCAGTCTGTTCCCAGTCCGAAACCAAAGGTGACAAACGGCGTCTGGCCGTTGGCGGTGTGCAGGGTGTTCACCTCATACTCCAGCGACTGAAACGCGTCGTAGCACTCTTTCTCCGTCCGCTGGCGCGCATACTGTTCTGACTGCGGGATCTGCCACTGCTCAGCGATCGCCAGGTGCCGGGCATAGCTCTGCTCAACAAACGGGGCCAGCACTTCATCAATGCGGTTAATGGTGGTGCCGCCATAAATGTGGCTGGCGACCTGGGCGATGATCTGCGCCGTGACGGCGGTGGCAGTGGCGATCGATTTAGGCGGTTCGATCTCAGCATTGCCCATTTTGAAGCCGTTGGTCAGCATGCCCTTCAGATCGATCAGCATGCAGTTGAACATCGGGAAGAAGGGCGAGTAGTCGAGATCGTGATAGTGGATCTCGCCGCGCTCGTGCGCCAGCACCACATCGCGCGGCAGGATCTGCTGCTGTGCGTAGTGCTTCGCCACGATCCCGGCCAGCAGGTCGCGCTGCGTCGGGATCACTTTGCTGTCTTTGTTGGCATTCTCATTCAGCAGCGCCGCGTTGGTCTGATCCACCAGACCGCGAATGGCGTGATGTAACTGGCTCTGACGATCCCGGGCGACATCGCGATCGTGGCGGTACTCAATGTAGGCGCGGGCCAGCTGTGGATAAGGACCCGTCATCAGCGTCTCTTCTACCGCACACTGAATCTCACGAATATCCACCTCCGGACGATCGGCCAGCCGCAATGCCACGCGTTCAGCGACCTGCGTGCACCAGGCCACGTCGTCTACCTCTGCTGCCTGGGCCGCCGCCGCTACGGCCTGCCCGATACGCTGCGCATCAAAGCCTGTCCGGCATCCATCACGCTTAATTACCACCGTCGCCATTTCTCTCTCCATAGACTACATATAGGGGTTGGAAGGATTCTATGCCCTACATGTAGTGATTGCTGCGAATTATTACGCGCTGATTTGACCTGAAGCAAGGAAGCCTCAACCCGGCAGAAAATACAGGCGAATGTAAAAAATCGGGTTCGGGTTCAGGTTTCTGCGGGATTTACTGGCGGATCGGTGTGCAGCAACTTTAATCAAAGTTCTGCCCTGTTAAACGTTGACGTCACAAGGATGCCCGCCAATGTGGTTACCCCGTTCTCTGCTCCTGCTTTCGGCCCTCTGTCCGCTCGCCCAGGCCAGCCCGCTGCCGCTGATGCCCTGGCCGCAACAGGTGGAGCAGCCCGTCAGTGGCGGCGCGCTCACCCTGACACCGCAGCTGACGCTGCAAATCTCAGGCGATCATCTGGCGGGAGCCGAAGCACGCTGGCTGGAGCGCATCAGCAACCAGACCGGCTGGCCGCTGTTGCCTGCACCCCAGCCGGTGGCCGCACCGACTATCCGCATCGTGATTGCGAAGGCGGTGGACCCGCTGCCGCTGCCCGACAGTGATGAGCGCTATCAGTTGCAGGTCAATGGCGATGGCGTGCTGTTAACCGCACCCAGCCGTTTTGGCGCGATGCGCGGTATGGAAACGCTGCTGCAGCTGATCCAGAACGGCGCCCAGGGCACCACGATCCCTTACGTCTCCATCCACGATCATCCGCGCTTTCCGTGGCGCGGCGTGCTGATCGACACGGCGCGCCACTTCATGCCGGTGGAGACGCTTAAACGGCAGATCGACGGCATCGCCGCCGCGCGAATGAACGTCTTTCACTGGCATCTCACCGACGATCAGGGCTGGCGCTTCGCCTCCAGCCACTATCCCCAGCTGCAGCAGAAAGCCAGCGATGGTAACTACTACAGCCAGCAGCAGATGCGGGAGATCGTGAAATATGCCACCGATCGCGGGGTGCGGGTGGTGCCCGAGCTGGATATGCCGGGCCATGCTTCCGCCCTGGCGGTGGCGATGCCGGAACTGATTAGCGCAGCAGGCCCCTATCAGATGGAGCGCGGGTGGGGCGTCTTTAAACCGCTGCTCGATCCCAGCAACGAGCAGGTTTATCAGGTGATCGATACGCTGGTGGGAGAGATGGCGGCGATCTTCCCCGATCCCTGGCTGCACATCGGCGGCGATGAGGTCGATCCCACACAGTGGAACAACTCACCCGCGATTCAGCAGTTTATGCGCGAGCACGATCTGAAAGACGCACATGCACTTCAGGCGTATTTCAATCAGCGGGTGGAGAAGATCCTCGAAGCTCATCAACGTCAGATGGTGGGCTGGGATGAGATCGCTCATCCCGATCTGCCGCGCAGCATTCTGATCCAGTCGTGGCAGGGCCAGGATGCGCTGAGTACGCTGGCAAAAGAAAATTATCGCGGCATCCTCTCCACCGGTTTCTACCTCGATCAGCCCCAGCCTGCCAGCTATCACTATCGCAACGAGGTCACGCCGCGTGGGCTGAACGGTCAGGACCGTCTGCGGCCCGGCGACCAGGCGCAGAGCTGGTCATTCACGATGCCACGGCTGAAAGGCAGCCCGGTGAAGGGCAGCTTTACGCTGATTCAGGGCGAACCGGACTGGCGCGGTTTTATCGACTTCGACGGCAAAGCCCGGCGGATGATCAGCGACATCAACTGGCTCTCGACGCAGCAGGTGCAGTTCACGGTGGACAGCTGGATGGGGCCGTTCCAGCCGGTGGTCACGCTGCAACAGCAGTCCCTCAAAGGCTATGTGCGGGTAGGCAACGTGCGTTATCCCGCCAGCGGTCAGCGTCTGATGCAGCCGCCTGCGGGCATTGCACCCGCGCTGCCCACGCCAGAACAGGTGCGGGAAAATCTGCTGGGTGGCGAGGCGGCGCTGTGGGCGGAAAACATCAATAGCCAGATTATTGATACTAAATTGTGGCCGCGCGCCTTTGTGGTGGCCGAGCGGTTATGGTCGGCAGAAAACGTCACAAACATGGATTCGATGTATTCACGGCTGGCGGCGATGGATCGCTGGAGCACGGTGTCCGTGGGAACGCTGCAACATGCCCAGATGGAGCAGCAGATGATACGGCTGGCCGGCGGACACGATATTGCCCCGCTGCGGGTGCTGGCCGAAGTACTGGAACCGGCGCAGTACTACACGCGCCAGCATCTGAAGTTTCAGGCGGGCCATTACAACTATCAGGAGCCGTTAAACCGGCTGGCCGATGTGCTGCCCGCAGAGAGTGAGGCGGTACGTCAGCTGGAGCAGCAGGTCGCGGTATTAATCGCTAACCGTAATAATCCGGCTGCCGCCTCGGCGGTTCGCGCGCCGCTGCAGCGCTGGCAGGCCAACACGACGGCGGTAATGCCGATCGTCAACGGCAGCGCGACGCTGAAGCCGCTGGCACACAGCGTGCAGCAGATCGACGTGCTGAGCACCATGGGCCTCGCGCTGGTGAATGCTTACGTCCGTAATCAGGCGTTTGGTGCCAGTGAAGTGGCGGAGATGCATGCGACACTGGATGCCGCCGCAGAGGTGCAGGATGAAACGGTGATCGCGCTGGTCAGGCCGCTGGAGACGCTGCTGCACGCCTTTCAGTAAGTGCGGTGGCCGGCTGAACCGGCCACCGTCGCGTCAGGCCGGGCCGCTGACCGAATGGCGGCGCACCAGCGTCGGGCTGAACATGTGGGTCACTTCCGGCAGCGGCAGATCGTTGGCCAGCGCCAGGGCCAGCTGGGCCGCCTGCTGTGCCATGGTGACAATCGGATAGCGGACGGTGGTGAGGCGCGGTCGCACATAGCGCGACACCAGCACATCATCGAAGCCGATCAGCGACATCTCTTCCGGCACGCGGACGCCGTTATCGCTCAGCACCGCCAGCGCGCCTGCCGCCATGGAGTCGTTGTAGCAGGCAACGGCGGTGAAATTCTTGCCGCGTCCCAGCAGTTCGGTCATCGCCTGCTCACCACCCACTTCATCCGGTTCGCCCCAGGTGACCAGCCGATCGCTGCACGGCAGGCCGTGCTCTTTCAGCGCATCGTAGTAACCCTGCAGACGATCTTCGGCATCGGAGATCGTGTGGGTCGAGCAGATAAAGGCGATATTCTGGTGGCCAAGCTGGATCAGGTGACGGGTTGCCAGCCAGGCGCCGTAGCGATCGTCGAGTGCAATACAGCGCTTTTCAAAGCCTTTTATCAGCCGGTTCAGCAGCACCATTCCGGGTACCTGCTTCATCAGCACTTCCAGCTCTGCATCGGGAATTTTCTTGGCGTGAACCACCAGCGCCGCGCAGCGGTGACGCATCAGCTGTTCAATCGCCTGCCGCTCTTTTTGCTCATTATGGTAACCGTTACCAATCAGCAAAAAGTTACCGGTGTCGCCGGCCACTTCATCCACGGCTTTCACCATCGCGCCGAAAAAGGGATCGGAGACGTCACCGACAATCAGGCCGAGCGTTTCGGTCGATTGCTGCGCCAGCGCGCGTGCGTTGGCATTCGGGTGATACTGAAGCTGCTCCATCGCCTGGCCTACGGCCTGTCGGGAGCTGTCGCTGGCTTTGGGAGAATTATTGATTACACGTGAGACTGTGGCGACAGAAACGCCCGCCAGTCGCGCAACATCCTTTATGGTAGCCATGCGTTGACCTGCTTTGGGGAAAACGTTTACACATCGCATCAGTGTTACGGAAAAGGGCGGACACATCAACCCGACAGAATGCCAGCGTCGTCGCAAAAAGGGGCAAAATCGGACCCGCAGGCACATCTTCTGCTCAGCCGTCGCCCCATGCTATGCTCAATCTCCCACCTGGCTACCGTGAAAAACAACGATGAAAACCAAAGTGCCGCATCTGGCTCACTGGGGCGCCTTTACCGCCGTCACTGAAAACGATCGCCTGATTGGCTGCGAACCTTTCTTCGCCGATGCCGATCCGTCCCCGATGATCCACACCATTCCCGAGCTGGTCTACTCCGACAAGCGCATTCGCCAGCCGATGGTGCGCCGCTCGTGGCTGAAGTCGCGCGAGAAGAGCGATCGCACGCTGCGTGGCCGCGAAGATTTTGTCGCTGTCGACTGGGAAACCGCGCTGGACCTGGTGGCGGAAGAGAATCGCCGTGTTCGCGAGCGCTACGGTGCGTCGGGCATTTTCAACGGCTCCTACGGCTGGTCATCGGCCGGTCGCGTCAACCACGCCCGCACCCTGGTGCGTCGCTTTTACTTTCAGGGCGGCGGCGGCGTCGATCAGCAGGGCAACTACAGCTGGGGCGCGGCACAGTTCTTCCTGCCCTATGTCATTGGCACCTATATGCCGCTGACCGGGCGTGTCACCGAATGGCCGCAGGTGGTGGAGCATGCCGAAATTTTTGTCGCCTTTGGCGGGCTGGCGCTGAAAAACGCCCAGGTTGCCTCCGGGGGCGCAGGGCAGCACAGCCTGAAACCGGCGCTGCTGCAGCTGGCGGCCAAAGGGACGCCGGTCATCAACATCAGCCCGATGCGCGATGACTGCCCGGAATTTGTTAATGCCGAGTGGATCCCGATTCGCCCCAATACTGACGTGGCGCTGATGCTGGCGCTGGGTCATGAGATCACCCAGCGCGGTGCGGTTGACGACGCGTTTCTCGCCAGCCACTGCACCGGCTGGCCGCAGCTGCGCGCCTATCTGCTGGGCGAAACCGACGGCGTGGCGAAAACCGCCGGCTGGGCCAGCCGTATCACCGGCATCCCGGCTGACCGTATTGTGCAGCTGGCGCAGCAGCTGACCGGCAAGCGCAGCTTTATCACCTGCTCCTATTCCGTGCAGCGCGCCCATCGCGGCGAACAGCCTTACTGGATGATGATTGCGCTGTCGTCGATGCTCGGCCAGCCTGGCCTGCCGGGCGCGGGATTCTCCTTTGGTCACGGTTCGATGAACAGCGTCGGCAATCCGCGTCAGGAAGGTCCGGCCCCGATGATGAGCACCGGCCCGAATCCATCCGGGCTGTCGATTCCGGTGGCGCGCATCAGCGATATGCTGCTCAATCCCGGCCAGCCCTATCGCTTCCAGGGCGAAACGCTGCACTATCCCGACATTCACATGGTGCACTGGGCGGGCGGCAATCCTTTCCATCATCACCAGCAGCTGAACCGGCTGGTGGAGGGCTGGCAACGGCCCGATACGATAGTGGTGCAGGATATCGTCTGGACACCCGCGGCGCAGATGGCCGACATCGTGCTGCCCGCGACCACCACGCTGGAGCGCAACGACATCGGCGGCTCCTCACGTGACCGCTTTGTGCTGGCGATGCATCAGGCGATTAAGCCGCAGCACCAGGCGCGCAACGACTTCGATATTTTTGCTGACCTGGCAGAGCGCCTCGGCTATCGCGACACCTTCACCGAAGGGCGCAACGAGATGCAGTGGATCGCCCATCTTTATCAGCAGTGTGCGACCGCGCATCAGCGCAAAGGCATCGATTTCCCCGAGTTTGAGGAATTCTGGCAGCGCGGCTTTGTGGAAATCCCGGAAGGCGGCAAGCCCTATCAGTTTATGGAGGATTTCCGCGCCGATCCGCAGGCCAATCCGATTAAAACCGCCAGCGGCAAAATCGAGCTTTTCAGCCAGACCATTGCGGACTACCAGCTGGACGATTTTGCCGGTCATCCGGAATGGCGTGAACCGCAGGAGTGGCTCGGTTCGCCGGTCAGCCGCGACTATCCGCTGCACATGATCTCGATTCAGCCTTCCGACCGGTTACACAGCCAGCTGGATGCCACTGAAACGGTGCAGGGCAATAAAACCGCCGGACACGAAACGCTCTACATGCATCCAGAGGATGCGGCCACGCGCGGGCTGGTGGAGGGCGATGAGATTGAGGTGAGCAACGCACGCGGCGTGATGCTGGCGGGCGTGCGCATCACCGAGGGCGTGAAGCAGGGCGTGGTGATTATCTCAACCGGCGCCTGGTTTGATCCCGGCTTCGGCAAGGCGTGGCAGCCGCACGACCGCGCGGGTAACCCTAATGTACTGACGCTCGACATCGGCACGTCATCGCTGACGCAGGGGCCAAACGCCATGAGTTGCCTGGTGGAAATCAAAAAACATCAGGATTGCACAATAGCGTAAAGATCTCATGGCTGGTTACATTTTGCGGGTAACTGTTGCGTTTGAGAGATAGCAGCCGATCAATCGCCTTTGCTACATTCAGGGTCCCAGAGGTATTGATGGGTGAACATCAATAGATTTTCTTGATTACACCAACCTGCGCAGATGCGCAGGTTTTTTTTGTCCGCAATTTGCTGCCGATAACGAACTGATACACAGTTTTCCTGTTATACAGCCAGCGCTTTCTTTATAACTGCTGGCACCAGCCCCTTTCTCTTTATTTTGCGCAGCGGAATGCCATGCCCCGGATTAAAAAACTACTGGGAAAAGACCAGATAAAAGCGCCATTTAACCCTTTTCGTTTTCGGCTGATCTGCCTGGGCGTCACGACCTGTCTGGTGGTGCTGCTGGCGCGCGTAGCGGACCTGCAGTTCCTGAATCAGCCGATGCTGGAGCACGAAGCGGATCAGCGTTCGCTGCGTACCGTCACGCTGCCGACCAGCCGCGGAACCCTGCTGGATCGGAACGGCGAAGCCCTGGCGCTCAGCGTGCCATCGCGCGACGTGATTGCGGATCCGCAGCGCGTGCTGGAGAGCAACCCCGATTTTACCAGTGCCAAATGGGCCTATCTTGCGGCGGCGCTGAACACCCGCCCCGAAGAGCTGGCCGCGCAGATCACGGCCAACCCGAAACGTCGCTTCCTCTATCTGGGGCGCAAAGTCGAACTGGGCATCGCCAAAGATATAAAAGAGCTGAAGCTGAAGGGCATCAGTGAAGTCTATGACGACAGCCGTTTCTATCCGATGAGTGAAGCCTCTGCGCCGCTGATTGGCATCGTCGGGGCGGATAACGTCGGGCTAAACGGGCTGGAAAAAGGCTTTGATAAGGTGTTGCAGGGCGAGCCGGGCAAAGAAGTTTATCGTCAGGATGCGGCGGGCAATATCATCGCGATGATCAACTATCAGCCGCCGACTCAGCCGCCAACGGTGCAGCTCAGCATCGACAAATATGATCAGTACACGCTCTACAGCAAACTGCGCGACGGCGTGCTGCTCAACAAGGCCGATTCGGGTGCCGCCGTGCTGGTGAAAATCGACACCGGCGAAATTCTGGCGATGGCCTCCTATCCGTCGTTCAACCCTAACAACTATGAAGGGGCTACCCCGGCGCAGATGCGTAACTCGGCCATCAACGACAGCTATGAGCCGGGATCGACCGTTAAGCCGTTAGTGGTGATGGAAGCGCTGGAGCGCCATCTGGTGCGTCCGGACTCGGTGATCGACACCACGCCTTACAGCGTAAACGGCCACCTGATCCGCGACGTCGGCCACTGGCCGCGCCTGACCATGACCGGCATTCTGCAAAAATCGAGTGACATCGGCGTGTCACACCTCGCGCTGGCGATGCCTGCCGAAGCGCTGGTGAACACCTATCAGGCATTCGGTCTGGGCAAACCGACCGGATTAGGGCTGACCGGCGAAAGCGTCGGCTACTTCCCGCTGCACCGCGCCCGCTGGGCCGATATCGAGCGGGCGACGTTCTCCTTTGGCTATGGTCTGCGCGTTACGCCGCTGCAGATTGCCCGTGAATACGCGACGCTCGGCTCTTATGGTGTTTACCGTCCGCTGTCGATCACCCGCGTCACGCCACCGGTTATGGGACGGCAGGTCGCCAACCCGGAAACGGTGAAAGAGGTGGTGCATATGCTGGAGAGTGACGTCCTGCCGGGCGGAACCGGACTGAAAGCCGCGGTGCCGGGCTATCGTCTGGCGACCAAAACCGGTACGGCGGAAAAAATGGGCACCAGCGGCAAGTATGATGGCGGCTACGTCAACTACACCGCCGGACTCGCGCCCGCCAGCCATCCTGAAGTCGCGCTGGTGGTGATGATCAACCATCCGACGGCTGGCGATCACTTCGGTGGATCGGTCGCCGCACCGGTGTTCGGTAATATTATGGGACCGGTTCTCAAACACATGAATATCGCGCCGGACGCTATCTACACCAAACCGCCGGCGAATCCTTCAGATAAATCTTAGATAAATCAGAGTGTAAGCGAGGCGTGAAAGATATTCACACCTCGTTGCACTTCCCCGAATTCGGTTGCGTTTTCCCGCTGTCTCCGCGCGGTCAATCAGTGCGAGGATAGCAGTCCCAGAGGTATTGATGGGTGTGAAAACAACACCGCTTCGGCAGTGAGATCCCTGTTATTACACCAACCCACGCAGATGCGTGGGTTTTTTTTGCCTGCTCGCCAGCTCCCGCCCTTCCTGCTGTATCAACCGCCGTTAAATCATCATCGTTCTTAACGAAACCCTGACAGTTTGCCAATAGAAAGGCGTGTCGCCTTTGACCGATAATGGCCGACGTGAAGCCTGGCGTTTTTTTGCGCGTCTCTGCAGGTTCTCACTGCCGCATTCCGCACGTTCCGGGATTTCCTTTTCTGCTTATCTGAAGAGTTTGACGATGACCCACCTTTCTCGCCCCGCGCGTTCCTTTGGGCTTAAATGGCTGCTCCTGTTGCTGGTGGTTGCGATTGTCGCTGGCGTTGTCTGGCGTCTGCTGACGGCGGGTCATGCACCGGGCGAGGGGATGCCGCCGGGCAGGCATGGCGCGCACGGCATGATGGGCGGCGGGGCGACGCTGGTTCACAGCGGGGTTGCCAGCACGGCGGATGTGCCGGTGTGGCTGAATGCGCTCGGCACGGTGATCCCCAACGCCAGCGTGACGGTGACCAGCCGCGTTGACGGCCAGCTGGAGCAGGTTTTCTTCACCGAAGGGCAGAAGGTCAGCGCCGGGCAGCTGCTGGCGCAGATCGATCCGCGCAGCTATCAGGCGACGCTGAATCAGTATCAGGGCGAACTCAGTGAAAACCAGGCGCTGCTGAACAGCGCCGAACTGACGCTGGCGCGCTACCGCAAACTGGCGGCGCAGGACGCGCTGGCGCGTCAGGATCTGGACACCCAGATTGCCACCGTCGGACAGTATCGCGGTGCGGTCGCCGCCGATCAGGCGCAGATCGCCAGTGCGAAGCTGAGCATTGAGTATGCCCGGATTACCGCCCCGATCAGCGGGCGCGTCGGTCTGCGTCAGGTCGATCCCGGCAACATGGTCCAGAGCTCCAGCAGCACCGGCCTGGTGACCATCACCCAGATGCAGCCCGCCGCCGTCACCTTTAGCGTGCCACAGAGCAACATCCCGGCGCTGGTCAGCGTGCTGCATCAGGGCCAGAGCCTGCCCGCCACGCTGTTCGATCAGGACAACCAGCATCAGCTCGCCAGCGGCGAAGTGAAGTTCATCAGCAACCAGATCGACACCGCCACCGGCACCGTGGCGCTAAAGGCGGTGTTTGCCAACCAGGATGAGTCGCTGTTTGCTAACCAGTTTGTCAATCTGCGGCTGCAGACCCGCGTGCTGAAAGGCGCGACGGTAATCCCGGCCCAGGCGCTGCAGCTCAGCAGCGACGGCAGCTTTGTCTTCGTGATCAATCAGGATCACACCGTCACGCGCAAAGCAGTCACCCCCGGCCCCGCGTTCGGCGACGATCAGCAGGCGATCCTCAGCGGCGTCGCACCGGGCGATCGGCTGGTCACGGAAGGAATCGATCGCCTCACCAGCGGCAGCAAAGTCACGCTGGCCGATGAGACGCCTGCTGCCGGTGCTGTGTCGAAATGAACCCGTCTCGCCTGTTTATTCTGCGTCCGGTCGCCACCATCCTGCTGATGGTCGGCGTGCTGATTTCCGGTATTTTTGCCTATAAATTTCTGTCCACCTCGGCGCTGCCGCAGGTGGACTATCCGACCATTCAGGTCACGACGCTCTATCCGGGAGCCAGCCCGGATGTGATGGCGTCGTCAGTCACGTCGCCGCTGGAGCGCCAGTTAGGGCAGATGGCCGGGCTGAGCCAGATGAGTTCAACCAGCGCCAGCGGCTCGTCGATCATCACCCTGAAGTTCAGCCTCGATCTGTCGCTGGATGTCGCCGAGCAGGAGGTGCAGGCGGCGATCAACGCGGCGAATAACCTGCTGCCCGACGATCTGCCCAATCCGCCGACCTACAAAAAGGTCAATCCGGCGGACAGCGCGGTGGTGACGCTGGCGGCCAGCTCCGGCACGCTGCCGCTGACAGAGGTGCAGGATCTGGTCAATACCCGGGTGGCGCTGAAGCTGTCGCAGATTTCCGGCGTCGGGATGGTGACGCTGGCGGGCGGACATCAGCCCGCGATTCGGGTGCAGATGAATCCGCAGGCGCTGGCGGCGCATCATCTGACGCTGGAGGCGGTGAATACGCTGATTAGCAACAGCAACGTCAATGGCTCCAAAGGCGGTTTTGACGGGAAATATCATTCGGTCACCATCGACGCCAACGACCAGCTGCGCACCGCTGAAGAGTACGGCAACCTGATCCTCACCTATGAGAACGGCGCGGCGCTGCGCCTGAAAGATATCGCCCATATCGAACAGGGCGCGGAGAACAGCTTCCAGTCGGCGTGGGCCAACAATCAGCCCGCCATTGTCATCAGCGTGCAGCGTCAGCCGGGCGCGAACGTCATTCAGGTGGTGGACAATATCAAGGCGCAGCTCCCCGCGCTGCAGGCCGCGCTGCCGGACGGGGTGAAGATGACGATTCTCTCCGATCGCACCCAGACTATCCGCGCCTCGATCAGCGACGTGCAGTTTGAGCTGATGCTGTCGATTGCGCTGGTGGTGATGGTGACCTTCCTGTTCCTGCGCAACGTGGCTGCCACCCTGATCCCGAGCGTGGCGGTGCCGCTGTCGCTGGTCGGCACCTTTGGTGTGATGTATCTGGCGGGCTTCAGCCTGAATAACCTGTCGCTGATGGCGCTGACCATCGCCACCGGTTTTGTCATTGATGACGCCATCGTGGTGGTCGAGAACATCTCGCGGCGGCTGGAGCAGGGCGAGTCGCCCATGGAGGCCGCGCTGAAAGGCTCACAGCAGATTGGCTTCACCATTATCTCGCTGACCTTCTCGCTGATTGCGGTGCTGATCCCGCTGCTGTTTATGGGTGATGTGGTCGGGCGGCTGTTCCGGGAGTTCGCGATCACCCTGGCGGTGGCGATTCTGGTGTCGATGCTTGTGTCGCTGACCCTGACGCCGATGCTGTGCGCTTACCTGCTGCGCCATATTCCGCCCGAGCAGCAGTCAACCTTTTCCCGCAAGGGCGGCGAACTGTTCGATACGCTGGTGCGCGGCTATGACCGGCTGCTGACCGTGGTGCTGAACCATCAGAAACTAACGCTGCTGGTGGCGCTGGCGACCTTCGGGCTGACGGCACTGCTCTACATGATGGTGCCGAAAGGCTTCTTCCCGACCCAGGATACCGGGCTGATTCAGGGCATTACCGTCGCCTCACAGGATGTCTCGTTTAAAGCGATGGCGACGCGGCAGCAGGCGCTCTCGGCGCTGATCCTGAAGAACCCGGCGGTGGAGAGCGTCTCATCGACAATCGGCATCGACGGCACCAACACCAGCCTCAACAGCGGACGACTGCAGATCAACCTCAAGCCGTTTGGTTCCCGCGATCTCAGCGCCAGCGAGGTAATCAGCCAGCTGAAGCAGGCGACCAACGAGGTGCCGGGCATTCAGCTCTATCTGCAACCGGCGCAGGATCTCACCGTCAACGATCAGGTCTCGCCGAGTCAATATCAGTTCACCCTGGACGACGCCGACAGTGAAAATCTGGTCAGCGAGACGCCGAAGCTGGTGGCGGCGTTGCAGCAGCGGCCCGAATTTAATGGCGTGGTGAGTAATCTGCAGGATCAGGGGCGCGTCTCTTACGTGGAGCTGAACCGCGACAAAGCGGCGCGCTTTGGCATTACTGCGTCGGACGTGGACACCGCGCTCTATAACGCCTTTGGTCAGCGGCTGGTCTCGACGATTTTTACCCAGTCGAATCAGTATCGGGTGGTGCTGGAAGTAGCTCCGGCTTACCAGCAGGGTCCGGCGTCGTTTGATGATATTTATCTGCAGCCCTCTTCCAGCAGCAGCACGTCGTCATCCACCAGCACGACGTCATCCACGTCTTCGTCATCAACATCAACGTCTTCATCCACATCGACGTCCACCTCCGCTTCCGACACGACGTCCACCCGCAGCGGGATGGTGAAACTCACTGCTATCGCCACTATTCATCAGCGCACCGGCTCGCTGATGCACATGCGGCTGAACCAGTTTCCGGCGGTGATGATCTCCTTCAACCTGAATCCGGGCTACTCGCTGGAGGATGGACAGCGGGCGATCGCCGACGTGCGGCAGCAGCTACACCTGCCGGAGAGCACCACACTGCGTTATCAGGGAGAAACCTCGGCGTTCCAGAGCGCCACCGGCAACACGCTGTGGCTGATTCTGGCGGCGCTGGTCACCATGTATGTGGTGCTCGGCATCCTCTACGAAAGCTTTATCCATCCGGTGACGATTCTCTCTACGCTGCCGTCGGCGGCGGTGGGCGCGCTGCTGACGCTGTTGCTGGCAGGCACGGAGTTCAGCCTGATTGCGCTGATTGGCGTCATCCTGCTGATCGGCATCGTGAAAAAGAACGCCATCATGATGATCGACTTCGCGCTGGAGGCGGAACATAAGCAGCACCTCAGCCCGCGTGACGCAATTCATCAGGCCTGCCTGCTGCGCTTCCGTCCGATCCTGATGACGACCATGGCGGCGCTACTCGGCGCGCTGCCGCTGATGCTGGCCTCCGGCTCGGGCGCAGAGCTGCGACAGCCGCTGGGGCTGGTGATTGTCGGCGGGCTGATTGTCAGTCAGGTGCTGACGCTCTTCTCCACGCCGGTGATCTACCTGCTGTTTGATGGGCTGGCACAACGCGGCAATGCCTGGGTGAAACGCCGTCAGCAGCAGGCGCGGAGCGGGCAATGAATCTGACCCGACTGTTTATCTTTCGTCCGGTAGCGACGCTGCTGCTGACGCTGGCGATCCTGCTGCTCGGCGCGCTGGGCTACCGGCTGCTGCCGGTGGCTCCGCTGCCGCAGGTCGATTTCCCGACTATCATGGTCAGCGCCAGCCTGGCGGGAGCCAGCCCGGAAACCATGGCCGCCACCGTCGCCACGCCGCTGGAACGTTCGCTGGGGCAGATTGCCGGTATTAGTGAGATGACTTCCAGCAGTTCGCAGGGATCCAGCACGGTCATCCTGCAGTTTGAGCTGGACCGCGATATCAACGGCGCGGCACGCGACGTGCAGGCGGCGATCAACGCGTCGCGCAGCCTGCTGCCGAGCGCAATGGCCTCGCTGCCTACTTATCGCAAAGCCAACCCGTCAGATGCGCCGATTGTGATGCTGGCGCTGACCTCCGCCACCCGTACGCCCGGCGAGCTTTACGATCTGGCAGAGAGCAAGATCGAACAGGCGATGGGCCAGGTGCAGGGCGTGGGAGAAGTGTCGCTGATGGGCAGCGCCTTACCGGCGGTGCGCATCGATCTGCAGCCGCTGAAGCTGACTCATTACGGCATCTCGCTGGAGACGGTGCGCGCCGCCGTCGCCAACAGCACCACTAATCTGCCTAAGGGGATTTTGCAGAGCAGTGACCAGTCGTGGCTGGTGGACAGCAACGGCCAGCTGGAAAAGGCCGCCAGCTACCGTGATCTGATCATCACGTATCAGCAGGGCAAGGCGGTACGGCTAAGCGACGTCGCCACAGTCTATGACTCGGTGGAGGATCGCTATCAGGCAGGATTTTTGAATGCCACGCCTGCGGTGATGATCGGCATTAAACGTCAGGCGGGCGCTAACATGCTCGAAACCATCGACGCGATCAAAGCGCAGCTGCCGCTGCTGGAAAAGAGCCTACCCGCGGACAGCCAGCTTAAAGTGATTGTTGATCGTTCGCCCGGCGTGCGCGCGTCGCTGTATGACACCGAAGAGACACTGCTGATCGCGGTGCTGCTGGTGATTGCGGTGGTGTTTATTTTCCTGCGCAATCTGCAGGCGGTGATCATCCCGGCGCTGGCGCTGCCGGTGTCGCTGATCGGCACCTGCGCAGTGATGTACCTGCTGGGTTACAGCCTGGATAACCTGTCGCTGATGGCGCTGATTATCTCCACCGGCTTTGTAGTTGATGATGCGATTGTGGTGCTGGAGAACATCACGCGTCACATTGAGCGCGGACTCAGCCCGCTGCGGGCGGCGCTGCGCGGGGCGCAGGAGGTGAGCTTCACCGTGCTGTCGATGACCGTGTCGCTGATCGCGGTGTTTATCCCGATTCTGCTGATGGGCAGCATTGTCGGGCGGCTGTTCCGCGAGTTTGCCGTGACGCTCACCGTGTCGCTGCTGATCTCGCTGTTTGTCTCACTCAGCCTGACGCCGATGCTCTGCGCGCGCCTGCTGAAACCGAAGCCGCCCGTCAGCCAGCGGCCGCATCCGCTTTATCAGTTTATTGAAAACCAGCTGAACCGCCTGCTGGCCGCGTACGCACGCGGACTGGCCTGGGTGATGCGCCATCAGAAACTGACGCTGCTCAGTCTGCTGCTGACCGTGCTGCTGAATGTTTTTCTCTTCACCGTGGTGCAGAAGGGCTTCTTCCCTAATCAGGACACCGGGCTGCTGATGGGCGCGCTGCGCGCCGATCAGAACATCTCATTCCAGGCGATGAAGCCCAAAATGCTGATGTTTACGAAGATCATTCAGCAAGATCCGGCGGTTGAGAGCGTGATGTCATCGATGGGCAGCGGGATGTTTGGCTCCCGCAACAGCGCCAACTTCTTTGTGCGGCTGAAGGATTTTGACCAGCGCGATGCTACGGCTACCGAAGTGGCCAACCGGCTGACGCGCAAAACCAGCCACATCGCCGGAGCGCAGATGTTTCTGATGGCGGCGCAGGATCTGCACATTGGCGGACGCAGCGCTAACGCGACGTATCAGTACAGCCTGCAGGCGGACGATCTTGATCTGCTGCGGGTCTGGACGCCGAAAGTGCAGGCGGCGCTGGCGGCCATCCCCCAGCTTAACAGCGTGGATTCCGACTCGCAGACCGGCGGTCAGGAGGTGGCGCTGACGATTGACCGTGACCGCGCTACGCGGCTGGGCGTCAACGTGAAAATGCTGGATACGCTGCTGAACAATGCCTTCAGCCAGCGGCAGATCGCCACGCTCTATCACACTCTGAATCAGTATCACGTGGTGATGTCATTGCAGGATAGCGACACTGCCAATCCGGAGACGCTGCAGCAGCTCTATGTGATTAACGACAGCGGTGACCGCGTGCCGCTCTCCGCCTTTGTCCGCTTCAGCGGCGGCAACGCGCCGTTGTCAGTGGCGCATCAGGGCCAGTCGGCCACCAGCACGGTGGCGTTTAACCTCAATGATGGCGTCTCGCTGGAGCAGGCGCAGTTGCTGATTAAACAGGCGATGGCGAAGCTGGGCCTGCCGTCGACTATTCATGCCGGTTTTGCCGGAACTGCAGCGGCCTTTTCACAGCTGACCGCCACCATGCCGTGGCTGATTCTGGCGGCGCTGGCGGCGGTCTATATCGTGCTCGGCGTGCTCTATGAGAGCTACATCCATCCGCTGACCATTCTCTCGACCCTGCCGTCAGCGGGCGTCGGGGCGATGCTACTGCTGCTGCTCACCAACACGCAGCTCACGGTGATCGCGCTGATTGGCATCATTCTGCTGATCGGCATTGTGAAAAAGAACGCCATCATGATGATCGATTTCGCCATCGACGCGGAGCGGCGGCTGGGTATGTCGCCGCAGCAGGCGATCACCCAGGCGTGCCTGATGCGCTTCCGGCCGATCATGATGACCACGCTGGCGGCCTTCTTCGGCGCGTTACCGCTGGCACTGGGCAGCGGCGGTGATGCCGACCTGCGCAGTCCGCTGGGGATCGCTATCGCGGGCGGACTGGCGCTGAGCCAGCTGCTGACGCTGTTTACCACGCCGGTGGTTTATCTTTGGCTCGATCGCCTGGGCCGTACTACTCAACGTCAATGGCGTCGTCTGCGCCATGCGGAATCCTGATTCATGAAACCTCTCATCCCGTTTGTTGTGATGCTGCTGCTGGGTGGCTGTAGCGTCGGTCCCGACTATCAGCGCCCGGCGGTGGCAATGCCGGTTCATTATAAAGAGGCAAGGGGCTGGCAGCAGGCGACGCCGCTGGATGCGCAGAGCAAAGGCGAGTGGTGGGCGGTCTATCATGACGCCACGCTGAGCGGGCTGCTGAGCCAGGTCAGCGTGTCGAATCAGAACGTGGCAACCTATGCCGCGCAGTACCGGCAGGCGCAGGCACTGGCAGCAGAGTCACGCGCAGCGCTGTTTCCCTCGCTGGATTATGACGGCAGCGTGACGCGCAGCGGCAGTCATGCCACCAACAGCAGTGCCCGCACCACCAGCAGCAGCCATCAGGCGGAGCTGAGTGCCAGCTGGGAGCTGGATCTGTGGGGCAAACTACGGCGCACGCTGGAGGAGAACCGCGCCAGCGCCTCGGCCAGCGCGGCGGAACTGGCCAATATCACCCTGAGCGCCCAGTCTGAGCTGGCGCAGGACTATTTCCAGCTGCGCATCATGGATCAGAAAATCGCGCTCTATCAGGAGAGCGTTGACGCGTATCAGCGCTACCTGAAAGTGATTAACAGCCAGTATCAGGCGGGTACCGCGTCGCGTGCCACGCTGGCCCAGGCGCAGCTGCAGCTGGAGAGCGCCAGCGCGTCGGCGCAGGATTACCAGTGGCAGCGCGCGCAGATGGAGCACGCCATTGCGCTGCTGGTCGGCAAAGCCCCCGCCGACTTCAGCCTGACCGCTGCGCCGCTGACGGCCTCCCTGCCCGCGATTCCGGCGGGCCTGCCGGCCGGACTGTTGCAGCGCCGTCCCGACATCGCCTACGCCGAACGTAACATGGCCGCCGCCAATGCCGCAGTGGGTGTGGCGGTGGCCGGTTACTATCCTGACCTGACCCTCAGCGCCAGCGGGGGCGTCAGTGCTTCCGTGCTGCATTCGCTGTTCTCGCTGCCGAACCGCGTCTGGTCGCTGGGGCCGGCGCTGAGCGGCACGCTGTTCGATGCGGGTGCGAACTCTGCGAAAGTCGATCAGGCGCGGGCGAGCTGGGATGCCAGCGTCGCCACCTATCGTCAGACGGTACTGACTGCGATGCAGGAGGTGGAAGATAAGCTGGTGGAGCTGAACACGCTGCAGGGCGAAATCGCCGCGCAGCAGCGCGCCACCGACGCGGCGCAGACCTCGGCGCGGGTGACGCGTCTGCAGTATGAGTCGGGCATGATTACCTACCTGGATGTGGCGACGACAGAGAACAGCAGCCTCAGTGCGCAGCAGAGTTTGCTGACGCTGCAGAGCACGCAGTGGGTCAGCAGCGTGGCGCTGATTGCCGCGCTGGGCGGAGGCTGGCAGGCCCCCTGAAACGGCCTCAGATTACCGATAATTCGGTTGTCGAACCGCGTCAAATCCTGCATCGTGAGGGCTATTTTTCACGATGCTAAGGAGCTGGCATGGCTTTCAAACTTTTACGCCTGTTATTTCGCCTGTTATGGCGGGTCGAACTGCGGGGCGACGTCGCCGAACTGCATAAGCAGAAGGTATTGATTACACCGAACCATATGTCGTTTCTCGACGGCATGCTGCTGGCGCTGTTTCTGCCCATCAGGCCGGTGTTTGCCGTCTACTCGACCATCAGCGAAAGCTGGTTTATGCGTCTGGCGAAACCCTTTATCGACTTTGTGCCGCTGGATCCGACCCGGCCTATGGCGCTGAAACAGCTGGTCAGGCTGATCGACACCGGCCGTCCGGTGGTGATCTTCCCGGAAGGACGCATTACCGTCACCGGCTCGCTGATGAAGATCTACAGCGGTGCGGGCTTTGTCGCGGCGCGTTCAGGCGCAAACGTCGTGCCCATGCGCATCGAAGGCGCCGAATACACGCCGTTTGGTCGTCTGGCGGGCGTGTTTAAACGTCGCCTGTTCCCGCGCATTACCCTGACCGTTCTGCCCGCTACCCGCATTCCGATGCCAGAGGCGAAACGGGCGCGCGATCGGCGTGTGCTGGCCGGTGAGCATCTGCACCATGTGATGATGGAAGCGCGCATGGCGGTACGTCCGCGTGAAACCCTGTTTGAGGCGTTTCTGGCGGCGCGCACCCGTTATGGCGCGTTTAAGCGCTGCATTGAAGATGTGAATTTTAAGCCCGACAGCTACAACGGACTGCTGAAGAAGTCGCTCGGCGTGGGCCGTATTCTGGAGCGCTACAGCCAGCCCCGTGAAGTGGTGGGGCTGCTGCTGCCGAATGCCACCGTGACGGCAGCGGCGATTTTCGGGGCCACCCTGCGAGGGCGCGTTCCGGCCATGCTTAACTACAGTGCGGGCGTTAACGGCATGCGGGCAGCACTGACCGCCGCGCAGATTAAAACCGTCTTCACGTCGCGCCAGTTCCTGGACAAAGGCAATCTGTGGCATCTGCCGCAGGGGCTGGACGATGTGCAGTGGATCTATCTGGAAGATCTGAAAGATACCGTCACGGGCAAGGACAAGCTGTGGATCCTCGCGCATCTGCTGATGCCACATCGCGCCCAGCTGCCTCAGCAGCCGGAAGATGCCGCGATGGTGCTGTTTACCTCCGGCTCTGAAGGCAACCCCAAAGGCGTGGTGCATTCGCACAAAAGCCTGCTGGCGAACGTCGAACAGATCCGCACTATCGCCGACTTCACCCCGCGCGACCGCTTTATGTCGGCGCTGCCGCTGTTCCATGCGTTCGGTCTGACCGTCGGGCTGTTTACGCCGCTGATGACCGGCGCACAGGTCTTCCTCTATCCCAGCCCGCTGCACTATCGCATCGTGCCGGAGCTGGTGTATGACCGTAACTGCACCGTGCTGTTTGGCACCTCAACCTTCCTGGGTAACTACGCGCGCTTTGCCGCACCGTATGATTTTGCCCGCCTGCGCTATGTGGTTGCCGGTGCGGAGAAGCTGCAGGAGAACACCCGTCAGCTCTACATCGAGAAGTATGGCATTCGCATTCTCGAAGGCTATGGCGTCACCGAGTGCGCGCCGGTCGTGGCGATTAACGTGCCGATGGCGGCGAAGACGCACACCGTGGGACGCATTCTGCCGGGCATGGATTCACGACTGATGTCGGTGCCGGGCATTGAGCACGGCGGACGTCTGCAACTGCGCGGGCCAAACGTGATGAAGGGCTATCTGCGGGTCGAAAATCCTGGCGTGCTGGAAGCACCGGCCGCCGACGATGGCGAAGGCAATCTGGAAGCAGGCTGGTATGACACCGGTGATATCGTCAGCTTTGATGAAGGCGGTTTCTGCCAGATTCAGGGGCGTGCGAAACGCTTTGCGAAGATCGCGGGTGAGATGGTGTCACTGGAGATCGTCGAGCAGATCGCCCTCAAGGCGTCGCCGGACAAACAACACGCCGCTTCGCTGCGCCCGGATGGTCAGCGCGGTGAGGCACTGGTGCTGTTCACCACCGATGCTGAGCTGGCGCGCGACAGGCTGCAGAAAGCGGCCCGTGAGCTGGGTGCGCCAGAGCTGGCACTGCCGCGTGACATCCGTGTCATGAAGCAGCTGCCGCAGCTGGGCAGCGGTAAACCTGATTACGTCACGCTGAAAAAAATGGCGGAAGAGGAGCAGGCATGAGCCTTGATCGTAACGCGCCGCTGATGTCGCGCGGCATGATTGCCGTGATTATCGCCCAGTTTTTTTCGGCCTTTGGCGATAACGCGCTGCTGTTTGCCACGCTGGCGGTGCTGAAAAGCCAGTTCTATCCCGAGTGGAGCCAGCCGGTATTACAGATGCTGTTTGTCGCGGCTTACATTTTGCTGGCGCCGTTTGTCGGTCAGGTGGCGGACAGCATGGCGAAAGGGCGGGTGATGATGCTCGCCAACAGCCTGAAGCTGCTGGGCGCGCTGGTGATCTGCTTCGGTTTCAATCCCTTCATCGGCTATACCCTGGTGGGTGCGGGCGCAGCGGCCTACTCTCCGGCCAAATATGGCATCCTCGGTGAAATCACCCACGGCGAGAAGCTGGTGAAAGCCAACGGGCTGATGGAGGCTTCGACCATTGCCGCGATTCTGCTGGGTTCGGTGGCGGGCGGGATGCTGGCCGACTGGCATATTCTGGCGGCGCTGGGGATCTGTGCGCTGACCTATGGCATCGCGGTGGTGGCGAACCTGTTTATCCCGAAACTTCAGGCCGCACGTCCAGGCCAGAGCTGGCAGTTTGGCGTGATGACGCGCAGCTTTTTCAGTGCCGCCAGGCTGCTGTGGCGTGATGCGGAAACCCGCTTCTCGCTGCTCGGCACCAGTCTGTTCTGGGGCGCAGGCGTGACGCTGCGTTTCCTGCTGGTGCTCTGGGTGCCGGTGGCGCTGGGCATCAATGACAACACCACGCCAACCACGCTGAATGCCATGGTGGCGATCGGCATCGTGATTGGCGCGGCCGCGGCGGCGAAGCTGGTGACGCTGGAGACCGTGCGTCGCTGTATGCCGGCTGGCGTGCTGATTGGCGTGATGGTGGTGGTCTTCGCGCTGCAGCACTCTCTGATGAATGCGTATTTAGTGCTGATGCTGATAGGTGCGCTGGGCGGTTTCTTTGTGGTGCCGCTGAATGCGCTGCTGCAGGCGCGGGGCAAAGAGAGCGTCGGTTCAGGTAATGCGATTGCCGTGCAGAATCTGGGTGAGAACAGCGCCATGCTGATCATGCTGGGACTCTATACGCTGGCGATTAAGGCGGGAGCACCTGCGGTGGCGACGGGCGTCGGTTTTGGCGTGCTGTTTGCGCTGGCGATTACGGTGCTGTGGCTGTGGCGACCGGCTAAGCGGTAAGTGATTCACCGCCTCTCTCCGGCATCGGTGGAGAGAGGCGGGCGTACCCTTTCACAACGGACGTGATTAGCGCCGGTTAGCGGCGGATGGCAATCGCTTCGATTTCGATTTTCACATCTTTTGGCAGACGCGCTACTTCGACACACGAACGCGCCGGGAAGTTAGCCTCATGCTCGGTGAAAAACGCCTCATACGTCGCGTTGACCGTGGCGAAATCATTTAAGTCCTTCACAAACACCGTGGTCTTCACGATGTCGCCAACCTTCAGACCCGCGGCTTCAACAATCGCCTTCACATTTTCCAGTGACTGACGCGCCTGTGCGGCAACGTCATCTGCCACCTGGCCCGTCGCCGGATCAACAGGAATCTGACCCGAGGTGATGATCATGCTGCCCAGATCCACGCCCTGAACATAGGGGCCGATAGCGGCAGGGGCTTTTGCAGTACTGATTTCACGAGACATCATTGCTCCTTTGATTATGTCGTCAGGCGGCGATGCCGCCGGTGCTGCCCATTATAGAGTCGGGCAGGGCGATTACCAGTGACCCAGCACCACATGCCGGGCGAACTCTTTCTCGCAATATTTGCACTTCAGATGCACATCGTCGGCGCGCTGCTTCACGGCAAAGCTGGAGAAGACCGGCTCGCTGCGGCTGATGCAGTTGCTGTTGGGGCAGGTCAGCACCCGTTCAACGTGATCCGGCAGCGTCGGGGCGATCTTCGCCACCACTTCATAGTCGTCGATACGGTTAACCGTGGCATGAGGCGCATAGACCGCCAGCTGATTGACCTGATCGTCAGTGAGAAAGGTGTTCTCAATCTTGATCAGATCTTTGCGGCCCATCTCGCCCGAGGGCAGATTCAGACCGATGGTGATGCGCTGATCGGTTTCGGTCAGCCGGAACAGGGAGAGCAATTTAAAGCCGATCTGCGCCGGAATATGGTCGATGACCGTGCCGCGCTTGATCGCTTCGACCTGCAGTTTGTTGTCCTGCGTCATGGGGGTTCTCCTTACAGGGCGAGTTCGCTGTTTAAAACCAGTGCCAGCAGAGCCTGGCGTGCATAGATGCCGTTACCCGCCTGCTGGAAATACCAGGCGTAAGGGGTTTTATCGACATCGGTGGTGATCTCGTCGATGCGCGGCAGCGGGTGCAGCACCTTCATGTTGTCGCGTGCTGTACTCAGATCGGCGGCGCGCAGAATGAACTGCGCTTTGACGTTGGCATATTCGGACGGATCGAGCCGCTCTTTCTGCACCCGTGTCATGTAGAGGATATCGAGCTGCGGCATCACCTCTTCAAAGCTGTCATGCCGTGACCAGGCGATGTTCTTCTCATCCAGCATGTCGGTGATATAAGCCGGCATCGCCAGCGCATCGGGTGCGATGAAGAAGAAGCGGTTGCCATCAAACTTCGCCAGCGCCTGCGTCAGGGAGTGCACGGTGCGGCCATACTTCAGGTCGCCGACCATCGCCACATTCAGCTGACCAAGGCGGCCCTGTGTCTCCTGAATCGTGAAGAGATCGAGCAGCGTCTGCGTCGGATGCTGGTTCGCGCCGTCACCGGCGTTGAGAATCGGGATTCCGCCGGAGAACTCGGTCGCCAGCCGCGCCGCGCCTTCCTGCGGATGACGCATCACGATTGCATCGACGTAGGTACTGATCACTGAAATGGTGTCAGCCAGGGTTTCGCCTTTCTTGCCCAGCGAGGTATTACTGCCGTCGGCAAAGCCCACCGCTGACGCGCCAAGACGATGAATCGCGGTTTCAAACGACAGGCGGGTACGGGTCGAGGCCTCAAAGAAGCAGCTGGCGATCACCTTGTGCTTCAGCAGTTCCGGCTGCGGATGGGCTTTAAGCTTTGCGGCGGTGTCCAGTGCCAGTTCCAGCTCTTCACGACTGAGGTCGTTGATTGAAATAATGTGCTTGCGATATAGCGGGTTAGGCATAGCTCTCTCCTCTGCGCGGCCGGATTGCGGACAAAAAAAAGCCCCTGCTTAAGGGGCTTTTTTAAGATCGGGTCGATGACCGAAAGAAACAGCAGCACCGCCTGCGGTCAGGCGTGATTGAGCGTCAAATTGTCCGCTGAGCTTTAGCATATTTCCTCCGGCAAATTGGGCCGCATTATACCCGTTCGCGGGGGAGCAGCAAGAGGAAAACGTTTGCGCCTCTGTAGCGGATCGGTCAGCGCTGGCCCAGCGTGGCGACCATTACCGCTTTAATGGTGTGCATCCGGTTCTCGGCCTGGTCGAACACAATGCTGTGGGGTGACTCAAACACCTCGTTGCTGACTTCCATGCCGTTGGGCAGATCGTACTGCTCTGCCATCTGCTGCCCCAGCGTGGTCTGATCGTCGTGGAAAGCGGGCAGGCAGTGCAGGAATTTAACCTGCGGATTGCCGGTCAGATCGAGCATCGCGCGGTTGACCTGATAGTCACGCAGCAGGGCGATACGTTCGGCCCAGACTTCTTTAGCTTCGCCCATCGACACCCAGACATCGGTGTAGATAAAGTCAGCGCCTTTCACGCCATCAGCAATATCTTCGGTCAGGGTGATTTTGCCGCCGGTCTGCTGTGCCGCTTCACGGCACTGCGCTACCAGCTCGTCCTCTGGCCAACAGCTCTTCGGTGCCACCAGACGCAGATCCAGACCGACCTGGGCGGCGGCTTCCAGCATGGTGTTACCCATGTTGTTGCGCGCATCGCCAACATAAACCAGCGTCATCTCGCTGAGCTTTTTGCCCGGCAGATGCTCCTGCATGGTCAGCAGGTCGGCCAGCAGCTGAGTCGGGTGAAACTCGGTGGTCAGACCGTTCCACACAGGAACCCCTGCATGTTCCGCCAGCGTCTCCACCAGTTCCTGACCGTAACCGCGATACTGAATGCCATCGTACATCCGGCCAAGTACCCGCGCGGTGTCGCGCATTGACTCTTTATGGCCGATCTGACTGCCACTCGGGCCGAGATAGGTGACATTCGCACCCTGATCGTAAGCGGCAACTTCGAAAGAGCATCGGGTACGGGTCGAGTCTTTTTCGAAGATGAGCGCGATGTTTTTACCTTTCAGATACTGCACTTCGCTGGCGCTTTTTTTAGCCTGTTTTAACTCAGCGGAAAGGGAGAGCAGGTGATTAATTTCGGCGGGGGTAAAATCCAGAAGCCTGAGGAAATGGCGCTGATACAGCTGACTCATACAACACTCCGGTAGTCATCAAAATGAATTAAAATTCAATTTAACCGTATGAATATGCATTTTCAAGTGTAAGGCTAATAAACTTTTCGTTTTGTGTAGTGGCGCGACAGGCAGTGTGGGAAAATAATTGATTATTGCCGAACTCAGAGAGGACATCGTCATGGCATATGAAGCATTACTGGAAGAGCAGCAGGAAGAGACGCGGCAGATTATCGAAGAGCTGCTGGAGGATGGCAGCGATCCTGATGCGCTCTACACCATCGAGCACCATCTCTCCTGCAATAATTTTGATTCGCTGGAAAAAGCCGCCGTTGACGCCTTCAAGCTGGGTTACGAAGTGACCGAGCCGGAAGAGCTGGAGCTGGAAGATGGCACCACCGTCATGTGCGTCGATATCATCAGCGAATCTGCGCTGAAGCCTGAACTGATCGATGTGCAGGTTGAGCAACTGGTGAATCTGATTGGTAAGTACAACGTCGATTACGACGGCTGGGGCACCTATTTTGAAGATCCTGATGCCGAAGATGAAGAGGAAGGTGACGACGCCATCGAAGATGAAGACGATGATGGTATTCGCCACTAAGTAGCCGGGGCGGAGAGTTCTCCGCCTGTCACTTCTGCCACACCTTTTGACATCATGAACTACGCACCCTTACTCGAACCGATCTATCAGTTTCTGCACTGTCGTACGCCACAGGCCTGGATTGATGAGGCGCGCAAACCGGAAAATCTGACCCTGCTGTTAACCGACCATCTGGTGTGCGAGCTTAAGGCCGCGCAGACTGCGGTGTGGCTGATCCGCAAATATGTGGCCGACAAACCCAGCGGCGATGCCATTCTGGCGTGGCTGAAACCCTATGAAGATTTTATCTTCCGCGAAGATGGCGACAGCGACTTTATCAACGCCCATAAGAACCTGACGAAACGCATCATCGTGCGTAATGCGCTGCCCTGGGCGGATGAGCTGGTGGAGAAGATGGTGCTGCTGATTAAAGAGGAGCTGCATCACTTCTATCAGGTATGGGAAATTATGCAGTCGCGCGGGCTGGTCTATCAGAAGATCACCGCCAGCCGCTATGCCAAATCGCTGCTGCGTGAAGTCACCACGCATGAGCCGGAAACGCTGGTGGATAAGCTGATTTGTGGCGCGTATATCGAGGCGCGCTCCTGCGAGCGCTTCGCCAGTCTGGCCCCCTTCCTTGATGATGAACTGGCGAAGTTCTATCTGTCGCTGCTGCGCTCAGAGGCGCGGCATTATCAGGACTATCTGACCCTGGCGACGCAGATCGCCGGCAAAGATATCGCGCCAAGGGTGCAGGCGATTGGGGTCACAGAAGGGCGCTTAATCAGCGAACCCGACAGTGAGTTACGTTTTCACAGCGGCGTGCCGATGTGGCGGGTCTGATCGGTGACACCCTTTTCAGGGTGTCTTCTCCCTGTTTCCCTTTCCCCTTTCTGTTTTGCCTTCTCTGATTTAAATAAACGCCTGTGTAACGGGGTGTTGTAATCCATTATCGCTGATATCCCTTTTTTTGTGCCGCCTATCACATAAGTTATTTTCCGTGCTGTCTTTCCCTCCGTAATTAAATATATTCCCGGCAGTGATATGGGATTGTTATTTTCAAGCAAAACCCGGCTCATGACCTTTTTCATTAAGAGGTTATGCGTCGGGTTTTTTATTTTAACATTAATTTTCAGATCTCTTTTTGTAGTGCTTTTTAATCTCTCAGGGAGGATGTGACAATGAAAGAGGCTCTTTTTATTCTGCTATTTTCTTCGCTCTATTTAAACGCTTTTCATTCAAAGGCCGCAATTTCTGACGCCCAGGCTCCGCCGGCTAAAAACAGGTTCTGGCAGGATGCGCAGGTCGATATAAAACTGCGCAACTACTGGAAATACCTTAAGGAAGACGAAGCCCAGCCTGTCACGGTTCACAATGCCTGGGGACAGGCGGTTACGCTGGATTTTCAGTCAGGTTATCTGTGGGATCGCGTAGGGTTCGATGCCACCTATACCGGGGCCATTAAGCTGGGCGCCAGCGACTACTTTTCAACGCGCGGGCTGCTTTATGACAGCGGCGGCAACATGGAAAAACGGGACGCTCATGGCTTCAGTAAATTTGGTCAGCGCTATCTCAAACTGAAGCTGGGCAATGACGCTTATGGCTTTAACGCAAAGGCAGGATGGCAGGAGTTAAAAAATTTTGGCGTGCTGACCTCGACCCACCGTCTGTCGCGCAACAGCTATGCCGGTTACAGCGGGATACTGAACGGCGGAAATATGCAGCTGGCGCTGGGGGTGTTTAACAAAACTATCCGGCACGATTCGGCCAAAACCCTCTCCCTGCAAACACAGTCAGGCCAGAAAGTTGATGCCATTTATACCGGGGCTCTGAATTATAAAGATCAACAGAGTGCGTTCACGTACGCATTCGGCGAAGCCAGACACTATCAGCGCCGCCATCTGATTGAGGCTGCTTATACACTCTCTCCGCGCTGGCGGTTGGCCTCACAGATTTATGGCAGTCAGGGGCTGGAGAATTATAAGAGCATGCCTGCCAGCAAAAAAACCTTTGATACACAGGCCTGGCACTACGTGGGTGAAGTCCGGCGGACGCAGGGTGACTGGGCGCAGACTTTTGCTGCGGCCTGGACATCGGCACCTAAGACAAACGTAGTCGGATATTATGCCCGCCCGTTAACTAAAAACACCCGGGGGCGTTTCAATTCTCTGACTTCTGTCGGAAAGGATTATACCCGTGATAAAGAGCTGGCTCTGGTTTCATTAAGTCAGTATCAGATTTCACCATGGATAAATAGCGGAATACAGTTCAATTATGGTCAGTTTCATTATCGTAACAACCGGGTGCGAACCGGCGAAGTTTCCTTAATTAACCGGTTCAGTAACTGGCATCCGGATTTTAAAAACATGACGGTTTCAACACTGCTGGGTTATGGCTGGTCATATAAAAACAGCAAGTCGACGCCACAATTAAATGCCCGTGGGAAATACATGCGCTCGGATAGCCTCTCTGCTGAGGTTTCGATCGAATATAAATTCGATCTGTTTAATTAGGAGAAGAAAATGAGAAGCTTTATTAAATTTCTGTTTTTGACAGCCGCGATAAGCGGGACTTTTTCGGACGGTGCCTGGGCAGCGGACGTTAATCTGTATGTCACCCGGCATGGAAAAACGATGTTCAATACGGTGCACCGCGCACAGGGATGGTCCGATACGCCGCTGACGGCCTCTGGCGCGGCGGTCGCAGAGCAGCTGGGGCGAGGCCTGCAGCCGCTTACGTTCATCGCCGCCTGGTCCAGCGATGCGGGCAGAGCAAGAGAGACGGCACAGCTGGCGATGAAGACGTGGAGCAACGCACCGGTGCTCAACGAGCACAAAGGTTTACGGGAAGTCTGTTTTGGACTGTATGAAGGCGACCTGGATAAAAATATGATTAGCGCCGCAGCGCCTGAAGCGGGCTATGCCTCGGATAAAGCACTTCTTAACGCGCTAGGTGAGGGCAAAATTCACGTCGATGGCATTATTGATGCGATTCACCGGGCCGAAGCGTCCGGCACCTCCTCGCTGGCGGGCATCACATCTTCCGGGCAGGCCGAAAACTATCAGCAGGTCGCAAACCGCATGCTCGACAGTATCACAGACATTGCTAAGCAGGCGCAGCAGCAGGGCGGTGGCAATGTTCTGGTGGTCAGCCACGGCATGGCGATCGCCTCCCTGCTCCAGGCGCTTGGCGATACGTCGTTAACGCAGCCGCTCAGCAATGCCAGCGTGACACTGCTGCGCTACACCGATAGCGGAGAGTTTGTGATCGAGGCCGTCAATGACATGCGCTACGTCGAGCGCGGCTTATAGCGTTCTGAGCATCCGCACTTCGCAGTCGACGTGGCCGGTGCAGCCCATCGCGCTGTCGATATGTTCAAAGCCCAGCGACTCATACAGTTTAACGGCTCGCGTCAGGCTGGCGGTGGTTTCCAGATAGCAGCGACGGAAGCCGTGGCTGCGGGCATGCTCCATCGCCCGCAGCGCCAGTTCGCGCGCCAGACCCTGACCGCGCACTTCTGGCAGAAAGTACATCTTTTGCAGTTCGCAGATATCGGGCGCGCTGCAGGCGAGCGGTGCCACACCGCCGCCGCCCACCACCTTGCCCTGATACTCAACAATCCAGTAGGCGCTCTGTTCGGCACTGTAGAGTTCAAACAGCTGGTCGAGCTGGGGATCGGAGACGGTATAGCCCTTGTCAGCCGTCAGGCCGAACTCGGCGGAAACGTCACGGATCACCCGGGCAATATGCGGGTTATCGGCGGCAGTAATTGGCCGCACCTGGAGGTGCTGAGAGTCAGAAATCATGTTGGAATTGGATTATGCAAATCGGTTAGACATATACCAGAAGTAACATTATCGTCATGTAAAAGCAATATTGCTGATAATGCAGGGCGGCTTTAAACGCAAGGCAATCATTTTTACAGTGAATAAAAAACTATTTTATCCTTTAGCATTACTCTCTTTAGTAATAATAAGGAGATTTCCTGTCTTATCCTCAATAAGGCTGGTCTCCTTTCGATTAATTGTGTTTACCTTATTTGATGTGAATCAAAAGTCCTGAGTGTTACTGCTGTAAGTTAATGCCTTTAACACTAATTAAAGGATTAATTTTATGGCAATTCCAGCTTACCTCTGGCTAAAAGATGATGGTGGCACACATATCAAAGGTTCAGTTGATTAATGGCTTTGGTACTGCTTCGAACGGTTGTATTGTCGTTTCTTTCAATGTGAGAAAGAGTATTGCGGATAGCGGCGGCCGGGAGTTAATTGTGAAATGAAATGGCTCATTATCTTGTTATTAAATTTTTTTGCTGTCTCGTATTCATCAGGTGAGTTTAATCCTGCAGAACACGTCCTGTCAGATAAAGTGATTACAGCATCCCGCAATAACGACAGCAGCTCATTCTCAGAAGCAGATTACGAAAAAATAACGGAATATCTCTCTCAGGGCCGAACACACTGGATTGAACTTTACACCATGCTTAATCGATCGCCGTTCTCAGGTGCAACCTCTTTTCAGGAAGGTTTAGACATCGCTATGGCACTTGCCTTATCTGAAAATCCTGAAGCGGTATTGAAATACGTTAATCAAAGCAATGTTAGTAAGCTATGCGGTATGCCATTTATTGAACCCACTCCGGATGAGACAGAAGCCTACTTTTTAAAAGCCCGTGCGGCGCTTACTAGGTTAACTTCAGAAAATGAGTTGAAAAGAAGATGTCTGACTGTATTAGAAAAGAGTCATGCTCATCTTGCCGTTGAAATAAGGCAGGGGAAAGGGGCATTGCAATAATGATATAAAAAACCCCGCGCCAGAGCGCAGGGTTTTTTCAGAGCGACGAATTAATCAGAGCGCCGCAATGACGGCCTGCTGTTCAATCAGTTTTGCTTTTGACTGTTGCAGGTCTGCCACGCGTTCGCGCTCTTTCGCCACGACCGCTTCCGGCGCACGCGAAACAAAGCCTTCGTTCGCCAGTTTGGTCTCGATCTTCTCGATTTCCACATCCAGCTTAACCAGCTCTTTCGCCAGACGCTCCAGCTCGGCGGTTTTATCCACCAGATCCGCCATCGGGATCAGCAGCTCTGCGCCTTCAACCAGTTTGGTCACCGACACCGGGCCTTTCTCGCCCGCAGGCAGAATGGTCAGGCTTTCCAGACGCGCCAGGCGAGACAGGAAGTTGCGGTTAGCTTCAACGCGACGCAGCGCCGCAGGCGAGCAGTCACGCAGCAGCACATCCAGTGGCTTGCTCAGCGCGATGTTCATCTCGGCACGAATATTACGCACCGCGACGATCGCCTGTTTCATCCACTCAATATCCGCTTTCGCTTCGGCATCTTCTTTCGCCGCATCATACTGCGGGAAAGGCTGCAGCATGATGGTGTCGTCGCTGATATTTTTCAGTCCCTTCACGCGCTGCCAGATGGTTTCAGTGATAAACGGAATGATCGGATGCGCCAGACGCAGCAGCGCTTCCAGCACGTGAACCAGCGTATGGCGGGTGCCACGCAGTTCAGATTCACTGCCGCTGTTCATAACCGGCTTGGTCAGCTCCAGATACCAGTCGCAGAACTGGTTCCAGGTGAAGTCATACAGCAGGTTAGCCGCGATATCGAAACGATAGCTATCCAGCGCTTCACGGTACGCTTTCACCGTGTGGTTGAACTCGGTCAGAATCCAGCGATCCGCCAGCGACAGCGTCATTTCGCCGCCATTCTGTCCGCAATCCTGGTCTTCGGTGTTCATCAGCACAAAGCGGCTGGCGTTCCACAGCTTGTTACAGAAGTTGCGATACCCTTCCAGGCGCTTCATGTCCCAGTTGATGTCACGACCGGTTGAGGCCAGCGCCGCCAGGGTGAAGCGCAGCGCATCGGTGCCTGATGGCTCGATGCCGTCCGGGAACTGCTTCTCGGTACGTTTGCGGATCTTCTCAGCCAGCTGTGGCTGCATCATGTTGCCGGTGCGTTTTTCCAGCAGCGCTTCCAGCGAGATGCCGTCGACCATATCCAGCGGGTCAATCACGTTACCTTTGGATTTCGACATCTTCTGACCTTCTTCATCACGGATCAGACCGGTCATGTAGACGGTTTTAAACGGCACCTGCGGTTTACCGTTTTCATCTTTGATGAAGTGCATGGTCAGCATGATCATGCGGGCAATCCAGAAGAAGATGATGTCGAAGCCGCTGACCAGCACGCTGGTCGGATGGAAGGTACGCAGCGCTTCGGTGTTTTCCGGCCAGCCCAGGGTGGAGAAGGTCCACAGACCGGAGGAGAACCAGGTATCCAGCACGTCATCATCCTGACGCAGCGCCACATCGGCGGCCAGGTTGTTCTCGGCGCGAACTTCATCTTCGGTGCGGCCAACGTAGACGTTACCGTTGTTGTCATACCATGCCGGGATGCGGTGACCCCACCAGAGCTGACGGGAAATACACCAGTCCTGAATATCACGCATCCAGGAGAAGTACATGTTTTCATACTGCTTCGGCACGAACTGGATGTCGCCGTTCTCAACGGCTTCAACCGCGACTTTCGCCAGCGGCGCGGTACGTACATACCACTGGTCGGTCAGCATTGGCTCGATAACCACGCCACCACGGTCGCCGTAAGGTACGGTCAGGTCGTGAGGTTTGATCTCTTCAAGCAGGCCCAGCTCATCGACAGCGGCAACAATGGCTTTACGCGCGGCAAAGCGTTCCATGTTCTGGAAAGCGGCCGGGATTTCATCGGAACAGGCATCGCTGGCTTCGCCGTTGGTGTCATACACCTGGGCGCGCTCACGGATATCACCGTCGAAGGTCAGGATGTTGATCATCGGCAGCTTATGACGACGACCGACTTCGTAGTCGTTGAAGTCATGTGCCGGGGTGATCTTGACGCAGCCGGTGCCTTTTTCCATGTCAGCGTGTTCATCACCAACGATAGGGATCAGACGGCCAACCAGCGGCAGCATCACAAATTTGCCGATCAGATCTTTGTAACGCGGATCTTCCGGGTTAACGGCCACACCGGTATCGCCCAGCAGGGTTTCCGGACGGGTGGTGGCAACAACCAGGTAATCTTTACCGTCGGCCGTCTTTGCGCCGTCAGCCAGCGGATAGCGGATATGCCACATTGAGCCTTTGCTCTCGCGGTTTTCCACTTCCAGATCGGAGATCGCCGTGCGCAGCTTAGGATCCCAGTTTACCAGGCGCTTGCCACGGTAGATCAGGTTCTCTTTGTAGAGGCGAACAAACACCTCTTTAACGGCGTTGGAAAGGCCCTCGTCCATGGTGAAGCGCTCGCGCTCCCAGTCGACGGAGTTACCCAGACGGCGCATCTGGCGGGTAATGGTGCCGCCGGATTCTGCTTTCCACTGCCAGATTTTTTCGATGAACGCATCACGGCCATAATCCTGGCGCGTCTTGCCTTCTTCAGCCGCGATTTTGCGCTCAACCACCATCTGCGTGGCGATGCCCGCGTGGTCAGTACCGGCCTGCCACAGGGTATTTTTCCCCTGCATGCGCTGGTAGCGGATCATGGTGTCCATGATGGTTTGCTGGAAGGCGTGACCCATGTGCAAGCTACCGGTGACGTTCGGCGGCGGGATCATGATGCAAAAGCTTTCCTGGCTGGTATCGCCATTCGGTTTGAAGTAGCCCTGCTTTTCCCAATGCTCGTAAAGCGGCTGCTCGATATCTTGCGGGTTATATGTCTTTTCCATTTCTGCTATGTCGTTTCCGGCTGTGGTGGCGCTGCCGTATTCAATTGGAATCCAACGCTGCGATACGCTTTGTAGCGGTCGCGCGCCAGTTGTTTGAGAGCGTCTTCGTAAGGAACGAAGTCTATCACTTCATGGAAAGCAGTAGCAAAATCTGCGAAGTGGGGCAGCAGGCTAATCAGCAGGTCGCGCTGTGAACTGCCGCGACGCTGAGGCCAGGCCAGCTCGACCGGCGCACCGTAGCGCGGGCCTTCGCCCGCCAGGTTGTGCGGCACGAAGGCGTTTGCCGGTCGTTGCCACAGCGCTTCGTCGAGACGAATGGCTTGCTGTTCATCTTCGCAGGCAATCAACACCCGCTTTCCGGCCCGCCAGCGTGTTTCCGCCAGATTGCACACCAGCGCTTCAACGGCGCTAAGGCCATCGCTCGGGGCATCGGTTTCCAGCACGTAGAAGGTTGCGTTTTTCATCGGTTAGCTCATCAGAAGATCAAGGGCGGATTCAGATCCGCCCTTGCTGTCAGAAAAGAGGGCGCTTAGTCGTCGCCGTTCAATCCTGCCCGATTCAACAGAAACTGCGACAGCATCGGCACCGGACGTCCGGTGGCGCCTTTGGCCTTGCCGGAACGCCAGGCGGTACCGGCGATATCCAGGTGTGCCCAGTTATATTTGCGGGCAAAGCGTGCCAGGAAGCAGGCGGCGGTAATCGCGCCGCCAGGACGGCCACCAATGTTCGCCATATCGGCAAAGTTGGACTCCAGCTGCTCCTGGAACTCATCCGCCATCGGCAGACGCCAGGCGCGATCGCCTGACTGCTCCGAGGCGCTGATCAGCTCATGCGCCAGCGGATTGTGGTTCGACAGCAGACCGCTGATGTGATGACCCAGCGCAATCACGCAGGCCCCGGTCAGCGTTGCCACGTCAATCACCACTTCCGGATCAAAACGTTCAACGTAGGTCAGCGCATCGCACAGCACCAGGCGGCCTTCGGCGTCGGTATTCAGGACTTCAACCGTCTGGCCAGACATGGTGGTCAGCACATCGCCCGGACGCATTGAGCGGCCATCCGGCATGTTTTCACAGCCCGCCAGCACGCCCACCACATTCAGCGGCAGATTCAGCTCGGCCACCATGCGCATCACGCCATAGACAGCGGCCGCACCACACATGTCATACTTCATTTCGTCCATGCTGTCGGCAGGCTTGATGGAGATGCCGCCGGAGTCAAAGGTCAGCCCTTTACCCACCAGCACAATCGGCCGCGCTTCAGCGTCCGGATTGCCTTTGTACTCAATGACCGACATCAGCGATTCGTTCTGCGAACCGGCACCGACGGCGAGATAGGCGTTCATGCCCAGCTCTTTCATCTGCTGTTCGCCGATAACGCGGGTGGTCACATTTTTGCTGAAGGCATCGGCCAGCTGGCGCGCCTGTGACGCCAGATAAGCAGCGTTACAGATATTGGGCGGCATGTTGCCGAGATCTTTAGCCGCTTTCATACCGGCAGCGACGGCTAAGCCATGCTGGATCGCCCGTTCACCGCTGGTCAGTTCACGGCGGGTCGGCACGTTAAACACCAGCTTGCGCAGCGGACGACGCGGCTCTGCTTTGTTACTTTTCAGCTGGTCAAAGTTATAGAGTGCCTCTTTTGAAGTCTCCACGGCCTGACGCACTTTCCAGTAGGTATTGCGGCCTTTGACATGCAGCTCGGTCAGGAAGCAGACGGCTTCCATGGAGCCGGTGTCGTTCAGCGTGTTAATGGTTTTCTGAATGACCTGCTTGTACTGGCGTTCATCCAGCTCACGCTCTTTACCGCAGCCAATCAGCAGAATACGCTCAGACAGGATATTTGGCACATGATGCAGCAGCAGTGTCTGGCCCACTTTTCCTTCCAGCTCGCCGCGGCGCAGCAGGGCGCTGATGTAGCCGTCGCTGATTTTATCCAGCTGTTCGGCAATCGGTGACAGACGACGCGGTTCGAAAACGCCAACGACAATGCAGGCACTGCGCTGTTTTTCCGGGCTTCCGCTTTTTACACTGAACTCCATGCACTCTCCTGAATCTTAAAGACAACGGCCGCTGCTGCCGCTAGAATGTAGCGCGCTCATGACCCATTTATTCATCGTCGCAGCATGACATTCTGCCGCTGGAGGTCATAATGAATCAGGGTGACAAGATGTTGTTTTTTCACCACCCGGACGCGTTTTTCATACAAATTTAGCTACGGCGACGGCCATTGATGAAGAAAAATGGCTGATAAGCGTTGAAACTAGCGATTTTCCTGCAAAAAGACAAGTTTTCACAGGCGTACTAAGCGTGATCATCATTAGATATCTGGTTCGGGAAACGCTCAAAAGCCAGCTGGCTATCCTGTTTATCCTGCTACTCATCTTCTTTTGTCAGAAGTTAGTCAGGATCCTGGGTGCCGCGGTGGATGGCGAAGTGCCGACAAACCTCGTTCTGACCTTGTTAGGACTCGGTGTGCCTCAAATGGCACAACTTATACTGCCCTTAAGTCTGTTTCTGGCGATCCTGATGACGCTGGGGCGTCTCTACACGGAAAGTGAAATTACCGTGATGCACGCCTGCGGCCTGAGTAAGGCTGTCCTGGTTAAAGCGGCGATGGTACTGATGCTGTTTACCTCGATAGTGGCGGCGGTGAACGTCATCTGGCTGGGGCCGTGGTCATCCCGTTATCAGGATGAAGTGACGCAGAACGCCAAAGCGAACCCGGGTGCGGCAGCGATGGCCGCCGGACAGTTCCAGACCTCCAGCGACGGCAGCGCCGTGCTGTTTGTCGAGGATGTGAAGGGCAACAACTTTGGTAACGTCTTCCTGGCGCAGTTACGGCCAAAAGGCAATGCGCGTCCTTCGGTGGTGCTGGCTGACAGCGGTCACATGGAGCAGCATAAAGATGGCTCGCAGGTGGTGACGCTGGATAAAGGCACCCGCTTTGAGGGCACGGCGCTGCTGCGTGATTTCCGTATCACCGACTTCACCAACTATCAGGCCATCGTGGGATACAAAGCGGCAACGCTCGATCCGAACGATGCCGAACAGGCGAGCATGAGCGATCTGTTCGCGAATAAGACACCGGATTTCCAGGCCGAGCTGCACTGGCGTCTGACGCTGGTGTTCGCGGTGCTGGTAATGGCGCTGATGGTGGTGCCGCTCAGCGTGGTGAACCCACGTCAGGGTCGCGTGCTGTCGATGCTGCCCGCCATGCTGCTCTATCTGATCTTCTTCCTGTTGCAGAGCTCGCTGAAGTCGAGCGGGGCGAAAGGGCGGCTCGATCCGGCTATCTGGATGTGGGTGGTGAATATCAGTTATCTGGTGCTGGCGGTGCTCCTTAACCTGTGGGATACGGTGCCGATGCGTCGGATTCGCGCCCGCTTTACCCGCGGAGGGTCGGTCTGATGTTTCGCGTACTTGACCGCTATATCGGTAAAACCATCTTCAATACCATCATGCTGACGCTGTTCATGCTGGTGTCGCTTTCCGGCATCATCAAGTTCGTCGATCAGCTGCGTAAAACCGGCCAGGGCAGCTACAGCGCCCTGAGCGCCGGTTATTACACTCTGCTGAGCGTGCCCAAAGATATTGAGATTTTCTTCCCGATGGCGGCCCTGCTGGGTGCGTTGCTGGGACTGGGCGCGCTGGCGCAGCGCAGTGAACTGGTCGTGATGCAGGCGGCGGGCTTCACCCGCATGCAGGTTGCGCTGTCGGTAATGAAAACGGCGATTCCGCTGGTGCTGCTGACCATGGCGATTGGTGAGTTTGTGGCGCCATCGGGCGAGCAGATGGCGCGTAATTACCGGGCGCAGCAGCTTTACGGCGGCGCACTGGTCTCGACGCAGAACGGTCTGTGGGCGAAAGATGGCAACAGCTTTATCTTTATCGAGCGCATTAAAGGCGACAACGAAATTGATGGCGTGAGCATCTACAGCTTCAACGATCAGCGTCGTCTGCAGAGCGTGCGTTACGCGGCGACGGCGACCTGGGATAAGGATAAAAAGCGCTGGATACTGTCACAGGTCGATGAGTCGAACCTCACCGATCCGAAGCAGATTACCGGTTCACAGAGCCTGAGCGGTGAATGGAAAACCAATCTGACGCCAGACAAGCTGGGTGTGGTGGCGCTGGATCCGGATGCGTTATCGATTCGTGGTCTGCATAGCTACAGTAAATATCTGAAGCAGAGTGGTCAGGAAGCGGGACGTTATCAGCTGAATATGTGGAGCAAGATTTTCCAGCCGCTGTCCGTCGCGGTAATGATGCTGATGGCGCTGTCGTTTATCTTCGGTCCGCTGCGTAGCGTGTCGATGGGTGTGCGAGTCGTAACCGGTATCAGCTTTGGCTTCCTGTTCTACGTGCTGGACCAGATTTTCGGTCCACTGAGTCTGGTTTACGGTCTGCCGCCGATTCTGGGGGCGATTCTGCCGAGCTTTGCGTTCTTCGCTATCAGTATGTTTATGCTGATTAAGCGGCGCTGACAGTCACCACAAAAATGGCCGCCTCTCAGGGCGGCCTTTTTCGTGGCGGGCACCCTCCGCCAGTCTATTCGTCCGGCAGTCTGATGCCTCCCTCCTTTACGTCATCCAGTCGTTAATCAACGCGCCATATAACACCTCTGCTTCCGCCAACCGGCTCAGCAGGCAGTATTCATCGGTCTGATGTGCCATTGATGGCTCGCCGGGGCCGAGGATGATGCAGGGCGGCGTACCCAGTGCGGGCAACAACAGTGACGCATCCGTAAAGTAGGGCACAATGCGCGGTGTCAGCGGGGCGACATGTGACGCCTGACAATGCTGATAAACAGAATGAATCCAGGCCTGATTCTCTTCGCTCAGCACGGCTGGCAGATCCACCAGCGTCGTCACCGTTACGCTCTCTCCCAGTAAGGTTGTCAGTTGCTGACGAATGGTGGTGTGCTGCAGATTAGGCGCGCTACGGATATCCACGTCAAACTGCGTGTAATCGGGCACAGAGTTAATGTTCAGGCCGCCGGCAATGCGTCCGACGTTAATGGTCGGCTGCTTCATCAGCGGATGGGGTGCGCCAGGTGAGAAGTGCTGAATCCTGCCCAGCGCCTCCACCGCCAGATAAATGGCATTAATGCCCAGTTCCGGCATTGCGCCATGGGCTGTTTTCCCGCGGGTTTCACAGCGTAGCCATAGCGCGCCTTTGTGGCCGATAACCGGATAGTTGGCGGTGGGCTCGCCGACAATCAATGCGCCAACGCTGGGCAGGTCAGCGGAATCAATCAGCGCCCGCGCGCCGTCACAGCCCGTTTCCTCCCCGCCGGTGATCAACAGCACTACGCCGGAACCCTGCCGAATCGCCTGCTGATTCGTCACGCAGGCAACAGCAAACGCCGCGACAGCGGCCTTCATGTCACTCGACCCGCGCCCGTAAAGTCTGTCACCCACGATTTCACCAAAAGGATCGTACTGCCAGTCAGCATTGCCGAGCGGTACGGTATCCAGATGGCCGGTGAACGCCAGCTGCGGTCCGGGCTGACTGCCAGGCAGACTGGCAATCAGGTTCAGGCGATTTTCACCGAAGGGGGACAGGGTGACGTCAAAGCCCTGCTCCACCAGCCAGTTCGCCAGAAAGTGCATGCAGGCCGCTTCATTGCCTGGTGGGTTAATGGTGTCAAAGCGCAGCAGCTGCTGCGCCAGCGTCTGGCTCTGGCTCATCATCCGCGCACCGTTAACCAGTCCAGACAGTTGATCCACAGTTGGCGGTAACCCTGCCATTGGGAAAATTCCTGCGGCAGCCAGTGCGCAGACATATCGCTGGTCCAGACCAGTGAGCGGCCCTGCTGATATTCTCGCACCGCCAGCAGCGGATGTGACGTACCGGCAATGGTCGCCAGCAGTTTGCCTTCAGGGTGCATTTCAACTTCGTTATAACCCAGTAACCACGGCCATTCGTCTGGCATATCGGTGAACACCGCGTGGGATTCCGTCACGCTGGGATAAGCGCCTTCGGGCGTTTCGATACGGTCATCCCAGGCCAGGCAGCGCACCGGCAGGACTTTCTCAACTGCCGTATTGCGATAGCGCGCGCCGCCATTAATACCCTGAAAACTAAAGTAGCCGCCCACCATCATCAGCGCGCCGCCTGCGGCCACATAGTCGTGAATCAGCGTCAGGCGGTTCGCCGTGCGCTGGCTCTTCAGCCAGGTATCAGGATGCAGCAGCAACGTATTGGCGCCGATGTCGGAGAGAATGATCGCGTCCCACTGCTGAAGCCCGTCCGGTGTTAAAGGAAACTCGGTGGCGGCAGCATGGGCGGGCATGTAGGTGATGGCATAATCACTGTCGGCCAGCGCCGCCATAAAGTCGGTTGCGCCATTATGCCAGGTGGCGGTGGCAAACTGATCGAAGCCTTTGACGTGAACGGACGTGCTGGTCCAGGACTCGCCGACCAGTAAAATTTTCTTCTGCATGAAGGTTCTCCCTTACCCACCAAAAACGCGCTGTGGGTTAGCAATCAGTAAGGTTTCAAGTTGTTCGCCGCTCACGCCGTGGCGTTTCAGACGCGGAACAAAATGTTTAAGGATGTAGCCATAGCCGTGACCGCCGTAGCGGGTCAGCATGGTTTTCAGGAACACGTCCTGGGACAATAGAATCTGTTCAATAAAGCCGTCATCGATCAGCTCGCGAATGGCCCGGGCATTCTCTTCATCGGAGGGTGACTGGGCGGACTCATCGGCGTAGTAATAGCTCATGCCGATCATGTCGTACTCCAGAAAAGCTCCGCGCTGCGCGAGTTCGCGCTGGTAACGTTTGTCGGCAAAGCTGGGGTTCATATGGCACAGCACCACATGGCGCAGGTCAGCCCCTTCATCCTCAAGGATATCCAGCACCTGATGGCCTAGTCGCGCCCAGCCGGGCAGATGCACCTCAATCGGCACGCGTGTCGCGGCACTGGCACGGCCCGCCGCCCGCAGGGATTTCTCCTCGTCGGGCGTAAAGCGGCTGGAGACGCCGATCTCGCCGATCAGGCCCGCCAGCACCTCAGGTTTATCTTCCCTGCCGCCGAGGTCGTAAATCAGCTTGTCAGTCAGGGCTTCGACGCTGATCGTTTTCACCCAATCCGGATGCGAGGGTTCCAGATATAACCCGGTGCTCATAATGATATTCAGCCCGGTCAGGCGCGCGATGCGTTGCAGGGCTTTGGGATCGCGGCCAATGCCAATATTCGTGGGGTCCACCACGGTATCGCCGCCCAGCGCCCGGAACTTCATCAGCTCCTCAATCGCTAAATCCACATCAAACAGCTGACAGTTATCGCGGCTGATGAGCGGATTCAGCGACAGCTCGCCCAGGTTTTCGATGCTTACCGGCATTTCCGCCAGATGACGATCGCTACAGCAGCAGGGCGGCACCCATTTGCCGGACGCATCCAGCAAAATATGTTCGTGCATCAGCGTCACCCCCATCTCACTGACAGGGAGCGGGCCGAGTACGGTCATCACATAGCCGCTGTTGATGCCCAGCGGCAGGGGCTCAGGATGACGAAAAAGGGAATGTTTCATGCGCTATCCTTTCGCCGCCGATCGCGTCGGGTTGAGAATGCGGGTGTTCAGCCAGATCGCCAGCAGAATGATCGTACCGGTGGCGATTTGCGTGTAAAACGGGGAGATATGCGACAAAATCAGGCCGTTCTGGATGATGGCAATCGACAGCGCGCCTAACAGCGTGCCAATAACGGTGCCGAAGCCGCCGAACAGGCTGGTACTGCCCAGCACCACCGCAGCGATCACCTGCAACTCAAAGCCTTCGCCCTGATTAGAGGAGCCACTGCCAAGACGGGCGGTGATGATCATGCCCGCCAGCGCTGCCGCCATGCCGCTGAGGATGTAGACCTTCATGGTCACGGCTTTGGTGTTAATCCCGCTACGGCGTGCGCCTTCCGCATTCGCGCCAATGGCCGTGACATAGCGACCAAAACGCATATGGTTCAGCACCACATGGCCGACTACCAGCACCACGATGCCAATCAGCGCGGGCATCGGCACGCCCAGCACCCAGGCGCGTCCCATCAGGGCGAACAGGCTGTCGGCAGGAATGGGAATGGAGTAACCCTGGGTGATCAGCAGCGCCACGCCGCGTACCACCGCCAGCGTCGCCAGCGTGACGATAAAGGCCGGGATGCCTTCGTAAGCAATAAAGAAGCCATTGATGGCGCCGACCAGCGCGCCCAGCAGCAGGCCGCCCAGCAACACCACCGGCCAGGGCAGGCCCCAGTTATTCAGGGCGATCGCGGACAGGGCGCCGACCAGCGCCAGTGTCGATCCCACGGAAAGATCAATCCCACCGGTGGTGATCACCAGCGTCATCGCCGTGGCGACGATCAGCAGTGGCGCACTCTGGCGAATGATATTCAGCCAGTTCGTGCTGCTGAGAAAGTTGCCGGTGATCAGGGAAAACACCACGCAGCAGAACACGAAAAACAGCGCGATGCTGACGACGCCAGAGTGGTTGTGCAGAAGGCGACGCGGCAGCGAGTGCTGTGCCATACGGGAACTGCTCAGATTCATAATAGTCATCCTGTTACCTCGCTCAGTGCGCTGCGGCCGAGCGGGCGACAAATTTCTCACCCACGATCAAATTGACGATCTCGGTCAGATCCGTTTCAGCCACCCGGCGCTCCGCCACGTTGGTGCCTTCGTACATCACCATGATGCGATCGCAGACCAGGAACAGATCCTGCAGGCGATGCGTGATCAGGATGACACTCACGCCACGCGCCGACACCCGCCGGATCAGCTCCAGCACCGCTTCCACTTCGGCGACGGCCAGCGCGGCGGTGGGTTCATCCATGATCAGCACTTTGGGATCGAAGGCGGCGGCGCGCGCAATGGCAATCGCCTGGCGCTGCCCGCCGGATAAATTGCGCACCAGCAGCCGGGTATCCGGAATAGAAATCCCCAGGCCCTTTAGCATCTCCCGTGCATCAGCGTGCATTTTCTCTTCATCCAGAAACGGAATGCCGAGAATGGATTTCATCGGCTCACGTCCCATAAACAGATTGCCTGCCACATCGACGGTGTCGCACAGCGACAGGTCCTGATAAACCATCTCGATATGGCAGCGGCGTGAATCCGCCGGGTTAGTGAAATGCTGCTCTTCCCCATCAATACGAATCGTGCCGCTGGTCGGTACCACCGCGCCTGACAGCACCTTGGTCAGCGTAGATTTTCCCGCGCCGTTGTCGCCCACCAGGCCCAGCACTTCCCCCGGAGCCAGTTGCAGATTAACCCCCTGAAGAGACCGTATCGCGCCATAGGTCTTGGTAATATTCACCATCTCTACCCGGGTCCGGGCAGTTTGTACTTGCTGCATGTGATTACTCCCATCACCATTAACGGGACCGTTACTCTGCATGTAAAAAAAGGGTTATCCGGCACGGTTTACGCCCTTGTAAACCGGTTTACCTGCAGGATAAAACCTTTGTTACCACACACAGAACAACACGCTACAACGATATTTGTTTGCCGGGTAAGACATTGCAGCTTCCGTGCCAGCCTGTCATCAGGCGCTGCACTCGCGGTCTAACTGACTGTAATAAAAAGTATTTCACGTTTTACTTCAGGTAAACCGGTTTACTTACTATAAACCTGCAAAATCAAAAAGCTCATTTTTTGCGCCAAAGCTGTGCGCTTTTGCGCCATTCTGGGACGTTGTTAACAAATCCGTATCGAATCGCGCGCCACCCATTCTACCGGCAGGCGGGTTTCGGCGGGGACGGGGAGGTCATCATTCAGAATACGCAACATGATCTCCACCGCCGTGCGGCCCAGTTCACGTGCGGGCTGGCGGATGGTTGAAATACGGGGTTGGGTAAAGTCAGCATAGGTCGCGTCATCAAAGCCCACCAGCGATAGCGCCTCGGGCGCTTTAAGTCCGCGCGCGCGCAGGCCATCCATCAATCCCAGCACCAGAAAATCACTGGCGGCAAAGACGGCGGTAGGGCGTTCCGCGCGGCTGAACAGCCGTTCCAGCGCCTGTTTACCGAACTCACGCTGGTATTCGCCGTACATCACCCATTCGGGCGGGACATGCAGGCCAGCCTGCTCCATTGCGGTGCAAAACCCCTGGTAGCGTTCGCGCACGCTCATCAGTTCATCCGGGCCGCCGACAAAGGCGATATGCCGGTGACCCGCAGCGATCAGGTTCTCGGTAGCAATCCGGCCACCCTGAACGTTGTCAGCAAACACCTTGGGCACTTCGCTGCCAGGAATGTCCTCATCCAGCAGCACGATGCGCTGGTGGCGGTTAATTTCTTTGCGCAGCAGACCGTTATCAGGATGGTTGGTGGTAAACAGCAGGCCGTCCACCTGGCAGGTATCCAGCCAGCGGATAAACTGACTCTCTTTGTCGGGATGGTTGCGGGTAATACACAGCACCAGGCTGTAGCCATGGGCAGAGGCGGCTTCTTCGGCGGCATCTGCCAGTTCGGCAAAGAAGGGATTGGTAATATCGGGCAGCACCAGCCCCAGGGTTTCGCTACCGCCCTTGCTCAGGCGACGTGCCAGGCTATTACCGCGATAATCCAGCTGACGAATCGCCGCTTCGATACGGTCAATCGTCTCCTGCGGCAGCATAATGCTTTGATTCATATAGCGGGATACGGTCGCTTTTGACAGTCCGGCCAGCGCTGCGACATCGGATAACAGCACCCGTTTTTTACTCATATCACCAGCCACCTTGCCCGGAATCGGCTATCAGTTACACAGTTGCGCGCAGCGAATCCAGTTTTTTCCCTGACCGCTGACGATAAAATAATCGCTTGACAAAATTTAGCCAGAAGCGAATGTTAATGGCAGTTTACCGCATTACCCGGGAGTCACTCCCAAACCCGATTAATTCCTTTCACACGTGCACCATAATGGACGGTGTGCAGAAAGTCGATTATTCAGGTCCTGGCTGAAGCAGCCATTCAGACGATATTTGCCCGCCAACACAATTCCCTCTGCATTTCGATGTGGAGATCAACTGGTTATCGCTCATTCCCGACGAGGAATTTTAAGATGATGGCATTTAACACCAGAAAACTGCGTGCTGTTGCGCTGGCAACCGGCTTACTGTCTGCAGGTTCTTTATTTTCACTGGCGCAGGCGGCCCCCACTTATGCGCTGGTTCAGATTAATCAGCAGGCCCTGTTTTTTAATCAGATGAACAAGGGCGCGCAGGACGCAGCGAACGCCAGCGGTAAAAAATTAGTGATCTTTAACGCCAACGATAATCCTGTGTCGCAAAACGATGCGATCGAAAATTATATTCAACAGGGCGTGAAGGGCATTATGGTGGATGCGATTGACGTTAACGGCATTATGCCAGCCATAAAAGAAGCGGCCGCCGCTAAAATACCGGTGATTGCGATTGATGCGGTATTACCGGCGGGCCCTCAGGCGGCGCAGGTGGGCGTGGATAATCTCGAAGGCGGCAAAATTATCGGTAAATATTTTGTCGACTACGTGGCGAAAAGTATGGGCGGCAAAGCGCGACTGGGCATTGTGGGCGCGCTGAACTCGGCCGTGCAGAACCAGCGTCAGAAAGGATTTGAAGAAACCATTAAGAGCAATCCGGGCATCACCGTAGCGGACGTGGTCGATGGCCAGAACGTGCAGGACACGGCGATGACGGCAGCAGAAAACCTGATTACCGGTAACCCGGATTTAACGGCTATCTATGCGACCGGTGAACCGGCACTGCTGGGGGCGATTGCTGCCGTTGAAAACCAGGGGCGTCAGAAGGACATCAAAGTCTTTGGCTGGGATTTGACGTCAAAAGCCATTAGCGGCATTGATGGCGGTTATGTCACGGCCGTGCTGCAGCAGGATCCGAAAAAGATGGGTGAAGAGGCGGTAAAAGCCCTGAACGCGCTGGCATCGGGCAAAACCGTGTCAAAAACCATTCTGGTGCCGGCCACGGTGGTCACCAAAGCCAACGTGGACAGCTACCGGGCGATGTTTAAGTAATCGCTGACTCGCCGCCTGTCTGGAGCAGCGCGGCGAGTTCTTCTGTAGTGGGGAAGGCCTGAAGTGTCCCATGACGGCTGACGGTCAGCGCAGCCGCCTGACTGGCATGAGTCAGTGCTAATATGTCGATTTCACCCCCACGCAGGATCGCGGACGCCAGCATCACGGCAAGAAAGGTATCGCCTGCGCCGGTGGTATCTGTGGCATTGGCGGGTTGCGCCGGGTGAAACGTTCGCTGCTCGCCCTGAGTCAGCCAGGCACCCGCGCTGCCGAGTGTGGTCACTAACGTTTTCACTGCGCGGGGCTGCAGCTGTTGCGCTTCGTGCTGATTGACCACGGCGATATCCACCAGCGGCCAGCAGGAAGCAAAACCGGCGTGCACGGGCGAGGGGTTAAAGACGTTTATCAGGCCGTGGGATTTGGCCAGGCTAAACAGCGCATGGGTTTTATCGGGCGAGAAATTGCCCTGCTGCACCAGCAGATCGCCCGGACGCGCGCGGGCAAGATGGTGCTTAAGCGTATTGATATCCAGCGCATCTGCCGCCGCTGTACTGGTAATAATGGCGTTATCGCCATCGGCACTGTGCAGAATAAGCGAGGTATCGCTCAACGCAGTCATAGGCTGCGTGGGCAATAACGTCACGGGCTCGTTCATGAGCTGCTGACGGATCCATTTTCCATTGCTGTCATTACCGGTCGCGGCAATTAAATACGTTTCAATGCCGCAACGGGATAAAAGTATCGCCTGATTCGCGCCTTTACCGCCGATATCCCGCGAGCGTTGATAACCGTGAACAGAGGCGCCCTTAGCCGGAATATCTGTAACAGACCAGGTTTCATCGACAGTAATATTACCAGCCACATAAACACGCATAGTGTTTTCCTGAACAGGATAAAGAAGCGATGGTTGCTATATCAGCAGAAAAAATTGATGCAATACAAGCGATATTTTCACGCCCTAAAGCGGTTATTGGCGTTATTCACTGTGACCCTTTTCCGGGTTCGCCAAAATATCGCGGCAAACCCGTCAGTGCGATAATTGATCGTGCATTACGTGATGCGGAAAACTATATTCTTGGCGGCGTTCACGGACTGATTATAGAAAACCATGGCGATATTCCTTTTTCAAAACCCGAGGATATTGGCCCTGAAACACCGGCGCTGATGGCCGTCATTACGGAAAAAGTGCGGGAACGTTTCGGCGTGCCGCTGGGCATTAACGTGCTGGCAAATGCAGCCTTACCTGCTTTTGCCACCGCGCTGGCGGGCGGGGCGGATTTTATCCGCGTCAATCAGTGGGCCAATGCGTATATCGCCAACGAAGGCTTTATTGAAGGAGCTGCCGCGAAAGCGCTGCGCTACCGTAGCCAGCTGCGCGCCGAACATATCCGGGTGTTCGCCGACAGCCACGTTAAGCACGGCAGCCATGCGATAGTGGCCGATCGCTCAATTCAGGAACTGACCCGCGATGTCGATTTCTTCGAAGCGGATGCGGTCATCGCCACCGGACAACGTACCGGTGACAGCGCCACGCTGGAGGAAATCGACGAGATCCGCGCCGCCACCACCCTGCCGCTGCTGGTGGGCTCGGGCGTGACGCCCGCCAACGTCTGCCAGATTCTGGCGCGCACCCAGGCCGTCATTGTGGCCAGCGCGCTCAAAGTCGATGGCGTCTGGTGGAACGATGTGGATCGGGACAGGGTAAAACATTTTATGGCGGTGGCGCAGGCTGCGCTGGATCAGGCGTAGCCGCCGTTTAACGCCTGACGCAGGCAATAGAAAATCCTGCAGGTGAAGCGACGTTTTTTGTTCAGGTCAGCACGGTGGAATACGGCGGCCACCGTGCCGGACCAGGTTCAGAACAGCCAGCCTTTCATCACCGGCAGCACGGCGGGCAGCTGCGACAGCAGATAGAGGATCAACCCGATGGTGCCGCCCACCAGCGTACCGTTGATGCGGATAAACTGCAGATCCTTGCCGATATTGAGTTCGATCTGCTGCGACATGTCGCGCGCATCCCAGCTTTTCACGGTGTCGCTGATGTGACGCGTCAGGAAGCTGGCAAACTCCGGCGCCACGCTGCTCGCTGCCTGTTCCAGATGCTGGTTCATGGAGTCACGCAGCGCCGGGTCGGCCGCCAGAGTTTCGCCCAGCCACAACGCCGCGCCGCGCACTTTCTCCTGCACCCGTGAATCATCACTGCTCAGATCCGCCTTGAGCCAGTTGCGCATATCGTTCCACAGCTCGCCGATGTAGCGGTTAAACGAGGCATCCTCTTTCAGCCAGCCTTTGATCTCCTCGGCGCGCTCGGCCATTTCCGGGTCGTTCTGCAACTTAACGATCAATTTGTCTACCGCCCGGTTGAAGCCGAGGCGCAGCTCATGGCCCTGATCCAGCGCCACATCATCCAGCAGGGAATCGACCGCGTTCGATACCAGCTCTGCACTGTGTTCGCCCAGCCATTCGGTCGGCAACATTTTGGCTTTGATTGGATGCTCGCGTTTCAGCCAGCGCACCAGCTGCATGGCAATAAACTCGCGGGTCGCGGGCTTATGCAGTAGTTTCAGCAGCTGTTCGATTGCTGCATCCAGCAACGCCTGATGACGGTTGTTTTTGGTCAGGCTCTCCAGCAGCAGGGCGCTGGTCTGACTGAGATCGACCTTATCGATGGCGCGATGCACGGCGCGGCGCATAAAGGTCTGGATCCGGGCGTCATCGGTCAGATCCAGGAAGCCGCGCATCACCTGTAGCAGATGGCGGCCGATGCGGTCCGCGTTACCCGGCGCATTCAGCCATTGCGCCAGCAGGTTCGAGGGATCGTGACGGCGAATCAGATTCAGCAGGGAGTCGGTATCAAGAAACTTCTCCTGCACAAAGCGACCGAGGTTTTCACCGATGCGATCTTTATTGCGCGGAATGATGGCGGTATGGCGCGAGATAAAGGGCACCGGCACGCGCCGGAACAGTGCCACCACCGCGAACCAGTCCGCCAGCGCGCCGACCATCGCGGCCTCCGCAATGGCTTTTATGCCGCTGACCCAGAAGCCGGGCGGCAGGAAAAGGGTGACGATGAAAGTCACGGCGGCGAGCAGAAGCAACAGCAGCGCCAGACGTTTTGTCCGTTTGAGTTCGTATTGTTTATCCATAACCTGATCTTAGCAGAGAGCCGGGCTTATCGGCGACGGCCACCCAGCAGGCTGCCGAGGACCCCACGAATAATCTGACTGGTAATCTGACGGGTGGCGCTTTTCGCCATGGTCTGCACCACGCCGTCGTGCTTACCGCCGCGCGGGCCGGTACGGCCAAACAAAATCTCTTTCAGACCGCCGAGAATGCCATTATCGACTGCAACGTCGTTGCCTTTCGCCGGTGGCGCGCTGGCCTCATCGCTGGCGGCCTGGAAGCCTTTTTGCAGCTTCTCAAACGCTGATTCGCGATCGACTTCGGTGTCATATTTGCCATACAGCGGCGAATGGTTGATCAGGCCGTTGCGTTCATCGCCGGTGACCGGACCCATGCGCGATCCGGGCGCAATCACCATGGCGCGTTCCACCACCGACGGGCTGCCTTTGGCATCCAGGAAAGAGATCAGCGCTTCGCCGGTGCCCAGCGCCTGAATCGCCTCGACGCTGTCAAACGCCGGGTTGGCGCGCAGGGTATCGGCAGCAGTTTTTACCGCTTTCTGATCTTTAGGCGTGAAGGCACGCAGGGCGTGCTGGACGCGGTTGCCGAGCTGGCCCAGCACCCGATCCGGAATATCCGCCGGGTTCTGGGTGACGAACCAGACGCCGACGCCTTTGGAGCGGATCAGCCGCATCACCTGTTCGATTTTCTCCAGCAGCACCGCTGGCGCGTCGGTAAACAGCAGGTGCGCCTCATCAAAGAAGAACACCAGCTTTGGCTGATCGAGATCGCCCGCTTCCGGCAGATGCTCGTAAAGCTCCGACAGCAGCCACAGCAGGCTGGTGGCGTAGAGTTTCGGCATCTGGTAGAGCTTTTCGGCGGAGAGGATGTTGATGACGCCTTTGCCGTTGCTGTCGACGCGCATCCAGTCGGCGATATCCAGCATCGGTTCGCCAAAGAAGTGTTCCGCACCCTGTTGCTCCAGCGTCAGTAATCCGCGCTGGATCGCACCGACCGAGGCGCTGTTGATGTTGCCGTAATGGGTCTGGAAGCTTTTGGCGTTGTCACCGATGTACTGGGTCATGGCGCGCAGGTCTTTGAAGTCCAGCAGCAGCAAACCCTGGTCATCGGCGATGCGGAAGATAATCTGCAGGACGCCGCTCTGCACCTCATTCAGGTTCAGCAGACGCGCCAGCAGCAGGGGACCGAGATCGGAGACGGTGGCACGCACCGGATGGCCTTTCTCGCCGAAGATATCCCACAGCACCACCGGATTGCTCTGCGGCTGCCAGTCGGTGACGCCGATTTTCGCCAGCCTCTCCTGCAGCTTTTCGCTGGACTGGCCCGCCATTGCCACACCGGTCAGGTCGCCTTTGACGTCAGCCATAAAGACCGGCACGCCACTTGCAGAGAACGATTCTGCCAGCTTCTGCAGCGTGACGGTTTTACCGGTGCCGGTCGCACCCGTGATGAGGCCGTGGCGGTTGGCCATTTGCGGCAGCAGATGAAGTTCGACGTCTGGCGTCCGGGCAATCAGTAGCGGGGAAGTCATGATTTTCCACTCTCAGGCTGAAGGTTATGCCTGAAGGATAGCAAGCCGGAGCGGCACAGGAGGAAAACTATTCACCAAAAAAGGCCGTTGCTGCGTGAAGCAACGGCCTGAAACCAGGACTTACTTCTGCACCTCTTCAAAATTGAGCAGGGTGACACCGATGCCCTGCTGCAGGTGACTGAGGTTGCTGCGCACCGCTACCTGAACCGCGCCCTGTAACAGCACAACAAACGGCGAATCCTGCTGGACGCGGGTCTGCAGCCCGGTGTAGAGGTTGCGGCGTTTCACCGCATCGCTCTCTCCGGCGGCAGCACGGGTTTGCGCACTCAGCTCCGGAATGGTCCAGCCGACGCGCCACGCCAGGGTTTTGCCGCCACCCGGCACGTTAGAGGCAAAGGTACTGGCGTTGGTGTTAGGGTCGATGTAATCCGCGCCCCAGTAAGTGAAGATGGCCTGGAAGTCACGGCTGCGCATTTTGCTCCACAACTCCGATTCCGCGACCGGCTGGATATCGAGCTGCACGTCCGCTTTGGCAAAACTCGCCTGCAGCGCCTGCGCCACGTCGATATACGGCGGCTGATTCACCACGGTCAGCGCGATATGGGTGCCTGGCTTGATGCCGCCTTTTTGCAGGATTTCCTGTGCCTTTTTCAGATCGTAATGGAACGGCGTGGTGTTCAGCGCGCCATCGAAGCCGTCCGGCAGGAAGCTCTGGTGAATACGGTACTGACCTTTCAGCAGCTGGTTGGCCAGGCTGTCATAGTCGACCAGCCAGCGAGCCGCCTGCCACAACGCCGGATTGCCCAGCGCCGGTTGCTGCGGGCTTTGGGTGTTAAAACCGATGTAATAAATCAGGCTGGACGGGAAGGCATCGACACGCACATTCGCCACATTTTTCAGTGCGGCAATCTGGTCCGGGCCGAGCTGATAAGCGACATCCACATCCCCCTGCTGGATCAGCAGACGGCGGCTGCCGGGATCGGCCACACCTTTCAGTAATACGCGCTTCAGATGCGGCTTCTGGCTGCTGTGGGGATTCGCTTCCAGCACCAGCGCCTGCAGCGGCACAAACTGTTTGATGGCATAGGCGGCACTGCCGGCGGAGTGGTTCTTCAGCCAGGCATTGCCGTAATCGTTGTTGCTGGCGTGTTCCTGCGCCAGTTTGCTGTCGACGATGGAGGCGACCGGCGCGGTCAGCAGCCGCAGCGCCAGATCGCTGCCGATTTCAGCGGGCCAGCGCAGCTCAAGCTGGTGGTCGTTGATCACCGTGAACTGCTGATCGATATTTTCCGGCTTCCAGCCAAACTCGCCCAGGATAAAAGAGGGCGCTTTGTTGAGTTTTACCGCGCGGGTTAATGAGAAGACCACATCCTGCGCGGTCAGCGGATGACCGCTGGCGAAACGGGCCTGCGGGTTGAGGTCAAACACCAGGCTGTGGGGCGTTTTCCCGGCCTGCCAGTCTGTGGCGGCCAGTGGCGAGAGCTTCTGCGGGTTCTGATGATCCGGCTCCAGCAGCGTCTGGTAGATATTGCGCAGGCTGCTGTTGCTGACCGTTTCAAAACTTTCCGCCGGATCGAAACTGATGATGCCATCGAGTGGCACGGCGACCACCAGGGTGTCGGCTGGTGTCGCAGCGTGTACCGGATGAACCAGTGCCAGAGCAGTGAATAAAGAGAGTGACAGCAGCGTTTTGCACATTGAACGTTATCCTGAAAGGTTGATTCCACTACTCTATCTGCTGGGGGATAAACGCCAAATGCGGCTTTGTTCTGAGCTTTGCACAATTATTCGCGTTGTTCTTCAGGCAAAAGAACAAAATAAGATAGTGACGGAAAGTAATTATTCTGATGATATTCCGGGCGCTGCGGAAATAAGGTCACTGGCCGCGGGGATCACAGATTAAGCACTCTCTTATTGTTCGCCGTATAAACTCACGATAGTGTGAGCGATGAGAAGGATTCTCTGGTATGGAAGTATGATATTTTTTTATCGGTTATTCAGCGTGATGATACCAGAGCGAAAATAATTACCCCCAATCCTGCGCCAGAATGGCTAAATACCCGATGTTTATGCGGTTTTAGTCCCGATAATTGCGCTGTAACTCTTTTACCTCTCTGCAACGCCTCCGCAACACCATGATAAACTTTCACCACGACACATTTTAAATTCAATTTTTACATCCTGACATAGTTATATCCCTAAGATTGCCAGGTTATTAACCGATAAGTTCCGTTAGTCACCGAACCATAATTCTACCCGCCCTTGTCTGTTCTGCTGTCGTCTGTGCTGTGTGCCTTTATCTCTGCGGGGAGTTTTCTGCCTGTACTCAGCCTTTCAGCGTCATAACACATAAAACGGGTATTTAGCAGATGAGAGTCGTGCGGATATGATTTTAGAAAAACCCACCACCAGGCGTAAATTTTTGCTCGGTTCACTGCTGGCGTTGCCATTAAGTGAGCTGGTCTTCAAAGGCATGACGGCGGCACAGGCTGCAGAAATGGCCGCCCCCGAGTTAGCTGATTACAAACCGATCTTTTTTAGTGCCGATGAGTGGCAGTTTATTCTGGCCGCCACCGACCGTTTAATTCCGGCGGGCGGCAAAGGTAAGGCGCCGGGCGCGCTGGAAACCAACGTGCCGATCTTTATCGATCAGCAGCTGCACAGCGAAGCGTTTGGCAGTGAAATCTACATGCAGGGACCTTTCAACACTCAGGCGCCCGCAACCCTGGGGTATCAGATCCCGTTCCGCCCACAGCAGATCTATAAGAGCGGCATCCGCCTGGTCAATGAGTGGTCGCAGAACCAGCATCAGAAAGCGTTTCATGCGCTGACGCTGGAAGAGAAAGATGCGGTGCTGACCCAGGTGAACAAAAACGAGATCGACTTTGCCGCACTGGGCGAAGCCGATCTTAAACCGTCTCATTTCTTCAGCCAGCTGCTTTCAGATACCAAGCATGGCTACCTGGCCGACCCGATGTACGGCGGTAATAAAGGCATGAAAGCCTGGATCGCCATCGGCTTCCCGGGCGCGCGTGCCAGCTTCACCGAATGGGTGAAACAGCACAACGTGCCTTATCCGCTCGGCCCGGTCAGCATCAAAGGTGAACGCGCATAAAGCGCTTCCACATCAGGTTTTTGAAACAGGATTATCATGGCACAGGTTACTAAAAAAGAAGTCGACGTCGTGGTCTGCGGCCTCGGCTGGGCAGGCTCGCTGATGAGCATCGAGCTGGCACTGGCCGGTCTGGACGTGCGCGCCCTGGAGCGCGGCGGCGATCGTGATTACGACGAGTTCGCCTATCCAAAACCGGCAGATGAATACGCCTATGCGGTGCGCAACAAAGTGTTTGCGACACCGGCCGAAGTGGCGGTCACCGTGCGCTACAACAGCAGCCAGACGGCATTACCCACCCGTAAATGGGGTGCGTTTGCACCGGGTACTGGCGTGGGCGGCGCGGGCATGCACTGGACGGCGGTACTGATCCGTCCGACCCCGACCGATATCAAACTCAAGACCTACGCTGACGAAGCTTACAAGCCCGGCATTCTGCAGGAAGATATGCGGGTGATGGACTTCCCGTTCAGCTGGGAAGAGATCGAACCCTATTACTACAAATTCGAACTGATCTGCGGCCAGTCGGGCAACACCGGCAACCTGCGCGGCAAAATTCTGGAAGGCGGCGATCCGTTTGAAGGTCCGCGCTCTGAGCCTTATCCGCTGCCCGCGCTGGATGACACGCTGAACAACGTGATGTTCAAAGAGGCGGCCACGAAACTGGGGTACCACCCGTTCCCGAACCCGTCAGCCTGTGTGTCACGCGCGTGGAAAAACCCGTACGGCAACCAGATCGCCCCGTGCAACTACTGCGGTTACTGCAGCAAATATCCCTGCCTGAACTACTCCAAAGCGTCGCCGCAGACCGCGGTGATGGATTCGCTGAAGCGCATGCCGAACTTCTCTTATGAAGTGCACGCAGAAGTGATCAAAGTGGTGCTGAACGACGATAAGAAAACCGCCAAAGGCGTGATCTATATCGATGCGCAGGGCAATGAGTGCTTCCAGCCAGCCAAAATCGTGGTGCTGAGCAGCTTCCAGCTCTACAACGTGCGTCTGATGCTGCTCTCCGGCATCGGTAAGCCTTACAACCCGATTACCGAAGAGGGTGTGGTAGGCCGTAATTACGCGTTCCTGTCGAACGGCGGCGCGACCCTGTTCTTCAAAGATAAAAACTTCAATCCGTATGCCACCGCAGGCGCGACCGGCCAGATGTTTAACGATATCTCGCCAGGCAACTTCGACGGTCCTGCGCTCGGCTTCCTGGGCGGCGCGAAGATCCACAGCTCGCAGGCGACCGGTACGCCAATCAGTACCTCGCTGCCCAAGGGCACGCCATCGTGGGGCATGGGCTACAAGGAAGGCCTGGAGGAGTGGTACGGTCATTCGATGAAGATCAGCATCACCACCACCTGCCAGTCTTACCGCGATATCTATCTGGATCTCGATCCAAACTACAACGATCACCGTGGCCTGCCTTTGCTGCGCATGACGTTTAACTGGAAAGAGAACGAACTGAAGCTGCAGCAGCATCTGAAAGGCATCGTCGGCAACATCGCTAAAGAGCTGAACCCGGACAGCATGAGCATGAGCTTCCTGCCGATGGGCGCGGACTTCGATATCACCAAATATGTCTCTACCCACAACGTGGGCGGTGCCGTGATGGGCGATAACCCGAAAACCTCGGCGCTGAACAAGTATCTGCAGAGCTGGGATGTGCATAACGTCTTTGTGCCGGGCGGCAACGCCTTCCCGCAGAACTTCCAGGCGAACCCGACCGATACCATCGGTGCGATTACCCTGATGGCGGCTCAGGCGATCAAAGATCACTACCTGAAAAATCCCGGTCCACTGGTACAGGCATAAGCGCATGAATAAGCTGAAACTGAAGTCTTTTATTTTTGCCAACGCGGTGCTGCTGGCCAGCGGATTTGCGCTGCCGGTTCACGCCGAAGATGAAGCGCAACTGATTAAGCAGGGTGAATATCTCTCCCGGCTGGGCGACTGTATGGCGTGCCACTCGCTGCCCGGCAAACCGGCTTATTCAGGTGGACTGGCGATTGAGTCGAACCTCGGCACCATTTTCTCCACCAACATTACGCCGGATAAGCAGCACGGCATCGGCAACTACAGCGAGCAGCAGTTCTCTGACGCCGTGCGCAAAGGGGTATTACCGGACGGATCGCACCTCTATCCGGCCATGCCTTATCCTGACTATGCAAAAATCAGCGATGCCGATATCCACGCGCTCTACGTCTACTTTATGAAAGGCGTGCAGCCGAGCGCAGAACAGCCGCCGGAGACCGATCTGAGCTTCCCGTTCAGCCAGCGCTGGGGCATGCGGTTCTGGAACTGGGCGTTCACTTCGGATAAGCCTTTCCAGCCGATTGGTGGCGCGTCAGCCGAGGTTAACCGTGGTGCCTATATCGTGGAGAGTCTGGGCCACTGCGGCAGCTGTCATACGCCGCGCGGTCTGGGCATGAACGAGAAAGCGCTGGATAGCAGCGACGATAAATTCCTGGCGGGCGGCAGCCTGAACAACTGGGATGTGCCGTCTCTGCGCGGTGTGCCGCACTGGAGCGAGCAGGAAGTGGTGGATTACCTGCAGACCGGCCGAAACGATAAGGCGGCAGTCGGTGGTGAGATGACTTCGGTGGTGGAGCACAGCACCTCATACATGACCGATGCAGATCTGAAAGCCATCGCGGCCTACCTGAAGTTCCTCGGCGGCAATCCGCCATTGCAGGCGTTCAGCGTGCAGGCGCAGCAGGCAACGGAAGCGAAACTCACCGCCGCGAAGAACCTCAGCGAAGGCGAGCGTCTTTATCTGGATAACTGCGGTGCCTGTCACTTCGTAACCGGCAAAGGCGCACCGGGGGTCTTCCCGGAGCTGGATGGGGCAACCATCGTCAATGCTAACGATCCCACCGGCTTGATCCACACCATCCTGGCAGGCGCACAGCAGCCTTCGACTGCGAAAGCGCCATCTAAACTGGCGATGCCGGGCTTTGCCCAGCGGCTGAATGATGATGAAGTCGCGCAGCTGGCGACCTTTATTCGCCAGGGCTGGAGTAACACCGCGCCAGCGGTGAGCAAAGATCAGGTTGCTGAGGTGCGTAAAACGCTGAAGTAATCGAGGCTTCCCCTCTGCCTGTCAGGAGAGGGGAAATCCCGGATTAGTGAAAGGTGCGCACCACTTCCAGCACACCGTTAATGATGAACTGCACGCCCATACAGACCAGTAAAAATCCCATCAGGCGTGATATCGCCTCAATACCGCTTTTCCCCACCAGCTTCATGATGGCACCCGAACTGCGCAGCGAGACCCACAGAATCAGGCTCACCAGCAGGAAGGTCAGCACCGGCGCGACACTGATGACCCAGGCAGGAAAATCGACGCCACTTCTTACCGTCGAGGCGGAAGAGATGATCATCGCAATGGTTCCCGGCCCCGCCGTACTCGGCATCGCCAGCGGCACAAAGGCGATGTTCACCGGCTCTTTCGTGGCCTCCTGCTCATCCAGTTTGTGCTTCGCTTCGACCGAATGACCCGCCGGCTTCGCCGGAAACAGCATCCGGAAGCCTATAAAGGCGACGATCAGGCCGCCCGCCATACGCAGACCCGGTATGGAGATACCGAAGGTGTTCAGCACCGCGCTGCCCGCGTACCACGCCACCACCATGATGGCGAAAACGTAGATGGAAGCCTGGCGCGCCTGACGGTTGCGCTCCTGGAAATTCATGTCACCCGCCAGCCCTAAAAACAGCGCCACGGTGGTGAGCGGATTGGCGAGCGGCAGGATGACGACCAGCCCCAGGCTGACCGCTTTAATCAGCTCCAGCATGTCCCATCTCCCTGATTAATGTTTCGGGCGCTCCAGCGCCTCAAGCAGCTCGGGGAAGAAGTCCTGCAGGATTTCGGGCGTCATCAGTTCGGGATACTGCATCAGATGTTCGCGGATACGTTCGTTGACGTCCGGCAACAGACGCTGGGCCGCGGCACTGGCGGTGATTTTGTGCTTCTTCATGGCACGCAGCAGATCGCCGGGCAGCGAGTCTTCGTCGTCGGCGTCATCGACCATCTCCAGCGCGTCCAGCTCATCGAACATCTCCATCAGCGCTTCGGTCTGCGGCGTGCGCGACTCATATTCACGCGGATGTTCATCTTCCAGGAAGCGCAGCATCGCGCGCATCGGTGTGCCGTCTGGCGTGGAGGGCGGCTCGGTTGCGAACCAGCTCAGCAGCTGATGCATGGTGACCTGATGGACGCGGAATCCGCTGTCGACCAGCTCATCGGCCAGCAGCTCGGCGGTTTCGTTTTCAATCAGGCAGATGTGGGTGCGTTTAGGTTCGTACTGCTCCAGCCACTGATAGATCTCTTCAATCACGCCATCGTCATACTCGAATTTTTTGCTGAGATAGCTGTCGTCCTGTTCGTGAACGCAGGCCTGAATCTGATCGGGGTCGAAGTAAAGTGCGATGTTGATGCCTTTCATGCGTGCTGTCCTGTAGAAATCAAAACAACACTATAGCGCTCAACCCCAGGTTAAGGGAATGTCAGGCATCACAGCAAGGGGGCGTTTAACGCTCCCCTCCAGCAAGAGAGGGGAGAGAAGAGGAGAGGGATCAGGAGATAAAGTTTTTGCCCTGCTTCAGTACCACGTCGCAGGCTTTGGTTTTCAGCTTCTCACCCATTGGCGAGTTGCTCAGGCTTTGCAGATTAAGCTGCTGGCCGTTACCGGTATTCAGCAGACCTGCCACACCCTGGGTGTAATCGGTTTTCTGTTCCTGCGCAGTCGTCGTATTCAGACCGAGCTTGCTCAGCACCTGATCTTTTACCGACTGCACATTGTTTTTCACCACATTGTGTTCGACGCAGTACTGCATTACACCCGCGGCGTTAGTCATGCTGTTGGCGCTGACCGCTTTGTCGCCGCCGCCCAGCATGCTGGTAATAGAAGAGAGCGACAGGCCGCCATTCTGCTGCTGCGTGCCGGTGGTGCTGCCGTTGTTCTGCTGGCTGAGCTGCGACGCTGCACTGCTCAGCTGATCCTGCCAGCTTGCCGCTGATGCACTGCCCGCGACCAGAAGTGCCGCCAGTCCCCATCCCCACGCACTGCGTTGTGCTAGTTTCATCTCAACCTCTGTATGTGCTTATTTGTTTTGCTAAGAAAGGCTGACGAGCAGAAAGTTCCTGCTTTTCTTTTATAAATAGCGCTTTGGGAATCTTCTGTAACAGGGGTGATAAACGTTTCGGGTGAGTGAGACTGTTATTATTTCCTGATGCAATTTTTCTGGATGGATAATATGCGAGCGCTGCTGAAACATTATTTAATATTCTCTGTGGATTTATCAGGAATCGTCCTGGTTTAAATTAACGTTACCGCTTTGCTTATAAATGAATTTTTAAGGGGTTTCGTCTAAGTGGTTAATATTTACCTGTGAAACTATATTTTTATAACTTGTTGAATTTTAGTTGTTTTATATTTTTAGCGCAGCGGTAAAATAAGCGGGTTAGCTGGTTTATTGATGTTCATTTCTGTACCGTAATTAATTTTAGGTTCAGGATTTTTTATTATCCCGCCTTGCGGAATCCGCGAGAGTGTTCATGCTTAATCACTGTGTCAGGCAGTTGTGGCAGATATTTAATTTAACGGGAGCGATATTATGGCTGGACAGCCAGAGCACAATAATAATGCAGAGGTCACGCTTAAAATCGCTGAAGAGCAAATAGCCCTGACGAAGCAAAAGATTGTGGATGGACATGTCCGTGTTACCCGTTCCACAACTGAACATGACGAGGTCATCAGTACACTGCTTAACCGGGAGAAGGTTGAGGTTGAGCATGTAGCGAAAGCGCAGCCCGTTGAAACAATGCCTGAGATCAGGGAAGAGAACGGTGTACTGATTGTCCCGGTAGTAGAGGAAGAAATCCAAATCGTCAGAAAGCTGGTGCTTAAAGAGGAGATCCACATCCGAAAAGTGCAGGAGAATGTTCCTTTTCAGGAAGTGGTGACCCGACGTGAGCAGCAGGTAAAAGTTGAGAGAGATGACGATCAAATTAGCTAACAGAGAGGAACCTATCATGGCACAGGAAAAAATCGTAACACTGTTCGATTCTGCAATTCAGGCAGAGGCCGCGAAAAGAAATCTCGTGAAAGCAGGCTTTTCTGATCGGGACATCAGTCTTATCAGTGGAGAACGTTTGCAGCAGGAAGGGCAGTCTGTCCGCCATCCGAGCCTGTGGCAGCGTCTGTTTGGGCATGACGTCGATAAAGATGAGGCGGATGTCTACACCCGAGCAATGGACAAGGGCGGTGTAGTGCTGACCATCCGTACTGAGGAGGAGAAACTGGCCCGCGCCATGACGATTCTCCATTCTCATGACTCGGTAGATGTGCCGTCACGTATGCAAAGTTCCGTTGAGAACGGCACCGCCGCGCCGGGCATCAACCCGACGGCAGGTAAGCAGTTTGCCGGTGAGACCAACGACCGCCCGGCTGAACCGCTACGCACCTCACTGACCGGTGATGAGAGCGAAGCAGATATTCTGCGTCTGGCCGAAGAGCAGGTGGAAGTGGGTAAACGTCTGGTCAGCGAAGGCTCCACCCGCGTACGACGCTATACCGTGACCGATACCGTCTCTGAAGATATCTCGCTGCATGAGCAGCACGCTGACATCTTCCGCCGCTCGGTGAATGAACCCGCGCTGGCCGGAGAAGTGGACTGGTCGGAGAAAACCGTCGAGGTCGCTGAGACCCATGAGCAGCCGGTAATCAACAAAACGACCCACGTGAAAGAAGAAGTGGTGGTGCGTACCGACGGCAGCGATCGTACCGAGACCATTAACGACACGGTACGTCGTCAGGAAGTGGATATCGACCATGCACGAGGTGGTCTGGAGAGCGAGCTTCCGGGTACGACAGCAGGGGTAAAACCTGCTGCAGCGGGCGCGGCGACGCAGTCACCCGGCGCGCACAACCGCGACCACAAAGAGAGCCTGACTGAGAAGGTGAAGGACAAAGCCAGCGAAGTGAAGGATAAGGTCGAAAACAAACTGCATCATGACCATACGCATTGAGGCGCCTGGCCTGACAACAACAGGCGCTGATGGGCAGATTTAATGCCCGATGCTGAGCATGCAATATGCAAGGAAGAGCCAACCGCGAGGTTGGCTCTTTTGCGTTGTGTGGGGGGCAAGTGAGCGGTTAAGGTTGCGGCTTGTTATGGTGGTGCTGCCGTTATTTTACTGGCTGAGCAGTAACGCTGCATTGCTCAGCTGATCCTGCCAGCTTACCGCTGATGCACTGCCTGCTACCAGACGTGCAACCAGTCCCCATCCCTACGCACTGCATTGTGCTTGTTCCATCTCAACCTCGGTATGTACTTATTCAGTGTTCTTAAAAAAGGCTGAGGAGCAGAGCATTCCTGACTTTCTTCATTAAATAGCGATCTGGAACTCTTTTGTAAAAAAAGTGATGAAATATTCAGATGCTTGTGGTTATTATTTTTTTGTGAAGTGATTTTTTAAGTCAGTAATAAGCAAGTTCCGATTTGCTTGTGGCAAATTTTATAAGCGGCCTCCTCGGGTTGTGTGGTATTTATCTTGGAGGTTATATTTGCCGAGTCGTGCTTTTTTCTTTTATTGTTAATGGAATAACAGGCGTGCCGATGAATTTAATGCCGTGATTGAATTAAGGCTGAAAGATTTTTTATTATCATGCTTTGCGAATATCGCCATATCCACCTCCTGACTGATCTATTCCGCAGGCGGCAAGGACAGCGTGTTCGTTAGATATCTGGTCTGAACTCATGACGACTTATGCTTGTTGTCCGGGCTTTAGTCAGCACAGGGTTAACGGCGGTCTGGCTTTTCAGCTATCAGCCAGGTCAGGCCGTAAACAACCAGGCCCACAACAAGAACGAGTAGCGGAGCAATTATGCGCATGGCACCCTCATTCAGTGTGGCTGCCAAAAAAATGCCCACCACCATAGCCATTAATACCAGACCGCCAGACACTTCGGCGATGAGCTTACGAAGAAGTCTAATAAGTTTCGATAGCATTAATAAATTCTCTGGAGGCTGAGGGGTTTTTACGTAACATTTCACCCATTTTGATGAAGTTCTGCAGGGGTTCTTCGAACATGAAATAGAGCATGTCGTAGTCGTTAATCCGCAGTTTTCGCCACAGTTCAGGGTTTTGCATCTGAAGTCGTCTGGAAGCTTCACAGGCGCGGGAAATTACGCCCTGAGCAATGACGCCGCCAGTCAGTCCACCGGTCAGTCCACGGAGTGCCACGCGGGAAATGAATGACAGCATGACACCACTGATGACCTTTGATCCCAGGTAAGAAGACAATGTAAGTTGCGTAGCCGTCCGGCTGGTCATTGACGTTGCGTTGCCTGTCAGCTTGTCATAAACCTTACGCAGTGCAGGTTCGGGAAGGTACTGCAGCGAATCATCAATGATGATATTAACGATTTTCGCTATCTTATTTCTGTCCCGGAAGGCCTGATAGACAGCCCGGCCAATGCGGACGTCGTCATGCATATTGCGTGACTGGATGCGCCTGCCACCATCAGAAAGGTTTAAATCCTGAAAGGTTCGCTCTAGTCCCAGATAAAAATCCATCGGTACTGAAACTACGCCCGATAAGACTGAACTGGCGAGCATTGTTGCGTCCATTGCTTTTCCTCGGAAACCGTGTCCATTGATGAATTAACATTAAAATATTGTAACTGTGATGGCAATCTTTTGAGGGGCCTGACCGCGCCAAAATGACAGCTGTTTAAGATTTTATGTAAAAACTTTCCTTGAAGTTTCAACGTGTACCCGGCGCGTATAACCTCGACCACAAAGAAAGGCTGACTGAGAAAGTGAAGGATAAAGCTGGCGAAGTGAAAGATAAGGTCGAAAACAAGATGCATCATGACCATACGCATTGAGGCGCTCATCCTGACAACAACAGGCGCTGATGGGCACTGATAATGTCTGATGCTGAACATGTGATATGCAAGAAAGAGCCAGGGCCTTTTACAGGGCAGCTAGAAGATTAAACTTTTCCTGATAATCGCATTCAGCCACACTTCGTCGCCGCGTCCGATACGAACATCGCCGGTCTGCCAGATTTTATCTATTTCAAGAGCAAATCTCTTTACCGTTGTGTCCTCAGAGCCAGCCTCACTTTTTATCTCCGTCATATTTTTAGTCAGGGGGCCACCGCCGGGAGTATTTATCCTCTCGACCAGTTTCTGTAACCCAGATGCATCCATATCCGTAAATCTGCGCCCATCCTTTTCCCGTTCGCCGCGGCCATGTTTAAAAGAGAGATACCCTACGCCGCCAGGCTTCAGCGCCATTGCCAGTTTGGTCATGACGCCGGGTAGTTCAGCTTCGGAAACATGCAGCAGCGAGGCGCAGCACCAGATACCGTCATATCTTTCAACCGCATCCACATCCTGAAAGCGCATCTGCGCTATAGGCTTTCCGGATAACTGGCGAGCCAGCGCCACCAGCTCCGCCGATGCATCAAAGGCTTCGACGTCAAAACCCATTTCACTAAAGGCTTTGACGTCACGGCCTGAACCACAGCCCGCATCCAGAATGCGTGCGCCCGGCGGCAGGCAGTCAACAAAAGGCGGGTAAAGCGCAGACATATCTACGCTTGCCGTATCGGTAAAAAACCGTTGAGCGTTCTGTCGGTAATAATCTTCGTTGCTCAAAACAGGCTGTCTCCCTGTGCCGCTGGCTGCCACTCGTGGAGCAGAGCAAATTTTGCCGTATCCCAGCTGTTTTGCAGGAAGCTGTGCCGCAGCATCGGCGTTGCGCCGGTCTGGCGGAGTAACGTCTCCCGCAATGGCAGATGGCTGTTAATAAAGTACTCGTTTCGATCATGCAGCCGCTGCAGCAGCGTTATCGACGGGATACGCGCAAACTTACCCTGAGCGCCACGATTACAGGTCTGGCAGGCCAGCACCAGATTCCAGACACCGTTAAGGTTGCCGATCTGCTCGCTGAGCATCAGCGGCAGGAAGTGATCGACATCAGCCAGATTCTCCTCGCCGCCCGTCACGCCAATGGTACGGAAGCAATAAAAGCACCGGCCTTTCTGGTAGCCGTTCAGGCTGCTGCGACAGCTGGTAATATCGACGCGGCGACCGCTCTGACGGCTGAAAAGCATCTTGTCATTATCGTCATAATCAACCGCAATCAGATTGCGTGAAACGTTCATCGCCCAGGCTTCTTCAACCAGCCGCCATCTGGCATTCGTCTCAGCTTCCAGACTGGCAAAGTGTTCGGTTTCCGTCAGCTGATAAAAGTTGTCCGTAAGCCGGATGCCTTTATGGCTTCGCCGTTCATCCAGGAAGAAGCGTTTGTCGATCTCAGCGTGATTCACATTATGAAAAGCATCGATGACGTTAGCAAAACCGCGCTTAACGGTAATAGTGATCAACTGTTCTTCGTTGATTTCGCCTGCGTTGAATTGTCTGCATGCCTCCAGAAACTCGCTGCTTTTGCTGGTGATCTGCTTCGGCGCATAACGCAGATGGGCGCATAAATGCCGCACAAAGGGCACGGCCAGCTCATCCAGCGTAATCAAATCATTGTCCGGCTGCTTCAGATCGTACAGCGCATGGGCAAGAGCAAATTTATAGGACGCGACGTTTTTGCCAAAAAGAATAACGCCTCGCCAGTAGTTTTCAAGGCGGGGATCGGCCTGGTAAAAGCGCATGCAGGATCCTGTTTTGCGAGACGGCTCGAGGAATTCACGTAACAGGATCACATAACAAATATCGATAAATGTAAACCGTAAAGGTCGGGAGGGGGTTGGGCGTTTCCAGGAGCGAACAGGCGTTGTAAGTCGATGGAGACAACATCGGCGTGATAGGCAAGTAGAGGGAGGATCCACAGGCTAAAGCGTTGGGTCATTGCCGGTTTTATTCAGGCAACTTAGTCGTAAGGCAGGCGCTCAGCGCTGTCTGGAACTGGCACTCGTCAGACAGATCGTACTGCACTGAAAGATGATCGGGCAGGGCGGTAAAAACGGATAACGGCGTCACATCTTCCTGGATATAATCAGGAACTATCCGCGCAGTCTGGGATGTTAAATGCATCAGATTTTTTCGTTTATTGTTTCCCTATTGCCGTTAGCTTTAATCATTTTATTTATCAGGTATTGCTTCAGGCCTTTGCCCCTTAAAAAAGGGTTACCTCCTTCTCCAGGCGAGATGAAAAAGATATCGGCTAACACCCCGATATTAAAAAAATTGGGTATGAACACGGAAGATTATTACTATGACAGCGACTTCCTGTATCAGCAGCGTGACGGCGAAACTCTCTGCAAAGTGCCGCTGGAAAATATTATCAGGATAAAAGTCACCGGAACCAAAGTCAGTAATCGTAGAGTATGGCTGGTGCGTTACGTCACCGGGTCTTATCGCACCGAAAGGGAGTTCAGAGTGCTGAACAACTACAGCCTTTTTAATCGGGATTTTGCCGGTTTTCTTGCCGCCGTGAGAGAGGCCAATCCAGCGGCCGAGGTGCAGGAAATGACCCTGGGGCGTCTGTAAAACGACAGGGAGGTATGGCACTCCTGCGCCTGTTTTGACCCGAGGTGAGAGTGATATCAGCACTGATATCAGAATTAAAACTTGAGGGATTAAAGTGAACTGTAAACCGATGCTTTTCGTGCTGGCGATGTTCTCCCTGTCGGCTCAGGCCGCCCAGAGCGGCAAAACGCTTGAGCACAAAGACTGGGAAGTTGTCTGTGATAACACTCTGACCTGCCGCATTGCAGGTTATGCCAAAGAGGAAGATCCCTCCGGCTCCATCCTGCTCACCCGTGCCGCTGGACCTGGAACGGAGACAGTGGGAGAAGTGACGCTGGGCGATACCGAAGATGACAGCGAGCCAGCGGAAAAGCTGACGCTGTGGATCAACGGGAAATCAGCTGGCGATCTGGTGGCGGCTGATGACAACTGGCGAATGTCAGCCAGTCAGACCTCTGCGGTAATCAGCGCCGTCAAAGGTAGCGGTAAAGCCGAGTTTAAAGGCGGCACAAAGCCATTCCAGCTTTCTGGCGAGGGCGCGTATGCCGTGCTGCTGAAAGCGGACGACGTACAGGGCCGTATCGGTACGCCAGGCGCGCTCACCAAAAAAGGCAATAAGCCGGAAAGCAGCGTAGTTAAGGCTGTGCCCGCACCGGTTATCCAGGCGGCTAAAACCCTCGGCGGCGAACCTCGTTTGCTGACCGCGGCGGAAAGCGACGCGCTGAAAACCCGACTGCTTGCAACGGTCAATCATAATGATGATGACACGTGCGACAGCCTGTATTCACCTGCAGAAAACAGCGATCCGGAAACCGACGGACTCACGCTTACGCCACTGGATGACACACACGCTTTGCTTTCAGCACTCTGCTGGCGTGCCGCTTATAACGAAGGATATGGCTACTGGGTCATTGATAACCAGTTAAAAGGCAAGCCTGAGCTGGTGACCATTTCCGGGTCGGATTACGACAAGGGCGAGATTACCAGTGTGCAGAAAGGCCGGGGCATCGGTGACTGCATGAGCCAGGAAAGCTGGGTATGGGATGGCAAGGCCTTCCGCAAAAGCTATGACGGTGGGACCGGCATGTGTCGTTACATCCATGCGGGCGGCACCTGGGATCTGCCGACGCTGGTGACTGATGTGAAGGCTGTTTCGGGTTAAGCAGGTGAACCTGAGAACCCAAAAGACGGTTTTTTCAGCAGTTGCACATTCGCCTGCGGATAAGGGTTGCGGAAACAGGGGGTAACGGTATAATCCTCAACGTTTTCCGCATACCCTTCAGTGCCGAAGTGGCGAAATCGGTAGACGCAGTTGATTCAAAATCAACCGCCGCGAGGCGTGCCGGTTCGATTCCGGCCTTCGGCACCATGTATGCAATTTAAAGTCGCTTAAGGGCGGCTTTTTTTGTGTCTCAAGTTCGGTATCCGCAATGTTTTCATCCTCGTTCATTCATCCGAAGCCACCTTATTCAAACTACAGCAAGTTACAGATGCGAGTACAACTGTGGCTACATCTTGGTTCGATAATGTTTGTACCCATACAGAAGCCTTGAAAGAATACCCATCATGGCTTTGAGAAATGTGAAGGTACGTTCGGCTAAGCCTGAAGCAAAATCCTATAAACTGACTGACGGCGTTGCTGGTTCACCTTAACGGCTCAAAATACTGGCGGCTAAGCTATCGCTTCGGTGGTAAAGAGAAGATGCTGGAGCTAGGGAAATACCCTGAAGTGTCATTGGCGGATGCCCGGGCACGCCGGGATGAAGCCCGTAAGCTGTTAGCTAATGGCGTCGATCCCAGTGAGAACAAGAAAGCTGTTAAGGTAGAGCAGGAGCAAGAGGCGATAATGTCTGAAGTGGTAGCCAGAGAGTGGCACGCCAGCAATCAGAAGTGGTCTGCATCGCACAGTGTTCGTGTATTGAAAGCCTCGAAGATAATCTCTTTGCTGCTATCGGTAAGCGGAACATTGCTGAATTGAAGACACGGGATCTGCTTGTACCCATCAAAGCCGTCGAGTCATCCGGGCGGCTCGAAGTTGCCGCCCGTTTACAGCAGCGTACTACCGCGATTATGTGTTTTGCTGTGCAGAGCGGCTTAATCGACTATAACCCCGCGCAAGAGATTACCGGTGCGGTTGCTACGGCGAAAAGACAGCATCGTGCTGCTCTGGAACTTAACCGTATTCCTGAATTACTTCAACGCATCGATCGCTATTCTGTCAGGCCGTTAACCCGACTGGCTGTCGAACTTATCTTGTTAGTTTTTATCCGTTCAAGCGAGCTGAGATTTGCCCGCTGGTCAGAAGTGGATTTTGAAACGGCTATGTGGACGATTCCGGCGAGCGTGAACCGCTGGAAGGTGTTAAGCATTCTCAACGTGGTTCGAAGATGAGGAGTCCTCATCTTGTTCCTTTGTCGCGACAAGCTCTCGCTATCTTGGAAAATATCAAAGCATGAATGGGAACCGAGAGCTGATTTTCGTGGGCGATCACGATCCACGTAAGCCGATGAGTGAGAATACGGTGAATAAGGCGCTGAGAGTGATGGGTTATGACACGAAAACGGAAGTCTGTGGACATGGATTCAGGACGATGGCTTGTAGCTCATTGATTGAATCGGGTTTATGGTCGAGATATGCGGTGGAAAGGCAGATGAGCCATCAAGAGCGTAGCTCTGTTCGGGCAGCCTACATCCATAAGGCGGAGCATCTGGGGGAGCGTAGGTTGATGCTGCAGTGGTGGGGGGAATATCTTGATGAGAATCGGGAGAGGGGGGTAAGTCCATTTGACTATGCAAAAAAGAACACTAGATAAGAATTTGTTTTTATGAAAAATGTTTTTGGTCTTATTGCCAGTTATTAACATTACACTTAGTTATTTAATAATTTATTTGATTTTTTCTTTAAGGGTTTTATAATGAAAGTTATTTCTGAGGATAATAAAGAGCTTAATGCTTCAGTTTCTATAACAACCTTAGATGGAGTATTCGGATTAGTACTTGAATCTAGGGGAGGAGCAAAAGGTAAAAGTAATGAAAGGAATTCCGATTATACAATTGCTTTAGATGCCATATTATCTAGACTTCAGATTTGCAATGTCGAATATATAGAAGTGACATTAGTATCATCAAAATCAATTAAAACTTGGTCTGCAAGAGAAAGGGTTTTGATAATTGATGGTGAAACTAAAATAGATATCCGTAACTATGACATACTCACTTTAAGAAGAAAAATAAGTCACGCTCTGCAATCTTTTAAATCCAATATAAATGCTAAAGGCGGGAATGGGACAAAAAGAATACTGTTCAATACATCTTTAGATAGTAGTGGATGGTTGTCAATAATTCATGGGGGTTCTATGGAAAAAAATTTTCTGAAATAGGATTCAATATTGATGAAATAGATGCTAAGAGAGAGGTGGCTAATAGATTAGTTTCAATTAGACGTGGTCAAGCATCATTTAGAAAAAATTTGCTTTTGGCTTATGATGGTCGATGCGCTATAAGTGGCACAATGGTTGTTGAAACTCTTCAGGCTGCACATATCTACCCGTACATGGGGCAGGCAACGAATGAGTTAAGTAATGGATTATTATTGCGTGCAGATTTACATCTTTTATTCGACATGGGACTTATTTGCCTGAATAATGATTTTACAGTAAGCGTTTCGGCAAAATTACATAAATCAGAGTACTACTTTTATGATGGTAAGAAAATTTATTTGCCTGCTATTAAGCATCAACATCCAAGCCAATTGGCATTAAAAGAACGCAGCAGATTATTTAACGCTTGAATAGTTTATTGATTTAAATCTTCTTTTTTTAAAGGATAAATTTTTACATGTCCGTACAGTATTTGCATGGTGAAATTTAAGCCCAATATGAAATATTTATAATATTAGATGTAGCCTTTTTGATTGAGAAGGGGACTGCTACATATTCTATATTTTTTATGTGATAATTATATTTTAAGTGATACTGAAATTTATCATAATAAGCTATGACTGTATAAACAAAGTAAATTCTCTTGCTTACCTTAATAAGGCCCTCCAGCTATAAATACGTCTGGAGGGCTGAGGATTATGCAATGCTTATAGATGAGCTTAAACGCAACCATTCATTTGTATCTAGACCAATTCGAGAAATACTTGCAGCCACATGATTTGATATTGCTTGGGCAACATTATTTTTAAGCTCACCAACCCAAAATAGTTCCTCAATGCCTCCACTTTCTTTTTTACACTGAATTATATATTCATTGCTACCGGCTTGGTTGGAAGCTTTTACTGTACGGGTGGTTTTGTTGCGTTTAAGATCAAATTTACGGATACATTGAGTTGAGCATCTAGCCATCAAACGAATATTTTCACCAGTTTTTGATTGGATCACATGGGTGAACTTCCCTGTAGGCTCTTTAACTTCTTTAACTGCAAGGAAAAGAAAACTCGCATCTGAACTTAAACGGACGCTGTCACACAAAGGTTGTAAACAAATATAATACTTACCTTTTTTATCTTTTATTATCGAACCGAGTTTAATATTTGGAGCATATGCTAAATTCGTAAGAGAGAGGCCGTCACGACGCTTACACTCAATGATTGATAACTTTTCATGGCTATCGGTAGTCCCATTTTTTAAATTTACTTGAATTCTATTTCTTTCAAAAAAGCTGAGAGAATCTTGACCTTTACTAATTATTTTGGGTTCTGACTGTAGTATCGTGTCAATTTGTTCATTTTCTGTAGCTGCAATAAGTTCTTTCATTCTAGATGAACCAACTTTTCCCGATTCATCTCCTACTACAATCTCAAAGAAATCATCGTCATTTTCCATATTTACATGACTAAGCCAGTCTATTATTCTATTTTTTTCTAAGCTTAACTTTAAAGGGTGGCTTATTTGAATCATGGATTTTAATTCTTCAGCTATTAATTCAGCTGCATAATCAAGAGCAACTTCTTCAGCATTTTCTCTAACTTTTGGTGACGATAGCAATCCAATTACGTGCGACAAATAAGCAGGGTCTAAATCTCTACTAAAAGTATGAAGAATATGATGAGTTTTATCTCTCAACTCGCTAAGTGTGGATAGGGTTGCATTGGGTAAAAGTCCTATGGTCAGTTCGGTAAATAATGAGACAACTTCTTCTCGTAACTCTTTTGCGGTTGCTTTCTTTTCTATGACAGTAATTTGACAGAATTCTAAATCTGCATTATCAAAATTAATGTTATTTCCATTCGTTAAAACACTAAAATCTACACTCTGTAATGTTTTTGCAATATTTCCAGTAATTTCTGCGATATTCGGTTCTGCGGTGTAGATCACAATTAGTCTTAATCTTCCATGCTGATTTTTATCATGCTGTAATATTTTTAAAATACTTGCCTTAGCTAAGCTTCCGATTTCAGCACCAAAGTTTTCATCCATGCGCCAATCAAGAATTGTAGCATCTACACGTTTTGCGCTCAGTGTGATATTCTCAGCTGCATCTTCAATTGTCTTGAATCTATGGACGTCAGGAATAAAACCACTACAATTTATTCCATATTCAGCGAAAGCTAAAGATAGGTCTTGATAATCTAAATTATGAACTTCTTTTTCTAATCTATCCCTAATTGTAGACGAAGCGAGGCTAATATTTGCTATACCTAAACCACTATCCTCCTCACTTGAAGCACTTTCTTCTTCGCCAAAAGCAAAGGGGTCTTTATTACCAGCAGAGGCTGCCTCTTCCTGATTAGATATAGCATTACCAAAAAATAACTTATCGTCAATTGCAACTACATTACTCAAAAAGCTCTTAACAATACGTTGTGAGGTTTCAAAAAATAATCCTGTGCGCACAATATCACTCCACATCAATGTCGTTATGTTCGTTTTTTACAATCCGGAAAACTGCACCTGTATTGGGATCATATGGGTCAAGAGAGAGTTCAAAATCTTCGCGTGTTAGGGTTTGATGGGCGATATAAAGACCCATACCTTGTCCACCCAACCGGCGGCTAAATCCAAATTCGAATACATTTTGTTGGTCAATTGTCGGAATACCTGGGCCGGAGTCTTTGATAAGAAAACCATTAACACACGAATCGAGAGTAATCGTTTTTTGTCCTGAGCTTTTTGCTACCCAATAGATGGCATTATCAATAAGGTTGATAAATACTGGGTATATAGTAGAAGTAAAAGTAACTACACTTTGGTTATAAAAACCTTCAGTAAAATTAATAACAATTTGCTCTTTTTCTAAACGTTCTTCGAAGACAGAAATAATAAATTCACTAATAGCTTTGCCAGTTATGAGTGTACGCCTACGCCCAGTCTGTCTTGTTAATGGAATTAGGGTTTTTATATATGCATCAAGATGATCAAATCCAATGCGAACTCTATCATAAATTATTTTAAATCTTTCGTTGCGAGCTGCAAAAGGCTGCATTTCATTTAAAGCCCGACGAAGTGATAAAATGTTACTATTAAATTCATGTCCAAGAATACCAAGAGCCATTCCTAATTGAGCAAGATGTAAATTTTTGTCATGCTGTTCAAGTAAAAGCTCGTATTCAGTTTCTAAAATAGAAACTAACTCGGTAGAAGAAGTAGTATTTTGGTCAGTACCTTCTTTTGCTGCTTCGAGTCTATCGATTATGAGGTTTACATTATCTAATATTGCTTTTGAAGAATTATCTATTCTCGATTCTAAATCAGTTTTCAACTTATAGAGTTGTTCTGTTGTGACGCCTTGAAAACTGGTTGAATTGAAATCTTTAAAAACTTCAGCTGTATTCTGTTTAGACTGTTGCCTACTTTGATTTAGTAGTTGTCGTGCTTGTTGTTGCAGTTCCTCAAGCACCTTATTAGCTTTATTATATGCGTCATTAAGTTGTTTTCTTTGAGATTCTTCAAGTAAAGAAAGAGAGTCATTAAAACGATGCCGTAAACCTGTCCTGTCACCAAATCGATCTTCATAGTCTACTAATCTAGCACCAATATCTGCCTTACATTTTTCAATGTTAATAATGATTTCATTTTTCTTAACTTGGTATAGATCCCAACGATCAGCTAGTTCTTTATTTAATCCAACGCCAGATGGTTTGGTAATCTCGATACTTTCTAGTAATCTTCCGAACTCGTTAAGTCTAATTTTCTCCACATTGAAAACAAGGTCATCAACTGATAAGTTTTTAGGATCAAAATTGTCGAAAACTGATTGTGATTTTTCTTTTAAAGTTTGGAATGCTTTTTCGAAAATACCATTGTCAAGCTTCCTAAAGAAATTATCAAGAGAAGCTGAAAAACGTTTTCGTTTAGAAGCCTTGTAGCTTTCGCGTTTTTTAATTAATTCATTTTCACGTTGTTGGCGAGCTCTTGTTTCTATAAATGTTGCTGACTGGTCACCTTTATCGTTAAAGTAATCCGCCGCGACCTGAATAAAAAAATTCTCCAAAATGGCTTTGAATTGCTTATATGCTTTATTCTCGATGAAGCCTTCTCGCCCTGCCTTTTCTCTCAGTTCAGCATTGTTTGATTTAGTTAATTCTATTGCTCCAAACATCCTTCGGTATGAGAAAAAATATTCAGACATGCTTTTAGAACGACGTTGCTCAATACGAAGGAAATCAACGTCTGAATCACCATATGGTAAAATACGTATGCCATCTCTGTAGACATACAACCCTCCCATTCTGTCAGTTTTATCTCTCAGTTCTCTCCATGTTTCTGGAGGAATTTTTGTATCTCTTTGGAGGCCTTGCAAATAAGCTAAGTTAAGTCGAAATGATCCACATAATGTTTCTTTGTTACTGCCTTCAGGCCATGGGATAATTACATTTTTTTCTTCACCATAGATTCTTATCGTTCCTGAAAACTGTCCAAATTCGTTGAATAAACCATTAAAGTGATGATCAGCAATAGCAAACTCATCTGGTGTAAAAAAAACAGATTCACTGATTCTATCAATACACTCACCATGTAAAGTATGATCTCGAAAACGAGCCATAATCGGAGGATGCGAATTTTCGTACATCGTATTCGTGAAACCTAGCAATGATTTCTCAAGTCTTGAAGATTGATCTGTGCGTCTAGTAGTATTAAGCGTCTCAATATCATCGGCTAAAATTTCATCTACAGGTGTTATAATGAAATGGGTTCCCCCTCGATTGCCTTTTAGAGAAAGATGATCACGCTTTAGGTTGAGGTTATCATCGAGACTATTTAAATTAGCATCCCAGAATTCTGGGTCATAGTTGAACTGTTCTAGTTGCGATATAATTAAATCAATTTTTTTCTGTGAAATTTTACCGTTTAAGTTTAATACATTTTCCTTTGCTTCTTGTATGAGATTTTCGACATGTACTTTATAAAGAAATTCATTTTGAGGAATTTCTATTATTGGAATGTTAATATCTTCTAAATTTAACTTTGGTAAAGAAAAAAGTGTCCAATTGACAAAGGCTGCGACAATTTTACCGCTGGCTCCATTCCTGCGTGAACGAGTTATTACCATTACTTGGGGGCCAATTGAAGCGATAGCTAATCGGCCAATACCTTTTTCTCCCATAATAGGCCGAGACTGCTTAGATGTATCAACTTCTGGCATATCGATACTATCTTCATCGATTAGTTTACTATCAGTACCGATAGTGAGCCAGCGCTCCTCAAACTCTTCCTTAGTCATCCCAAGGCCATCATCGCGTAAAATTAATAAGTTTTTTTTCCGTATATAGTCTACTTCAACATTGTCTGCATAGGCATCATGAGCATTTTTAAACAGTTCACTTAATGCGGTGGGAATACCGGCGATCTGTTGTCTGCCAAGCATGTCAAGAGCACGAGCTTTAGTTCTAATATTTGCCATATAAAAATCGGGTCAACTATACCCGGTCTCCTTGTAAAATTTAGCCTGTTTGAGAATTGCTTCTGCAAAACACTGTGCCAAAAGTACTGGGACGGCATTACCTATTTGTTTAGACTTTGAAATATTGCTCCCCTCGAAAATAAAATTTGGGGGGAAAGTCTGTAAACAGGCTGCCTCTCGAAACGTAATAGCACGATTTTGAGTGATATCAGGGTGTCCAAATCGGCCATTAGAAATGCTTGTACACTTGGTTGTTAGAGTTTTACATGGCATATCCCACCTCATTCTGCCATAAACGTCAGTATGGCCGTTATAGTTTCGATGGCAATTTAGCCACAAGTGGTCAGGCCAATTTCTTCGATCTCCGCCTTCAGGAGTGTGCTGAAGGCGCTCTATATTTATGGGAGTAATGATAGCAGCAATATGCAGTGGGTCATCTGGGCTGCATTCACCTGCTTGTAAACTGGGTAGGTCACCAATATAGTCTCTGACTGTTGCGAATGGATTTTCTTCGTGGCCGTGTGTTGGTGCCGGGAAATCAGGATATCCACCCAATTTAGCAAGAACAACCAAGCGTTTCCTTTGTTGAGGAACACCGTAAAATTCACTAGATACTACTTTAAAATCATATTGATAGCCAAATCGGCCAATGAAATGAAGAAAATCTGCAAAAGGACCATTTTCTTCAATTTTGACACTTTGAATGCCTGGAACATTTTCAATAAAAATGAAGGCGGGGCGGAATGCTCTTATGAAGCGCTTCGTTTCTCCTAGAAGAGTTCTGCGTTTATCATCAACATTTCGAGTTTTGTTCTGTGAAGAGAATGGTTGGCAAGGCGCACAGGCACAGAATACCAGTTGTGCACTATCTCTTTCTGGCACTAACTTGGCAACATCCCGTATCTTGATATTTCTGATATCATCACGAATAAAATTTGTTTGAGGAAAGTTAGCTTTATAGCTGGCTTCAGCGCTTTCGTCGAAGTCGATACCTAAGGCGATATCAAACCCGGCCAGTTCAAAACCTTTACTGGCTCCACCGCACCCGCAGAAAAAGTCTATGACCCTCATTGATAAAGCTCGTCCTCTTAACTCATTGATTTTTCAATCATTAATATTTTTAGTGGTTATTAACATTACATTATATGTTGTATCTGTCTGATTGTAACCCTTTGGGAAGTAGAAAATTGTATGGTTTTAGAGGTGCTGCATCCTGTAAGTTTGAGCACTAAGATGCATTGCATAGTTTTGAGGATAAGCACGTTTGCTAGATCCTCATGAGTACGCAAACCATAGTTAAATGTTCAATAGTCTTTATATAAACTGAGGATAAAACCTAGCTATTCGATACTTGCTATTCTTAGAAAGCAAGAGTGTAATTAATGTGTTTAAAAACACGATAAAACAGATTGTACAGAGTGTTAGGTTACAACGAAGTGGCAGGGTGGCAGGTGATTGTACGGTAAAAGAAGAATTTATCACGGTTAATACATTTTTATTATAAAATGATTTTATGAGCTTGACGAAAGTTTAATAAAAAAATATATTCGATGTTTAAACGGATGATGTTTACTCTAAAAAGACCTTTTCTGAATATTGTTCAGAATCTATATAGGTATATATCTTTTAGTGAATATATACCTTTGTTGGGTATGTTTTTTATGTATTTTAAAATACACCTTAGACTCTAAGTTTCATGCTTTATGGTGAAACTTAAATCCTCAACAACCCATGTTGAGTTCGGTTCTTTGAGATGTTCTTCGTTTTTATATATTACCTCAAGTTCTTTTATTTTTTCTATAATGCTATTTATTTTGTTTTCTTTAACATCTTTGGCGTTATTTATTGAATGAATAGCATAATTCAGTTGAGCCCAATTGCAATAAATAGTGTCATTATTATATGATAGATTTTTAACAGGATAAGCATAATGCTTTGTTATAAATACTTTATATATGGTAAGAGCCGGGGTTTTTTTAGAAACACGTAATGTCGCTCTGACATCTGGCTGAGTAGTATCGGCTAACCATTTATTAATTGAATTTAGCCAGTTTTTTGCTTGTTCTTTTAGCCTCGCAGTCCTAGTATATTTCGCATGCAGATCGGAACCGTATAATTCTTGATGTTTCAACTGACAAAGGAAAGTATCTCCAGTGCTTTCTTCAATTATAACTAAGTCTATATCGGTTAATGTTCTATTATTGATTTTTATTTTTATGTTCTGCTTGAATTCTAATCCGTTAAAGTTTTTAGTTAATAGCCGCCTTACAGCATTTTGCAGCACTTTCTCTCGAGTTTGTTGGTGTCTGTCATAATCTTTACTAAAATGGTACCTTAGTGAGTCGAGTAAAAACTGGAATGGTGAGGAGTGTCGTGCCGTAATGCATCTGAAAAAGCTTTCTTCTGAACTCTGTATTAATAGTGGAAGTTCCGCACCGGGCCGATCTAACAAAGCAGTGTTTTTTCGACTGCAAGATAGAACTTCAAATATTTTTTTTGCATCATCAAAGGTCGTGTGTGTGTATCCTTTTAGAGCGGAGCCAAAATGGTTAATTGCTTCACACATGCTTTCTGTATATTCAGACGTGTATGACGATATTGTTAAAATATTTTCCAATTTGATTTCTGGATGTTTTGTTGTAAGCATTTCGGCTGATTTTTCGTGCCGGGAAAATGTTGACATTATAAAAGCTAAAGCAAGTTTATATTTTTGAAATTCAATACCACCAAATTTAGTCAGGTAATGAAAGGTATCATATCCATCATAATTGACTAATTCGTTATAGGATAGCGCAAAGAAAAACTCATCTAGTAAAGGAGAGGTTTCATAACCAATATAATGATTTGCAAAAGGATAAACTGAATCAAATAATTCTTTATCTACATCAAGCTTTAATTTTTGCATGAAAGATGTTTTGTAAATCTCCAATAAATTATTATTGTATATTTCTTTGTAGTAGTTGTTTATCGTGTTTTCATAGCTCTCCTCATCAATGATATTTGAGGGGAGAGTTATAGTAAAATCGTTTGAACCAGATTGTGTTATTTTAGCTATACCTGCATTAACTGATTGCCCTACTCTTCGGCCATGCTCAATCATACCTAGCCCTAATACTATATTATGCGTCAAAGAGCTTGTTTCACTATTCCTAAGAAACATTACTGAAGGGATTTTAAATGACTCTCGTGATTCGAGGGCAAGTTTTATGAGTCGCGTCACACCTATTTTAAATACGTAAAAGTATTCATCGTGACTAAATGATTTATTGTATTCACTGGTATGGTTATGATGCATCCAGTCAAGTTCATTAACTGCCGAACGTAAGATAATTCCCAACCCGTCATTTTTCAATAGAGGGGTGAATTTATCTTCTTGAATATTTAAAGAGGTGAAAAACGAGCTTAGAACTGCGTTCGTAGACATATCAGTAAGTTCCAATATTAGTTGTTAAATGTTAGCTACGAAATATCTTCTATCGTTCACTACTTCTTATATTATATTTAATGGAAAAGAAATAGTCTATGGATAAATTTTTAAAATATATTGTATTGTCTGTCATAAAGAAAAATACATCACTACCGTTTTTTATATCTTAGCACAAATCTACAAGTGATATGTTGGCGCGGAAAAGCGCTTTCACACTTATCTTGTCCTGTACTTTCTTCCGGTAGAGTCCTAAAAAGTGACGGGCCTCCACCAACGTATGTCTTTACAATAAGACTTCTATTTTATTTTTTTGCTCATATTTCCCCAAACGGATTATTTCTGCGATTACATCGATATAGATTATCGCCGAACATAGTAGTAGTCTGAACGGTGCGTAATAGAAGCGGAGTTGCTGATATCGATATAACCCTTAACATCTATTATGCAGAACCGACCATTCTTCACGACAAGATGAACTGTCCAGAGAATGTCTTTGTGGTTCCTGCCTGCCTGGCTGGAAGTGTAGTGAATAGTCTGATGTAAGATGACCTGACCGTCTGCAGCCAAAGATAATAGGCCATTCGCGGCGTGTTACACAGTGCCTTATCCACTCATGACCTGACAGAGTCGCCCCATATGACTGCGTTCGGTGGACTGCTCTTCGATGGTGGTCTGCATCAGAGTACCAGCCATTAAAGATCTAACCATTTCCAGGTCCATCCTCGTGAGGTAGTGAAGTCAGCGCTTCGCTTCAATACTGCAGCAGTCGTGCTGGTGCATAACCATCCATCCGGTGATCCGGAGCCCAGCTAATGCGATTGCAACATTACCGGTAGGCTTAAAGAAGCGCTGGCACTGGTTGATGTGAATACGCTCGATCATCTGGTTGTCGGCACAGATGGCATTGTGTCGTTTGCAGAGCGAGGCTGGATATGAGGGTACTTCAATGAAATCTACTGAATCAGAGAACAATTCATTTCTCAAGTGGGGCCTGAATCGTAATGTGACACCTTGCTTTGGCGATCGTTTGGTACAGGAGGGAAACCGACTTCACTATCTGGCTGACCGTGCCAGCATTACCGGTGAATTCAGTAACGCAGAATCTTTGAAGTTGGATGAAGTATTACCATGTTTTATCAGTCAGATGGAATCGATGTTGACCACAGGTGAAATGAATCCTCGCCATGCCCACTGCGTCACCCTGTACCACAACGGTTTCACCTGTGAAGCCGATACACTTGGCAGTTGCGGCTATTTATACATTTCCGTTTACCCCACTCAACGTTAACTACTTTCACAAGAGCAAATATGAAAACTCTACCTGCAACAACTCAGCGGGCTGCGAAGCTCTGTCTGTCGTCCGTGGCTGTCTGGCAAATGCTGCTTGCACGCCTGCTAGAACAACATTATGGCCTGATTCTAAACGATACACCTTTCAGCAATGAGGCGGTTATTCAGGAACATATCAATGCTGGTATCAACCTAGCTGGTGCAGTTAATTTTCTGGTGGAAAAGTACGAGCTGGTTCGTATTGATCGCAGGGGATTCAACTGGCAAGAACAGTCCCCATATCTGCGGGCAGTCGATATTCTGCGGGCGCGACAGGCAACTGGTTTATTGCGCCGAAGCTGTAAAAATGCTGTACGTTAAACAACATCTTTTTTATTACCTCCTTGATTGTTGATTTCATAATGCACCAGCCGATAACGACCGGTGCATTTTATTTTCTCGTTTAAAAGTCCTAAAATAAGAGATTGAAGTTTTTATCAGTAGTGATGGGATATTTTTTATCAATGCCGACTATATCCTTCGAATAATGGTCTGCTATGGAATGATTCAAGTCAGTAATATTTTACAAATTGATTTTGAAAGGCTCGTTTAACATGAGCCAATTGCTCTTCCCATCCCATGAAATGAATTTCGAATGTAAGTGAAACAACCTCATCAAAATCCTCCCCGAGATTGTTGGAGCGTTTTACTGACTCTCTACACATTGAATTGTAAACCTTTATCAAGGTAGGGCATGAAAGATAATCCCTGAAACGACTTTGTGCCTCTTCGAGACTTTGCCAAAGTGGGATGCCATACTGATGTTTGTCATAAGGTGCTGCTGCCATAAAACGCACCTCACGATCTCGAAGATAATGCAACAGAAGCGCTGAATCGATAATAGGTACGTCATTCAGTGGAAAACCCGCATGAAATTGACCATTGATTATTACTAGTGGGACAACCTCAACGTCTTCTGTACCAGATAAGTGGGGGTAATAATCCTTACAAAAATGCTCAAGATGATTTTTAACAAATGCTGCTTTTCTAATGGCCTGCTTGGTTTTATGCACCAGCCCGTTAGAATCGAAAAGTTCATTGTCATAATCGAGTGGCGTGATAGATGTTTTACGGCTACGAGCTTCTACAACAATTAGTAAGTTTCCAAAAGAGAAGGTCAGATCTATTTCTTCCTTATGTCCATGATAGTTTGGTTCAATTGCAGAGGTATAGCGCAAATGCTCCTTCATCACCGAGTTTCCATTGCGGCACTCTTCCAATACTCTAATCAAATCTTTCTCAAATAGTTTTCCACGGCGAGTATCATTGGGATCTATTTTAGTCATCCAACAATCTATATTGCGGGTTAGGCTAGCTGTAAGAAAAGCACTGATCGGGAAAATATAATTATCCTCTACAGACACCAGAGGCTGCACCCATAAATCCTCCTGCGGCGACTTTCCTCTCCAGGTCAATAAATCTAGGGCATCGATGATCTCAGTTTCACTATATTCACAACACTGTATTAGTGCAGCAATAAGATTAGAATGTTCAAATTGAGGTGCAAGATGAACTAGTTTTGACCAGTCGACGATTTCCTCGTTTGTATGCAGATGTTCATCAATCTGAACAGCCAGCACAGATAGATGAACCCATATATCTAAAACACTTTGTAATTTACGTTCAATACAAGGGGAGGATTTACGTTTTAATAGTGATTTGAGGTGGTCGTCAAGCTGAATTAAAGCCGATAAAGGCTGATATCTGGCAATCATTTGCGAGCTTTGAGATAGTGTTCGCCATGGTGCTGGGCTCAACGCTTTACCTGGCTCATAATGTAGATAATTTGACCAAGGATTGATATTCTGAAATTTATCCATTACGGTACGAGCTTCAGTTATTGAAGTGGCTAAAAAATGATCTCGACGGTATTCTGCAATTGTTTTCATGCGGTGATAGTCAGAATGACATTGCATGAAAAAGACTCGCTTCTGCTGGAAAGTGAATACTGCACGACCATAGAGTAAGTCTTGCCACAGCGAAGAAAAGCTATGGAAGTGCTGAGACAGCCTCATTTCTGCGAGATAAAAGTCAAGTTTTGATAACTTGTTCGGGCGATCATCAGGAAAGAGTATATGCATACGGTCCTTATATTTAAATAGCTCGAACAATGGACCTCTTAGACTGTCAAGCCTATGCATATTTACACTGTTTACACTTACCGGGTCGCTTTTTCCTACCTTCGAAGTTTTTGAGATAATAAATTGCTCTATAGCTGTATTGCTTGTATCTTCAAAAATCTCTTTTTGTTCATCGCATACCTGCCAAAATGCATAATTAGCGCTGGCGATATGTGCCCTGATCATTTCATGATATTCAGGTCTGCAGCCCTTTAAAAAACAAATTTGCTTTCGAGTATTATTCACACTTTGAAAATTATTATTGAGCCACGTTGCACCTGAAATGTATGCTGAAGCCTCTGCAGTTAGCGGACCTATTTGGTCCATGAATTTAATCCAGTATTCTTGATTGAATTTATTCAGCTGGGCTGGATGCGGTAATTTTTTATCTCTTGCCGCTTTGATAAGGGGGTGTATGGGTTGCATGTTTCCTCTCTGTCGGAACGTATACCGATTGACATTATAACTCTTTTGACGTCTCAATATGAACTTTATATGACAAAGAAAACATGAGGTTATGATCACAATGTTGGTAAGGCTCTATGGTGTAATAAAGACATTTACATACTTGTTCTCGATTAACTTATAGCAGATGCTCAAAGACTACCTGTTTGATGAGGACCTTTTAGTCGTGCATTTACTTGGGCAAGTATTAGTGATTTTCGAGGGTAAGCCTCTGACTTTCTGAATCTTGCTTTGATAGCCATATCGGTGTTCTACTGGTATGGCTTTATACCCACTTGCAATGTCTATTTTTTGTACGGATTTTAACTTGTGGGTACAAATGCGGGGTTAACTATTAATTCCTGTTTATAAAAAATGTTGATATCAGTATATTAGGTGTGAAATTCGAGTCCGGCCTTCGCACCAATTACTTAAAATATTCATATCAATAAGATGGCTAACTATTTCTGACTTTTATAAATTTACAGATTTATTCTCTATCTTCCCGTTTAAAAGCCGCTGTAGTTGGATAGTGGTAAATGGGATGTGAACTCATAGCGGCGTGTAGTTCCAGGCTTCAAACACGTACAGTTTCTTAACTTAAATCACTATGATATTACCACCGTCTCTAAACCATCCCAAAACAGTTTCATCACAAGCATTTAAGCCCGATGTCCAGCCTTTAACAGCCAAACAGTCCTATGGTGGTAACGTACCTGCTCACTATATGCAGGCTCCCCCAGCGCTTCAGCCATGCTCCCGTAGGGGTACACGGTTATCCTGATTAAGTGTGTTCACTCTGGACAAATGATGAAGGTGCTACGCTCTGTTTGTTAGTAGTACCAGCAAGGGTTTTATGGCTTTTTTTACCAAAATAAGTTCAATTTAACTTATGTAATGATGATATTTTATAAATTAGAGAAATGCGTTATTCGAACATTTTATTACCTGTTTCTGCACTTGAGTTATGGTTTTTTTATTATAAAAACAGTATGTTAAAAAAAGATAACAATGGAGTTGGCTATGGCTATGGCTATGGCTTTGAATAGAATTTCTTACGCTTATTATGACCCGAAATGGGATCGGACAAGACATCCCATAGCTGTTTTAGTCCGTACTGAAATTGAACCTTTAGATTATCTTGTTGAAATGAAAGGACACCTGCACTGTCCTTCATGTTACGAACCTCTTATTCGTGTTCCAAATGATCCTGCAATAGCTGTAATGGCAAATGGAAGAGAGGCTTTATTTAGGCATTTTCCTGATGAAGATGCTCCTTATTGCCGCTTGCGAAGCAGTCAATTGGCTGGCAAAAAATATAGTTCTGAAGAAGAGGCGCGACAGGCGGTCGAGGACCAAGACTTAGTTATAATCAGTGGCTTTATGCAAGAAAGGCCAAAAAATAACCCGCGAGTTGATTTCGACGGTGAACAGGAGCCATTACAAACCGAATTTGAAAGTGAACATGGCCCTGAAGCTGCGGTTCCCGTCTCAAGGCATGGGGGCGAAAATTTCAGACTTCCTAGCAAGATAACGAGCGTTCAATCTCTTTGTACAAACTTCAGGCACAACTATCACAGAGAAATCCATATAGTTGTTGAAGAAAGTGTGCATAGGTATGTTTTGGATAGCGATTTAAAAGATGCTGCGGAAATAAATGATGTAGATGAAGAGCCTAAATTCTATTTTGGAGAAATAGTTCGCTTTAGGCATTATGATTTAACCTCGCATATCTTCTTGAGACATCCATATCTACAAGGTAACGTTGATTTTATAATCTCTGCAGATAAAGGCGATTTAGAAGCAAGGGGAATCAAAGAGGATAATGCTTTAAGACGTATGCTTATATTCTTTGGCAAGGTTGAAAAAGTAGGTGCCGGTTATTGGTCTCCTAATAAAAAGTGGGGTGAGATAGCCTTATTACCTAAGAAGTATGAGGACTTCCTTAGGGCAAATTATACTAAAAAATAATATACATCATTGATGCTATGCAGCTTTGTTTGCTCATTGTACTAAAAGAGCATTTACTCCTTTACGATGCAACAAGCAATGGTGATGTCAATTATTTGTAAGCTATGTCTTTAGGCTAGAGAATTACAAAGTTACAAGTCATTGCAAGAATTAAATTCAAACGATTGAAGCTACACAGCGAGCTTATAACAGGCCAGCAATGCGCTTTTGACGCAATCAATTCTGGCTAAAGCATTACGTGGTCAACTTACCGCCCAGTGGCGTGTAGAAAATCCGGAATTAATCAGCGGTGAAAAAAGCGCTGCTGCATTACTGGAAAAAAATAAAATCCGAACGTGCAGCCAGCGCAGGTAAAAAAGCCTCACGTAAAAATCATGATTCTTATTTTCTTACGCCTCTTTCTGGTGCGCTTCTTATTATCTCCTGCTAAAAAGCCCTTAAGCTTTATATCAAAATTATTTTATAAATAGATTATTCAAGGCTTTTTTAAGCTGGACTTTCCTTCTCATTCCTGATGATATATACAGGTATTTAGCGCGGTGCGGATGTGCTGCAACACACCCGCGCCGCTAATCACAACTACTATTTACGGAGAATAGTAATCATGACTGACGCCCATTCTATTGCACAACCCTCAGAATCAGAAGTCACCCCGGCAAATAACCGTCAATGAACGGTTGGCTACGCGAGTCGCTATCCGGACTATAGCCGGATTCCCGCCATCACCATGAAAGGGCAATGGCTGGAAGCAGCCGGTTTTGCTACGGGTACAGCAGTAGATGTAAAGGTAATGGAAGGCTGTATTGTGCTAACCGCCCGGCAGGAGAGCGAACTAATGCAGTCGCTGCGCCAGGTATGTAAGCTGTCGGCGAGGAAGCAAAAGCAGGTGCAGGAGTTTATTCAGGTTATATCAGGTAAAAAGAAAATCGTCTGAATGAGAAGCCGCTCCCGATATCGCATCGGGAGCGGTTAACTATCATGAACAGAACGCTTATACCAGCACATCCGTTGCCAAACCTTCTTCACTGTTGGCCACGTTCGCCGTATTGCAGCCTGACGCCTTAATGCCCGACTGCAAAGAAATACTATCCCCGACGTCAACGTTATATCGACTTCATACAAAGTGAATGCGTCAGCATACTATTCATTAACAAAAGCGAATATTCAGCCTTTGCCGACATTTGCCATCTACATAATTAACGGGATGCTGAGGCGGCTTTTATCCCCTCAGGCTTTAAACACCTGTGTCTGATGCCACTCAATAAACCGCTCAGCAGGCCACAGCATTTTATCTTTAGGCAGATGAAGCCTTTGCCCCTCAAGCGCCCAGAAAAGCTGATCCACAATGGGGCTACGATTGACTCCACCTGATATCTGAATCTTCAGGTTTTCATCAATACCGATAGCGCCTTTATCGAATGCAGAATGGTGTACGGAGCAGAGGGCCAGTCCGTTATTGACTTCACAAGGGCCACCATATTGCTTCCAGCGTATGTGCGACGCCTCAAGTCCGACCAGCGCTCCATCCAGTCGAAGGTCATACCCGCAAATGGCGCATTGTGAGTGATAAGCCCGTAAAATCATGTCGCGAAAGCGAGGGTCGCGAGTTCTCATCAGCGTGACTAAATCGAAACCTAACAGTTCGGCCAGTTTAATCTGGAGACTCTCGGGAAAGCGCTCAGTCAGAATCTGCTGCGCCAGTTTGTCGATCAGGGCTGGATTTTTTTGCAGCGTTTGATAATTCTCCTCATCAAATCCGCCGCTAACCTGATTTTCAATCAGCTCGCGCTTAGTCGGCTGGATGTTACCTTTACGTGGTCTGCAGTTCTCTGAGTTTTCGAGCGTCCAGAATCCATCTGTTCTTAACCGCCAGAAAGGCATATTTGGATAGTACTCTCGCCTTTTCGGACCAAACTCAATCAGCAGCCTGGTTAACGGCTCGTCAATCTCATTTCCATAGTTAAATAGTCGCGAATGTCCTTTCCTGTACTGGGATAATACATAGAGCAGCAATAGAGGTTTATAAGGGGCGAATTGATCGCCTTTGCGCCAGACCGCGACATCGGAAATGGCAGTCTGAAGTGATTTGGCTGGAGTCATAGTCAGGGCTAAGCAACGGATAATTATTGCGATCATGCTCTTAAAAAGTATGAGATTCAATGCATGCTCACGAGAACATTCTGTGAGTTGCGTCCGTTGAAGCAGATCACCACCGGCTCCATGCTAAACTGCATAAACGTTCCCCCAATATGAACCCTTGCTGATGAGGTTGTACCTGCATTGAGTTGCCTGACCGGATACAATCCACTAAACGGGACATTGTTATGGCGATGCCGTTCTCTGTCGCTGGTCATCGCGCTGCTACTGACAGGATGCGCTCGCTCTGACGCGCTGTGGACGGTCACGCATGACCTCTGCATGAATAACTATCACTATCGTCGCGATCCGGCACCCTGCCAGCAAATCTATCTGCCGCAGGACAAAACACAGGGCTACAGCATCATCCAGAACCCTCGCCACAGGCTGCACTTTATTCTGGTGCCCACGGTGGCGATGTCCGGCATTGAGAGCATTGCGCTGTCGCGTCCCGGAGGTCCCGATTATTTCGGCTACGCCTGGTTAATGCGTTATCGTCTTATGGCGGCCTATGGTGCTGAAGTGCCTGAGGATCGGCTCGGCATGGCGCTGAATTCCGCTTATGGCCGCAGCCAGAATCAACTGCATATTCATCTGACCTGCCTGCGGGAAGATGTCTATCGCCAGCTTCAGGCCGAGCGCCCCTTTATTCATAATGACTGGCGACCCTTGCCCGACCGTTTGCTGAACCACACCTACTATGCCCGTCGCGTTATGCAGCCGTCGGCGATGGGGATCTATCCAGTTTCCTCAGTGGCGCACTATTTCCATCTGTCGCCACCGCAGCTGGCAAAGTCTGGTGTGGCGCTTATTCCGGCGACGTTCTCGGGAGAAAAAGGGTTTATCCTGCTAACCACCCGGCGCGGCTGGGATAAGGGCAACCGGGCGTCCGTTGAGTCTCTACTGGATAAACGCTGCGCTATTCTCTCAGCGTCCCCAGCTGACGTTTCAGCCGACGAGTAAACAAACCTCATCACACTGAATCCTCCACCGACCCAGCCACTTTGGTGCAATCAAACCCTCTGATAGCAGGAACCTGGCTGACGAGGACGATCGCCCGTGCATCGGTTTCGTAAACATTGAATCAGGTTCATGTCCTCCCGGTATAGTGAGATCTCGTAGTGATTTATGAGACCAGTCCTTAGGTGACCAGAAAGGCAAAGCCAGCCTCAGGATGCTGCCCTCAAAATGCGATCTGATGTTTTTATAAAGAACCCCATGCTAGACTTAATAGAAGTTATTAACTGTTATTAACCGAGGTAATCCTTATGGGTTCTCTTACAAAAAAGACCATTAGCGCACAGATACCCACCGAGCTGGCTGATGCTGTAGAAAATCTGGCTGTGGAGCTGGATCGTTCTAAAAGCTGGATCATCAAGGAAGCGTTGACCACTATGCTGGCTGAAAGGGAACGGCGTCATCACAGCATTCAGGCTGGTCTTGCCGATGTAGATGCCGGGCGTGTAGTAAGTCACTCGGACCTTGTTGAATTTGGTGATCGTTTAAAGAAAAGCTGATAAATGGAAATTTACTGGACGCTTAAAGCTCAGGATGACCTGGAACGCATCTACCGTTTTGCTCTTCAGTACAGCCGCCAGCATGCTGATGATGTCTTAGACCGCGTGATAACCGGCAGTGCTGGCCTCAAGGCACACCCAGCAATCGGCATACAGCAGGTTCGATATGAACCTCGGGAAGTTCGAAAGGTGATACTGGATGACTACGAGATTCACTACGAACTTCGTGATAATGCCATCTACATCGTGGATCTGTGGCATACAAAAGAAGAGCGATGAGCCTGACGATGGCTGTTGCTTACTGACCTGATACTTATTTAAAGCTCACTTCTCAAAACCCAAAAAAGACACTGATCCATCAGTGCCTTTCCCAGCTTCAACTCCCAGCCATCCACCACACAACCCCTTACCGATACAGCCCCGCTTTTCCCACCGAATTAAACAGCGCCATCTTCGCCGCGACCACTTCACTCGCCGCCTTCATCGGTTTAACAAACAAGGCATTAGGCTCGTGTCCGCCCTGTTTCAGCTCCTGTTCCAGCGCCACGAAGAACGCCTTCTTCATGTCGCTGGAGATATTAATTTTCCCGACGCCATAACGGATCGACTCCGCGACCTCGCTGTCTTTATTGCCCGAACCGCCATGCAGGACCAGCGGGATATCGACCACCTTACGGATCTGCTGCAGGCGCTCGATATCCAGCTTCGGCTGCTTCCCTTTGGGGTAGAGGCCATGCGAGGTACCGATAGCGACCGCCAGCGTGTCGGTGCCGGTCTCGCGGACAAAGGTCCCGGCCTGCTGCGGATCGGTATAGAGAATCTCGTTACTGCCGCCTTCGCCGCTGCCTTCCGCCACACCAATGGTGCCCAGCTCTGCTTCCACAGAAACATTAATCGTGTGCGCTATCTCGACAATCTTTTTCGTCAGCGCAATGTTCTGCTCAAAAGGGTGAGACGAGGCGTCAATCATCACCGAGGTAAAACCGGCGTAGATCGCCTTCATCACCTCTTCCAGCGTGCGGCCGTGGTCCAGATGGATCACCACCGGCACACGCGCCTGAATCGCCAGCGTCCGCAGATAGCCGATGAATTCCGGGCCGGTAAACGCCATCTCTTCAGGATGAATCTCCAGAATCAGCGGGGAATCCAGTCGCTCGGCAGTCTCAACCGCCACGCGTGCAAACTCTGCGCTGGCGATGTTGAACGCGCCCACACCAAACTGATGACGCTGGGCAACGCTGAGCAGATCTTTCATGTTGTAAAGCATAGGTTTTATCCTTGTTTTGCAGGAACGGAGATATCTTTTTTCAGGAACAACAGAATGAGCGCCGTCAGCAAACTGCCTGCGGCAATCGCAAACAGATAACCCATGACGTTGCTGATCACGTTAGGAATGAAGATGACGAAAATGCCGCCGTGTGGAGCGCGGGAAGCGCAGCCCAGCATCATCGACAGGGCGCCCGCTAATCCGGAACCCGCCACAATGGCCGGGATGACGCGCAGCGGATCGGCAACCGCGTAAGGGATCGCGCCTTCGGTAATGAATGAGAGGCCGAGGATGTAGGTGACCTTGCCGGTCTCGCGCTCCTGCTCGGTAAACTTGCGGCGGAAGAGGGTGGTCGCCAGCGCGATGCCCAGCGGCGGCACCATGCCCGCCGCCATGCAGGCCGCAATCGGTCCGTAAATCCCGCTCGACATCAGGCCAATCGCAAACATACAGACGGTTTTATTCAGCGGGCCGCCCATATCAAACGCCACCATCATGCCGAACAGCAGACCAAGGATCGCCGCGTTGGTGTTACCCAGCGAAGTGAGGAAGGCGGTCAGCCAGCCGAGCAGCATTTTGATTGGCTCACCAATCAGCAGCACCATCAGTGCGCCGGTCAGTAGCACGCTCAGCAGCGGCACAATTAAAATCGGTTTTAACCCGGCGACCGCTTTGGGCAGGTGAATATGGTTGGTGATGAGCAGCGTGATGTATCCGGCCAGGAAGCCGGCAATCAGCGCGCCAAGGAAGCCGGAGCCGGTGTGGATCGCCATCATCCCGCCCACCGCGCCCGCCACGATGCCCGCTTTGCCGCTGATGGACTGGCTGATCCCCAGCGCAAGAATCGGCAGCATCAGGGCAAAGGCAGAACCGCCACCGATGTCCGAAAGCATCTTCGCTATCGGGCTGAAATTAGCGTCCCCTGGTGTGGCCGCCGTAATTCCGAATGAAAAACTCAGGGCGATCAGAATGCCGCCAGCCACCACAAACGGGATCATCAGGTTCACACCGGTGATCAGGTGCACATAAATCTCTGAGATCCAGGAACGGGAACCTGACGCCTCGCGGGCACTGTTAGCCGGTTCAGACGCATTGTTCTGTGGGGCAGAATCGACCAGCCTGGGCGCCAGTTCACCGTTCACAATGGCGCTTAACAGACCTTCAGCGTCTTTTGCGGCACGGGTGACGGGGACCTCGATCACGTTTTTGTGCTGGAAGCGCGCCATCTCAACTTTCTTATCTGCGGCGATTAATACTACGTCGGCCTGATGAATATCGTCGTCGCTGAAAATATATTCGCTTTCGATTGCGCCCTGGGTTTCGACTAATACATTCAGGCCCAGTTTTTTAGCCGCTTTTTTTAAATTACTTTCGGCAAGGTAGGTGTGGGCGACACCTGTAGGACAGGCGGTAATGGCAATGATGTTCATAAACGTTCTCCAGTGAAAATTTTATATTTATGTTTTTCGGTCTGAAGGGATGGCTACAACCTGGAATACCTCCTTTAGTTTTTTATTTCATAGATATCTCCGGTTTATTCAGGCTCCCGAGCGGGATAACAACAGATGAAACATCTCTTCGCGGTGTTGCACATTCAGTAATTGCTCGACCACATCTTCATCACCTAACGCAATGGATATTTTGGCGAGCATTTTAATATGGCCGACATCTTTATCGGACTCTTTTACCGCGAAGAGAATAACCAGCCGGACTTTGGTGCCATCGATGGTCTCCCACGGAATATCCCGACGTAAACGGCCTACGGCAATCCGGGTTTTGGCTACGGCAGCAGATTTGCCGTGCGGAATAGCAATGTGATTTTCAAAACCGGTGGAGCCTAATTCTTCACGCAGATAAACATCGTTCAGAAATGCGGATTTATCGGTGACCGCGCCGGTCTGGCAGAGCAGATCGGTCAGCTGAGAAATAATCTGCTCTTTCGTCTGGCAATCGACATTGAGAATAATACATTCTTCTGTCAGGACTTCATTAATAGCCACGGCTGTAGTCATCTTGATTCTCCATTATTAATTAATCGAATTCGATACCAGACATTCCGTTACTCTTGCGATATCTTTCGCCGAAAACAGGGCCGAGACATAGACCACCGGTTTTTCCAGCGGCTCCAGCCGGATGGTGGAGATCACTACGTCACACTCATGTCGTTTCAAAGAATCTGCGATGTTTTTCCCTGGCACGATGTCGATAATCTTCCAGTCAGGAAAGGCGCGGATAATCCGTCCGTAAAGTAGCTGCGAGGTGCCCAGACCGCTTGAGCAGACCAGCAGTACCCGTTTTACCTTGATGCTGTTTTCGATGGCGGCCTGAATATGCACCGTCAGGTACGCCACCTCATCATCACTGATCTCATCCAGGCTGTACTCCTGCGTCAGCTGGCTGATGACCGCTTTGACGGCGGCGAACACCGTTCCCAGCTCGGTCTGGATATCATGCAGCAGCGGATTTTTAATCCGGATGTGATATCTCAGGCGGTTCAGCATCGGCTTGATATGCGAGGACAGCGAAGCCTGCAGGTTCCGGTCGGTGGTGATCTCAATGTTGATGCGCTGGGCTACACGGGCAATCAGCGCCTCCGCAAAGCGGGTTTCACGTTCGGATATCAGCGAGTCATCGTGCTGTGGCGTCTCGCCGCCCGCCTTGCCGGAAGAGACCAGATATTGATAGATGGAGTGTGACTCTTCGGCCACCAGTATCGTATTGTAAGCGGTCTCGATGCGTTCTATCACCGCCAGCGAAACCTGCCAGGCGTGATGGTCGCTGACCCGGCTCATGGTCACCGCGCGGGCGTCTGTCTTGTACATCGGCGAGTGACTCCGGTGGATCAGCACCAGAATATGGGTAAATAAATTGATGTAGTAAGGATCGCTAATCGTGTATTGCAGCTGTTGTTCAATAAAATTAATTAATTGCAGGGTAAAATGGACAGCCTGCTGACCAAACTTCTCTGAAAGCTCCTGTAGTGTGCTTTCATCCAGGCGGCTTTCCATCATGTCCTGACGGTTATAAATCGATTTTAATACCAGCGCTTTCATCGCCATGCGAATATTCTGGTCACTGCCTTTTATGCTGGTGCCGACACGACTTTTTAATAAGGTTAAATCAAACTGATGTAACCAGGCTTCCAATGTTTTTAAATCATTCACTATTGAAGCGCGACTGATAAAATATTTATCCGCCAGTTCGCTGATCGATGAACTTTTGGGTGACAACATTAATAAATCAGACGCTATTTTCAGCATCCGGAAGTTACTGCTGAAATCATCCACTTCGGTTGAGAAAATCCGGCGCGCGGCTATTTCTGACTGCGCATCAGCGAATTTAATTGTGATCCCTCTCCCACTTTTCCCGCTGAGATTGATTCCCTGGTCAGAAAGTTTTTCATTAATATCCGCGATGTCGCGGCGTAAGGTTCGGGTGGTGATGGCTGTTTTTTCTGAAATAGAGTGCAGGCTCACATAACTGTTATGAGAAATAAGCTGTCGCATAATTGTCAGTTGCCGCTCAGTCAGCGCCTTCATCATCATAAGGTTCCGCTTAATCAGTGATTCACCTTGTCAGTTATCATCTAAGCAAAGGCACTATGCCATGTAAATATTAAAACATGGCCACAACCGGACGGTCAGACTGACCACCTGAAAGTAAATTTATGAAATTATCGGGAATGACGGGAAAGCAATATGAGAGAGAAGAGTGGGCGGTTTTGTGGGTGAATCGGAAGTGACCAGACTGGAGACGCTGCACCGATTGCTATGAGCATAATCTGTTGGGATCAAACATGCCGGGCGTAACATCCACCCGGCAAATGGCGGCTGAGCATCAGATCAATGCAGACAGCACTGCTTATATTTCTTGCCGCTGCCGCACGGGCAGGGATCGTTGCGACCAGGCAGTTTCTCTGCCGAGACAGGCTTCTGTGGCACAGGAATCGCTTCCGGCTGGGAGATCCAGTGATCGTGCAGCGCCAGCGCAGCAGGGCGGATCGCCTCAATACTGGCTTCCATCTCGTCCGGCGTCATGGTGTCAATCTTTTCGAGGTTCTCTTCCACGCCGTGCAGGGCGATAGCATCCAGCGCAGGCTGCAGATCCGCAGGCAGGGCAGACCAGTCGGTCAGCGCGACACCGCGCATGTAACCGAAGCACCACTCTTCCACCACGGTAAATTCCAGACCTTCCATCTCGCGGATGCCAAACAGCGGTTCGAACTGCTCCGGGAATTCAGATAAGCGGTCAGCCACATCATTCATATGCTGGAAGCAGAGCGACATAAAGCGCGTCATTTCACGTTCGTTGCTCCATTTTGGAATCTGCTTCTCGCCACCCCACAGGGCAACCAGCCACTGGCTGGGTTCAACGGTGACAGGGCCGGAGAGGACAGCAGTCAGCAGGCCATCCAGCTCGGAGACATCAATAATCGACGCTTCGCTGCCATATTTTTCCAGCATATCTTCCAGCCATTGCAGCTCTTTTTCGGACAGTGGGCCTTCTTTCATGCGGTTGCCTCCCGGGCATTTCAAAATTTCAGCGCGGCGTTGAGCCGTAAAACCGCAGCAGTGTACACCCTTGTGGGCCGCAACACAGCTAACCATCTTCGGGCAACACGCCGTGGTTAAACCGCGTTTAACACCACTTTGACCCCGTTGTACAAGCGATAGCCTGCAGCACTTTATGGTACATTTTTGCGCTATATTGAGCCTGCTGCGTGTTAAATAAAATTAACCTGATGATTATTAAATGAAAAATGGATTTTCCGGCAGCCGGGCTGTTGCGCTATTCCTCAGACTGATGACCCAGGTTGGTCAGTGGAGCGGCAGATTCATGACGCGCATCCTGCCAGCCGTGATCTTTCTGCTGACGGGCTGCGGTACCCTGTCGCAAACTTCCGCGCCGGTCGGCGATCGCGTTTATCTGACGCACGCCACCTTTCACGAAAATGTCGATGACATAGTGCAGCATTACATGCAGCAGAAGCAGGTGCCTGGCATCAGTATCGCGGTCATTCATCGCGGCGGCCCGACCCGTTATTACCCTTTCGGCGTTACGGATCGGGTGCATCGCTATCCGATCACGCCCGATACCCTGTTTGCGCTGGGCTCGCTGAGTAAAGGCGTGACGGCAGAAGTGATTATCCAGCTGGTAGAACAGGGCAGGCTGCACTGGAGCGATACCCTGGCGGATCTGCTGCCCGCGGACGTTCACCTTAGCGCCGACGCACGGCGCATCACGCTGCTGCAACTTGTGACGCATACCTCAGGTCTGCCGCGTCAGGATATGGATTTGCCGATGCTGCTGCAGTTCGTTCGTTATCTGGACACGGGCGAGAACTTCTATGGCAATCTCGACAGCGACAAGCTGCTGAGTTATCTGGCGGATTTCTCAGTACCCGCGGTACGCATGCCACACTACTCAAACCTCGGCTATGCGCTGCTCGGTTTTATCGTGCGCACCCGTTTTCATCAGGACATTCAGACACTCGCGTCACAGCTGATCTTTACGCCGTTAAAGATGAATCAGAGCAGTTTTGAGCCGGAAACGCTGCCGGGTTATCCGCTGCGTGCCCTCGGCCATGCCGGCGATCAGCCGAAATTCATCCGCCGTGGTACGCTGACGCCAGACTGGCATTTTCATGGCAACATGGTGGCCGCGGCCAGTCTTTACAGTAATGCGCGCGATCTGAGTGCTTATCTGCGTGCGCACCTCAATACCACCGGTGATACGGCGCGGGATCGGGCTTTTGCGGCGGTGAACCGGCCCTGGTATCAGCAAGGCGCGCAGGCGCAGAATATCGCCTGGGTTACCGACACCATCGAAGGGCAGCAGATCACCTATCAGGTGGGTTATATTGGCGGCTACGCCAGTTTTATCGGCTACGATAAACGTCACGGCAATGCGATTGTGGTGCTGCAGAACGGCTTTAACTGGAGCAACTATTTAGGCATTGCGTTGTTGGTCGATCTGGCAACTCAGGATAAAGTGGTCGCACAGTGATCCGTTACCTGAGCTGTGTGCAGTAAAGTGAATAGCGCTGTTTTTCCTTACACATAGCGTCAGCACACCGGAACTGAAGTGCGATAAAAATTGTCTTTAGCCTGACTGTCAAAATTCAACGTGGAAATCATTATGCGCAGGACTCAACGTGTTCTTTTATCAATGGGATTACTGGTTGGCTCGCTGAGCCTGATCCCCGGTGTACAGGCCGCTGGCGAAGCAACGGATACCGTTCCGCCACCGCCGCAGATTCAGCCCGCGACTCCTGGTGCCCAGCCCGCTACGCCTGATACGGGCAGCGTTCAGCCGGATGCCGGTGCCGCGCAAAACCAGCCACAGACCAGCTCACAATCTAATGATGGCATTACGCCGACGACGCCGACTTCTCCGGCACCGTCTAATGGCTCGCGCCCTAATTACGAACTCAGCACCATCATCATCGACTACAAAGAGTACAAAATCGGTGACATCGTGCCAGAGAAATACACCGATAAAACCTACACCATCACTGAGTGGCAAAAGCGTAATCTGCCCGCTCCGCAGGCAGATACCCACTGGGCTTATATCAACGCCAACTACATCCTGATTACCAATGACACCGGCAAAATTGTCATGGGTAAATCGGGCGATATCTTCTTCCGTGGCTGATTCCGTGGATAAATAAAAAAGCCGGTCGTGATGACCGGCTTTTTTTTAGCTGAAACGCTCCGCACCAAAGCTTGCCAGCATCGGATGCTTCTCGCCGCTTACGATCTCATCCGCCAGTAATTCCCCGACAATCAGCGCCAGCGTTGCACCCGAATGTGTGAACGCCACATAACAGCCCGGCACCTTCTGCAGCTGGCCCAGCACCGGATCGCCATCACCGGGAATCGGCTTCAGGCCAATTTTCCAGCTCTCGACGCTGAGCGACTCGTTGCCACGCAACAGGCGGCTTGCTTCCTCAGCCAGCTTTGCCACGACCTGCTTATCAATCTGATAATCGCCTCCGGCCAGCTGCCGGATATCCTCTTCGTACCAGTCATGATCCAGGGCGTAACGGTTGCCAGGGTTGGGCCGGATAGCGGCGCGGGGCGTGTTCAGCACCGCTTTGAGTTCATGTCTGCTCGGCTCCGTGATCACCAGCATGGAGACGGGCGATCCGTTGGGGATCGTCACGCCCAGTGGCGCAACCACATCCGGTGTCCAGGGGCCGCAGGCGACCACCACCACATCGGCCCGCAGTTCACCCAGCTCACTGCGGATGCCGCAGGCCCGGCCATCCTCGGTGATCACACTGGCTTTACCGGCGTGTTCTATCACTTCACCCCCGTGCGCCCGGAACTGATTCACCAGATAATCGGTCAGCTGTGGCAGGCTGACCCAGCCTTCACCGGCATTAAATATCGCCTGTGACGGCAGCGCATCGGGATCGATCGTCGCATCTGCCAGTGCCACGTTATCCGCGGTCATGAGCTGCGAGTCGTAACCATGTGCTTTTTCATAGGCATGCCGCGCCTGCGTTCCGGCCTCATCGTCGCTGAACCAGCAGACTCCGCCATCAAAACGCAGCCAGTCGAGGTCAGGATGCTGAGCAAACAGGGTGCGATAGCGATCGATGCCCGCCATGCGCAGTGCGTGATAGGGCCGGGAGCGTTCACCCGCAGAGTTAAGCCACGACAGCGAACGTCCCGATGCGCCGGAGCAGAGCGCGCCTTCGGTCACCAGCGTGACCGCCGCACCCCGTCTGGTCAGCTCCAGCGCCGTCGAGACACCGATGACGCCACCACCCAGTACCACGACTTTCATTTCATTTTTTACTGCCATTATCAGGTTCCTTACTCAGTTACAGCACTTCAGAGAGAAAACGTTGCAGTCGCGGTGACTGCGGTGCATCAAAAATGGCGCCTGGTGGCCCGACTTCAACAATCTCGCCTTCGTCCATAAACACCACCTGATCCGCCACTTTGCGCGCAAAGCCCATTTCATGTGTCACCACCACCATTGTCATGCCGCGACGACAGAGATCCGCCATCAGCGTCAGGACACCTTTCACCAGTTCGGGATCGAGCGCAGAGGTCGCCTCATCAAACAGCATGACTTCGGGATCCATCGCCAGCGCACGGGCGATCGCGACCCGTTGCTGCTGGCCACCGGAGAGATCGCGTGGCCGGTGGTCCGCGCGCTGTCCCAGACCGACCTCTTCCAGCCGCTTACGCGCAATTGCCATCGCCTGTGCCTTAGGCAGGCCTTTGACCCGCCACGGGGCGAGTGCCACATTCTCCAGCGCGCTGTGATCGGGGAAGAGATTGAAGTGCTGAAACACCATGCCAATCCGCAGCCGCAGCGCATCAGGTTTGTCGTGCAGCACGGATCGGTCAGCCAGTAAAACATCCCCGGATTGCGGTTCATGCAGGCGGTTAATACCGCGCAGCAGCGTCGATTTACCCGAGCCGGATGGCCCGATGATGCAGGTAGTGCTGCCAGGCGCGACCCGCAGCGAGACCTTAAGCAGCACTTCAATCGGGCCATAGGCCAGCGTCAGATCGCGCAGCTCCAGGCTGGCACCGTGCCAGGTCGCGGCAGGGTTGCTGTTCAGGTTATTCATGGTTGCCTCCGATGCGGGGATGTGTGACCAGTGCGACGCTGGGCTGCCTGACTTCATCCACCTCTTTTAAGCCGCTTTGCGGAGCCGTCAGGCGACGGCGACCGGTGCGATAGCGCACATCGACATAGTTGACCATGTGCGTCAGCGGCACAGTGATGATCAGATAGAACAGTCCGGCCAGCATCAGGGGAGACAGGTTACCGGTGAGCACCGCCGCATCCTGACCCACACGGAACAGTTCCCGCTGCTGGGTCATCAGGCCCAGCAGGTAGACCAGCGAGGAGTCTTTGATGATGGCGATGAACTGGTTAACGATGGCGGGCAGCACACGGCGGATCCCCTGCGGGATCACCACCAGTCGCATCGCCCGGCCATAACTCATTCCCAGCGCGCGGCAGGCTTCCATCTGGCCGCGTTCCACACTCTGAATCCCCGCGCGGAAAATCTCGCCCATATAAGCGCTGGCGATCAGGCTAAGGGCAAAGATCCCCAGCGGGTAGGGCGTCGGACCGAACAGCTGATAGCTGAAACGCGCCAGGCCCTGACCAATCAGAAGGATGGTCAGAATCGAAGGCAGACCGCGAAACAGATCGGTATAGAGCCGGGCAGGCAGCCGAATCCAGCGTGAGGGCGAGATGCCCATCAGCGCCAGCAGAAGGCCAAACAGCGTGCCGAGCAGCGTTGCCGCCAGCGAGATAATGACCGTATTGACCAGCCCGGTGGTCAGCATCTGCGGCAGCACTTCCATCATGGATGGAAAATCAAAGAAGGTGCGGGAAAGAATCGTGAGCAAGTCCATCGCCGTCTCCATTCAGGGCGGGGTTTCCCCCGGTTAACTCAGGACGCGAACGTCCGCGTCTTTACTGGCCGCCAGGCAGATACTGTTTGGGCATTGGCGATCCGGGGAACCACTTCTCATAAAGTCGTTTCCAGGTGCCATCCTGCATGGCGGCTTTGATGGCCTTGTCCAGCGCAGCCTTGAAGGCGGGTTTGCCTTTAGCAATGGCAATGCCAGCCGGTGCCTCAAACGAAGGGATGTCGGCGGCAGAGACCAGCTTGAAGCGTTCGGCGTAGCTTTTGGCCGCCTCGTAGTCGAGGAAGATGGCGTCGAGCGTGCCGTTGTTCAGCGCGGAGACAGCGCTGTTGTTATCCGGGAAGCGAACCAGATCGGTCTGGGGGAAATGTTCGACGGCATAGCTCTCCTGCAGCGTGCCCTGGACAACGCCAAGCCGGCGTTTTGCCAGGCTGGCGACATCCTTCACGCCACTGTCAGAGCGGGTGAGAACGGTGAGAAATCCCGCCAGATAGCCGGTCGAAAAGTCGACCGTCTTTTCCCGCGCCGGGGTGATGCCGATAGCCGCCACTGCCGCGTCATACTGACCGTTGGCCACGGCTGGCATGATGGCCGAGAAGTCCTGACCAATAAAATCGACCTTATCGATCCCGATACGGTGGGCGACATCTCTGAAGAATTCGACGTCGAAACCGGTGAACTGGCCGCTGGCATCCGTGAAGGTGTAGGGTTTGGAGTCGCCGACGCTGGCGACGCGTAGCTGACCCGGTTCGATCAGCCCATAAGGATTATTATCGCTGGCAGCCAGCGTACAGAACGAAAGTGAACAGAGTGCGAGCGTGGTGCCGAGCAGTTTGCCCAGGGTGGTTTGCGATTTCATAGCTCATCCGTTTTTGCAGGTTTAAACATCAGAGACTGTTGAGCCAGCGATTATAATTGAGACCGGTCTCAACACAGGTGGCACCTTAAGACGTGGGCATTGTGAGACCGGTCTCAAGGAGTTACAATGAGTTTAAGCACAGCCTTTTTTCGGCGTCAATATTCCTGTCATCAACCTGTGATTCAAAATAATTATGACGAGTCAGAAACGACAATCGAAAGCGCCTACCGTGGCAGATGTGGCACGTGCAGCAAAAGTCTCCAAAGCTCAGGCGGCGCGCGCGCTGGGAGGCTATGGGGCGGTGAGTGATGAGGTGCAGGAGCGGGTCAATAGCGCGGCCGCCGCGCTGGGCTATCGTCTGAACGCCCTGGCCCGCAGCATGAACACCGGACGCTCCAATACCATTGGGGTGATTGTCGGCGATATCGAAAACCCCCATTTTGGCCTGGCGCTGCGCGGCATGGCGGATGTGGCGCGCTCGGCCGGTTACCATCTGCTGCTCAGTAATAGCGATGAAAAACTACAGGCTGAGCAGGATGCGGTGCGCGTGATGCTGGAAAAGCGGGTCGACGGTATTATCGTTGCGCCCTGTTGTTCAGAGTTCCATCTCAATAGTCACCTGACTCAGGTGCTGGAAGAGAGCAGAGCGCTGAAATTATTTGATCGCGCAGTGACTGACCTTGATGTGGAGGCGATCTGCTGCGAATTTACTGACGTTGCTGCAGAAGCGACTTCACGGTTACTGGAGGCAGGCCATCACCAGATTGCCTATATCACCAGCATGGCACTGGCAACCGACTACAGCACGCCAGGCGATTTTGGCCTGACGCCGGTCGCCCAGCGCGTTGGCGGCATGATGCAGGCTTTTGCCGCCGCGGGTGTGGAATTTGATCCGGCGCTGGTGAAAGTGAACGCGCTGGATGAAGCGGAGATTGCCCGTATCGTGGCTGAGCTGTGGCAGCGTCCGCAGCCGCCCACGGCGCTGGTGGCCTCTGACAGCGTGGTCGCGATGTGGCTGCTGCGCGAAGTGACGCAGCGCGGACTGCGAATCCCTGACGATCTCTCATTTGTGATGTATGACAATTTTCCGTGGAGTGAGATTGTCACGCCGCCGCTGACGGTGGTGGCGCAACCGGTGTATGAGATGGGGCGTGAAGCGGCACGACGCCTGATTGCGGAAATACGCGGCGAAGCCGTCGGACCGATGCCGCGCTTTGATGCCCGTCTGATGATCCGCCAGTCGATAGCTGCACCGGCCAGCCTCATCAGCGCGGAATGATTGAGTTATCCGGGCCAGCCGAGCAGGCGACTTAGCTGGCGCGTCGCTGCGGTCATTTGCGTGTCGCTGCAGTTGCCATAGCCAATAACCAGGCCCTGCTGTACCGGTTCGCTCAGATAGAAGGTCGAGAGGGCCGTGGGCGCGTAGCCCGCCTGAAGCAGTGTGCGGGTGATAGCGACGTCGTCCCGATCAAGATCGAGCGGCAGCACCAGATGCATACCGCTGTCACCGCCCAGCAACGGAATCGCCTCACCCGCAGCGCGCTGCAGTTCAGTTCGCAGCAATGCCTGTCTCTGACGATAGAGACGACGCATTTTGCCCAGATGGCGGCGATAATCCCCATTGAGAATAAAACGAGCCAACGCCTGTTGCTCCAGCCGGTTTCCGCCGCGCAGGATCTGATGCAGTGCCGGTCGCAGACGGCTGACCAGCGGCGCGGGCAGCACCATAAAACCGATACGCAGCGCAGGGAACAGCGTCTTGCTGAATGAGCCGAGATAGATAACCGGGGCATTCTCGGTCATGCCCTGCATCGCCATAATGGGCTCGCCGTGGTAATGGAAGTCGCCATCATAATCATCTTCAATAATCCAGGCCTGGTGCTGCTGTGCAGCGGCAATCAGCGCCAGACGCCGGGCCGCACTCATGACGACGCCAGTGGGATACTGATGGGTAGGTGTCGTATAAATCAGACGGGGCGGAGTCTGTTTCCAGTGTCCCGGCTCCGGGGCCATTCCCTGTTCATCGGTGCGGACCGGGACAACGTTAAGCTCCCCGGCCTGCAGAGCCGATTTGGCATTGCGATAACCCGGCTCCTCAATCCAGCCATGATCGCCCGGATTACTCAGCAGGGCGACACACAGCGTTAACGCCTGCTGCACACCTTCAGTAATCACAATCTGTCCGGGGTCACAACGTACACCGCGCGTGATACGCAACTGTTGCGCCAGTACGGCCCGCAATTCTGCTTCGCCAAAGGGATCGCCATAGCCGAGTAGCTGCGGTGGCGGGTGACTCATTACCTGACTCAGCGCCCGGCGCCATGCTGCCATCGGGAAATGGTTCAGGGCGGGTATGCCAGGTCGCAGCGGCAATGAGCCGGTGTCGATCCACTGGCTTCGGTGAAAGGGCTCAATCCGTTTTGCCAGCGGCCAGCTGGCTAGCGTGTCGTCATCCGCCTGCCCGGCAGGCAAAGCCAGTGAGCTGACGCGGCTACCCTGTCGATCGCTCATCAGATAGCCCTCAGCCTGCAGCTGGGTCCAGACGTTAAGTACGGTGTTCCGCGACACCTGCAGCTCAACTGCCAGCTGCCGTGTCGCCGGTAACATCGCACCAGCGGCAAGCTGACCTTGCAAAATGCCCTGCTTTATCCGCTGATAGAGTTGCTGCTGCAGCGTCGTCCCGGCGGCGGGTATCAATGGTGCCAGCAGCAAAGGGGGGATCTCTGGCTTCATCGTCGGCTCCCGTGGATCTATCATTTTCCATGATTGTGGTACTTTTTAACCCACCATGATAGTGGCAATCTGCGGATATCATCTGCAGCCGGGAGGCGATATGTCACAACACCTGAATCAATTCGGTCAGCCGGTCGGTCACTCTTTACCCGACTGGCAACCCCGTCCATTACCGCAGCATCAGATTTTCACCGGGCAGGCGTGCCGGCTGGAGCCCTACAGCGTGGCACGGCATAGCGATGCCCTGTTTGAAGCGTGGTCGCTGGCTGAGGATGGGCGTGACTGGACCTATATGTTTATGGGGCCGTTTGATGACCGGCAGGCGTTTCAGGATTATGCAAAGCAGCTGGAGGCCAGCCGCGACCCGCTGCACTTCGCCGTGATCGATCTGGCTACGGAGCAGGCGGCAGGCAGCCTGTCGTTAATGCGCATCCAGCCTGAACACGGCGTGATGGAGGTCGGGCATGTCACGTTTTCACCCCGGCTGAAGCAGACCCGTATGGCGACGGAAGCGCATTTTTTGCTGATGCGTTACGCTTTTGAAACGCTGGGTTATCGCCGTTATGAATGGAAATGTGACAGCTGTAATGCCCCTTCCCGAAAGGCGGCGGCCCGTCTCGGTTTCCGTTATGAAGGTGATTTCCGCCAGGCGATTATCTACAAAGGGCGTTCGCGTGATACCAGCTGGTTCTCGATTATCGACAGCGAATGGCCGCTGGTGAAAAAGGGTCTGCAGCGCTGGCTGGCGGAGGATAACTTTACCGCCGACGGTCGGCAGCGCGAGAAGCTGGAGGCGCTGCGCGACAGAGCCTGATCGGGTGATGGGATCACAGTAAAATATCTTTCATGACCGCTGCCAGCAAGGCAGTTGTCATGAGGATAGATAACCGTTTGATCCAGCGCATATCGGTGGTCAGAGTCAAAACGTCACCTCTGAGGCTGTCGACAGCACCAGTCAGTCGGTAATTCATTTCACTGAGCATAACTTCCATCTTATCCACCTTGTTTTCCTGGTGAGTAAACCGGATGGCCAGCTTGTCGATTTTTCTTTCAACATGGCCCAGCCGCTCGTCGATCTGATTAACTTTTGTAATGAGGTGCCCGAGTCGATCGTCTATCTGGTCGACTTTGGTCCTGAGCTGACCGAGTTGCTTCCCGACCTGTGCCCCCGGCTGCCTCTGCTGCATATCGCTAAAGATCTCCACCATCGCCTCCGCTTGTTGATCGTCGATCCCTGCCTGTTGCAGAGCTTTATAGGCTTTGTGGTTACTCATCATTATGCTTGTCATCATGACACCTCCCTGTGTACTTCGGCGATAACGTCATCATGACAGGCAAAAAGCGCATCACCACTCTGTCGATTATATTTTGCGCGCCTTGCCGGAAAATATCATTAGTACAACAGGTAACGTGCAGCAGAGTGGAAGTTGGCTCGCAACATGCAGGGTGGGAGGATGAGTTCCCTCTGCGGTCATCCGCAGAGGTGGGCGGTGAAAAAGCGGGCGTCAGGGCTGTGGCACGATTTTAATTTCAACCATGCCGATGCCCAGTTTGCGCGGATCCTGACCGGTAATATTGCCGGTATTACTCAGCTGCGGCTCAGGGGGGGCAATGACCAGACGATGGCTGGCGCCAGGATTGTCGAAATGCAGGGTATGTGTCGATATCTCTTCACCCAGAGACAGCAGTTGCTGCTGGTCGCCGACCCGGACCGGAATCGCCCGATGTGCGTTAGGGCCATACGCGCGCGCAGTGATCACCAGATCGAATTTCGCGGGCAGCGGATCGACGTAATCGATATGCACCTCTGGCGCGAGATTGGCATTAGACCAGCGCCCCCAGTTCTCTGGCCGTGAGATGCCGCTGAAGCTTTTGACACTCTCCGGCGCGCCAGGCACGTCGAGCCGGAAGCTGTCGGCGCTGTAGCGAATGTTGTTATCTTCAATACGGATCTGCGCCAGGTTCTGCTGGTAACGCGCATCGCTGACGGCGCCGTCCGGTAACTGCACTTTGCCTTTCCATTGCGGTGTGTCGACGTGCGTCACCGACGGCGTACCGCCAAGCTGGCCCGTCGCCACACAGAAATCGCCGGAGAGCGCCAGCGACGGTTGCCAGAGGCGTGCCATTTTGAAACAGCGGTCCACCCAGAGGAATTTATCGGCGGAGGCAAAATCTGCCAGCTGATAGCGCAGCGGGGCTGAATATTCCCCTTCCGGCATCGGCTCCACATGCTTATCACTGATACGGAACAGAATCGGCAGTTTAAAGGTGGTCCCTGAGAAGCTGAATGTATTCTTCGCCTGATCCACCGTGAAGTTGTCTATTTTCTTCGGGAAGTTCCACAGCTGGATGATGTCGGGTTTCCAGCTCGTCACCTTACTCTTCATATCTTCAAACTGGGTGGAGAGTGACAGCGAGGAGAGGCTGCTGCGGCCCAGGCCAATCGCGTTGTCACCGCCGAGAATATCCAGCAGCGTGGCGCCGTTATCCAGCGTGCTGCGCTTCGCCTCCATCAGTTCCGCCTGCGGTTTATCGCCACGGATCACCATGAACAGATTGCGACGGGGCTGTTTGACCAGCCACGGATGTGCCGTGTTATTCATCGCCAGATGATCGGAGCTCACCACAATCACGGTGTTTTTAAACCACGGCGACGCCTTAATGCGTGTAATCAGGCGCGCCACGTGCTCCTGCGAGCAGGCGACCGCACTGAATGACTGATTCGGTTTGCCATCAATACTGTAGCTCCGGCGATCGCAACTCCGCGAGATAAACCCGTCTGGATGATGGGTGTCGACGGTCAGCGTAAACAGCGCAAAAGGTTTACCGGCCTGAGAGAGTTCCTGATACTTCTCAAAAACTTCATCCAGCACCGTATCGTCGTAATAGCCCCAGTTATTGCGGTAAGTGGGATCGGCAACACGGCTTTTCAGCTCCTGCGAACCGTAAAGGTTTTCGGGGTCGAAACCGTGCGATTTCAGGAAGACATCTTTACCGGCAAAACGCAGATCGGCGCCCTGAATAAACCAGTTCTGGTAGCCGGAGTTTTTCAGGATGTCGCCCAGACAGACGTTCTGCGGATAAAAGCTGGAGAGCGACGCCGACGCATTGCCGTCAAACGGAGCAAACAGCGGAATGCCGCACTGTGAAGCGACCATGCCTGCGATGGTGTAATCGGTGCCGGGCAGCTGTTCGGTTTCGCTGAAGTCGATGCTCTGCTCTTTCTGCCGGCTCAGTTCCGGCGCTAAGCCGGGAAAGGCTATGGGATCGAAATAGGTGCGCTCTAAGCTCTCTCCATAGATGTAAACCACGTTGAGGTGCGGTTGCTCTATGCGATTACGCGGCACTTTATAGAAGTTGTCGAAATCAGAATCCGCCAGCTGGGTATGCGACACGATCAGCGTCGCGACCTGGCGAAAGGCCGGGGTGGTCTGCACTGAGCCGAGTGCGCAGGCCGCCGCCAGCAGTGACCAGCCCATATGATGGGGACGCTTACGCCGACGCAGAATCCACGACAGCAGGCAGAACAGCAGAAACAGCACGATGATCAGCCCAATCGCAGGCACCACATATTTACTGACGCCCGCACCGGTCAGGCTATTGGTCAGGGTATAGAGCACCGCATCATTGATGCCGTCACCGGTAAAATAGTTGCTGGCATAGAGGGTGGCGTTCAGCACAACGAAAAGCACCAGCAGGATAAGAACAACAACAAACCAGAATTTGTTACGCCCGGCTTTACAGGAATAAATTGCAATAGCGGCCAGAAACAATGCGACGGACACCAATTCGGACAACGGGAAATCCTCTTTTCAGGGTTGCGCGAGGCGTCACACAACCGGCCATCTTCGGGGGATGGTTTTTCGACAATCTATATTGGCTGTCATCCTGCTGCAACATATCCGGCCTGATTTGTGCAGTGATAAGCAGATTGGTTTATTGTCATTTCTGAAGGGAGGTTATCAGGCGTGACGGTGGCTGGCGCGCACCGTCAGCAGAGCAGAAGTCCGGGCCTTTTTCAGAGTTTGCCGGTGAGATATTGTGCTTCGCCGTCGGCAAAACTCCAGTCACCTTTGTCGTTGGTGATAAAGCTGATCATTAAATCGTTGCCCTGCACACCACAATGCTCCCGCAGCTCCCGCGCCAGCTCCGCCATAAACCGCTGTTTCTGTTCACTGCTGCGGGGACTGGTATAGACCCGCACCATCACCAGATTGTCGCTGCGGGTGAATCCCAGCCCCGTATCCTGAAACACCATCTGGTAACGCTTGTTTTCCTGAACAATCTGGTAGCGATCGCGTTCAGGCACGTTAAAGGCGGTGAGTACGGCACGGTGTGCCGCATCCAGCAGTGTACGCAGCTCTGATTCTGAACGACCCTGGATAACATCAAATTGCAGCAGTGGCATAGCGAATTCCTCACAGTGATTAATGACCCTATGGTGAAGGCTTTATCCGGCGGGAAAAAGCGCGTAGCCTGAAATGATTATTCACTATAGTGAACAATAATGATGAAAGAGATGAAAACGGATGCGCTATGGGATCATCTGCACTGGCTGACCGTACTGGCTGAGCAGGGCAGTTTTACCCGCGCAGCAGAGCGGCTCGACGTCAGCAAGGCAGCGATGAGTCAGAAAATCAAAGAGCTGGAGGAGATGGCGGGCGTGTTGCTGGTCCAGCGCACCACGCGCAGCGTGCGACTGACCTCAGCGGGTGAGAAGCTGGTCGAGGAGTTACGCGAGCCATTTGCCCGTATCGAACAGAGCTTTTTCAGCGTACGCGATACCGCCGGGCCGGTGCGTGGTCTGGTGCGCATTACCGCACCGGTGGCGTTTGCCCGGCAGCAACTGGTGCCGATTATCGGTGAGTTTCTGCGTGACTATCCGCAGGTGCGTCTGCAACTGGACGTGACCGACCGTATCGTATCGCTGAGCAGTGAGGGATTTGATCTGGCGATTCGACACAGTGACACGCTACCGGAAACGCACGTGGCGCTGCCGCTGTGCGACACCCGGACGTTGCTGGTGGCCTCACCTGCCTATCTCAGCATTCAGGGCGTACCGCACACGCCGCAGGATCTGGTGCAGCATAACTGTCTTTACTACCCACGCGGCGTCGAATCTCCGCGCTGGCGATTTGTGACCGCAGCGGATAGTGAACAGGTGCAGGTGCGGATTCAGGGCAGCTTTGCCACTAACAACAGTGAGTCGATACGCGATGCGGCCCTGCAGGGACTGGGGATCGCCATGCTGCCCGATTTCAGCGCCCGTGAGGCGCTGAAATCGGGGTCATTGCAGCAGGTCCTGCCCGAGTGGCAGCCGGTCGAAGCCTTTGCCGCCCGACTGTGGATCGTCCGACCCTGGGCGGCGCAGGTGCCACGCGCGGTCACCATCTTTACGCACTGGCTACGCGCGCGCTTTGACCGCTGATGGCAATGCCAGCGCAGGCGGCGTGGTCTGCATCATCTCGCCAATCAGGCTGCTGCGGTTATACAAACCGAGCCGCAGATTGAAGTCGAGATGCAGCCGCTCGTTGCCGGTTAATTTAATAATCGGAGGCGGCGTCTGTGGTCGCTGATGGAACATTACAGACTGCGCAAAGGCGCTGCTGCTGTCGGCGTGAAGGCGCTGATAATACCAGGCACTGGCTTCGCCTTTGCGCAGATAGAGATTGGCCCGCCGGTATTCGCGCATCGCAACCTGCTGCGCCAGCGACAGAAGCTGACGCGACGGATTATCCATATTCTGCACAATCAGCGAAAAATCATCACGCTTCTTCAGTTCATGGAAATAGTTGCGGATACCGACGTTTTTAACCGGCGCCAGCTGTTTCAGCCATTCGCGAATAAACGGGTTTTGCGGCGGTGCGGCAAGAAACCAGCTCTCTGTAACGGGCGCAAGCAGGTTCATCGTCGATTGCTCGCGGTAATAACCGATGAGATCCATTGACCGCGCTTCGTGAACGCGATGCACCCAGGCGAGATCTTCAAACAGCAGCGTGCTGCAGTCGATGCCAATGCCACCATACCGGTGAATCAGCTCCAGTCGAATGATTTCACTTTTATGTGCCAGCGTCAGATCGGAAGAGATAAAACTGAGTTCCGGCAGCCACTGCGACAGGGTGCGCTGCGTGATCAGATAAACCTGGTGGTCGGGGTTGTCCCGCCGGATTTTACTGATATTCAGCGCCATCGACTTCGGCAGATGATCGTGATGCCAGACCATCCAGACAATTTTTGGAATGTCTGGCAGATCTTTCTGCTGCGCGATTAATACGACATTATCTTCCTGCCCCGGATCATATTCCGGAGCCTGACAGAGACTCTGTTGTTTCTTATTCCATAACATCTGGCTACTGAACGCTATTCTTTTCCAGTTACACCAGATTTTATGCGCTGGACCCTGGCGATGTGAAGTCATGGTACACCTGTTATTTTTATTTTCCCGTCATAGTGCAGGCTCTGCGCGTTCCGCCAGAGGCGGGAACGGCCGGGATTGCATCGTGGCTGCAATCCCGATGAGTGCGGGAATTAATGAATAGTTTTCCCTGGTGGCGACGCAGTGGGTTAGCGCGCGGAAGTTTCCTCACGGCTGTTTAATTGCACTGCACCTTTTTAATAAAACATTATTTACACATTAGCTATGTCTTTTTTCGACTTTAGGATAATACGGAAATAATCCGGTCACGTTATGGAAATAATAATATCGCCACTGTTAATCATTTATTTAAATGCGGCGGAAGGCGTTATTAAGGAATATCTGAATATCAGGCTAAGCCTGTGGGTGAGCGTGCGGCATGGACCCTGGCAGTGGTGAATATTGTGCTTAATATGTGGCGTAAGCCCGGCTCATCAATCCGCGGAATCAGACAGCCTGAAGAGCATTGTCTACGCTTAAGAAGAACTTACTGAGAAAGGAGCGCGCATGCAGAGTGAAGCTTACGGTTTACTGGCGGTCGATAAGCAGGGCAATCGCGTCCTGTTTCTTAATCCGGAAACCTTCGCGGTCGAGCGGGAACTGAACGCGTTTCCACCGCGGCCGCATGAACTTCTGATGCTGGCCCCCTGGGGTAAGGCCTATGTGCCCATTTATGGCGACGGCGTTCATGGTAATAACCCCCATCCGGGGCATAAAGTGGCGGTCATTGATTTACAGCGTCGCGAGATCAGCGGTTTTATCGATCTGTCGCCGCTGCGGGCACCCCACAGTGGACAGCTGGGCCGCGATGGCAAAGTCTATCTCTGCTGTGAGCAGAGTGCCGCCGTGGCGGTGATCGATCCGCAGACCGATAAAGTAGAAAAAATTATCCCGATTCCCTCTCACAACGCGCATCGCCTGACGCTGTCACCCAGCGGTCGTAAGCTGTTCACCGATAACGAAGAGGATGCCACTATCACGGTGGTGGATCTCTGTGAAGCAGAGGGACGGGTGATCGATACCATCCTGCTGCCCGGCCCGATTGCAGGCATCGCTGCCTCACCGAAACATCCTTATCTGGTCGCCAGTGCCGCTGACGCACCGTTGCTCTATCTGATCGATCGCCAGAGCCACCGTATTCGCCAGCGCATCACGTTGCCGGGTCATCAGCAGCCCTGTCAGGTGGTGCGCTTCAGCGCCGATGGAGAACAGCTGGTGGCGATAGGGGATCAGGAACCGCTGGTGACGCTGTTTGACGATCTGCTGAATCCGCTGGGTGATATCAGCGTGGGCAATATGCCGATGGATGGCTGCTTCACACCAGACAGGCAACAGCTACTGATTGCCAATCAGGATGATGGCACGCTGAGTGTGATCGATCTGGCGCAGCGTAAAGTCATCGCCACGCCGCGTGTCGGAACAGGCTGTGAAGTGCTGGGCTATTTTCCGATCGGTCAGATAAACGGACGATGATAGATCGCACTACTCCAGTGGCGGCTGCTGGCGTGCTTCTCCGCCTGCCAGCCGCGCTTACGTAATTCGCGCGCAATCATCTTATTCATGATGCCGTGGCCCAGCAGCAGCACCGTGCCTCGCTGTGAGTGTTCGATTAGCTTCTCTGCCGCCGCCGAGGCGCGGCTGCGCGCATGTTGCAGCGACTCCGCGTCGCCCGCATAACCGCAGAACCATAACAGCCGCAACAGGGCCAGCCAGCACACGGTCGGCAGCTGGACCGCGCCGGTTCGCAGCAGCGGTACGGCGACTTCGCTGAACAGCGCATCAACCTCATGGGGCTGCAGACCAAGCTGGCTCAGGGAGGATTGCGCGCGGGGCAGGGGACTGCAGACAATAAACGTGGCCTGACGGGCAATGTCGATGCTGCGCGGCGGCGGTCCGTCACTGACCTGTGACAGATCGTAGGCTTCACACCAGTCAGCCATTGCCTGCACGCTCTGACGACCCGCCGCCTGGTGGTCAGGTTTACCGTGTCGCATCAGAATAATTTTCATAGCATCTCTGTCCGCCCTTTTTGTCAGGGTAACGCATTGTCCACGCTTACCGCGACTTTTCAGAATAAACAGGATGTGTCATCTGCAGGTAACCGACCTGTGCGACAACAGAACGCGATGAAAGGATCTTTGCTCCTCTTATAACGCTTAATGATTAGCGAAAATGGTAACTTAGCGATGTGGGTGACTTTTTTTTGTGCGACATGATGCTGTTAACTGGCTGAATTTGCGCTAAAAATGTGTGATGACGGAATGTGATAGTGAAGTTTTTCTAACAATTTTCGTCAGAATCTATTGATTTATCTACGCGCGTAGATACACTAGGGCCCCAGTGATTGCTCACGGTGCCCGATGCACAGTAGGCTCCATTGATTGTTAAGTTACATTCGCTCAGTTTAAGCGACCGATGAAAAATACATCGGCGAAATGGGGTGAAGAACAAGATTCCAACACCAGGGAATCCTTTAACCTTTCATCATGGTTAGTCAACTGAACGTCGCCACCGCGGGAGTTCCGCTTTTATCAGGGAATTGACCCATGGACGGGCGTTTACCGATCTGCGTACTCATTCAGGGATAGGGTTATGACGGCACAAAATTCCGTTAAGCAGCAGGCATCACTGTCATCCACTTCAGCCGCCGATGAGCGGTTTAACACCTCTTCAGGCCGCAAAGATTTCTGGCGCGCCACTTTCTCATGCTGGCTCGGAACGGCAATGGAGTACGCGGATTTCGCGCTCTACGGCCTGGCTGCCGGTATCATCTTCGGCGACGTCTTCTTTCCGGAATCCACCCCGGCCATGGCACTGCTCTCCAGCTTTGCTACCTGGTCAGTCGGCTTTGTTGCCCGGCCCATCGGCGCACTCTTTTTCGGCTGGCTCGGCGACCGCAAAGGCCGAAAGGTCGTGATGATCTCCACCATCATTCTGATGGGCGCTTCCACCACGTTTATCGGCTTAATCCCCAGCTATGCCTCTATTGGCGTCTGGGCACCTGCCTGTCTGGTGCTGCTGCGCTTTACGCAGGGTTTCGGCGCGGGTGCGGAGTTATCGGGGGGCACGGTGATGCTGGGCGAATATGCGCCGACAGAGCGTCGCGGACTGGTCTCTTCCGTGATTGCGCTGGGTTCCAACAGCGGCACGCTGCTGGCCTCGCTGGTCTGGCTGCTGGTGGTGCAGATGGATCAGCAGAGCCTGCTGGAGTGGGGCTGGCGTATTCCCTTCCTCAGCAGTGCCCTGATTGCCCTGGTTGCGCTGTGGATTCGCCGTCATCTGCGTGAAACGCCGGTGTTTGAGCGAAAAAAAGCGGAAATGGAAGCGGAGCGTGCCGGCGTGCTGGCTGACCCGGTAGTCGATCAGCGGCCTTTCTTCCAGCGTACCCGCGCCTTCTGGACCATGGTTGGCCTGCGTATCGGCGAAAATGGTCCTTCCTATCTGTCGCAGGGCTTCATTGTCGGTTACGTCGCTAAAGTGCTGATGGTGGATAAGTCCGTACCGACGACCGCCGTGTTCCTTGCCTCGCTGCTGGGTTTTCTGATCATTCCGTTAGCGGGCTGGCTCTCTGACCGTTTTGGTCGCCGGATCGTTTATCGCGTCTTCTGTCTGTTACTGATGTTCTACGCCTGGCCTGCCTTTACGCTGCTGGACACGCGTGAACCGATGCTGGTGATCCCGGTCATCGTGGTGGGTATGGCGCTGGCGTCACTGGGTATTTTTGGGGTGCAGGCGGCATGGGGCGTGGAGATGTTCGGCGTTCACCATCGCTATACCAAAATGGCGGTGGCTAAAGAACTGGGCTCGATTTTGTCCGGCGGCACCGCACCGCTTATTGCCGCTGCTATGCTTTCTTATACCGGTCACTGGTGGCCGATTGCGGTCTATTTCTCGGCAATGGCCGCCATTGGATTCTTTACCACCTTTGTCGCGCCTGAGACACGAGGGCGGAATCTCAATCTGCCTGAAGATGCCATCTAGATTGACCTGAGGATGCCATCTGCCAGGAGAGCGACAAGCAGCAGGCCGTGTAAAGCGGCCTGTTTTTTATGGAGGAACATGATGTGCCTAAGTCGTTAACGGGAAAAGTGACCCGCAGTGAAGTTGCGAAAGCGGCAGGCACCTCAGTGGCAGTCGTCAGTTATGTCATTAATAACGGACCTCGTCCTGTCGCCGATGCAACGCGTCAGCGGGTACTGGAGGCGATTAAAGCGACCGGCTACCGGCCCAATGCCGCAGCCCGCGCGCTGGCGTCCGGTAACACCAAAACCTTTGGACTAGTCGTGCCCAACATCGGCAATCCTTTTGTGGCCTCCATGGCGCACGTGTTATTGCAGGAGTCGATGAATCACGGGCACGTCATGCTGCTGGGTGACGCCGGTGATGACCGCAAGCGCGAACTGGAGTTGATTCAGGGGCTGCTTAACCGACAGGTAGATGGGCTGTTTTATAACAGCGTCGATCGCCATCCTTACATTGATTTGATTAAAGCCAGCGGTACGCCACTGGTCATGCTGGAGCGGGTTGAGCCACAGCCAGGCGTTAACATGCTGCGGGTGAATGAGCGCCAGGCCGCCTGGCAGGTGACGGCGCATCTGCTGAGTCACGGATATCAGCAGGTCGGCATCATCAGCGGCCCGGTCGATATGCTCAACGCACAGGATCGTATTCAGGGCTGGCGGGATGCGATGCAGGATCGCGGCCTGCCGATTGATGAATCGCTGATGTTCCCCGCCAGCTACACCCCACAGGGCGGCTACGAGGCGGCACAGGTTATGATCGCCCGGGGTTGTGTGCCACGCGCGCTGTTTACCAGCAACGAAGGTCAGGCGATTGGCGCGCTTCGCGCCTTTTCTGAGCATCAGATCCGCGTTCCGCAGGATGTGGCGCTGGTCTGTTTTAACGGGACCAATCATTCATCGTTTCATGTCCCGACATTAACCACCGTGCGCCAGCCACTGCGTGAAATGGCCCGCTCTGCGATTCAGATGTTGAAAGAGGGAGAGAGCGAAGCGCAACTGAAGGAGTTTCCACACTATCTTGAAATCGGTGAATCCTGCGGCTGCCAGCCGCAAAGCCAGAGTTAACTTATAACAATATGAAAAGAATCATTATTGACTGCGATCCCGGCAACGGTATCGCGGGTGCCAACACCGATGACGGACTGGCGATTGCGCTGGCCTTAGCTTCACCTGCACTGTCGCTGGAATTAATCACCACCGTGGCGGGTAACACGCCCTGTGAAGTAGGCGCGCGCGTCGCCAAAGATCTGATCGTCCGTCTGGGATTATCTGTTCCGGTTGTGCAGGGTGCGACGCAGGCGCTGCAGGAAGATCCTGCGCCGTGGCGCGAAACGCTGGATAACCGGGTCAATCAGCTGGCCCTGGGTAAACTGTGGCAGGGTGTGCGTCAGCCTGCGGCTATCCCGGCGGATGCCTTTGATGCTGCGGACGCTATCGGCAAACTGATTTGCGACAATCCGGGCGAGATTACCCTGGTGGCGATTGGCCCGCTGACAAATGTGGCGCTGGCGATGCAGCGCTATCCCGCTATGGCAGACTCTGTGGCGGAAATTGTGATTATGGGTGGCGTGTTTACGCTGGATGATTATATCAAGGACACCAATTTTGGCCTGGATCCGGAGGCGGCGCATCAGGTGTTGCACAGCGGTGCTGCCGTGACGCTGGTACCGATGGATGTCACCACCCAGACGCTGCTGACCCAGCAGGATTTAACCCGCCTTACCGCCGTTGATCATCCGCTGGCTGATTTTGTGCGCGAAACGCTGCGTCCGTGGATCGACTATTCGATGGAGACCCGTCAGCTGGCGGGATGCTGGATCCACGATGCGATGGTGGTCGCCTGGCTGCTGAATCAGCGCGTCGCGTCAGGCACCGATTACCGGGTGGATATTGAGCTGCGGCCCGGCGCTACGCGCGGCAAAAGCTGGCGCTATCGTCAGCCGCTTCGTCTCTCTGTCGGGGTGCCTGAGCAGTGCGGGGCATCGGTACATGTGTTGCATCGTGTCGATAACACGGTGCTGTTGTCGATCATCGAAGAGGCATTCAAGCGCCTGAAATCCTGATGCCGCGGGCGAATGACCCGCCCGCCTGGCGACGCCGGATCGGTTTCCGTGATGCGGCGATGGCGATCAACGGCAAAGCATTAAATGGCTTCGCACACGTCGATCCAGCGGGCGTTAGTCAGTTCAGCCATCTGCTTTGGCGAGATGCGGACGGCGCTATGGATAGCGCCCGCGGCGGGTAACACTTCGTCGAAACTGCGCAGTGAGACATCACAATAAACGGTCAGCGGATTCTCCAGACCGAACGGACAGACGCCGCCCACCGGATGGCCGGTCCAGTTAATCACCTCGTCAACACTCAGCATCCGCGCTTTCGCGCCCAGCGCCGCTTTCAGCTTGCGATTGTCCAGCCGGGCATCGCCGCGTGTCACAATCAGCACCACGTCGTTTTTCACTTTCAGTGACAGGGTTTTCGCAATCTCTCCAGGCGTTACGCCATGGGCGCGCGCAGCCATTCCGACCGTTGCAGTGCTTTCTGCCAGTTCAATAATTTCAATTTCAGGGGCGTGTTCGGCAAAGAACTGGCGCACGGACTCCAGACTCATCATTCTCTCCAGGCTGATCGAAGGCGTAAAAATTGCCACAAGCCTCAGTGCCTGTAAACGAGATAAACGGAGAATTCATTGTAATTAAGTCTGTTTAGCTGCCGCTCAGGGTACAGTTGCCGCATTGTTCGACATCCGGGATGCGATAACGCTGGCAACAGCTGCGACGGACCAGTTCGCCGTTACGCGGGATCATGGTGCGGTAGAGGGGGTTTTCGCTGCCATCCAGCAGTCGCTGGTTGAAGAACAGCGCCTGCTCCAGTTGCAGCACCAGCGTCTCATCGATCTGGCTCTTCAGCTCACCGAGGAACCACTGGAACGAGTAGCCCATGTTGTTCCAGATGAGTCGGGCATTAATATCACCATGCTGCGTAATACCCTTCACCACCGGGATCAGATGCTGCTGAATCAGCCGATCAATACGCTGCTGAGGGTTAAGATAGCGGGCTTCTTCATCCTCCTGCACATCAATCCAGAACGTGGCCGGATGACCATTCTCATGAAATCCGACACGAATATGCTCTGGCGAGCAGTCAAGCGCGCGCGACTCCTGCAACAGCGCCATGATCAGCGGTGGCAGCAGCAGGCCAAAATACCATTGCGCCCAGAGTGACAGCACCGGTTTCGCTTCACGCACTGCATCAGGATGATCGCGATAGAGATAATCGCTGTAACGCTGAATAAGCGGGGCAAAAGCCGCTGATTGTGACCAGGCGGCGAGCGTCAGCGTATCACGCGGAGCGGGCTGGCTAAATTTCGTGGAATCAAGCAGATAACTGCGTTGTTGTTGCAGTCGGTCGTGCAGACTTTCCGCCAGTGGACGGTCATTCTGCCGGAAGATCATCGACTGAGCGTTGAAACGCTGTTCCTGAGCTGAAACGGTTGCCATGACGACTCGCGAAAAGTGTAGATAAGAAAGCAAATGATAATCGTTATTGATTAACTCTACAAGTCGCGTAAAAAATCGTCGCTGCTGGCGGGGAAATGGCGGGCGTTAAGATCCGTTTTAAGCGCAGACAGAGCAGCACAGAACCGGGCTTAGCACGGGTTATAATCGACCACGTCAGGCTGAATCAGGCATGTTCGCTGACGGTCTGATGCTGTTTTCGGGGTAAATCTTCCCAGGCGAGAATGGTATTCCGGCCCTGATTTTTAGCCACATACAAGGCGCTGTCGGCATTGGCGACCGCCAGATCAAATTCATTATCGTAGATAGGCGCGATACCGGCGCTGATAGTGACGTGAGTGGACACGGTCTCATTGAAAAGGTGGGGGATTTCTAAATCCAGCACATACTGACGGATCCGCTCGGCCAGTTTCATGGCGATGGAGCCGTTCACATTGGTCATCAGCACCAGAAACTCTTCGCCACCATAGCGGGTGACGACATCGCGCGACCGCACCGCATCACGAATCGCCACAGAGACCCGCGCCAGCGCCTGGTCGCCCATCGCATGCCCATAATTATCGTTGTAGGCCTTGAAGTGATCGATATCCAGCAGCAGCACATAGTGACTGCCAGCGTGGTTTTCCAGAATATTATCGAGCCGGTTCTTCAGGCCACGGCGATTATAAAGGCCGGTCAGCGGGTCGAGCATGCTGAGATCGCTGAAGGTCTCTTTTTCTTCATAAAGCTGATGCATCAGACGCAGGGTAAAGTTGTCGGCACGACGGCGCATCAGATGCTGGAGTGAGAAACCAATCAGCGGCAGGGTAATCGTCAGCAGAATCAGCGGCAGATGCTGTGCATTGTCGAGCATCAACACGGTAAGCACCGGCGGGGCGACATGCAGACAAAAAGCCCCCAGATAATCGCTTAAGGCGATGGCACTGATAAATAACACACTGATCAAACTGATAATAAGAAAGCCGCCGTCAAAATAGAATACCTGATGAAAGCGGTAATTAATGTGCCAGGCCCAGAGCGCGCCCAGTACCAGCGCCACAGGATTTAAAATGGGGAGTTTTACTTTAGGCAAGATTAAATGGGTAATCAACATGACGCCGCTAAACGCCGCCACGCAAATTACCGGCAGGGTGGTATCGCTTGTCTCAGTGCTCATTATTGGCAGAAGATAAAATAGCGAAACCGCGATATTTAAAAACAGAAAAAGCATCACTGAAAGCCGGTATTTACTCTGTTTCAGTTCTTCATATGATTGTAATTTCATTATAAATACTCGTGACGACCCTGAAATACCAAAGCGCAAGCCGGCAAAACCAGGTTATGCCAGACAGTGAGCAAATTATTGCTGGTGCTGTTATTAAAGGTGTTATCGGCCGCAATCTAGCATTTTCCAACTGGTCTGTCATCTTCGTTGCCGGGCGTGACAAAAACAGGCTGCAAGGCATGTAAAACTGCTATATGATAATGGGAATGCTTATCATTTGAGGTTGGCGTCATGGGAATTGCGATTATCGCGGCCTGCGGCCTGTGGGGCGTCAGCTGGGCGCTGGGTAAAAAACTGGATAGTGCGTGGGGGGTATTGCTGCCGTGCATCGCGCTGCCGTTGTTCGCCTTATGGGAACCGAGCTTCAGCCAGTGGCGACTGGTAATGATGGTTGCGCTGCTGCTGACTATGGTGATGCTTTTTAACCAGCGTCTGCGCCACTATATGCTGCTGCCATCGTGTCTGGCGTTAGCGGGTGGACTGGCGGCAGACTCTGTGAATTTTCATCTGATTTAAGCGGGATAGGGATAATTCTGGAGTAAGGCTGAAGAGACTACAAAACGTAAAAAAACCGGAGAACTAAACTGAGCAGGGGATAAAACGAATCTGCACTGGGAGCAGAAGAGGCGAGCGGGAAAAACCTGAGGATGACAACGTTGGTGCGAAGAGAGGGACTTGAACCCTCACGTCCGTTAAGACACTAACACCTGAAGCTAGCGCGTCTACCAATTCCGCCACCTTCGCATCGAGTTGTCTGTTCATATCACCGCAATGGTGCGAAGAGAGGGACTTGAACCCTCACGTCCGTTAAGACACTAACACCTGAAGCTAGCGCGTCTACCAATTCCGCCACCTTCGCGCAGTGCTCGCGATATGAAACATGTGATTTTGGTGCGAAGAGAGGGACTTGAACCCTCACGTCCGTTAGGACACTAACACCTGAAGCTAGCGCGTCTACCAATTCCGCCACCTTCGCATACCCGTAACACCTTGAGAATGTTACAACCACGGAGGCGCATTCTAGAGATTTTACTCTTTGCGTCAACAACTATTTCGTCGGGCTGAAACGATCGCTGTAAAAAGCAACGTTTTCAGCCCGGCAACGCGGTTAACGGCGGCAAAATCCCTTAGCGCGTTTTGGCACCACGGCCATAGACGGCGCGGTAAACTTTGAAGCGACCGGTCTGTGCGATAACTTCGTGGCTGCCGAAGGCTTCATCCAGCGCCTGCGGATAAGGCAGGAAGGTATTCGCAACGATGCGCAGTTCGCCACCGGTGTTCAGGTGCTTGACCGCACCCCGGATCAGCGCCTGTGCGGCGTCCAGGCTGGTCTGGGTGCCTTCATGGAACGGCGGGTTAGAGATAATCATGTCGAAACGACCGGTCACGTCCGAGAAGACGTTACTGGCGAAGACTTCACCCTCAATGCCATTTGCAGCCAGCGTCAATTTACTCGCTTCCAGGGCCGCGGCGTGTACGTCGCACAGCCACAGACGCACTTTAGGCGAACGGGCAGGCAGCGAGGCGGCAATCACGCCCGCGCCACAGCCCATATCCAGCACTTTACCTTTGGTGTGCGGGGTAAAGGTCGACAGCAGCAGGGCGCTGCCGGTGTCCAGACCGTCACGGCTAAAGACGCCAGGCAGAGTGTGAATCGTCAGACCATCCAGCTCATACTGATGACCAAAGCTGCTGGCATCGAACTCAGGCTGTTTGTCGAGGCGACCATGGTAGAGACCACAGCGACGCGCGCTGTCAATCTTCTCCAGCTTCACCCACGACTCCATCATGCCTTCGGCACTGCGGACGCCGCTGCGGTTTTCACCCACCACGAACACGTCGCAGCCAACCGGCAGCAATGAGAGCAGGTTCTGCAGCTGGAACTGCACTTCCGGCTTATTCTTGGTCCAGAAGTAGACCAGGGTATCGCATCCCTGCACATCTTCCGGCTGCGCAATCATTCCGTAACGCGCCTGCTCGCCCATACGGCGGCTGAGGTTTTGCCAGTGATGATATTGCTGGGTGTGAACGCGCGACGAGGCGGTTTCCAGCTGAGCGGGCAGGTCATCCTGCAGATCGCCAGCAAATAAAACATGGCGGGCGGTAAATTCATCACTGTGGCGCAGAATGACTTCGCTGGCCGGGGTAAAAGCAGACATGTAGGGCTCCTGTAAGATCTGAGCGGGGATTATAGTGGTTTGTTGGCGCATGTTCGATGGGTTTGCTAGCATAGCGTCGCATTCAGGCAGCAGAACAGGTAACACCATGACGTCCAGGCGCGACTGGCTTTTACAGCAAATGGGAATTACGCAGTACCAACTGCGCCGCCCGCGCGTGCTTCAGGGCGAAATTGCCGTCACGCTGGCACCGGACACGCAGTTAATTATTGTCGCTGACGCGCCTCCCGGTCTGCATGAACCGCTGATGCGCGACGTGCTGCATGCGCTTAATCTGCAACCCGCTCAGGTAATGACCGTGACGCCGGATCAGCTGCAAATGCTGCCGGAGACGCTGAACTGCGCGGGCTGGCTGCTCGGGGTGGAGAGCGACCAGACTTTCAATGGCGTGGCATTAACCAGCGCCTCTTTAAATGAACTGATCAGCAGCGGCGTCGCCAAACGCGCGCTCTGGCAACAGATGTGTAACCATGACAGCCATCTCTTTACTCACCCCTGACGATCTGGCGCAGGCTTTCGCCATTGAGTGTCGTAGTCACGCGTTTCCCTGGAGTGAAAAGACGTTTGCCAGCAATCAGGGCGAGCGCTTTATCAATTTACGTCTCGACGTTGACGGCAAAATGGTCGCTTTTGCCATTACTCAGGTGGTGCTGGACGAAGCCTCGCTGTTTAACATCGCGGTCGATCCTGCCTTTCAGCGCCGGGGATTTGGTCGCCAGTTGTTGCAGCATCTGATCGATGAGTTGATCAAACGCAACGTGCTGACGCTGTGGCTGGAAGTGCGGGCCTCGAACCTGCCCGCCATCGCGCTCTATGAGCAGCTTGGATTCAATCAGGTCAGTCGTCGCCCCAATTATTATCCCACCGCCAGCGGCCGTGAAGATGCCATTCTCATGGCCCTGACGCCGTAGTGGTGTTAAGGAGCTTTAATGTCAGATAACTGGGACTGCATCCTGTTTGATGCGGACGATACCCTTTTTCATTTCGACGCCTATGCCGGTTTGCAGCGCCTGTTCGCCGGTTATGATGTGCAGTTCACCGACCAGGATTACAGCGATTATCAGGCGATCAACAAGCCGTTGTGGGTCGATTATCAGAACGGCACCATCTCAGCGTTACAGCTGCAGACTCAGCGCTTCAACCACTGGAGCGAAAAGCTCAGCGTGGCGCCAGAGATTCTTAACAGCGGCTTCCTCAGCGCGATGGGCGAGATCTGCACGCCGCTGCCGGGTGCGGTCAGCCTGATGAATCAGCTGCATGGCAAGGTAAAGATGGGGATCATTACCAACGGCTTTACCGCGCTGCAGCAGACGCGGTTGGAACGCACCGGTTTCCGCGATTACTTCTCGGCACTGGTGATCTCTGAGCAGGTTGGCTTGCCAAAACCGGCGAAAGAGATCTTTGATTACGCGCTGGATCTGATGGGCAATCCGGATCGTCAGCGGGTGCTGATGGTGGGGGATACGCCAGAGTCCGATATTCTGGGCGGCATGAACGCTGGCCTGAAAACCTGCTGGCTCGATCATGGCACCCGGCCGCTGCCGGAACACATCAGGCCGACCTGGCAGGTCAAATCGCTGGGTGAGCTGGAAGCGCTGCTGATCGGCTGATGGAAGCTGCCTCGCAAATCCGCGACTTTCCCATAAAAAAGGCCCGCACAGCGGGCCTTTCTCGTTTTATCGTTACCGCAGCGCAGGCGCGCTACTCTTTCTTCTCGTCGTCCTCATCCCGATCCTCTTTCACCGGGGTGCTGGCGGTGAGCAGGAACGGCGACTGCTGCCAGCGGGTGCGGCGGTGGCGCAGCAGGGTACGGGAGAGAATAATGCCGATCGCCAGCGCCAGCAGCATCATCAGACGCAGAATATTGGTGGTGTTATCGACCTGATGCGAGTCGGTGACCAGCACATGGGTATCCAGCGTTACGCGTAAAAAGCCCAGCGGGCCATCGTTTCCGGCCAGCGGCTGCACAATCTGATGATTGAAATAGCTGCCCGCGCGCTGACCATCGAGCGCCAGCCGATCGCGCACATTGATGTTTTCACCGCTGTGCGCCACCAGGCTGCCGTCGCCGTCATACACTGACGCATCCAGAATACGGCTGTTAGCCGTCATCTGATTAAGAATGGCTTCTATCTGAGTACGGTTATTTTCACTGTTGTCCATCAACGGCTTAAGACTAAACGCCACCTGGCTGGTCAGCGTATGCGCCAGCTCCTCGACCTGTTCAGAGCGCGCCGCCTGATGCCCAAGGCTGAACCAGGATGCGCCCTGCATCAGCACGACCAGCAGCGCCATCGAGATAAGAACGATCACGGTACGATGTAAGCGAAATTTCAGTGCGGTTTTAGCCATTAATCATCCGGGTCATATCACAACAGAAAGCCTGGAGATTATGTTGCCAGAAGCGGCGCAGACAAGGTAGCCTCTTGCGTGGTTTTGTTGTCCCTACAGGAGCTCTGATGCCAAATCGTTTAACCTGGTGCGATCTTCCCGCCGATGTCTCCCTCTGGCCGGGTTTGCCCCTTTCTCTTAGCGGTGATGAAGTGATGCCGCTGGATTATCGCGCTGGCCGCACCGGCTGGCTGCTGTATGGCCGCGGGCTGGATAAGCAACGGCTGACCGATTACCAGCACCAGCTGGGTGCGGCGATGGTGATCGTCAGCGCCTGGAACGTCGATGAGTATCAGGTGATTCGCCTGGCAGGATCGCTGACGCCGTTTGCCACCAGACTGGCGCACGATGCCGGGCTGGACGTGGCTCCGCTGGGCAAAATCCCGCATCTCAAAACGCCAGGCCTGCTGGTGATGGATATGGACTCCACCGCGATTCAGATCGAATGCATCGACGAGATCGCTAAACTGGCGGGCTGCGGCGAGCAGGTGGCGGAAGTGACGGAACGCGCGATGCGCGGCGAACTCGACTTCACCGCCAGCCTGCGTCAGCGCGTCGCCACGCTGCAGGGCGCGGACGCCAATATTCTGAAACAGGTGCGTGATGCTCTGCCATTAATGCCAGGCTTAACGACGCTGACGCAGAAGCTGCAGGCGCTGGGCTGGCAGATTGCCATCGCGTCCGGCGGCTTTACCTACTACGCCGACTATCTGCGCGACAGGCTGCATCTTTCGGCGGTGGTGGCCAATGAACTTGAAATTCGCGACGGCAAACTGACCGGCAACGTGCTGGGTCCGGTAGTCGACGCGCAATACAAAGCCGATACCCTGAAGAAGCTGGCGCAGCGTTTTGACATCGCGCCGGAACAGACGGTGGCGATCGGCGATGGTGCCAATGACCTGCTGATGATCAAAGCCTCAGCGCTGGGCATTGCGTTCCATGCTAAACCTAAGGTGAATGAGCAGACCGCGGTCACCATTCGCCACGCCGATTTAATGGGGGTGTTCTGCATCCTCACCGGCAGCCTGATCCACGAAGAGCGTTAACTGAGGTATTGATTTGGCCAAAGCGGCAAAACGCGCATTTGTCTGTAACGAATGTGGCGCAGATTACCCACGCTGGCAGGGGCAATGCAGCGCCTGCCACGCCTGGAACACCATCACCGAGGTGCGCATTGCCGCCTCGCCCGCCGCTGCGCGTAACGAGCGTCTGAGTGGCTATGCCGGCAGCGCCGGAACCAGCCGGGTGCAGAAGCTCTCTGAAATCAGCCTGGAGGCGTTACCGCGCTTCTCCACCAGCTTCAAAGAGTTTGACCGGGTACTGGGCGGCGGGGTGGTGCCGGGCAGCGCCATTCTGATTGGCGGCAGTCCTGGCGCGGGCAAATCCACGCTGCTGCTGCAGGTGATGTGCCGGTTGTCAGAGGGCATGAAAACCCTTTACGTCACCGGTGAAGAGTCCCTGCAACAGGTGGCAATGCGTGCCCATCGTCTGGGATTACCCACCGAAAATGTGAATATGCTGTCGGAAACCAGCATTGAGCAGATCTGCCTGATCGCCGAGCAGGAGCAGCCGCAACTGATGGTGATCGACTCGATCCAGGTGATGCACATGGCGGAGATCCAGTCATCGCCGGGCAGCGTCGCTCAGGTGCGTGAAACCGCCGCTTACCTGACGCGCTTCGCCAAAACGCGCGGTGTGGCGATCATCATGGTCGGTCACGTCACTAAAGATGGATCGCTGGCCGGGCCGAAGGTGCTGGAGCACTGTATCGACTGCTCAGTCCTGCTGGATGGCGATGCCGATTCCCGCTTCCGCACGCTGCGCAGTCATAAGAACCGCTTTGGCGCGGTCAATGAGCTGGGTGTCTTTGCCATGACCGAGCAGGGCATGCGTGAAGTCAGCAACCCATCCGCTATCTTCCTGTCGCGTGGCGAAGAGGTCACCTCGGGCAGCTCGGTTATGGTGCTGTGGGAGGGGACGCGTCCGCTGCTGGTGGAGATTCAGGCGCTGGTCGATCACTCGATGATGGGCAATCCGCGCCGCGTGGCGGTGGGTCTGGAGCAGAACCGCCTGGCGATTCTGCTGGCCGTTTTACATCGTCACGGCGGATTGCAGATGGCGGACCAGGATGTGTTCGTCAACGTGGTCGGCGGCGTTAAAGTTACCGAAACCAGTGCGGATCTGGCGCTGATGCTGTCGATGGTATCGAGCCTGCGCGATCGTCCGTTGCCGCAGGATCTGGTGATCTTCGGCGAAGTGGGGCTGGCCGGTGAGATCCGTCCGGTGCCCAGCGGTCAGGAGCGCATCTCTGAAGCCGCGAAGCATGGCTTCAAACGCGCCATTGTACCGGCAGGAAATGCACCGAAAAAACCGATTGCCGGGATGCAGGTTTTCAGCGCGAAGAAGCTGGCCGATGCGCTGGCGATTCTGGACGATCTGTAATGCGTCTGCGGCCTGTCTGCCTGAGTCGCGGGCAGGCCGCGCCCACCTTAACCGCATTGATGCAGGAGGCACGACATGTCGTCGTTTGATTATCTGAAAACGGCTATCCGCCAGCAGGGCCATACGCTGCAACAGGTCGCTGATGCCAGCGGCATGACCAAAGGCTATCTGAGCCAGTTGCTCAATGCCAAAATTAAAAGCCCCAGCGCGCAAAAGCTGGAGGCACTGCACCGGTTTCTGGGACTGGAGTTTCCGCGCCGCGATAAAACGGTGGGCGTGGTCTTTGGTAAATTCTATCCGCTGCACACCGGCCATATCTATCTGATTCAGCGCGCCTGTAGCCAGGTCGATGAGCTGCATATCATCATGGGTTATGACGAGCCGCGCGATCGCGAACTGTTTGAGAACAGCGCGATGTCACAGCAGCCCACGGTCAGCGATCGCCTGCGCTGGCTGCTGCAGACCTTTAAATATCAGAAAAATATCCGCATTCACGCCTTTGATGAAGAGGGGATCGAGCCCTATCCGCATGGCTGGGATGTCTGGAGTAAAGGCGTCAGCGCGTTTCTCAGTGAGCACGGCATTGCACCGGACTGCATCTACACCAGCGAAGCGCCGGATGCGGAGATGTATCAGCAGCATCTTGGCATTCAGACCGTGCTGGTCGATCCCAGCCGATCCTTTATGAGCATCAGCGGCGCGCAGATTCGTCAGGATCCGTTCCGCTTCTGGGATTACATTCCCACTGAAGTGAAACCGTTCTTTGTGCGCACCGTGGCGATCCTCGGCGGAGAATCGAGCGGTAAATCGACGCTGGTGAATAAACTCGCCAACATCTTCAACACCACCAGTGCCTGGGAATATGGCCGCGACTATGTCTTCTCCCACCTGGGCGGTGACGAAATGGCGCTGCAATATTCTGATTACGACAAGATCGCGCTGGGTCAGGCGCAGTACATCGATTTCGCCGTCAAATATGCCAATAAAGTGGCGTTTATCGACACCGACTTTGTGACTACGCAGGCGTTTTGTCTCAAGTATGAAGGGCGTGAACACCCCTTTGTGCAGGCCCTGATCGATGAATATCGTTTTGATCTGGTGATTCTGCTGGAGAACAACGTGCCCTGGGTCGCGGATGGATTGCGCAGCCTGGGCAGTTCAGTGGATCGACGGGAGTTTCAGTCGATGCTGGTGACGATGCTGCGTGAAAACAACATCGAATTCCTGCACGTGCAGGAAGATGATTATGACGCGCGTTTCCTGCGCTGCATTGAGCTGGTCAAAGCGATGCTGGGCGAGAAAAACGCCCAGCCGTAAAGCATGCTGTGACCCGGTCTGCCGGATGGCAGCCGGGTCAGTGCATTAATAGACCATCACCACTTTGCCGCGCATGTGGCCTTCCAGCACGCGCTGATGGGCGGCGGTTAAGGTCTCAACGCTCAGACCGTGCAGCGTCTCGCTCAGTGTGGTTTGCAGCTTACCTTCATCCAGCAACGCCGATACCGCATCCAGAATCTCGCCCTGACGCGCCATATCCGGCGTGTTGAACATGCTGCGGGTATACATCAGCTCGAAGTGCAGGGCAGCACTCTTCAGCTTCAGCTGATCCATCGACAGCGGATGTTCGTTTTCCACGATGGTGCAGATATGGCCTTGTGGGGCAATCAGCTTCGCCATCGTCTCCCAGTGACCATCGGTATCATTCAGGCAGAAGATATAATCGACCTGCTTAATGCCCTGTTTTTCCAGCTCACCGATCATATCTTTGTAGTTGATCACCAGATCGGCTCCGCGATCGCGGCACCACTGGGCGGAATCTTCACGCGAGGCCGTCGCAATGATCTTCACTTTGCTGCGCAGCTTCGCCAGTGGGATCGCCAGCGATCCGACACCACCCGCGCCGCCGACGATCAGCAGGGTCTGATCTTCCGTTGCCGTCTCAAGATTCAGTCGCTCAAACAATCCTTCCCAGGCGGTCAGGGCCGTCAGCGGGATCGCGGCTGACTGCGCCCAGTCCAGGCTCTCAGGCTTGTGACCGGTGATGCGTGAATCCACCAGTTGCTCGGTGCTGTTACTGCCGGGACGCGTCAGGTCACCCGCATAGAAGACTTCATCGCCAGGCTTAAAGTTGCTGACTGAGCTGCCCACTTCCAGCACGACGCCGCTGGCATCCCAGCCGAGGATGCGTGGCTGCTGTAAGCCATTCTTCTTCGCCCCTTTGTGAACCTTGGTATCGACCGGGTTGACCGATGCGGCTTTGACTTCAACCCGCAGGTCATACTCACCTGGCGTTGGGGTTTCAGGGAAAATTTCGGTGAAGTTTTCAGGGTTTTCCGGATTAACTGCGATAGCGCGAATAGACATAAAGGTTCTCCTTTGTAAGTGACTTAAGTGTAGAACCTGATTTTACTGGTGATAAGATGGACAATCTTTCATAGAGTGTTCGTCTGAGGTGAACAATGGCATTTCGTCAGTGGCAGGATATGGCGCTGTTTGCGCTGGTGGCGGAGTGCGGCAGCTTTACCGGTGCGGCGGAACGCGCAGGTCTGCCCAAATCGAGTGTCAGTCAGCGCATCAGCCAGCTGGAACAGCGGCTGGGGATTCGTCTGCTGAACCGCACCACCCGCCAGCTTAACCTGACCTTTGCCGGGGAGCGCTATCTGCTGCATTGTCAGGAGATGATGCAGGCCAGTGAACGCGCCGATCAGGCGATTGCCAGCCTGCGGGAAAACCCCAGCGGGCGTCTGCGCATCACCAGCCCGGCAGGGATCGGCGCGACGCTGCTGGCGCGCTGTAACGCGGAGTTTTTACGCCTCTATCCTGATGTGACGCTGGATGTCTCGATCTCCGATGAGATGCGCGATCTGGTGCAGGAGGGCTTCGATGTGGCGCTGCGCACCGGTCAGCCGCAGGAGTCCTCGCTGATTGGCCGCCGGATAGGCAACTGCCCGCGACTGCTGGTCGCTTCACAGCACTATCTTAATCAGCATCCACCCTTGCTTCATCCACATCAGCTCTCGGCCCACCGCTGTATTGCGCATCGCGCCTGGAATGAATGGGTGTTGCAGCGCGATGACGAGTTCTACCGCTGGCTGCTGCCGCCAGGCCATCTGACCGACAATTTACTCTATGCACGCGAATCTGCGCTGGGCGATGCGGGCATTACCCTGCTGCCGCACTTTCTGACCGATGGGGCGATGGCGGATCCCCGGCTGGTGCCGGTGCTGCCGGAATGGGAGATCGAGGGGAATGAGCTGTGGCTGGTTTATCCAGGCCGTAAACTCAATTCGCCTGCGCTGGCGCGCTTTATTGAGTTCGCCCTGCAGTCACCGGTATTCCGGGAGTTTTATCGCTGAGCGGCACAATGTGGCGCAGGAACAGTGCCGCCATTTTTTCCGGGCCACTCTGGTAACCCGCAATATTTGCCGCTAACCAGTCGCTGGCGCTCAGGCCTTCCCAGCTCACCTGATAGCCCGCATTAAGAATAATATGTTCGAACAGAATGCGTAATGCCCGACCATTTCCTTCCCGAAAGGGATGGAGAATGTTGAACTCGCAGTAATACCAGGCAACCTGATGACAAAAAGATTCATGGTCAGCCTGCTTCAGCCATCTTTCGCAGGCCAGTTTTGCAAATAATTTCTCCGCTTCACTCACAATAAAAGTCGGCTGGCAAAATCGGGTCTGTCCTTTGCTGATTGAGATATCGCGCACTTTTCCCGCCCAGCTATATAGCTCGTTAAACAGGCAGTAATGAATGTGGCACAGAGACTGGAGAGAAAACGGGGGATGAGAGAGCTTAATGGTGTAAATGGTCAGCGCGGTAACATCACGCTCAGCCTGATCGAGCAGGGTTTGATCGCGGATATCGTAACGATTCATCAGAACATCTGAATCGGGATAGCAGTAGTGATCTCGCCAGACAAGATAACGATTCACGTTCGGCTCCTGTTACTGCTTATAGCGGCGTCGAACCTGTTCCAGGGTCGAAAATTCAGCATCTGTCGAGATACGTATCCCTTCAAGCAGTGAACTTGCGGCAAAGTTCGCGACTTTAGTCGCTTCATAAATCGCTTCCGCTTTTTTAGCTACTGGCCGATCAGCTTTTTTCTTCATTGCGTTCAGACCTCAAAACGTAACAGGTGAAGTGAGAGGAGGCCTGAGCCTCCTCTGACACGATTACTTCGTCATACGCTTGTACTTGATGCGTTTCGGCTCCAGCGCGTCGGCGCCGAGGGTACGCTTCTTGTACTCTTCATATTCGGTAAAGTTACCTTCGAAGAATTCGATATTGCCTTCATCCTGGTAATCCAGAATGTGCGTCGCGATACGGTCCAGGAACCAGCGGTCATGCGAGATCACCATCGCACAGCCCGGGAACTCCAGCAGGGCGTTTTCCAGCGCGCGCAGGGTTTCAATGTCCAGGTCGTTGGTTGGCTCATCGAGCAGCAGCATGTTGCCGCCAACCTGCAGCAGCTTCGCGAGGTGCAGACGACCACGCTCACCACCTGACAGTTCGCCCACGCGTTTGCCCTGATCGACGCCTTTAAAGTTAAAGCGGCCAACATAGGCGCGGCTTGGCATCTCGGTGTTGCCGATACGCATGATGTCCTGACCGCCGGAAACTTCTTCCCACACGGTTTTGGAATTATCCATGCTGTCGCGGAACTGATCGACTGAGGCCAGCTTAACGGTCTCACCCAGCACGATGCTGCCGGAGTCAGGCTGTTCCTGACCTGACATTATGCGGAACAGCGTCGATTTACCCGCGCCGTTCGGACCGATAATCCCGACAATCGCGCCTTTTGGCACCGAGAACGAGAGATCGTCAATCAATACACGGTCGCCATAGGACTTACGCAGATTGCTGACTTCCAGCACTTTGTCACCCAGACGGGCACCTGGTGGAATGAACAGTTCGTTGGTTTCGTTACGCTTCTGGTAGTCCGTGTTGTTCAGCTCTTCAAAGCGTGCCAGACGGGCTTTGCCTTTAGACTGCTGGCCTTTTGGTCCTTTGCGAACCCACTCCAGCTCTTTCTCAATCGACTTACGACGAGCGGCTTCAGAAGAGGCTTCCTGCGCCAGACGCGCATCTTTCTGCTCCAGCCAGGAGGAGTAGTTGCCTTCCCACGGAATACCCTCACCGCGGTCAAGTTCCAGAATCCAGCCTGCCACGTTATCCAGGAAGTAACGGTCATGCGTAATCGCCACGACGGTGCCTTCGAAGTCATGCAGGAAGCGCTCCAGCCAGGCGACAGATTCGGCGTCCAGGTGGTTCGTCGGTTCGTCCAGCAGCAGCATGTCTGGTTTTTCCAGCAGCAGACGGCACAGGGCAACGCGGCGACGTTCACCACCAGAAAGGGTAGCGATTTTTGCGTCCCAGTCTGGCAGGCGCAGCGCATCGGCAGCACGTTCCAGCTGAGTATTCAGGTTGTGACCATCATGCGCCTGGATGATTTCTTCCAGACGGCCCTGCTCAGCGGCCAGCTTGTCGAAATCTGCACCCTCTTCGGCATAAAGCGCATAGACTTCGTCGAGACGCTTCAGTGCGCCAACCACTTCTGACAGCGCTTCTTCAACCGACTCACGCACGGTGTGTTCAAGGTTAAGCTGCGGCTCCTGCGGCAGGTAGCCAATCTTGATGCCTGGCTGTGGACGCGCTTCCCCTTCGATATCTTTATCGATGCCGGCCATGATGCGCAGCAGGGTAGATTTACCCGCGCCATTCAGACCGAGTACGCCGATTTTTGCGCCAGGGAAGAAGCTGAGGGAGATGTTTTTCAGGATATGTCGCTTCGGCGGAACCACTTTGCCGACGCGATGCATGCTATAGACGAATTGAGCCACGTTGGGTTGAGCCTCTGGGTCTGTTGGTCGTTGGAATGATGTCGAAGTTTAGCCTTTTTCACCGTTTAATCCCAGCCGGGGGGCGGCGAATAATGCCCTGAAGGACGTGATGCCGGACACTATGTGGGATAACTGTCTGATTTCCGCGCTCAATCGCTGGCAGGGCCAGACACTCGGGCAAAGGCAGGCCTCAGGGCAGGCGCAGCGGTATCGCCTGCTGTGCCAGCCAGGTCTGCAACGCCTGATCGGGCGCGCTGTCACTCACCAGCAGATCAAAGCGCTGCAGCCCGGCGATACGGGCGGGCAGCACTTTGCCATATTTACTGCTGTCCGCCACCAGCACCGACTTTCGGGCGCGCAGCATGGCGTGATGTTTCATCATCAGTTCATTGGTGTTGTAGCAGGTCGCCCCCTGATCTTTGTCGATGCCCGCCGCCGAGATAAAGGCCAGCGTCGGACAGAGATCGTCAAGGATGGTATGCACGCCAATCGGCGTAAACAGCGCATTGTCGGCATGAAACTCACCGCCGCTGAGGATGACGTTACAGGCCGGTTTCTCTTTCAGGGTCAGAAAGGTATTCATGGCGCAGCAGATGGCGGTGAATGACAGCGTGTCAGGGATAGCATCAACGATATAGGGCAGGGTGGTGCCGCAATCGAAGAAGACCGTATCGTTCTCGGTGATCAGGCTGGCCGCCGCCTGCGCCAGGCGCTGCTTTCTGGCGGCATTCTGCCCATGCTGATCGCTGACAAAATAGTGGCCGGCATGACTTTTCGGGTCGCTGACGATATAGCCACCCAGCAGGACCACGCTGGAACCTGGCTCGGTTAAATCACGGCGAACCGTCATCTCTGAGACACCCAGCAGCTGGGCCGCATCTTTCAGATGCAGTTTGTCGGTGCGTTTCAGCGCCTGCGTCAGCTTGTGAATGCGTTCGTCGCGCCGGGTTTCCATGGTCATTTCTCTGTTACCTATCCTGCAGTGCGGAGCAAGAACGCCGGAATCGACGTCAATACGCGACAAACCTCACAGATTTGAATGAGTTGCGTCTCATCCGCCAGGCTGGCAGTCAATCTTACCCGCAATCTGTAAAGGCCGCAAACCTCCACCGTGCGGTGATCCCGCCCCATCTCTACAGGCGATCCTTTCTCTCAGCCGCCACGGTCCATGATGTTATCTTGTTATAATAGTAACACTTTAAATCCCCGCCCATGCCGTTTCCCGCCAGTGCTCGCCGCTTCAGGATGTGGTTTTTGTCACATATTTAACCTTTAAGAAAGGTTATTGTTACTTTAATAACATTTAAAGTGTGAAAAACATCCGGGAGATTTTTCATGACAATTGCGGTCATCGGCTCAAATATGGTCGATCTGATTACCTATACCAACAGCCTGCCGAAAGCGGGCGAAACCCTTGAAGCACCCGACTTTGCCATTGGCTGCGGCGGTAAAGGCGCTAACCAGGCGGTTGCGGCGGCGAAAATGGGTGGCAGGGTGATGATGGTCAGCAAGGTCGGCGACGATCTCTTTGCCCCCAACACCGTGGCTAATTTACAGCAGCAGGGCGTGGACACGCGCTTTGTCACCACCGCACCGGGCACCTCCAGCGGCGTGGCACCGATTTTTGTCGATGACCAGTCGCAGAACCGCATTCTGATTATCAAAGGCGCCAACCAGCAGCTGAAACCCGCCGATATCGACGACGCGGCAGAGGCGCTGAAAGCCTGTGAACTGATCATCCTGCAGCTGGAGATCCCGCTGGAGACGGTCTATTACGCCATCGATTTTGCCCGCCAGCATCAGATCAACGTGATCCTGAATCCGGCACCGGCTGTCCCCACGCTCGATATTCACTACGCCTGCAAATGCGATTTCTTTATGCCCAACGAAACCGAGCTGGAGATCCTCACCGGCCTGCCGGTCAGCACCGATGAAGAGGTGATCCTCGCCGGACAGTCGCTGCTGAAGCGCGGCCTTAAAAATCTGATCATCACGCTGGGCGGCCGGGGATCGGTCTGGATGAGCGGCGACCAGGTGCATCGCGTGGCTGCGACGCCGGTTCAGGCGGTCGATACCAGCGGTGCGGGTGATGCCTTTATCGGCTGTTTTGCGTATCTGCTGGTGAAAACCGGCGATGTGGCCGCCGCCATGACGCAGGCTTCTGCTTATGCCGCCTGCAGCGTCACCGGGCGCGGCACGCAGTGTGCTTATCCCGACGCCGGGGCTTTCCAGCGTTTTCTCAACCGTAACTGAGGTTCTGCTATGCAACAGAAAATTGTTCAGCAATCTGATGGCTATCTGAATAAAACGCCGCTGTTCCCGTTCATTCTGCTGTCGTGCCTCTTTCCGCTCTGGGGCTGTGCGGCGAGTCTCAACGATATTCTGATCACCCAGTTTAAAAGCGTGTTCGCCCTGAGCGACTTTGCCAGTGCGCTGGTGCAGAGCGCCTTTTATGGCGGCTATTTTCTGATTGCGATCCCCGCCTCGCTGGTGATCCGCAAAACCAGTTACAAGATGGCGATTATGACTGGCCTGGCGCTCTACATTGCTGGCTGTATCGCTTTCTATCCCGCTTCGCACATGGCGACCTACACCATGTTCCTCGCGGCGATCTTTGCCATCGCCATCGGCCTGAGCTTCCTGGAAACTGCGGCCAATACCTACAGTTCGATGATTGGCCATCGCGACCATGCCACGCTGCGCCTCAACGTCAGCCAGACCTTCTACCCGATTGGTGCGCTGATGGGGATCGTGCTGGGTAAATATCTGGTGTTCCAGGACGGCGACAGCCTGGAAAGTCAGATGGCGACGATGACGGCAGAGCAGGCGCATGCCTTCCGCCTGACGATGCTGGAACACACGCTGGAACCCTACAAATATCTGGTCATGGTGCTGGTGGTGGTGATGCTGCTGTTTATGTTCACCCGCTATCCGCGCTGCAAACCTGAGAGTAATGAAAAATCCCGGCCATCGCTGGGCGAGACTTTCCGCTATCTGGCCGCTAATCGTCATTTTAAACGCGGAATTGTGACCCAGTTCCTCTATGTCGGCATGCAGGTGGCGGTCTGGTCGTTTACCATTCGTCTGGCGCTGACGCTGGGGGCGGCCAATGAGCGTCACGCCTCTGACTTTATGATCTACAGCTTTGTCTGCTTCTTTATCGGCAAGTTCGTGGCGAACTTCCTGATGACCCGCTTCCGTGCCGAGAAAGTGCTGATCGCCTATTCGGTGCTGGGCGTGCTGACGCTGGCCTATGTGATGCTGGTGCCGGACTTTACCGCCGTCTACGCCGCCGTGTTTGTCAGCGTGCTGTTTGGCCCCTGCTGGGCAACGATCTACGCCGGTACGCTGGCGACGGTCGAGAATAAATACACCGAAGTGGCAGGCGCGTTTATCGTGATGGCGATTGTCGGCGCGGCCTTTGTCCCGGCGCTGCAGGGGCTGGTGTCTGACACTCTGGGCTCAATGCAGCTGGCGTTTGGCGTTTCGCTGCTCTGTTTCGCCTGGGTCGGATTCTACTTCTATGGCGAACTGCGCCATAAAAAACAGCCGGTTGCCGCCGGTCGTCTGGTGGGGGAGTTACCATGAAAACCCGTTTACCCTTAGCGCGTGACCTGTTTCACGCCACGCCCTGGGTGCTGTTAGAGAGCGAGGACTTCCGGGTTGAGCTGTTTCGCTATCCGGCGGGCATTGAGGCGGTGCGGATTCACAACCGGCGCGGCAGCGTGACCGTGCTGCCGTTTCTCGGACAGATGATCTGGGACGTGCAGTTTGACGATCATAACCTGACCATGGGCCACAGTTTTAAACAGCCGCTGCCCGCACATTCGATCATCGACACCTATGGCTGCTTTGCATTTCATTCGGGTCTGCTGGCTAACGGCTGTCCGGCGCCAGAGGACGATCATCCGCTGCACGGTGAAATGGCCTGCGCCCGCATGGATAGCGCCTGGCTGGTGCTGGAGGATCAGACGCTGTCGCTGGAAGGGGAGTGTGAATATGTTAAAGGCTTCGGCCATCACTATCTTGCGGCCCCTGCCGTCCGCCTTCAGGCCGATCGGCCCCGTCTGACGATAGAGATGACGGTGACTAATCTCGCCGGTGCGCCGATGCCGTTGCAGTATATGTGTCACCTCAACAGCGCATGGGTCGATCAGGGACGGTTCCGGCAGTCGATCCCCGAAGAGGCATTCCAGCTGCGTCGCTCGATCCCGGCGCACCTGCGACCCACGCCCGCCTGGCGGGATTACACGGATCAGCTGGCGCGCGATCCGCAGGCGTTACAGCAGCTCAATCAGCCGCAGCTCTGCGATCCGGAGATCGTCTTCTTCGCGGACGATCTGCCGCAGTATGGTGATGAGGTACAGTTTGAGCTGCATTCGCCGCAGGGCTATGTGCTGATGACGCGCTTCTCTACCGCGCAGTTTCCGCACGCGACCCGCTGGCTGCTGCATAACCACGATCAGCAGGTGGCGGCCTACATTCTGCCCGCCACCTGTCGGCCAGAGGGTTTTCTTGCCGCGCAGCAGGCCGGTACGCTGATCACCCTGGCGAGCGGTGAACAGCGCCACTTCTCCGTCGAGACCGGCCTGCTCTGAGCCGGGTTTAAATCGCCACCAGGCCGCGCACACCCTCTGCTTCCATGGTGTCGCCGCGGCCACGCTGCACGATCTCACCGCGCGACATTACCAGATAGCTGTCCGCCAGCTCCGCTGCGAAGTCATAAAACTGCTCCACCAGCAGGATCGCCATATCGCCGCGCTGCGCCAGCTGACGGATCACTGCGCCGATCTCTTTGATCACCGAGGGCTGGATCCCTTCGGTCGGTTCATCAAGGATCAACAGCAGGGGCCGACAGGCCAGCGCACGGCCAATCGCCAGCTGCTGCTGCTGACCGCCAGAGAGATCGCCGCCCCGGCGTGACTTCATCGCCAGCAGCACCGGAAAGAGCTGATAAATCTCCTCCGGTACTTCACGCGCCTGCGCAGCCGGAAAGCGTGACAGCCCCATCAGCAGGTTCTCTTCCACCGTCAGACGCGGAAAGATTTCCCGCCCCTGTGGCACATAGGCGATACCCGCCTGCACCCGCTGGTGCGGCTTGCGACCATTCATTCGCTGCTGCTGCCACTGAATCTCGCCTGACTTCGCCGGAATCAGCCCCATCAGGCACTTCAGCAACGTAGTTTTCCCCACGCCATTGCGCCCCAGCAGACAGGTGATTTCGCCAATCTTCACCTCAAATGACAGGCCGCGCAGAATGTGACTGCCGCCATAATATTGATTCAGTTCAGTAACCTGTAACATTTCAGCGCCCCAGATAAACGTCGATAACCTGCTCATTAGCCTGAACCTCGCGCAGCGAACCCTCGGCCAGAACCTGTCCCTGATGCAGCACGGTGACATGATCGGCGATGGTCTCGACAAAGCCCATGTCATGCTCCACCACCATCAGTGAATGTTTGCCCGCCAGGCTGCGGAACAGCTCGGCGGTGTAGTCCGTCTCAGCGTCGGTCATGCCTGCGGCCGGTTCATCCAGCAGCAGCAGATGCGGCTCCTGCACCAGCAGCATGCCGATCTCCAGAAACTGCTTCTGGCCGTGCGACAACAGGCCCGCGCGTCGCTGGCGTTCGCCGCCCAGCCGCAGCAGTTTCAGCACCTCATCAATCCGATCGTGCTGTTCGCTGCTGAGGCGGGCGCGCAGGCTGGCCCAGACCGACTTATCGGCTTTGAGCGCGATCTCCAGATTCTCGAACACGGTTAACGCCTCAAACACCGTGGGCTTCTGGAACTTACGGCCAATGCCGGCGCGGGCGATCTCAACGGGTGAGAGACGGGTCAGATCGCTGTTCTGGTCGTAGATCACCCGGCCGGCGTCGGGCCGGGTTTTGCCGGTGATCACATCCATCAGCGTGGTTTTCCCCGCGCCGTTGGGGCCGATCACGCAGCGCAGTTCACCGACGCCGATCTGCAGCGAAAGATCGGTCAGCGCCCGGAAGCCGTCAAACGACACGCTGATTTTCTCCAGTTGCAGCACCGGATCGCGCTGCGCCCGGTGGCGATCCGCGAGCTGGGGTTGGGTAAACAGGGCATCACTCATTTTTTCCTCCGGCGCAGCAGGCCAATCACGCCGTGCGGCAGAAACAGCGTCACCAGAATAAACATCAGTCCCAGGAAGAAGAGCCAGTATTCAGGGAAGGCGACGGTGAAGAAGCTGCGTGCGCCATTAACAATCGCGGCGCCCAGCAGCGGGCCTATCAGCGTGCCGCGGCCACCCAGCGCGACCCAGATCGCCGCTTCAATCGAGTTGGCGGGTGACATCTCCCCCGGATTGATAATGCCGACCTGCGGCACATAGAGCGCCCCGGCCAGGCCACACAGCACGGCGGAGACCGTCCAGACAAACAGCTTGAAGCCGCGCGGGTCGTAACCACAGAACATCAGACGGTTTTCGGCATCCCGTACGGCGGTCAGCACCCGGCCAAATTTGCTGCGCGCCAGGGCGAAGCCGATTACCAGGCTCAGTAACAGCAGTAATACCGTGGCGATAAACAGCCCGATGCGGGTTCCGGTCGCCGTCACCGAAAAGCCGAGCAGGGTGGTAAAGCCGGTAAAGCCATTGTTGCCGCCAAAACCGGTTTCGTTGCGGAAGAAGAGCAGCATCCCGGCGTAGGTCAGCGCCTGAGTCATGATGGAGAAGTAGACGCCTTTGATCTTCGAGCGAAAGGCGAAGAAGCCAAACACCAGCGCCAGCAGGCCCGGCACCAGCATGCTCAGGCAGAGCGCCCAGGCGAAGTATTCCGTGCCGGTCCAGAACCAGGGCAGCTCACGCCAGGAGAGAAAGGACATAAAGGCGGGCAGGCCCTCACCGGCGGCCTGGCGCATCAGATACATGCCCATGGTGTAACCGCCCAGTGCAAAGAACAGGCCGTGACCCAGCGACAGCAATCCGGCATAGCCCCACACCAGATCGAGCGCTACCGCGACCACCGCATAGCAGAGGATTTTGCCGACCAGCGTCAGGGTATAGGTGGAGATCGCCAGCGGATGCGTGGCGGGCAGCAGCGCCAGAAACGGCATCACCAGTAACGCCAGGGTGATCGCCAGGCCGATGCTGATCGTCAGGCGCGGCGCCGTGCGCGCCACGCGAAGTGTGATGGGTTGCGTCATCAGTCAGTCACCCTTCCTTTAACCGCAAACAGGCCCTGCGGACGTTTCTGAATAAACAGCACGATAATCACCAGAATCAGGATTTTACCCAGCACCGCGCCAATCTGCGGCTCCAGCACTTTGTTCAGAATGCCCAGGCTGAACGCGGCCACCACGGTACCCGCCAGCTGGCCGACGCCACCCAGCACCACCACCAGGAACGAGTCGATGATGTAGCCCTGACCCAGCTCCGGTCCGACGTTACCGAGCTGCGACAGCGCGACACCGCCCAGCCCGGCAATGCCCGAGCCAAGGCCAAACGCCAGCATATCGACGCGGCCGGTCGGCACGCCACAGCACTCTGCCATCGCGCGATTCTGCGTCACGGCGCGCACGTTCATGCCAAGGCGGGTCCGGTTAAGCAGCAGCCAGGTAAGCGCCAGCACAAATACCACAAACAGGATCACCGCGATGCGGTTCCACGGCAGCACCAGATTAGGCAGCAGCTGTAAGCCACCCGAGAGCCATGACGGATTCGCCACCTCCAGGTTTTGCGCCCCGAACAGCACCCGCACCAGCTGGATCAGCATCAGGCTGATCCCCCAGGTGGCGAGCAGCGTTTCCAGCGGACGGCCATAGAGATGACGGATGATGGTGCGCTCCAGCGCCATGCCGATGGCGGCAGTAACCATAAAGGCGACCGGCAGCGCCAGCAGTGGATACCAGGCTAAATAGTCCGGTGCAAACTGCTGAAACAGGCTCTGAACCCACCAGGTGGCGTACGCGCCGAGCATCAGCATTTCACCGTGCGCCATGTTGATCACCCCCAGCAGGCCATAGGTGATCGCCAGGCCCAGCGCGGCCAGCAGCAGGATGGAGCCCAGTGACAGGCCGCTAAACGCCTGTCCCAGCAGATCGCCCCACATCAGCCGCTTCTGAATCTGTTGCAGGCTCTCCGCCGCGGCTGCCCGCACCGTGGCGTCCGGCTCATTCGCGGGCTGGGTCAGGCGTTGCAGACTGGCCTGGGTGTTGGGATCGCTGGACTCGCCCAGCAGCTTCACCGCCCGCAGGCGCACCATCGGCTCGCCATCCGCCAGTTGCAGATTCGCCAGCGCCAGCGCTAATGCGGCGTGAACGCGGCTGTCCTGTTCGGCGGCCAGGCGCTGTTCCAGCAGTGGCAACTGGTCGGCAGCACCCTCATTTTGCAACTGCTGCGCCGCGCGCAGACGCAGGGTGGCATCACTGCTCACCAGCTGGTGGGCAGCCAGCGCGTTGTTAACCAGCACGCGCAGGCGATTGTTCATAAAAAGCTTTTTCAGATTACCCGTGGGCTTTGCCACCATATCCAGCGGCTGCAGCGTTGAACCCTGCTGGCTGAACGGCTGTTTGTTCTGGTCGATGACCACGGTTTCGGCATTCAGTGCTTCCAGCAGCGGCAGGCGATGACTGTCCGGCGCGGCGGCCCACTGTTGCAGCAGCGTGGCCTGCTGGCTGCGGCTGGCGGCAGCAAAGTCCGCCGCCGGTCCGGCGCTGGCAAACAGCGGCATCAGCAGGAGCAGGCTGAAAAAGCAGCGACATAGATTCATAAAGGGAGCCTCGTTTGGGGAGGTCAGCACGGCAGTGGGATGAACTGCCGTGCTGCCGCTTCACAGCGGGTGACGCTGTCTCATCAGCAACGCGCGATTACTGCGCGGTCTTCACCGGGTAATCGGGCTTCTTGTCATTACCGGCAATGTACGGGCTCCACGGCTGCGCACGCACCGGCTTATCGGTCTGCCACACCACGCTGAACTGGCCGTTCTCTTCCACTTCGCCAATCATGACCGGCTTATGCAGATGGTGGTTGGTCTGGTCCATGGTCAGGGTAAAGCCATCCGGCGCTTTAAAGGTCTGACCGGCCATCGCCGCGCGCACCTTGTCCACATCGGTCGTGCCCGCTTTTTCTACCGCCTGCGCCCACATATGAATGCCGACATAAGTCGCTTCCATCGGGTCGTTAGTGACGACGGTGGCGGCGTTCGGCAGGTTGTGTGCTTTGGCATATGCGCGATAATCGGCGACGAATTTCGCGTTGGTCGGATTATCGATCGACTCGAAATAGTTCCAGGCCGCTAACTGACCCACCAGCGGTTTGGTGTCGATACCGCGCAGCTCCTCTTCGCCTACGGAGAAGGCGACCACCGGAATGTCCGTGGCTTTGATGCCCTGGTTAGCCAGCTCTTTGTAGAACGGCACGTTGGAGTCGCCGTTGATGGTCGAAACCACCGCCGTTTTACCACCAGCCGCGAATTTTTTGATGTTGGAAACGATGGTCTGGTAGTCGCTGTAACCAAACGGCGTGTAGACCTCTTCGATATCTTTGTCGGCCACGCCTTTGCTGTGCAGGAAGGCGCGCAGGATTTTGTTGGTGGTGCGCGGATAGACGTAGTCGGTGCCCAGCAGGAAGAAGCGTTTCGCGCTGCCGCCATCTTCGCTCATCAGGTATTCCACGGCCGGAATCGCCTGCTGGTTAGGCGCCGCACCGGTGTAGAAGACGTTAGGTGACATCTCTTCCCCTTCATACTGCACCGGATAGAACAGCAGGCCGTTCAGCTCTTCAAACACCGGCAGCACCGATTTGCGCGACACCGAAGTCCAGCAGCCAAACACCACCGCCGCTTTATCCTGCGTCAGCAGCTGCCGCGCTTTTTCGGCAAACAGCGGCCAGTTAGAGGCAGGATCGACCACCACCGGCTCCAGCTTTTTCCCCAGCACGCCGCCTTTGGCGTTAATTTCATCTATGGTCATCAGCGCCACATCTTTCAGCGGCGTTTCAGAAATCGCCATGGTGCCGGAGAGCGAATGCATGATCCCCACCTTGATGGTGTCAGCCGCCTGCGCACTCCAGGCAAACCCCATACTGACAACGGTAGCGGAGAGGGCGAAAGCTTTGATCAACGAACGTCTTTTCATCATTTAAACCCCTGAGTGGTTGTTATGTTATTCGGTGAGCTGGAGCCGGGCCTGCTGGAGGCGGTGCAGGGTGATCTTCCTGACCTCCGCCTTACTGACGGCGATGTGATCGGTCAGGATGCGTTGCGCCTCGCCTGTCTGCTGCTGGAAAATCGCCTGTAAAATTTCGGCATGTTCCTGATAGGTCGCACAGATGCGGTCATCGCGGGTGAAGTCGAGCCGGCGAATAATGCGGATCTTCTCGGTGAGTTCGGCGTGAATGCGCGCCATCTCCGGGTTGCCTGCGGCCGCGACCAGCGTCATGTGAAACGCTTCGTCATGCTGTGACACCACCAGACCTTCGGTGAGCGCCTCCGCCTCGCACCAGAACTGGTTGAGTTCATTTAACAGTGCGGCACACTGCGGCGCGGGCAGGGCGCAGAGGCGTTTTACCGCCTCGCACTCCAGCACCGTGCGCAGGTCATACAGCGATTCGAACCAGGCGAAATCGAAGTTTTTAATCTGCCAGCCGCTGCGGAACCACACTTCGACAAAGCCTTCGCGCTCCAGCCGGAACAGCGCCTGGCGCACCGGCGTGCGGCTGACCGCCATCCGTCCGGCAATTTCGCTTTCACTGAACCGGTCGCCCGGCATCAGGCGAAAGGCGAAGATATCGGCCTTCAGCGCCTGATAGACCCGTTCGGCCAGCGCTTCCGGGCGCGCTTTAGGGGATTGAGGTTGGGTTGTCATCGGCGCTCCTTATTCCAGCCACAGCAGGTTATCGCCAGGGCTGACCGGCCGGCCCGCCTGACAGGCGATACGCGTCACCCGACCAGCCTGGGGCGCGACAATCGCCAGCTCCATCTTCATCGCCTCGACGATAATCAGCGTCTGTCCGGCGCTGACCTCGTCGCCCGGCTGTACCAGCACTTTCCAGATGTTGCCATTGAGATCCGCCTGCACCGCCAGCCCGGCTTCCTCCTCTTCACTGACGCTGGCCTGCGCCTCATCCGCCGCCGGTGCGTTCTGTTCTTCCTGCGCCCAGAGCTGCACTTCCTGTTCAAAGGCGGTGGCCTGGCGCTGGCGGAACGCGGCAATCTCAGCGGCGTGGTCGGCGAGGAACTGCTGGTGGGCGGCAAAATCAAACTGTGTTTCTTCAATACGCAGGCTGGCGCGCCCTTCACGGAAATCTTCGCGCAGCTGGTTAAGTTCGGTTTCACTCACCGGGTAGAAGCGTACCTGATCGAAGAAGCGCAGCAGCCACGGCGCATCGGCCGCGAACTGCGGATTTTTCAGGAAGGTGTTCCAGATGGGCAGCGTGCGGCCCACCAGCTGATAACCGCCGGGCGAATCCATGCCGTAGATGCACATGTACATGCCGCCGATGCCGACGGTGCCTTCGGCAGTAAAGGTACGTGCCGGACTGTATTTGGAACTCAGCAGGCGATGGCGCGGATCGATCGGGACGGCGCAGGGCGCGCCGAGGTAGACATCGCCCAGCCCCAGCACCAGATAGCTGGCGTCGAGCAGGGTGTCGCGCACCTCATCGCGGCTGCTTAAGCCGTTAATACGCTGGATGAAGTCCACGTTGTTCGGCAGCCAGGGCGCGCTGGCACGCACCGTCTCCTGATAGCGGCTGACCGCGCCCAGGGTGGCGCTGTCTTCAAACGCCATCGGCATCCACACCACGCGCGACGGGACTTTCAGCGTGCTGACATCGCCCAGTGTCGCTTCCAGCGTCAGCAGCAGCGACATCAGAGCGGACTGCTGAATAATGCGGCTGTCGTAGCGCACCTGCAGTGAGCGCACACCCGGCGACAGCTCCTCCACACCTGGCTCCGCCTGCGCCGTCAGCGCATTCATCAGCAGGTGCACGCGCAGACGCAGCGCCAGATCCAGCACGTTGTCGCCATACTCAATCAGCACATATTTGTCGCCCGCCTGGCGATAGACCACTTTCGGCGTGCTGCCGGTAGCCTCAATGGCGGCCAGAATGGTGGCGGAGCCGTGGGCGGTTTCGGCCAGCGACGGCACGGCAAAGGTCGGTGGATGTTCCGGCCGCAGGGTTTCAATCAGATGCATCTGCGCTTTTTCCCGCGCCAGCGCATCGTCTGCCGTAATCGGGTGGAAGCGGATGGTGTCGCCAGGTTTGACCTGGCCCACTTTCCACAGCTCGGCTTTGGCGATGGTCACCGGACAGACAAAGCCGCCGAGGCTCGGGCCGTCATGCGTCAGAATCACCGGGAAGTCGCCGGTGAAATTGACCGCGCCGATAGCATATTCACAGTCGTGAACGTTAGAGGGATGCAGGCCCGCTTCGCCGCCGTTGGCGCGGGTCCAGGTCGGTTTCGGGCCGACCAGCCGCACGCCGAGGCGGTTGGAGTTGTAGTGCACCTGCCAGTCGCTGGCAAAGAATTCGTCGATGGCGGCCTGGGTGAAGAAGTCCGGCGCGCCGTGCGGGCCATAGAGCACGCCAATGCGCCATTCGGTGCCGTAGTGCGGAATCAGCGCCGCATCGAGCGGCTGTGGGGCGCTGACCGGGGCAGGCGTAGTGCAGGCTGCCCGTTCAGGCCGGGAGATCGCCAGCATATCGGCAACCCGCAGAGTACGACCGGCGTGACCGCCAAACTGTCCCAGCGAAAAGGTGCTGCGGCTGCCCAGATACTCCGGCACGTCGAAGCCGTTGCGCACCGCCAGATAGCTGCGGCAGCCCTGCCGGGCGCGTCCTAGTGCCAGTGTCTGTCCCGCCTTCACCGTCAGCGGCTGCCAGTAGCTGACCGGTTCGCCCTCAAGCGTGGCGCCGCAGTCCGCGCCGGTCAGCGCCACAATAGCATCACAGTGGAAACGCAGCGTCGGTCCCTGCAGGGTAAATTCCAGGCCTGCGGCGGCCTCGTGGTTACCCACGATGCGGTTAGCCAGCCGGAACGCGAAGTCATCCATCGGGCCGGAAGGCGGTACGCCGATATCCCAGTAGCCGAGGCGGCCCGGATAGTCCTGAACCGAACTGAAGGTGCCGGGTTGCAGCACTTCCACCACGGAGGCGGCAGGGACGACGCTGTCGAGATAGCGCGTCCAGACATTGCCACTGCGAAACGCGTCGCTGGAGGTAATCTGGCGCAGATAGTCGAGGTTGGTGGCGATGCCATGCAGCTGAGTCGCATCCAGCGCATGGTGAAGTTTTTCCAGCGCCGCATCGCGGGTGTCGGCATGGACAATCAGCTTGGCGATCATCGGGTCGTAGAAGCTGGAGACCTCGCTGCCGGTTTCGATTCCGCTGTCGACACGCACGCCGTCCGGGAAGGTGACGCCGGTTAACAGGCCGGGGCTGGGCTGAAAGTTCTTCAGCGGATCTTCCGCGTAGAGCCGCACTTCAATGGCCGCGCCCTGCGGAGCCTGCTGCAGACGTGACCAGTCCACCGCATCGCCCGCCGCCACCTGCAACATGCACTCCACCAGATCGAGTCCGGTGACGCATTCGGTGACCGGGTGCTCCACCTGCAGGCGGGTGTTCACTTCCAGAAAGTAAAAGGCCTGCTGGCTGACGTCGTAGATATACTCCACGGTGCCTGCGCTGCGGTAGTTCACCCGCTCGCCGAGCCGCACTGCCGAGGCGAGCAGGGCATCACGCGTGGCCTGCGACAGGCCGGGCGCAGGCGTCTCTTCCACCACCTTCTGATTGCGGCGCTGCAGTGAGCAGTCACGCTCGCCCAGCGCCACCACGGTGCCTTTACCGTCACCAAAAATCTGCACCTCAACGTGGCGGGCGCGATCGATACAGCGCTCCAGAAACACGCCTGCATCACTGAAGAACTGCTCGCCAAGACGGCGCACGCTCTCCCAGGCGCTGGCGAGTGCGTCGGCGTCGGCGCAGCGCGTCAGGCCAATGCCACCGCCGCCCGCCGTGCTTTTCAGCATCACCGGATAGCCAATCTTATCGGCTGCCTGCAGCGCCTCTTCCAGCGAAGCAAGCAGCGGTGTGCCTGGTGTCATCGGGACACCCGCACTGGCTGCCAGCTCACGGGCGCGGTGCTTCAGGCCGAACTCACCAATCTGCTGCGCGGTGGGGCCGATAAAGGCGATGCCCGCCGCGTCGCAGGCTTCGGCAAATAGCTGACTTTCCGACAGAAAGCCATAGCCGGGCCAGATCGCCTGCGCGCCGCTCTGCTGAGCCGCGGCCAGGATTTTGTCGATGCGGAGATAGCTGTCGCTGGCTTTCTCGCCGCCCAGCGCGATAGCGATATCCGCCTGCTTAACGTGCTGCGCGTTGCGGTCAGCGTCGGAATAGACCGCGACGCTTTTCACGCCGAGGCGCTTCAGGGTGCGGATGGCGCGACAGGCAATTTCGCCGCGGTTGGCAATCAGTACGGTGGTAAACATGATCAGTGACTCCCCTGTGATGCCAGCCAGTTGCGCCAGCCGCCCGTTTCAGTGATTTCCAGCGCGGTCTTCAGCGCTGAGCCTTCGCAGATAAAGCCTTTAACCACCCGGCCATCGGCCAGTGTCAGGCTGCCAATGCCCAGCGGTGCAGGGATCTCCGCTACAAACTCGCCAAAGCGCGCCAGCGGGATATCCCACAGCTCCACGGTGATCGCCGCTCCCTGGTCATCACGCATCAGGCCGGGCTTTTTGATCGCGCCCTCCAGCAGGGCGAAGAGGCGGTAGTGTGGTGCGGTCTTTGTCTCTTCAACCCAGACGGCATTGCGTTCGGTGAGCTGGAAATTAAGCGGCATCCCGGTGAGATGCGCACCGACCACCGCCAGCCGGACGTGGTCAGGTGAGGCAGGCAGCGTGGCGCGACGGGCCGGGCAGGGCTGACCGGTCGCGCCCAGCGGCAGAGCGAGCTGCTGCTGCCAGCGAATGCCAAACTCCGCCAGCGCCCGATCGTGCCAGGCCGGTGCAATCAGCGTGATGCCTGCCGGAAGATCGTCGTTGCGGAACGGCGCGGGCAGCGCCAGGGCAGAGAGGTCGGCGAGATTTGTGAAGTTGGTGTAGGTGCCGAACTGCGAGTTGAAGTGAATCGGCTCCTGCTTCATCTCTTCCAGGGTGTGGATGGTGGGCGAGGTTGGCACCACCAGCGCATCAAACTTTGCCAGCGTCTCCTGAATCTGGCGCGTCAGTTCGGCGCGCAGATATTCGGCTTTCCAGGCATCAACCGCGCTGTATTTCAGGCCGCTTGCAACGATCTCATACACGACCGGGTCCATCTCCGCCGGACGATCGAGCATAGCGCCCACCGCCGCCGTGCGTTCGGCGACCCAGGCGCCGTAATAGAGCTGTTCAGCCAGCTTCCGGAATGGGGTGAAGTCGATGGGGTGCAGCGTCGCGCCGCCCGCCTGCAGCGCTTCCAGTGCCTGATCCCAGGCCGCTTCGGCGGCGGCATCATCAAAGAACTCCGGATTCGCCGGGACAGCAAAATGGGGATGAACCGGCAGGCTAGCCGGGGCGGTGCGCGGATTGATGCGCGAATAGGCGTCACCGGCATCGTAGCCACCGATGACGCTGGCGACGCTGAACGCATCTTCTGCCGTCAGGGCAAACACCGAAATGGTGTCGTTGAGGCGGCAGGCCGGCACCACGCCGCGTGCAGAGAACCAGCCCTTGGTTGGCTTCAGTCCGACAATATTGTTGAAGCCCGCCGGCACGCGGCCCGAACCGGCGGTATCGGTGCCGAGTGAAAAGGCGACCAGCCCGCGCGCCAGCACTGATGCCGAGCCGGAGCTGGAGCCGCCGCTGACATAATCAGCGTCAAAGGTGTTACTGACCGCGCCAAACGGCGAGCGGGTGCCCACCAGACCGGTCGCGAACTGATCGAGGTTGGTTTTGCCAATGACGACGGCACCAGCGGCTTTCAGCCGGGCGACGGCGACCGCATCTTCGCTGGCGGTATAGGTAAAGGCCGGGCAGGCGGCGCTGGTCGGCCAGCCCGCCACATCGATGTTGTCTTTAACGGCGAAGGGGACACCAAACAGCGGCAGTGAGCCGGGATCGCGCTGATAGTCCGCCAGCAGCGGTTCAATCTGTGCCGCTAACTGTTCCGGGGTCGCCAGATAGATCCAGGCATTATCGTGCGTATCGAGAGCCGCCAGGTGGGCGCTCAGCAGCGAACTAATCTGTTGCGGCGCCTGCTGATAGCGCTGCTGCCAGGCGGGAAGCGTCAGGCCGAGGGTTGAAGTCATAAGAAGAATTCCAGCTGGTATACAAGATGGAATTCAACAGAGCAAAGGCTGTGCCACTTTTTTAACGCGATGATTCAACTGTTTAATACGTTCAGTGATAAGATTTTCTGATGATAATTTGCACAATCACGGCGCGCACGCTGAGCAATGACGGTGCGTTTAATGTCTGTGTGCGTAAATTTTGTGAAGAACATGGCAAGAGTCCGGTGGCCCGGTTAGCATGAAGACTGTCTGGCAACTCGCCGGCCCCAGCAACAGAGGAGATTTACGTGGTGAAGTGGCGTAACTGGATGATAGGGATCTGCCTGGTCGGTTCGGCCAGCAGCGCATGGGCCGATTCGCTTGATCAACAACGGCAACGTTATCAACAAATTAAACAGGCCTGGGACAGTAACCAGATGGCTACCGTGGATCAGCTGTTGCCCACGCTACAGGACTATCCGCTCTATCCTTATCTGCAGTATCGCCTGCTGGCTCAGGATCTCGATCAGGAGACCACCCTGGCGGTGCAGAACTTTATTCGCCAGTATCCGACGTTGCCACCGGCGCGATCGCTCAGTACCCGCTTTATCAATGTGCTGGCTTACCGGCAGGACTGGCAGGGCGTGCTGAACTTCAGCCCGACCGAACCCAAACCGGTGCAGGCGCGCTGTAACTGGTATTACGCCAAATGGGCCACCGGGCAGCAGCAGGCCGCGTTTGATGGCGCGAAACAGATCTGGCTGCGCGGCACGGCATTGCCCGCGGACTGCGATAAGCTCTTCTCGGTCTGGCAGGCTTCCGGTCAGATATCGCCCATTACTATCCTGGAACGTATCCGGCTGGCGATGAAAGCCGGCAATGACAGTCTGGTGAGCTATCTGGCGAAAACGCTGCCTGCCGATTATCAGACCATGTCTGACGCGATACAGACCCTGCAGCAGGACCCGTTAACGGTCAGCTCCTTTGCCAGCGCCGTCGGGCCAACCGACTTCACCCGTCAGGCCACGATTTACGCCTTTACGCGTGTGGCACGGCAGGACATGGAAAATGCCCGCAGCCTGATTCCGATTCTGGTCCGGGCGCAGAAGATGGGGCCGGAAGATGAGCAGGCGCTGAAGGAGATTGTGGTCTGGCGGATGATGGGCAGCGATCTCACCTCTGAGCAGTCGCGCTGGCGCGATGCGGTGGTGATGAACAGTGAATCTACCGCGCTGGTGGAACGCCGGGTGCGACTGGCGCTCTCTCAGCATGACCGACGCGGCCTGAACACCTGGATCGCCCGTCTGCCGCTGGAAGCCAAAGAGAAAGATGAGTGGCAGTACTGGCAGGCCGATCTGCTGTTTGAAAAAGACCGCAAAGAGGAAGCCGAAGAGATCCTGCGCAAGCTGATGAAGGAGCGCGGTTTCTATCCGATGGTGGCGGCCCAGCGACTGGGCGTTGACTACCCGTTGCAGATTGATGAAGCGCCGAAGCCTGACAGCGCGACTATCCAGGGACCGGAACTGGCCCGCGTTCGCGAGCTGATGTACTGGGGACTGGATAACCTGGCCCGCAGCGAGTGGAGCAATCTGATCGGCAGCCGGACGCACACGCAGCAGCAGATGCTGGCGCGTTACGCCAATGAGCAGGACTGGTGGGATCTCAGCGTGCAGGCGACGATCACCGCTAAAATGTGGGACAGCCTGAAAGAGCGTTTCCCGCTGGCGTGGCGGAGCGTTTATGAACGCAATACCGAGGTGAAGCAGATCCCGCCAAGCTATGCGATGGCGATTTCGCGTCAGGAGAGCGCCTGGAACCCGAAAGCGCGTTCCCCGGTCGGTGCCAGCGGTCTGATGCAGATTATGCCTGCCACGGCGGCGCATACCGTGAAGATGTACAACATTCCTGGCTACAGCAATACCAGCCAGCTGCTTGATCCGGAGACCAATATCCAGATCGGTACGCAGTATCTGGAGTATGTCTATCAGCAGTTCAACCAGAACCGGATTTTCGCCTCTGCGGCCTACAACGCCGGTCCTGGCCGGGTGCGTAGCTGGCTGAAAACCAGTGCGGGCAATCTCGACGCCGTGGCGTTTATTGAGACCATTCCGTTCTCTGAAACGCGCGGTTACGTGAAGAGTGTGCTGGCGTATGACGCCTACTATCGCCACTTCATGGGCAAGCCTGACAAGATCCTGTCAGATGCTGAGTGGAATCGCCGTTACTAGCTGTGCTAAGCTTCCGTACTCTTTAGTGAGTACGGAAGCCTCTTCATGACCCATTCTGATTCCCCCTCTACCGATGCGCATCTGGCAGAAGATAGCTGGCAGCGCTTTGTCGTGCTGATGCAGCAGGCCTTTGCTGATGGCCATGCGCTGCCCCTGATGCAACTGATGATGACGCCCGATGAGCGGGAAGCGTTTGGCACCCGTCTGCGAATTATCGAAGAGTTAATGAACGGCGAGATGAGCCAGCGTGAGCTTAAAAATGAGCTCGGCGTGGGCATTGCGACGATTACCCGTGGCTCTAACAGCCTGAAAGAGGCGCCGCCGGAGCTGAAACGGTGGCTGGAAGCGCGTCTGGGACGCGCCTGATTACTGCTGATAGAGCGGATGGACGAACGGGCAGAGCGCCAGAATCAGTGCCTGATGATAGACACTGGAGCGGGTGAGCAGGCCGTTGGTGAACGCCCCGATTGCGCCACCCTTGTGTTTGATATTGTCGATGCCGGTTAACCGCGCCATCTCATCGCCGAGTTCGCGGCCCTCGCGCAGACCCGCCAGCACCACCGGCGGCAGGGTAAAACTGGCCGAACGCGATTCGCCGCGCTGCTTCTGATTTTCCACCACCATCCAGGCAAATGCGCTGTCATCTTCGATGCCCGCCTCAATGGCCACCCAAAACGCCGCTTCAGGCCGGACCTGCCGGGCATTCATCACGCGCTGACGTGCGCCAGTTCGCGTTTCGAGATGGGTTAACGGTTGTGCTGCAACGCCGCTATCGACCCCGACCCCTTCAATATGGCAGGATCCCTCGCCGAAAACGTCGCTGAAAGCCTGAGCAATCGCGTTAATCTTCGCTGGGTTGGTTGTGGCTGCGACAACATGGTACATAATTGATTGAACCCTCAGGTGATTAAGAGCCTGGCCCATCGCGCTATCTGTGTCCGGACTGCCTGCAACAAGGACGCCTGATGGGACAGTGCCTAAAGCGATTTTTGTCGCAGTATAACGGAAACTAACATGTTACAGGTCTATCTTGTTCGTCACGGTGAAACGGTATGGAATGCGGAACGCCGCATTCAGGGTCAGTCCGACAGTCCGCTGACGGAAAAAGGTGAGCAACAAGCCTGGCAGGTGGGTGAGCGCGTGAAACATCTGGGCATCACGCATATTATTGCCAGCGATCTGGGGCGCACGCGTCGCACCGCCGAGATTATCGCGGATGCCTGCGGTTGCTCAGTCACGCTGGATGCGCGGTTGCGTGAGCTGAATATGGGTGTGCTTGAGAAGCGTCCGCTGGATGGCTTAACGGCGGAAGAAGAGGCGTGGCGCGCCACGCTGGTCAACGGCACCGAAGGCGGCCGCATTCCTGAAGGGGAGTCGATGACGGAGATGGCAACGCGCATGCACGCCGCGCTGAATGCCTGTCTCGATCTGCCTGCCGGAAGTCGTCCGCTGCTGGTCAGTCACGGCATGGCGCTGGGGTCGCTGGTCAGCACGATTCTGGGTCTGCCCGCCTATGCGGAACGTCGCCTGCGTCTGCGCAACTGCTCACTCTCACGGGTGGATTATCAGGAGAGTGCCTGGCTGGCAAAAGGCTGGATTGTGGAGATGGCGGGAGATATTTCCCATCTGGATGCGCCCTCGCTCGACGAGCTGCAACGCTGATTGCACTCAGACTGCCGTCGCGATGACGGCAGTCTGACACTTAGCTGGCTTCGGCCTGCTGACGGCGAATCGGAATCAGATATTCGCAACGGATCTCAGTCGGCGGCTCACTGCGTTTTTTACCACCATGGGTATAAAAGCGTTCGATATCCTGTCCCTCACGGCGGGTCAGTCCCAGCGTTGGCATGCAGGTGCCGTAGAGCAGCAGGATAAATTCCTGCAGATCGACGCGCGGACCGGTATAGGTGAACTGCACGTAATCGCCCGCTTCCAGAATAACGTTCTGGCCGGAATGCAGATTGACCGCGCTGTCAGCCGGTACTGCCGTGGTGTAGAGAATCTCCTGCTCATCCTCTTTTTCCTGGCTGGCTCGCACCTGATGCAGGCCATACAGCACCGGCGGCACCGTGTCCGTTTCCAGCAGGAACTGCTTCCAGAAGTGCAGACGCATTTCGTCGCGGTAGCTGGAAATCTGCTCCAGAATACAGGTGTAGCTCTGGGTCTGTCCCACCAGTACCGTTTCCGGCAGGGTGACATAAGCCGGTTCCGGCTGTGTCTCATTATCCAGACGAATCGGGGGACGAATACCGAAGGAGTTCCAGTCGGAAGAGCGACGATACCAGGCCGGTGTCTGAGCAAACTGTTTCTTGAATGCGCGAGTAAAAGTCTGTTGTGAATCAAAACGATACTGAAGTGCGATGTCCAGAATCGGGCGGCTGGTCAGGCGCAGCGCCACGGCGGCCTTAGACAGACGACGGGCACGGATATAGGCGCCGATTGCGTGTCCGGTCACGTCTTTGAACATCCTCTGTAAATGCCATTTAGAGTAACCGGCTTTCTGGGCAACGTTGTCCAGTGAAAGGGGTTGATCCAGATGGCTCTCCAGCCAGACAAGCAAATCGCGAATGATACCGGCTTGGTCCATAAAACATCCTCATACTCTGGTGGTACAGCTAAAGCATTCGAAGAATATTAGCACTCATTGCTCAAAAGACGCGGGACGTTTCTCGGGGAAGGTTGTGCTAAATCAGTACGGGCTGAAACCCGTTTTGGTTTGGTCATTGATTCAATTAACAGTACATTACATTCTCATCTATTCCATTTGCAATGGTAACTCCATGACAATAAGTCGTCTCATGATCGCTGCGCTGACCACGCTGACCTTTTCCAGCCCGCTCTTTGCCGAACAGATTGGCTCTGTTGATACGGTGTTCAAGATATTCGGGCCTGACCATAAAATTGTCGTTGAAGCTTTCGATGACCCGGACGTTAAAAATGTAACCTGTTATATCAGCCGGGCGAAAACCGGGGGTATTAAAGGCGGACTGGGTCTGGCAGAGGATACCTCTGATGCCGCGATTTCCTGTCAGCAGGTGGGGCCGGTGGAACTGAGTGATAAAATTGCGCAGGGCAAAGCAGAGGGTGAGGTGGTATTCCGCCAGCGCACCTCTCTGATCTTCAAGAAGCTGCAGGTTGTACGCTTCTTCGACAAAAAGCGCAACGCTCTGGTTTACCTGACCTACTCCGATAAAGTGGTCGATGGCTCTCCGAAAAATGCGCTCAGCGCCGTGCCGATTATGCCGTGGCACTAATGCTGTCGTCATACTGAGCACAAAAAAAAACGCCCGCAGGGGCGTTTTTTTATTTGCTGCATCGGGCACGGCTTAGTCGTGCAGGTCGCCGCAGAAGCGATAACCTTCACCATGAATGGTGGCGATGATCTCTGGCGTGTCCGGCGTGGATTCGAAATGCTTACGGATACGACGGATGGTGACATCGACGGTACGATCGTGTGGCTTAAGATCGCGGCCGGTCATTTTCTTCAGCAGATCGGCACGGGTCTGAATTTTGCCCGGATTTTCGCAGAAGTGCAGCATGGCGCGGAACTCACTGCGAGGCAGTTTGTAATGCTCGCCGTTTGGATTGATCAGTGAGCGGCTGTTGATATCCAGCTCCCAGCCATTGAATTTGTAGCTTTCTACCTGACGGCGCTCTTCACCTGGCATCGCCAGATTCATGGTGCGCGACAGCAGGTTACGGGCACGAATCGTCAGCTCACGCGGATTAAACGGTTTGGTGATGTAGTCGTCGGCGCCAATTTCCAGACCAAGAATTTTATCGACTTCGTTGTCACGGCCGGTCAGGAACATCAGAGCAACATTGGCCTGCTCACGCAGTTCACGGGCCAGCAACAGGCCGTTTTTACCGGGCAGGTTGATGTCCATGATGACCAGGTTAACGTCATTGTCGGTCAGCACCTGATGCATTTCAGCACCATCAGTCGCTTCATACACCACATAACCTTCCGCCTCAAAAATACTTTTGAGGGTATTACGCGTGACCAGTTCGTCTTCAACGATAAGAATGTGCGGGGTCTGCATGTTTAGCTACCTAAAATTTGTCAACAAATTGAAAACAGGGCGTACAGCGGTATGGCGTTCTCCATCATCGAGAGCGGCGGGCCGCGCTGAACCGTTGTACGAAATCATATTTTGATAAGCCATCTATCAACGTCAACAACAGTATTAGCTCAGCCAGTCAGGATGAAAATTGCATGCCCCGGGCGTTAATGATAATGGCGCATATCCTAACTGTATTAACAGCAACCTAACAGCACCAACTACAACCGATAAGCATAAAAACAACGCTTCGTTGACTTATATCAAATGCAATTGTAGCACGTTAACACTTTTGTGAAAAACTTCTCGCAGATTGCCTGGTTAGCTCACAAAAAGCATCATTTTCGTTACATTTTTTACTCAGTCGGGCCAAAATAAAACCCGCTGGAAATCACATTCTATCTCATTGAAGTTGAATGACTTAATAGCGTTTTCTTTAATAAGGCTGGTTTCGGCGATAAAAAGTTTCGGGCCACGACTTTTAACCGGTTTAACATCGTTAACACGCGATTTTCTTATTACCTTGTGGCGGCTGAATTATTAACAGCCATGTTAATATGGCGTTATGTAAATGAACCAATGGATTAAATATGCTTTTTCCCCTGATTCTCGTCTCGCCTGCGCGGCCAGAAAATATCGGCGCTGCGGCGCGTGCCATGAAAACCATGGGATTCAGCCAGCTGCGTATCGTTGCCAGCGACGCCTGGCAGGATCCTGCTGCGCGTCGGGTGGCGCATGGCGCTGGTGAGATCCTCGATAACGTTCAGACCTTTGCAACCCTGGCTGATGCGTTAGCGGATATCGATTTTTCGGTGGCGACGACCGCGCGCAGCCGGGCAAAGTTTCGCTACTACGCCACACCGGAGCAGGTTGAAACGCAACTGCTGGAGAAGCGCCAGTGGGTCAACAGTATGGCGCTGGTGTTTGGCCGCGAAGATAGCGGGCTGACCAATGAAGAGCTGGAGCAGGTCGACCTGCTGACCGGCATCCCGATGGCGAATGACTATCCGTCACTGAATCTCGGTCAGGCGGTCATGGTTTACTGCTATCAGCTGTCGAAGCTGAATCAGGTGGAAGCGCCAACAGCGTCCGCCGCCGACGGGCAGCAGTTGCAGGCACTGCGTCAGCGATTCCATCAGCTGCTGGCGCAACTCGACGTCAGTGATGATGAGAAGCTGTCAGACTGGATCGATCAGCGGGTGGGTCTGCTGGAACAGCGCGACAGTGCGATGCTGCATCGTCTGCTGCACGATATTGAAAAAAAACTCACAGATAAATCCTCGGCAAAAAGCTGATTTTATAGCAACAGATCGCAGGGAATTTCTGCATCGCAAACGATCGAACACCGTTTCACGGTTTCACCGGTGGCTGTGCGCAGTGGTTGAAATCTGTCCGCCGGACAAATCGGGTTGACTTAACGTGCGCTTTGCTTTACTTCTGGAAGCAAGACGGACAGACAAAAACAGACAGAAAATAAATCTAAATGCGTAAAATCAGCCTGAACACCACAATTATTACCACCACCATTACCCCAGGTAACGGTGCGGGCTGACGCATACAGGAAAAACAGAAAAAAAGCCCGCACCTAACCAGTGCGGGCTTTTTTTTCGGCTTAAATTCAGGAGAGTTTATATCATGCGAGTGCTGAAATTCGGCGGGACCTCGGTAGCGAATGCGGAGCGTTTTCTTCGCGTCGCTGACATTCTGGAAAGTAATGCGCAACAAGGACAGGTTGCAACCGTGCTCTCTGCGCCAGCAAAGATCACTAACCATCTGGTGGCGATGATTGAAAAAACCATCAGTGGTCAGGATGCTCTGCCGAATATCAGCGACGCCGAACGCATCTTCAGCGCGCTGCTGCAGGGACTGGCTGACGCACAGCCGGGCTTTGAATTTGATCGACTGAAAACCCGCGTTGACCTGGAGTTTGCACAGCTGAAGCAGGTGCTGCACGGCATCAGCCTGCTGGGACAGTGCCCGGACAGCGTTAACGCGGCGATTATCTGTCGCGGTGAGAAGCTCTCGATTGCGATCATGGAAGCGCTGCTGCAGGCGCGCGGCCATGAGGTCAGCGTGATCGATCCGGTGGAGAAGCTGCTGGCGATTGGCCACTACCTCGAATCTACTGTCGATATCGCTGAATCAACCCGCCGCATCGAAGCGAGCCAGATCCCGCCGCAGAACATGATCCTGATGGCGGGCTTCACGGCCGGTAACGAGCGTGGCGAGCTGGTGGTACTGGGCCGCAACGGTTCAGACTATTCAGCCGCCGTGCTGGCCGCCTGTCTGCGCGCCGACTGCTGTGAAATCTGGACCGATGTGGATGGCGTCTACACCTGCGATCCGCGTCAGGTGCCGGATGCGCGTCTGCTGAAGTCGATGTCCTATCAGGAGGCGATGGAGCTCTCCTATTTCGGTGCCAAAGTACTGCATCCCCGCACCATCGCGCCTATCGCCCAGTTCCAGATCCCTTGCCTGATCAAAAATACCGCTAATCCGCAGGCACCCGGCACCCTGATTGGTGCCGAAGGCGAGCAGGATGAGAGCCCGGTAAAAGGCATCACCAACCTGAATAACATGGCGATGGTCAACGTTTCCGGTCCCGGCATGAAAGGGATGGTCGGGATGGCGGCCAGAGTCTTTGCGGCGATGTCGCGCACCGGCATCTCGGTCGTGCTGATCACCCAATCCTCTTCCGAATACAGCATCAGTTTCTGCGTGCCGCAGAGCGAGCTGGCGCGGGCGCGTCATGTGCTGGAAGAAGAGTTCTATCTGGAGCTGAAAGATGGCCTGCTGGATCCGCTGGATATCATTGAAAACCTGGCGGTAATCTCGGTAGTGGGCGATGGCATGCGCACCCTGCGCGGCATCTCAGCGAAATTCTTTTCAGCGCTGGCGCGTGCCAATATCAATATCGTGGCGATTGCACAGGGCTCCTCCGAGCGCTCTATCTCGGTCGTGGTGAACAATGACGAAGTGATCACCGGCGTGCGCGTGGTGCATCAGATGCTGTTCGCCACCGATCAGGTGATCGAAGTGTTTGTCGTCGGCGTCGGCGGGGTCGGTGGTGCGCTGCTGGATCAGTTGCATCGTCAGCAGGCGTGGCTGAAGAAAAAGCATATCGACCTGCGGGTCTGCGGCATCGCTAATTCGCATGCACTGTTAACCCACGTCCACGGCATCGATTTAAGCAACTGGCAGTCGGCATTAGACGAAGCCAAAGAGCCGTTTAATCTGGGCCGTCTGACCCGTCTGGTGAAAGAGTATCATCTGCTCAATCCGGTGATTGTGGATTGTACTTCCAGCCAGGCGGTCGCCGATCAGTATGCGGATTTCCTCAGCGAAGGCTTCCACGTGGTGACGCCGAACAAAAAGGCCAACACCTCTTCCTGGAATTACTATCAGCAGATGCGCGCCGCTGCCGCCAAATCACGGCGTAAATTCCTTTATGATACCAACGTCGGGGCCGGACTGCCGGTCATCGAAAACCTGCAGAACCTGATGAACGCGGGTGATGAACTGCTGCGTTTCTCCGGTATCCTTTCTGGCTCGCTGTCGTTCATCTTTGGCAAGCTGGATGAAGGGGTTTCGCTGTCGCAGGCCACGAATATGGCGCGTGAGATGGGCTTCACCGAACCCGATCCGCGTGACGATCTCGCTGGCACCGATGTGGCGCGTAAGCTGCTGATCCTGGCGCGTGAAGCGGGCCATCAGCTGGAGCTGAGCGACATTGAGATCGAGCCGCTGCTGCCTGCCAGCCTGACCGAAATCCAGGATGTTGAGCAGTTTATGCAGCGTCTGCCCGAGCTGGATAACGCCTTTGCCGACCGCGTTGCACAGGCGCAGAATGAGGGCAAAGTCCTGCGCTACGTTGGCGTGATTGAAGAGGGCGGCATCTGCAAAGTGAAGATCGACGCCGTTGACGGCAACGATCCGCTCTATAAAGTGAAGAACGGCGAGAACGCCCTGGCGTTTTACAGCCGCTACTATCAGCCGATTCCGCTGGTGCTGCGCGGATACGGTGCAGGAAATGATGTCACAGCGGCCGGTGTCTTTGCCGACCTGCTGCGTACGCTGTCATGGAAGTTGGGAGTTTAATCATGGTAAAAATTTACGCACCGGCCTCGATAGGTAACGTCAGCGTCGGCTTCGATGTGCTGGGCGCGGCGGTATCGCCGGTTGATGGCTCCCTGCTGGGTGACTGCGTCTCCGTGGAAGCGGCAGAGCAGTTTTCACTGACCAACGCCGGACGTTTTGTCAGTAAGCTGCCCGCCGATCCTAAAGAGAATATCGTGTATCAGTGCTGGCAGCTTTTCTGCGAGGCGGTGGGCAAAGAGATTCCGGTGGCGATGACCCTGGAGAAGAATATGCCCATCGGTTCCGGGCTGGGTTCCAGCGCCTGCTCGGTGGTGGCCGGTTTAATGGCGATGAACGAGTTCTGCGGTAAGCCGCTCAGCGACAGCACGTTACTGACGCTGATGGGCGAGCTGGAAGGGCGGATCTCCGGCAGCGTACATTATGATAATGTCGCCCCCTGCTTCCTCGGTGGCATTCAACTGATGCTGCAGGAGAATGACATCATCAGCCAGGCGGTGCCGGGCTTTGACGACTGGCTGTGGGTGATGGCCTATCCGGGCATTAAAGTGTCCACCGCAGAAGCGCGCGCCATTTTACCGGCGCAGTACCGCAAAGAGGACTGCATCAAGCATGGCCGTTTGCTGGCCGGCTTCATTCACGCCTGTCATACGCGTCAGCCGCAGCTGGCAGCTAAACTTATGCAGGATGTGATTGCCGAACCTTACCGGACCCGGCTGCTGCCAGGCTTCGCTGAGGCGCGGCAGGCCGCTAAAGATATTGGCGCACTGGCGTGCGGTATCTCCGGCTCTGGTCCGACACTTTTCGCCGTTTGCAATCAGATGGAAACGGCACAGCGGATGGCTGACTGGCTGAGCCAGCACTATCTGCAGAATGATGAAGGCTTCGTCCATATCTGCCGTCTCGACACGGCTGGCGCACGACAATTGGGATAACGCATGAAACTCTACAATCTGAAGGATCACAACGAGCAGGTCAGCTTCGCCCAGGCGGTGAAACAGGGTCTGGGGTCACAGCAGGGTCTGTTCTTTCCGCTGGAACTGCCAGAGTTTGAACTGACCGACATCGACGCGATGCTGGAGATGGATTTTGTCAGCCGCAGCAGCAAAATTCTCTCCGCGTTCATTGGTGACGAGATTCCGGCCCAGCAGCTGCATGAGCGTGTTAAAGCCGCTTTTGCCTTCCCGGCCCCGGTGAAAGCCGTCAGCGAAGATATCGCCTGTCTGGAGCTGTTCCACGGTCCGACGCTGGCGTTTAAAGATTTCGGCGGCCGTTTTATGGCGCAGATGCTGTCGTATGTTTCAGGCTCAGATGAGCAGATCACCATTCTGACCGCGACCTCCGGTGACACCGGTGCGGCCGTGGCGCACGCGTTCTACGGCATGAAGAACGTGCGCGTGGTGATCCTCTATCCACAGGGCAAAATCAGTCCGCTGCAGGAGAAACTCTTCTGCACCCTGGGCGGCAACATCGAAACCATCGCGATCGACGGCGATTTCGATGCCTGTCAGTCGCTGGTGAAACAGGCGTTTGATGATGAAGAACTGAAAAAGACGATTGGTCTGAACTCGGCTAACTCCATCAACATCAGCCGCCTGCTGGCGCAGATCTGCTACTACTTTGAAGCGGTCGCACAGCTGCCACAGGAAAAACGCAATCAGCTGGTGGTCTCTGTGCCGAGCGGCAACTTTGGTGATTTGACGGCGGGTCTGCTGGCGAAATCACTGGGCCTGCCGATCAAACGCTTTATCGCCGCCACCAACGCCAACGATACGGTGCCGCGCTTCCTCGGCAACGGCGAATGGCAGCCAAACCAGACGGTTTCAACGCTGTCGAACGCGATGGATGTCAGCCAGCCGAACAACTGGCCACGTGTGGAAGAGCTGTTCCGCCGTAAAACCTGGCGCTTAACCGATCTGGCCTGTGGTGCTGTTTCTGATGAGACCACGCGTGCCGCCATGCGTGAACTGGCAGAGACTGGCTACGTTTCCGAGCCTCATGCCGCCATCGCCTGGCGTCTGCTGCGCGATCAGCTGCAGGAAGGCGAGTATGGTCTGTTCCTCGGCACGGCGCATCCGGCGAAATTCCGTGAAAGCGTGGAAGCGATTCTTGAGCAGACCCTGACGCTGCCGCCGGAGTTAGCGGAGCGCGCCGATCTGCCGCTGCTGTCGCATCAGATGAAGGGTGACTTCGCCTCGCTGCGGGCGTTCCTGCTGAAGTAGTGCTGTGAAAGGCTTCCCGGTTGCGGGAAGCCTGTCTGTGATGTGAAAAGCACAGCGTGCGGGGGCGTTACTGCTCCGCGCGCTTAAAGACCAGCTCGCTCTCGCTACTGCTGGCCCCATCAAAACGATAGCCATCCACATCAAACGCCTTAAGCTGTTCCGGCTTTGTCAGGCGCTGCTGAATCACATAGCGACTCATCAATCCACGCGCCTTTTTGGCATAGAAGCTAATCACTTTATAGCTGCCGTTCTTCTCATCGAGGAACACGGGCTTAATCAGCTGTGCCTGCAGTTTCTTCGGCTTCACCGCTCTGAAATATTCGTCCGAGGCGAGATTGATCAGCACCTCATCACCCTGTTCCGCCAGTGCGGCATTCAGCGTATCCGTGATGAGATCGCCCCAGAAGGTGTAGAGATCTTTACCCGCCGGATTTGCCAGGCGAATGCCCATCTCCAGCCGGTAAGGCTGCATGAGATCGAGCGGACGCAGTACGCCATACAGACCTGACAACATGCGCAGGTGCTGCTGTGCAAAGTCGAAATCCTGATCGCTGAAGGTTTCGGCCTGCAGACCGGTGTAGACATCACCTTTAAACGCCAGGATGGCCTGACGGGCATTCTGCGGTGAAAAGTCGGGGTGCCAGCTGTTAAACCGATCGGCATTGAGGTGCGCCAGTTTGTCGCTGATGCCCATTAACGAGGCGATGCTGGCAGGTGACAGATCGCGCGCAATCTCAATCAGCTGTTGTGACTTTTCTAACAGCGCAGGCTGGGTGAAACGCGTTGTCGCCAGCGGACTTTCATAATCCAGCGTTTTGGCGGGAGAGATCACCATCAACATAGTTGCTTCCTCGGTTAATGCCTGGTTTAACAGGGTATTGGCGGCTTATCAGGCTTCGCAGTGTACCAAAAAAGCCGGAAAGAATGACGAATCACACCTATTTGTTCCCGCTATCGTAAACGGCATTCCCTGACCTTGCGCCACCGTTGCCGCGTGATATTATCCCAACAGCCTTTTTTCACACTGACAGTTAACTAAGAGAAAAGAACATGACGGACAAACTTACCTCCCTGCGTCAGCTTACTACCGTAGTCGCCGACACCGGTGATATTGCAGCCATGAAGCTGTATCAGCCGCAGGACGCCACCACCAACCCTTCTCTGATTCTCAACGCCGCACAAATCCCTGAATACCGTAAACTGATCGATGAAGCGATCGGCTGGGCGCGTGAGCAGAGCAGCAACAAAGAAGAGCAGCTGCAGCTGGTTTCTGACAAGCTGGCCGTAAACATTGGTCTGGAAATCCTGAAACTGATCCCAGGCCGTATCTCGACTGAAGTCGATGCGCGTCTCTCTTACGACACTGAAGGCAGCATCGCTAAAGCCCGCAGCCTGATCAAACTCTACAACGATGCCGGTATCAGCAATGACCGCATCCTGATTAAACTGGCCTCTACCTGGCAGGGCATCCGTGCTGCAGAGCAGCTGGAAAAAGAGGGGATCAACTGTAACCTGACGCTGCTGTTCTCCTTTGCTCAGGCGCGTGCCTGTGCCGAAGCGGGCGTGTTCCTGATCTCTCCGTTTGTTGGCCGTATCCTCGACTGGTACAAAGCCAACACCGACAAGAAAGAGTATGCCGCGCACGAAGATCCAGGCGTGGTTTCTGTTTCTGAAATCTACAACTACTACAAGCAGCACGGCTATGAAACCGTGGTAATGGGCGCGAGCTTCCGTAACGTCGGCGAAATCATTGAGCTGGCTGGCTGTGACCGTCTGACTATCTCTCCTGCGTTGCTGAAAGAGCTGGCAGAGAGCGAAGGCACCCTGGAGCGTAAACTGAGCTACAGCGGCGAAGTTAAAGCGCGTCCGGCCCGCATGACCGAGTCTGAGTTCCTGTGGCAGCACAACCAGGATCCAATGGCCGTTGCCAAGCTGGCTGAAGGTATCCGCAATTTTGCCGTTGATCAGGGCAAACTTGAGAAGATGCTGGCAGAACTGCTGTAATCGGCTGACCGTGGCGGCGCAGGCTGCCACGGTTTTCCCTTTTCCGACCCTTTCACTTTATATTATCCTCTCTGCTATTCCCCTTTTACTCCACCGCACCGCGGTAAATCACAGCGAAGCTAATCATGAATACATTACGCATTGGCCTGATCTCGGTCTCGGATCGCGCCGCGAACGGCATCTATCAGGATGAGGGTATTCCCGCGCTGGAGAGCTGGCTGAGTCGCGCAATCAGCAGCCCGTTTGAGATTGAGTCCCGTCTGGTGCCCGACGAGCAGCCGATGATTGAACACGCGATTTGCGAGCTGGTCGATGAACGTTTTTGCCATCTGGTGTTAACCACCGGCGGCACCGGTCCGGCCCGACGCGACGTTACGCCCGATGCCACCTTAGCCGTTGCCGATCGGGAAATGCCCGGCTTTGGTGAGCAGATGCGCCAGATCAGCCTGCAGTTCGTGCCGACCGCGATTCTGTCGCGTCAGGTCGGGGTGATCCGCAAACAGTCGCTGATTCTCAATCTGCCCGGTCAGCCGAAGTCGATCAAAGAGACGCTGGAGGGGCTGAAGGATGAGCAGGGCAAGGTAAAAGTGCACGGCATCTTCGCCTCTGTACCTTATTGTTTACAGCTGCTGGAAGGGCCTTACGTCGAAACGCATCCCGATGTGGTAGCAGCATTTCGGCCTAAAAGCGCGATACGTGAGATAAATAACTAAATATTCCCCATTTCAGGCATAAGCTATAGCCTTGCTGGTGTGGCAAAAGATTGACGATATAGTAAGGGTATCTTTACAACCATGTCTCTTTTGCCTCTGGAATATTATGAATCCGACTCATACGCAGCGTCTGACCGGTAAGGATTACAAAACCCTGGCGCTGGCCGCGCTGGGCGGCGCGCTGGAATTTTACGACTTCATTATCTTTGTCTTCTTCGCCACCGTGATTGGCGAACTCTTCTTCCCCTCAGATATCCCGGAATGGCTGCGTCAGTTGCAGACGTTTGCCATTTTTGCCGCAGGCTATCTGGCGCGTCCGCTGGGCGGCATCGTGATGGCGCATTTTGGCGACAAACTCGGACGCAAAAAGATGTTCAGCCTGAGCATTCTGCTGATGGCGCTGCCGACGCTGATGATGGGCGCTTTACCCACCTGGCAGACGATTGGCATTGCCGCGCCATTGCTGATGCTGCTGATGCGGATGTTGCAGGGTGCGGCGATTGGCGGGGAAGTGCCGGGTGCCTGGGTGTTTGTCGCGGAGCACGTGCCTTACAAACGTATCGGCATCGCCTGTGGCACGCTGACGGCCGGGCTGACCATCGGCATTTTACTGGGGTCACTGGTGGCAACGCTGATCAATACCTCGATGTCGCAGCAGGCGATTCATGATGGCGGCTGGCGTATTCCATTCTTCCTGGGCGGCGTGTTTGGGCTGATTGCGATGTTCCTGCGCCGCTGGCTGCATGAAACCCCGGTCTTTATTGAGATGCAGCAGCGTAAAGCGCTGGCTGAAACCCTGCCACTGAAGACCGTCCTGGCGGAGCATAAAAAGTCGATTGTGATTTCCATGCTGCTGACCTGGCTGCTCTCTGCCTGCATCGTCGTGGTGATCCTGATGTCGCCTGTCTGGCTGCAGAAGCAGCAGGGCATTGCGCCCGCGCTGACCCTGCAGGCCAACAGCATCGCCACCGTGATGCTCTGCATTGGCTGCATTATTGCCGGACTCGCTGCCGATCGCTTTGGTGCCGGTCGTACCCTGTGTGTCGGCAGCGTGCTGCTGGCGATCTGTAGCTGGCAGTTTTATCACCTGAGCGCCCTCTATCCGCAGCACCTCTTCCTGCTCTATGGCGTGGCGGGGCTCAGCGTCGGGGTCGTCGGCATCGTGCCGTTTGTCATGGTGCGCGCCTTTCCGGCAGAAGTGCGTTTTACCGGACTCTCATTCTCCTACAACCTCTCCTATGCGATCTTTGGCGGGCTGACACCGATCTTTGTGTCGCTGCTGATGAATGTCTCAGTGATGGCACCGTGCTGGTATGTAATGGCGCTGGCGCTGGTGGGGTTACTGACGGGGATCTGGCTGCGGCGTGATGTCAGCCACGAGCCGGGCCTGCATCAGGGGATTAAATCGTTGTAAAGGGAATGACGCGAAGCCAGGCTCCGCGTCTTTTTTTCAGGCGTAAAGGCCGGCTTAATGCGCTTTTGCACCAATCGGCAGAAGGGTACGGCCAAACGTTCCATTCAGCACTTCACCCATCGCCAGATAGCAGGCGCTGGCACCACAGACGATCCCGACCCAGCCCGCGATCGGGACCAGCGCGGGCAGGGGCATGAGATGCGCCACGGCCAGCAGCAGAAACAGCAGGGTAAGCGAGCCGAAAACAAACTGCAGCATCCGCGCCCCTTTCAGCGTGCCGACAAACATAAACAGCGTGAAGATGCCCCACAGTGCCAGCCAGGTGCCCAGAAAGCGTTCGTCAGGCGCTTTCGCCAGGCCGAGTTCCGGTAACAGCAGGATCGCGACGAAGCTCAACCAGAACATGCCGTAAGAGGTAAAAGCCGTCAGTCCAAAGGTATTATTCCTGATGAACTCCAGCAGGCCGGCCAGCACCTGCGCAATCCCACCATAAAAAATCCCCATGGCTAAAATCGCCACGTCCATTTCGAACATGCCTGTGTTGTGCAGGTTCAGCAGAATCGTTGTCATGCCAAATCCCATGAGTCCCAGCGGGGCAGGGTTAGCCAGTGTTGAATTTGCCATAGTTCCTCGGCAGTAAATGATTATTGATGAAAGAAAAGGATGCCGCCTCACTCCCTGAGGGGAACGGACCCGCGCATCATATTCAGCGTTCTGTCCGCGTTCTTTGATCCCGGCAGGGCCAGAGTTAAAAAATTTTTTTTGGTTTAGCCCTTGATGCGCATCGAAGCGGCCCCATTTACTTGTCATCGAGCGTTGTGAACGTTGGAAAAAAAGCATGTGCTGGCAGTTGAATGCAAACAACCCGCCCACATAAAAGGTTCACAACCCAAATTGGCAACGAATTTAAGTGGGAGATGTTTAGATGGGTAAGATTATTGGTATTGACCTGGGTACAACCAACTCTTGTGTTGCGATCATGGATGGCACTAAAGCACGCGTGCTGGAAAATGCCGAGGGCGATCGCACCACGCCTTCAATTATTGCGTATACACAGGATGGCGAAATTCTGGTCGGTCAACCGGCTAAACGTCAGGCAGTGACCAACCCGCAGAATACCCTGTTCGCAATTAAGCGTCTGATCGGTCGTCGCTTCCAGGACGAAGAAGTACAGCGTGATATTAAAATCATGCCGTATAAAATCACCGGCGCTGACAACGGCGACGCATGGCTGGAAGTGAAAGGTCAGAGAATGGCACCACCGCAGATCTCTGCTGAAGTGCTGAAGAAAATGAAAAAAACCGCCGAAGATTACCTCGGTGAGCCAGTGACTGAAGCGGTTATTACCGTACCGGCCTACTTCAACGATGCGCAGCGTCAGGCGACTAAAGATGCCGGCCGTATCGCAGGTCTGGAAGTCAAACGTATCATTAACGAACCGACTGCTGCTGCACTGGCATACGGTCTGGATAAAGGCCAGGGCAACCGCACCATCGCGGTTTATGACCTGGGCGGCGGTACCTTCGATATCTCAATCATTGAGATCGACGAAGTTGACGGCGAAAAAACCTTTGAAGTTCTGGCGACCAACGGTGATACCCACCTGGGTGGTGAAGACTTCGATAGCCGCCTGATTAACTATCTGGTTGCTGAGTTCAAGAAAGACCAGGGCATCGATCTGCACAACGATCCACTGGCGATGCAGCGTCTGAAAGAAGCGGCAGAGAAAGCGAAAATCGAACTTTCTTCTGCACAGCAGACCGACGTTAACCTGCCATACATCACGGCAGATGCGACGGGTCCTAAGCACCTGAACATCAAAGTGACCCGCTCTAAACTGGAGTCACTGGTTGAAGATCTGGTTGCACGCTCTATCGCGCCTCTGAAAGTTGCGCTGCAGGATGCGGGCCTGTCTGTATCAGACATCAACGACGTTATCCTGGTCGGTGGTCAGACTCGTATGCCACTGGTTCAGGCCAAAGTAACTGAGTTCTTCGGTAAAGAGCCACGTAAAGACGTGAACCCGGACGAAGCCGTTGCTGTCGGTGCTGCGGTTCAGGGTGGTGTACTTGGTGGCGACGTGAAAGACGTGCTGCTGCTGGACGTTACCCCACTGTCACTGGGTATCGAAACCATGGGTGGCGTGATGACTTCGCTGATCAGCAAGAACACCACGATCCCAACCAAGCACAGCCAGGTCTTCTCGACGGCTGAAGATAACCAGTCAGCCGTGACCATTCACGTGCTGCAGGGTGAGCGTAAGCGCGCCAATGACAACAAGTCACTGGGCCAGTTCAACCTCGACGGTATCCAGAACGCGCCACGCGGTCTGCCGCAGATCGAAGTCACCTTCGACATCGATGCGGATGGTATCCTGCACGTGTCTGCGAAAGACAAGAACAGCGGTAAAGAGCAGAAAATCACCATCAAAGCCTCTTCAGGTCTGAGCGATGAAGAGATCCAGAAAATGGTGCGTGATGCAGAAGCGAATGCTGAATCTGACCGCAAGTTCGAAGAGCTGGTACAGACGCGTAACCAGGGTGACCAGATTGCCCACAGCACGCGTAAGCAGCTGGATGAAGCAGGCGACAAACTGTCAGCGGATGATAAAGCGCCAATCGAAGCCGCTCTGGCCGCGCTGGAAACTGCGCTGAGAGGCGAAGACAAAGCTGAAATCGACGCCAAAATGCAGGCGCTGATGGAAGTGTCCGGCAAACTGATGGAAGCAGCACAGCAGTCTCAGGCGGGTGCAGCGGATGCCGGTGACGCGTCAGCGAAGAAAGATGACGACGTTGTCGATGCTGAATTCGAAGAAGTGAAAGACAATAAGAAATAATTGCCCCTGACCGGGCGCGACGGCTGGCCTGACAGCTGTTGAAACCAGCACGGGCGTAGGAGATCTCTCCACGCCCGTGCGATCATGTTAAGGGCTAAATAAACATGGCGAAGAGTGATTACTACGAGATTTTAGGCGTCGCCAAATCCGCGGACGAGCGTGAAATCAAAAAGGCTTACAAACGCCTGGCAATGAAATTTCACCCGGACCGAAATCCCGGTGATAAAGACGCCGAAGCGAAATTTAAAGAGGTCAAGGAAGCGTACGAAATCCTGACCGATGCGCAGAAGCGTGCAGCTTACGATCAGTATGGTCATGCAGCCTTTGAACAGGGCGGCATGGGTGGCGGTGGATTCGGCGGCGGCGGCTTTGGCGGCGGCGGTGCAGACTTCAGCGATATCTTTGGCGACGTGTTCGGTGACATCTTTGGTGGTGGACGCCGTCAGCGCGCATCCCGTGGCGCCGATTTACGCTACAACATGGAGCTGTCGCTGGAAGAAGCGGTACGCGGCGTGACCAAAGAGATCCGCATTCCAACGCTGGAAGAGTGTGATGTCTGCCACGGCAGCGGCGCGAAAGCGGGCACGCAGCCACAAACCTGTTCAACCTGTCACGGTGCGGGCCAGGTGCAGATGCGCCAGGGCTTCTTCACCGTTCAGCAGGCCTGTCCGACCTGTCATGGTCGTGGCTCGGTGATTAAAGATCCGTGCAACGCCTGTCATGGTCATGGCCGCGTTGAGAAGTCGAAAACGCTGTCAGTGAAAATCCCGGCAGGGGTGGACACCGGCGATCGCATTCGTCTGAGTGGCGAAGGCGAAGCGGGCGAGCAGGGCGCACCAGCCGGCGATCTCTACGTTCAGGTATCGGTGAAGAAACACCCGATCTTCGAGCGTGAAGAGAACAACCTCTACTGTGAAGTGCCGATAAACTTTGCGATGGCGGCGCTGGGCGGTGAGATTGAAGTGCCGACACTGGATGGTCGCGTGAAGCTGAAAGTGCCGTCAGAAACCCAGACCGGCAAGCTGTTCCGCATGCGTGGTCGTGGCGTCAAATCTGTGCGTGGCGGCGCGGTCGGCGACCTGTTATGTCGCGTCGTGGTGGAAACCCCGGTCAGCCTGAATGAGAAACAGAAAGCGCTGCTGCGTGAACTGGAAGAGAGTTTTGGCGGCCCAAGCGGCGAGCATAACAGCCCGCGCTCCAAGAGCTTCTTTGATGGCGTGAAAAAATTCTTCGATGACTTAACCCGTTAAGTTCATCCGCCTGAAAAGCCAGCGCTCAGCCGCTGGCTTTTTTTTGCCTGAACTTCACGCTTCGTTATTTCCGAAGGATTCCCGCTAAATAAACTGTTTTTTTCGAACTGTTATTCCCGGTACTCTTAGGCACTTTGATTGACCTCTGGAAAAGGATAACGCGTGTGAACATCAGACTAAAAAAACTCCTTGAAAGCGACGCCACCGGCGGTGTGGTGCTGATTATCGCTGCCGCACTGGCGATGCTGCTGGCCAACAACGACGCCACGCAACAGGGCTATCGCGATCTGCTGGCCATTCCGGTGGAATTCCGCTTTGGCACTCTCGATATCAGTAAAGACCTGCTGCTGTGGATCAACGATGCGCTGATGGCACTGTTCTTCCTGATGGTAGGGCTGGAGGTCAAACGCGAACTGGTGATGGGGGCGCTGGCGAAACGTGAACAGGCGCTGTTCCCGTTGATCGCGGCGCTGGGTGGCATGATGGCTCCGGCGCTTATCTTCCTGCTGTTTAACGGGGCCGATCTCAGCACCCGCAGCGGATGGGCGATCCCGACCGCCACCGATATCGCCTTTGCGCTGGGGATTCTGGCGCTGCTGGGCAGCCGCGTGCCGCCCGCGCTGAAGATTTTCCTGATGGCGCTGGCGATCATCGACGATCTTGGCGCCATCATCATTATCGCGCTGTTCTACACGCATCACCTTTCGATGGCCTCACTGGGCGTTGCCGCTGCCGCCATTGCCGTGCTGGCGCTGATGAACCTGCTCAACGTGCGAAACACCGGTCTCTATCTGCTGGTGGGGCTGGTGCTGTGGGTGGCGGTGCTGAAGTCGGGGGTTCATGCGACGCTGGCGGGTGTGGTGGTCGGCTTCCTGATCCCGCTGGCGAAGAAAGAGGGACACTCTCCGGCGATTCATCTTGAGCATGCGCTGCATCCCTGGGTGCGCTGGGTCATCCTGCCGCTGTTTGCCTTTGCCAATGCCGGGGTGTCGCTGACGGGGGTCTCGTTCGGCAGCCTCTTCTCGCTGCTGCCGCTGGGCATCATGGCCGGGCTGTTGATCGGTAAGCCACTGGGCATCACGCTGTTTTGCTGGCTGGCAGACAAAACCGGCTTAGCCCGGCTGCCGGAAAACACCGATATCAGAGATATCGCGGCGGTGGGCGTGCTGTGCGGCATTGGTTTCACTATGTCGATATTTATCGCCTCGCTGGCCTATGGCGATATCAGTGCTGAACTGATGACCCTGGCGAAGCTGGGAATTCTGTCAGGCTCGATTCTGTCGGCGGTGCTGGGCTATGTGATCCTTGGCTGGCGTCTGAAACAGCGTCCGGCGTAGAGCACCCTATGGCGCATATTAATTACAATCATCTCTACTACTTCTGGCACGCCTGCCGCGCGGGATCCATTGCGGGTGCCGCAGAGGCCCTCTCGCTGACGCCACAGACCATTACAGGGCAAATTAAGGCACTTGAGGAGCGCCTGCAGGGCAAGCTGTTCCGGCGTCAGGGAAGGGGGCTGGTGCCGACCGAACTGGGTCAGCTGGTGTTCCGCTACGCTGACCGCATGTTTATGCTGGGTCAGGAGATGCTGGATATCGTTAACTACCGCAAGGAGTCCCATCTGCTGCTGGATGTTGGTGTGGCAGATGCGCTCTCTAAGCAGCTGGTCAGCAAGGTGCTGGAAACCGCGGTGGTGGCAGAGGAGAAGATTCATCTGCGCTGTTTTGAATCGACCCACGAGCTGCTGCTGGAGCAGCTCAGTCAGCATAAGCTGGATATGATTATCTCTGACTGCTCCATCGATCCCACCCAACAGGAAGGGCTGTTTTCGGTAAAGCTGGGGGAGTGCCCGATCAGTTTCTGGTCCAAACAACTGCTCACCGATCGCTCTTTTCCGGCCTGCCTTGAGACGCGACCACTCCTGATTCCGGGCCGTCGCTCCATGCTGGGGCGCAAAATCCTCAACTGGATTACGGCCCAGGGGCTGCAGGTGGAGATTCTCGGTGAGTTTGATGATGCGGCACTGATGAAGGCGTTTGGTGCGCGGCAGAATGCGATTTTTGTGGCGCCTGCGCTGGAAATTAGTAAGCAGGACGGCATTTATGAAGTCGGGCGGCTTGATGCGGTGTCAGAGGAATATCACATCCTCTTCGCGGAGCGGATGATTCAGCATCCGGCGGTGCAGCGGCTCTGTCACGCAGACTTCAGCGGACTCTTTCCCCGCCAGAGTACAGACGAAAAAAAACCGGCGTAAGCCGGCTTTTTCAACAAAGCGATTAACAACAGGCGATTAAGCCAGTTTGTTGATCTGTGCAGTCAGGTTAGATTTATAACGTGCAGCTTTGTTTTTGTGGATCAGACCTTTAGCGGCCTGACGATCCACGAGTGGTTGCATTTCATTGAATGCGTTCTGCGCAGCAGCTTTGTCGCCTGAAGCGATCGCCGCGTATACTTTCTTAACGAAGGTACGCATCATTGAGCGGCGGCTAGCGTTATGCTTGCGGCGTTTCTCAGATGTTACGGCGCGTTTCTTAGCTGATTTGATATTAGCCAAGGTCCAACTCCCAAATGTGTTCTATAGAGACAAATCAAAGGCCGAGGACTATGCCCTTCTAACCTGATTTTGTCAATGGATTTGTGCAAATAAGCGTCGCTCTAAGAGCAGCACTCGGTTACGTATTTGATGGCGCAAGATTCTACCAGCTTCCCCTCGCTGAATACAGTATTTCGCGACAAAATTCTTAACATGCGCATCTGCAACAGGAAATGCAGCGCCTAAAGCATGAAAGGCGTGCTGACGGGTTAACCTGAGTCGCTTTCAAGGGTATAATCCGCCGATTTCCACCGGTTTGGGCCAGCCATGAAGTTTATCCGCGGTATTCATAATCTTAACGAGCAGCATCGCGGCTGCGTTCTGACCATTGGTAATTTCGATGGCGTGCACCGTGGTCATCAGGCGCTGATGTCGCGACTGTGTGAAGAGGGACGTAAGCGTAATCTGCCGGTCGTGGTCATGGTGTTTGAGCCACAGCCGCTGGAGCTGTTTGCCGGTGATAAAGCCCCGGCTCGCCTGACACGCCTGCGTGAAAAGCTGCGCTACATGGCGGAAGCCGGCGTCGATAAAGTGTTGTGCGTGCGGTTTGATCGTCGCTTTGCGGCCTTGTCCGCCCAGCGTTTTATCAGTGACCTGTTAGTCGACAAGCTGGACGTAAAGTACCTTGCAGTCGGCGATGATTTCCGCTTCGGCGCTGGTCGCCAGGGGGATTTCCTGTTATTACAGAAAGCCGGTGCGGAGTATGGCTTTGAGGTCGTCAGCACCGAAACCTTCTGTGATGGCGGTAAGCGAATCAGCAGCACCGCCGTGCGTCAGGCGCTGGCTGCCGATGATTTAGCGCTGGCGGAGTCGCTGTTAGGTCATCCTTTCACTATTTCCGGCCGCGTCGTGCACGGTGATGCACTGGGACGCACGCTGGGTTTCCCCACTGCGAACCTTCCTTTACGCCGCAGCGTCACGCCGGTGAAAGGGGTTTATGCGGTGGAAGTACAGGGTCTGACGCCCGAGCCACTGCCGGGTGTCGCCAATATCGGCACCCGTCCGACCGTAAAAGGTTTACGCCAGCAGCTTGAAGTTCACCTGCTCGACATCAATATGGATCTCTATGGTCGTCACATTGATGTGGTGCTGAAACAGAAAATACGAAACGAGCAGCGCTTTGCCTCACTGGAGGCGTTGAAAGAACAAATTGCGAACGATGTGGTAACGGCCCGGCAGTTCTTTGGGCTGCTTTAACCTGAGCGAAAAACGGAATCGAGAATCTGATGAGTGACTATAAATCTACCCTGAATTTGCCGGAAACGGGATTCCCGATGCGTGGCGATCTGGCCAAACGCGAACCGGGAATGTTGCAACGCTGGTATGCCGACAACCTGTACGGCATCATCCGCGAAGCCAAAAAAGGGAAAAAAACCTTTATCCTGCATGATGGCCCTCCGTATGCGAACGGCAGCATTCATATTGGTCACTCCGTTAACAAGATTCTGAAAGACATTATCGTTAAGTCGAAAGGCATGGCGGGTTATGACTCGCCGTATGTGCCGGGCTGGGACTGTCACGGTCTGCCGATCGAACACAAAGTTGAGCAGATGATCGGCAAGCCAGGCGAGAAAGTCACCGCCGCCGAATTCCGTGCAGCGTGCCGTAAATACGCCGCTGAACAGGTTGAAGGCCAGAAGGCGGACTTTATCCGTCTGGGCGTGCTGGGCGACTGGGATCGTCCTTACCTGACTATGGATTTCGGCACCGAAGCCAACATCATTCGTGCGCTGGGTAAAATCATCGGCAACGGCCACCTGCACAAAGGCGCGAAGCCGGTGCACTGGTGCCTGGATTGCCGTTCTGCCCTGGCAGAAGCGGAAGTCGAGTATTACGACAAAACCTCTCCATCGATTGATGTGATGTTTAACGCTGTCGATGCCGACGCGGTGCGTCAGGCGTTTGGCGTGGCACAGGTCAATGGCCCGATTTCACTGGTGATCTGGACGACGACGCCGTGGACATTACCGGCTAACCGCGCCATCTCCCTGCATCCTGAATTTGAGTATCAGCTGATCCAGATCGAGGGCCGCGCCCTGATCCTGGCGAAAGAGCTGGTGGAAAGCGTCATGAAGCGCGCCGGTGTCAGCGAATGGCAGGTACTGGGCGAATGTCAGGGCGCAGCGCTGGAGCTGCAGAAGTTCCAGCATCCGTTCCTGGCGCTGGAGTCGCTGGTGGTACTGGGCGATCACGTGACGCTGGACGCGGGTACCGGTGCAGTTCACACCGCACCAGGCCACGGCCCGGATGACTATGTCATCGGTCAGAAATATGGCATTGAAACGGCTAACCCGGTCGGACCGGATGGCACCTATCTGCCAGGCACCTGGCCGACGCTGGATGGGGTCAACGTCTTTAAAGCCAACGACATGATCGTTGAGCTGCTTAAAGAGAAAGGCGCGCTGCTGCACGTTGAGAAACTGCTGCACAGCTACCCGCACTGCTGGCGTCATAAAACGCCGATCATCTTCCGCGCTACGCCGCAGTGGTTCATCAGCATGGATCAGAAAGGATTGCGTGCGCAGTCGCTGAAAGAGATCAAAGGCGTGCAGTGGATCCCGGACTGGGGCCAGGCGCGTATCGAATCGATGGTGGCGAACCGTCCTGACTGGTGTATCTCCCGTCAGCGTACGTGGGGCGTACCGATGGCGCTGTTCGTTCACAAAGAGAGCGAAGAGCTGCACCCGGACACGCTGGCGCTGATGGAGAAAGTGGCGCAGCGCGTTGAGCAGGAAGGCATCCAGGCCTGGTGGGATCTCGACCCGCGCGAGCTGATGGGCGACGACGCCGATCATTACGTCAAAGTGCCGGATACGCTGGATGTCTGGTTTGACTCCGGTTCAACCAGTTATTCCGTGGTTGATGCGCGTCCGGAATTTGGCGGACATGCGCCTGACCTCTATCTGGAAGGATCCGATCAGCATCGTGGCTGGTTTATGTCCTCGCTGATGATCTCTACGGCGATGAAGGGCAAAGCGCCTTACCGTCAGGTACTGACACACGGTTTCACCGTGGATGGTCAGGGCCGCAAGATGTCGAAATCAATCGGCAACACGGTCGCGCCGCAGGATGTGATGAACAAACTGGGCGCTGATATTCTGCGTCTGTGGGTGGCCTCAACCGATTACTCGGGTGAAATGGCGGTCTCCGATGAGATCCTCAAACGCTCCGCCGATGCCTATCGCCGTATCCGTAACACCGCACGTTTCCTGCTGGCTAACCTCAGCGGCTTCAACCCGGCCACCGACCTGGTGAAACCGGAAGAGATGATCGTGGTGGATCGCTGGGCAGTGGGTCGTGCCCAGGCGGCACAGGCCGATATCGTCGCCTCTTATGAGAACTACGATTTCCATGAAGTGATCCAGCGTCTGATGCAGTTCTGCTCGATTGAGATGGGCAGCTTCTATCTCGACATCATCAAGGATCGTCAGTACACCGCGAAAGGCGATGGCCTGGCACGTCGCAGCTGCCAGACCGCGCTGTGGCACATCGTCGAAGCGCTGGTACGCTGGATGGCACCGATCATGTCCTTTACCGCGGATGAGATCTGGGGCTACCTGCCAGGCGAACGTGCGCAGTATGTCTTCACCGAAGAGTGGTATCAGGGTCTGTTTGGCCTGGCGGAAGATGAAGCGCTGAATGACGCCTACTGGGCTGAGCTGCTGAAAGTGCGTGGCGAAGTGAACAAGGTTATCGAGCAGGCGCGTGCGGATAAACGCATCGGTGGCGCACTGGAAGCAACGGTCACGCTGTATGCCGATCCGGAGCTGGCCGCGAAACTGCAGGCGCTGGGCAATGAACTGCGCTTTGTGCTGCTGACCTCTGGCGCACAGGTGGCGGATTACGCTCTGGCGAACGACGAAGCGCAGCAGAGTGAAGGGCTGAAAGGTCTGAAAATCGCGCTGCACAAGGCGGAAGGCGAGAAATGTCAGCGCTGCTGGCATTACACTACCGACGTCGGACAGAATCCTGAGCATGCTGAGGTCTGTGGTCGTTGTTACACTAACGTAGCCGGTGACGGCGAACAGCGTGAATTTGCCTGATGCGTAAACCTATTTTATCAACCGGATTGCGCTGGCTGTGGCTGGTGCTGGTGGTGATTGTTGTCGACTTCGCCAGTAAGCAGTGGGTGATGAACAACATGATGCTGCATGAAACCCAGCCGCTGATGCCTTATCTGAATCTGTTCTACGCGCATAACTATGGCGCGGCGTTCAGTTTCCTGGCAGACAAAGGCGGCTGGCAGCGCTGGTTCTTTGCCGGTATTGCGCTGGCTATCGTGATCTCTCTGATGGTGATGATGTATCGCAATCATGCCAGTCAGAAGATGGCTAACATCGCCTATGCCCTGATCATTGGCGGCGCGATCGGCAATCTGTTCGATCGCTCATATCATGGCTTTGTGGTCGATTTTATCGATTTCTATGTCGGTAACTGGCACTTCGCTACATTTAATATCGCTGACTGCGGCATCTGTATTGGTGCCGCACTGGTGGTGCTGGAGGGCTTTTTCAGCCCGAACGGCAAACAGGCTAAACAGAAAGGGTAAGTGATGACTGAGTCCGTACAGCGCGAAAGCGCGGTGTTGGTGCATTTTACGCTGAAGCTGGAAGATGGCTCGACGGCGGAATCGACCCGTGCAAACGGCAAGCCCGCGCTGTTCCGTCTCGGTGATGGCAGCCTCTCTGCGGCACTTGAGGAGGCACTGCTGGGGCTGACAGCGGGTGAGACTAAGCAGTTCACCCTTGAGCCGGAAGATGCTTTTGGCGGCGTCAGCCCTGACCTGATCCAGTATTTCTCGCGTCGGGACTTTATCGATGCCGGTGAACCGGAAGTGGGTGCCATCATGCTGTTCAGCGGCATGGGCGGCAGTGAAATGCCAGGCGTGATCCGTGAAGTCTCCGGTGACTCAATCACCGTGGATTTCAACCACCCGCTGGCAGGTCGTCGTATTCAGTTTGATGTAGAGGTGCTGGAAATTGATCCGGCACTGGAGGCGAACGATGCAAATCCTGTTAGCTAATCCGCGCGGTTTCTGCGCTGGCGTTGATCGCGCCATCAGTATTGTCGAGCGCGCGCTGGAGATGTATGGCGCGCCTATCTACGTCCGTCACGAAGTGGTGCATAACCGCTACGTGGTGAACAGCCTGCGTGAGCGGGGCGCTATCTTCATCGAAGAGATCAGCGAAGTGCCGGATAACGCGATTCTGATCTTCTCCGCGCACGGCGTTTCACAGGCCGTACGTGCCGAAGCTAAAGCGCGCAATCTGACGATGCTGTTCGACGCCACCTGTCCGCTGGTGACCAAAGTACATATGGAAGTGGCGCGTGCCAGCCGTAAGGGCGTGGAGGCGATACTGATTGGTCATGCAGGGCATCCGGAAGTTGAAGGCACCATGGGGCAGTACAACAACCCTAATGGCGGCATGTATCTGGTGGAGTCACCGGAAGATGTCTTCAGACTGACCGTCAAAGACGAAAACAATCTGAGCTTCATGACGCAGACTACGCTGTCGGTGGATGACACCTCTGACATCATTGATGCCCTGCGTCAGCGTTTCCCGGCGATCATCGGGCCGCGTAAAGATGATATCTGCTACGCCACCACCAACCGTCAGGAAGCCGTTCGTACGCTGGCGAAAGATGCGGAAGTGGTGCTGGTGGTGGGGTCGAAGAACTCCTCCAACTCCAACCGTCTGGCCGAACTGGCACAGCGTGCCGGTAAGCTGGCGAAGCTGATCGACTCTGCTGATGATATTCAGGAAGAGTGGGTAAAAGGCGTGGCCTGTATCGGCGTTACCGCCGGTGCCTCAGCCCCCGATATTCTGGTGCAGCAGGTGATCCAGCGGCTGCGTGAGCTGGGCGGCGAAGCGGCGATTGAGCTGATTGGCCGTGAAGAGAATATTGTCTTCGAAGTGCCTAAAGAACTGCGCGTTGACGTGCGCAACGTGCAGTAACGCTTCGATATGACTGATAAAAAGGCCGACTCTGTTCGGCCTTTTTTGTTTTTTTAGTCTGTCAGAAATGCCCTGGTTTGCTGCGATGATTGCTTTTACTGATAATCACGGGCGGCTGGCATAAAATTCTTATTATCACGGATTAATAGTGGCGTGACTGTTAACTCCTCGTTAACCTGATGACGCTTTGGATGCATAGTTTTGTTTTAGGAATGAATAAATATGAGCACTATCCGCATTGCTATTGTGGGCGCGCCGGGCCGAATGGGCCGTAATCTGATTCAGGCGACGCAGCAGGCAGAAGGCGTTGAACTGGGGGCGGCACTGGCCCGTCCGGGCTCATCGCTGACCGGCAGCGACGCTGGTGAATTAGCGGGCATCGGGAAGAATGGCATCATCATCGCAGACGATTTACGCGCGGTGATTAACGACTTTGATGTGCTGATCGATTTCACCCGCCCGGAAGGCACGCTGGAGTATATGGCGATCTGCCGTGAGTACAGCAAAGCGATGGTGATTGGCACCACCGGTTTTGATGAGGCAGGCAAAGCGGCCATTCGCGCGGCGGCGGAAGATATCGCCATTGTGTTCGCGGCTAACTTCAGCGTGGGAGTTAACCTGGTGCTGAAGCTGCTTGAGAAGGCTGCCAAAGTGATGGGTGAATACGCGGATATTGAGATCGTTGAAGCTCACCACCGCCATAAAGTGGATGCGCCCTCTGGCACCGCGCTGGCGATGGGTGAGGCGATAGCCGACGCAATGCAGTGGAAACTGGATGAGCATGCGGTTTATACGCGTGAAGGCCACACCGGTGAACGCCAGCCGCAGACCATCGGTTTTGCGACAGTACGCGCGGGTGACATCGTGGGTGAGCATACGGCGATGTTTGCAGATATCGGCGAGCGGGTGGAGATTACCCACAAGGCTTCAAGCCGTATGACCTTTGCAAATGGTGCGGTTAAGTCAGCGTTATGGCTGAAAGATAAGAAATCTGGCCTTTTTGATATGCGGGATGTGCTGGATTTGTCGATGTTGTGAGTGTTGTGAACCATCGTGATGTGGTTATTTCAATCGCTAATCACTTGATTGAAAAGGGGCAATGTTTTCATTGCCCTTAATTTTATCTGAAAAATGCCATTCTGATTTAAAACTCCTCTCTGATGCTTATTTTTACAGGTTTTTCGGGTTTGTCAGCCCGTCAGAACGCCATTTTTGACCATTTGGTCAAAAATAAAGGTCCTGCTGCGCCGGTTTCGTTTTTACGCTGCCTGGCAAACGATTATTCCGCCGAGTTTTCCCCTCTTTTTGCCGCTTATGCCCGTTTTTTTCCTCATAAGGCAGATAAGCATGAAAAAATACCGCTTCAGGGTAGACAATGACCAGGGCGATCATTAGAATGCGCGCAATTTGCCAAAAATCGACAATTCAGGCGGTTTTTGCATTGATTCAGGCGGCTATTTTGAATTAATATGCAGATATATTGACTGTTTATTCCCTGGAGGATGTTTTGATCAAGTCAGCAATTCTGGTTCTGGAAGACGGAACCCAATTCCACGGTCGGGCCATCGGGGCAACAGGATCGGCAGTGGGAGAAGTCGTTTTCAACACTTCAATGACCGGTTATCAAGAAATCCTCACTGATCCTTCCTATTCCCGCCAAATCGTTACTCTCACTTATCCCCATATCGGTAATGTCGGTGCCAACGCCGCCGACGAAGAATCCAGCCAGATTCATGCGCAGGGCCTCGTTATTCGTGACCTGCCGCTGATTGCCAGCAACTTCCGTAGTGAAGAGGGCTTATCCGCCTACCTGCAGCGCAACAACATTGTGGCGATTGCCGATATTGATACCCGCAAGCTGACGCGCCTGCTGCGTGAAAAAGGGGCGCAGAACGGCTGCATTATTGCCGGCGACAATCCGGATGCCGCGCTGGCGCTGCAAAAAGCCCAGGCGTTCCCGGGACTGAAAGGAATGGATCTGGCGAAAGAGGTCTGCACCACGGAGACTTACAGCTGGCAGCAGGGCAGCTGGACGCTGGACGCGGGTCTGCCAGAGCAGGCCACTGCGGAGTCGCTGCCTTACCATGTGGTGGCTTACGATTACGGCGCCAAGCGCAACATCCTGCGCATGCTGGTCGATCGTGGCTGTCGTCTGACCGTGGTTCCGGCACAGACACCGGCCGAAGAGGTTCTGAAGCTGAATCCGGATGGCATTTTCCTCTCCAACGGTCCCGGTGACCCGGAGCCGTGCGACTACGCCATCAGCGCGATTCAGTCCTTCCTGAAGACAGAGATTCCGGTATTCGGTATCTGCCTGGGTCATCAGCTGCTGGCGCTGGCCAGTGGTGCGAAGACCGTGAAGATGAAGCTCGGCCACCACGGCGGTAACCATCCGGTGAAAGATCTCGAAAACAACCGCGTGATGATCACCGCGCAGAACCACGGTTTTGCGGTCGATGAGAACAATCTGCCCGCGAACCTGCGTGTGACCCACATTTCGTTGTTCGATAAAACCGTGCAGGGCATTCATCGCACTGACAAGCCTGCATTCAGCTTCCAGGGACACCCGGAAGCCAGTCCGGGCCCGGGTGATGCTGCGCCGCTGTTTGACCACTTTATTGAATTGATTGACGCATTCCGTCTGCAAGCGAAGTAATCAGGAGCTAATTCATGCCAAAACGTACAGACCTAAAATCCATCCTGATTCTTGGTGCCGGTCCGATTGTGATCGGCCAGGCCTGCGAATTTGACTATTCCGGTGCGCAGGCGTGTAAAGCGCTGCGTGAAGAGGGTTACCGCGTCATTCTGGTGAACTCCAACCCGGCGACGATCATGACCGACCCGGAAATGGCCGATGCGACCTACATCGAGCCGATTCACTGGGAAGTGGTGCGCAAAATCATCGAAAAAGAGCGCCCGGATGCGGTACTGCCCACGATGGGCGGCCAGACAGCGCTGAACTGTGCGCTGGAGCTGGAACGTCATGGCGTGCTGGAAGAGTTTGGCGTCACCATGATCGGCGCGACCGCTGATGCGATCGACAAAGCAGAAGATCGTCGTCGTTTCGACGTGGCGATGAAAAGTATCGGTCTGGATACCGCGCGCTCCGGCATTGCGCACACCATGGAAGAAGCGCTGGCCGTGGCAGAAGATGTTGGCTTCCCGTGCATCATCCGTCCCTCCTTTACCATGGGCGGCACCGGTGGCGGCATCGCCTATAACCGTGAAGAGTTTGAAGAGATTTGCGAACGCGGTCTCGACCTCTCTCCGACTAATGAGCTGCTGATTGATGAGTCGCTGATTGGCTGGAAAGAGTATGAGATGGAAGTGGTGCGCGATAAAAACGACAACTGCATCATCGTCTGCTCAATCGAAAACTTCGACGCAATGGGGATTCACACCGGTGACTCCATCACGGTTGCGCCTGCTCAGACGCTGACCGACAAAGAGTATCAGATCATGCGTAACGCCTCGCTGGCGGTACTGCGTGAGATCGGTGTTGAGACTGGCGGCTCCAACGTGCAGTTCTCGGTTAACCCGAAAGATGGCCGTCTGATTGTTATCGAGATGAACCCACGTGTGTCGCGCTCCTCGGCGCTGGCGTCAAAAGCGACCGGCTTCCCGATTGCTAAAGTCGCGGCCAAGCTGGCAGTCGGCTATACCCTCGACGAGCTGATGAACGATATCACCGGCGGTTTAACACCGGCCTCGTTTGAGCCGTCAATCGACTACGTCGTTACCAAGATCCCACGTTTCAACTTCGAAAAATTTGCCGGAGCTAACGATCGCCTGACGACGCAGATGAAATCAGTCGGTGAAGTGATGGCGATTGGCCGTACATTCCAGGAGTCCATGCAGAAAGCGCTGCGTGGCCTGGAAGTGGGTGCTAACGGCTTCGACCCAAAAGTGCATCTCGACGACCCGGAAGCGTTAACCCGCATCCGTCGCGAGCTGAAAGATGCCGGTTCCGACCGTATCTGGTACATCGCAGACGCTTTCCGTGCCGGCATGTCAGTAGATGGCGTGTTCAATCTGACCAATGTGGATCGCTGGTTCCTGGTGCAGATTGAAGAGCTGGTGAAACTGGAAGATCAGGTGGCCCGCGAAGGCGTGAACAGCCTGGACGCAAACTTCCTGCGCACGCTGAAGCGTAAAGGCTTTGCCGATGCACGGCTGGCGACGCTGGCGGGTGTGGCAGAGAGCGAAATCCGCAAGCTGCGTCAGCAGTTTAACCTGCACCCGGTTTATAAGCGTGTAGATACCTGCGCCGCAGAATTCGCGACGGATACTGCCTATATGTACTCCACGTATGAAGAGGAGTGCGAAGCCAACCCAAGTCAGGATCGCGAAAAAATCATGATTCTGGGTGGTGGACCTAACCGTATTGGTCAGGGTATCGAATTCGATTACTGCTGCGTTCACGCCGCCCTGGCGCTACGTGAAGATGGTTACCAGACCATCATGGTCAACTGTAACCCGGAAACCGTCTCGACCGATTACGACACCTCCGATCGTCTCTACTTCGAGCCGGTCACGCTGGAAGATGTGCTGGAGATTGTGCGCATCGAGCAGCCAAAAGGCGTGATCGTGCAGTATGGCGGCCAGACCCCGCTGAAACTGGCGCGTGCGCTGGAAGCCGCAGGCGTACCGGTTATCGGCACCAGCCCGGACTCGATTGACCGTGCTGAAGACCGTGAACGTTTCCAGCAGGCGGTTGATCGCCTGAACCTGAAACAACCGGCCAACGCCACAGTCGCTACGCTGGAGCAGGCCGTTGAGAAAGCCGCTGGCCTGGGCTATCCGCTGGTAGTGCGTCCTTCTTATGTGCTGGGTGGCCGTGCCATGGAGATCGTCTACGACGAGATCGACCTGAAGCGCTACTTCCAGACGGCGGTGTCGGTTTCCAACGATGCACCGGTGCTGCTGGATCGCTTCCTGGATGATGCGGTTGAAGTGGATGTGGATGCGATTTGCGACGGTGAGCGTGTGCTGATTGGTGGCATCATGGAACACATCGAGCAGGCTGGCGTTCACTCCGGTGACTCCGCCTGTTCACTGCCGGCCTACACCCTGAATCAGGAGATTCAGAATGTGATGCGCCAGCAGGTCGAAAAGCTGGCATTCGAGCTGAACGTTCGCGGTCTGATGAACGTCCAGTTCGCGGTGAAAGACAACGAAGTCTACCTGATCGAAGTGAACCCACGTGCGGCGCGTACCGTTCCGTTCGTCTCAAAAGCGACCGGTGTACCGCTGGCGAAAGTGGCCGCGCGCGTGATGGCTGGTAAAACGCTGGCAGAGCAGGGCGTCACTGAAGAGGTGATTCCGCCTTACTACTCTGTTAAAGAAGTGGTGCTGCCGTTCAACAAGTTTCAGGGCGTTGACCCGATTCTGGGGCCAGAAATGCGCTCTACCGGTGAAGTCATGGGCGTGGGCCGTACGTTCGCAGAGGCATTCTCCAAAGCGATGCTGGGCGCACAGAGCAACATGAAGAAGTCGGGTCGTGCGCTGCTGTCGGTGCGTGAAGGCGATAAGAAACGTATCGTCGACCTGGCTGCTAAGCTGCAGAAGTTTGGTTTCGAACTGGATGCGACTCACGGCACGGCGGTTGTGCTGGGCGAAGCGGGCATTAATCCGCGCCTGGTTAACAAGGTGCATGAGGGTCGTCCGCACATTCAGGACCGTCTGAAGAATGGCGAGTATAGCTACATCGTCAATACCACGGCGGGTCGTCAGGCGATTGAAGATTCGAAGCTGATTCGCCGCAGCGCACTGCAGTATAAAGTGCACTACGACACCACGCTGAATGGCGGCTTCGCGACTGCAATGGCGCTGAATGCTGACCCGACGGAACAGGTTATCTCCGTTCAGGAAATGCATGCCCAGATAAAGGCTATGTAAGGCGATGTCACGTGAAAAACGGCTCCTCCGGGAGCCGTTTTTTTTTGCCCGCTCATTGGCGATAATCCGAAAGTCATGTCGCTGGTTAGTCTGGCATTTGCGTTAAAGTCACTGATTTGGCTTAATTTTTTAGCTTTGGGTGCGGATGAGGCCGGTTCGCACAAATTTATAATATAAACACTTCCTGTACGGATTTTTCGCCAGTACTATGCCTGCCGCTCATCACTGGAGCGTATCAGGACATAAATATAAAATGAAAATGCGTACTTTTTCTCTGAGTGCAGTGGCTGCACTGATGGCTATTCTTCCTTTCGCCAGCCAGGCGGAAGTGACTCTGTTAAAACAGGATCCGCAGGCAGGCGATCCACTTAGCCGCCTTAACTTTACTGTTGGCGGCAGCATTCGTGCTCAGGTCAATCATCAGACCGGCGTGGATGACAAATCCTACAAGCGCGACGGTTTCGATGGCGGCACCCGTTTCCGTTTCGGCGCGGACTACTACCTGTTTGATGACGTCAGCTGGATCAGCTACTACGAGCTGGGCGTTAACGTCCCGGCGGTCTTCAGCTGGGATCGTCATTATGCCGATGGTGCCAATAACACCTCGCGTCGCCAGCTTTACACCGGTCTGAAAAGCAAAACCTGGGGTCAGCTTACCTTTGGTCAGCAGAACAGCGTTTATTACGACACCGTGGGCGCCAAAACCGATATCTGGGATTACGACATGATCGGCCAGGCACCGGGCAACGGAATCAACGGCGACTATGACGGATCTTACCGTTCACGTAAGCAGCTGAAGTATAAAAACACCTTCGGCGATGCGGATATCTACGCTTCGTATCTGTTCGACGATAATGAATATCTGCCAGGCAACGGCCTGCGCTATAAGCGCAAAGGCGGCGGCTCGCTGGGTGTGGATTACCACATCACTGACGATCTGAGCTGGGGCACGGCGTGGAACTACACCCGCGCGGCGATGCGTAATCCGAACAATGGCGACAGCCGCGATTACGACCAGAACATCTACGGCACCGCACTGAGCTGGACACCAGGCAACTGGACGCTGTCAGCCGGTGGTGGCTGGTATCAGAACTTCATGACCACCAAACGCAAAGATGTGCATGACTACTTTGCTGGCGATGCGTGGGGCATCGAATATTTCGCCGGTTACAAAATTCCGGTGGCGCAGTATGGTCTGAAAGCGGTGCAGCCTTATGTTATGGGCGACCGCATTGAGGTCATGACGGGTCGCGATTACCAGCGCATCGACAACGGTCTGGGTGTGACGCTGTTCCTCGACTACGGTTTCCGTGTTGATTACGAACATGTGTTCACCTCCAGCACTGATAACCTGGGTGATATGAATCTGGTGCGTCTGCGCTACGACTTCTGATAACCCTGACGGCTCCTCCGGGAGCCGTTTTCTTTTGCGCACGCTTTTGTGCCAGCCTGAGGCCAATCGCTGGCGCGCTGCGGCAAACTGACGCGATTACGCGGTGAAAAACGCTGCACAGGCCGTGAAAAACGGCATCATGAAAAGCTTTACGCAAATAGACCTTTCCCCCTATCGACGAAAGTTTCACCTTTACGTATCATGGCGCCAATTTTTTTCAGTGAGTGGTTAACATGATTAGTCTTATCGCGGCATTAGCAGCAGATCGCATTATTGGAATGGAGAACGCCATGCCGTGGGACCTGCCTGCAGATCTGGCGTGGTTCAAACGCAATACGCTGAAGAAACCGGTCATCATGGGTCGACTGACCTTTGAATCCATTGGTCGTCCGTTACCTGGCCGACTGAACATCGTGGTCAGCAGCAAGCCGGGCACCGCGGAAGGCGTCACCTGGGTCACCTCTCTGGATGAGGCGATACAGGCAGCCGGTGATGCTGAAGAGATCATGGTGATTGGCGGTGGACGCGTCTATGAACAGATGCTGAAGCGTGCCGATCGTCTCTATCTGACGCACATTGATGCGGAAGTTGAAGGTGATACGCAGTTCCCGGACTACGAGCCGGATGAGTGGCAGTCCACGTTCAGCGAGTTTCACGACGCTGACGAGCACAACTCCCACAGCTACTGCTTTGAGATCCTCGACCGCCGTCGCTAACGCTCCCTCTGCCAGGTTGTAACCTGGCTGTCATCTCTGTTCATTAGCATTGCTTCTTTTCTGGGATCGTCATAAAGGAAGCAATCAATAATGAAAACCGAACTCTCCGCATTAAGCACTGACCGCCTGCGTGATCCACTGCGTCGTAAATTCCTCGCCGGTTCCGGCGCTATCGGGCTGACCGGCTTTCTCAGCGGCGGCCTCACGCTTTCAGGAAGCGCACTGGCGCTGGAGAAGCCCGCGGGGAGTCCGCTGCTGGGCTTTCAGGCGATTGCCGCGTCAACCGCCGATGAGGTTGTGGTCGCCCCCGGCTATCGCGCCGATGTGCTGATCTCCTGGGGTGATCCGCTGGTGAATGGCGCCGTCGCCTTTGATCCGCACGGCAACAACAGCGCGGAAGATCAGGAAAAGCAGTTCGGTGACAACAACGATGGGATGAGCTTCTTCGCGATCAATGACCAGCGTGGCGTGATGGCGATTAACAATGAATACGTGAATGAGCCGACGCTGTTCGCCCACGGCGGCAGCAAAGCGACCAGTCTGGAAGATGTGAAAAAGTCGCAGGCGGCGCACGGCATCTCCATCGTTGAAGTGAAGCGGGGCGACGACAATCGCTGGCAGGTGGTCCGTCCCTCTGACTACAACCGCCGCATTACCGCCACGACCCCCATGCGTTTTTCCGGCCCGGCAGCGGGTGATAAAGCACTGCAGACCGCCGCCGATCCACAGGGAATGCATGTCCTGGGCACCTTTGGTAACTGCGCCAACGGTAAAACGCCGTGGGGCACTTATCTCACCTGTGAAGAGAACTACGACACCTATTTTGGCACCCATCAGGCGGACTTTACGCCAACCCCACAGCAGAAGCGCTATACCCTGAATGCCGCCGAGCCGGAGCGCAACTGGGCCGACTTTGATCCCCGCTTCGATATCGCAAAAAATCCCAACGAATTTAACCGCCACGGCTGGATTGTCGAAATCGATCCCTTCGATCCTCACTCCATCCCGGTCAAACGCACCGCTTTAGGCCGCTTCAAGCACGAGAATGCCGCCGTGACGGTCGCTAAAACCGGTCAGCTGGTGGTTTACATGGGTGATGATGAGCGCGGCGAGTATATCTATAAATATGTCTCAGACGACAGGGTCATCCCGGATGATGCCAATGCTAATCACGGACTGCTGGATAAGGGCACGCTCTATGTGGCGCAGTTCAACGGCGATGCACAGGGCACACCGCTGAAAGGCACCGGCCGCTGGCTGGCGCTGAAGTGGGGCGAAAATGGACTGACCGCTGAAAAGGGGTTTAACAGTCAGGCCGATATCCTGATTAATGCGCGTGCAGCGGCCGATGTGGTGAACGCCACACGGATGGACCGGCCGGAGTGGATTGCCGTTAACCCGCATGATGGCCGTGCTTACTGCACGCTGACCAACAATAACAAACGTGGCAATGAAGGCATGCCGGTCGATGCGGCAAACCCACGACCTAAAAATATCTACGGCCAGATTATCCGCTGGGATGAGAAGGGCGATGCCACTGCGCAGACATTTGAGTGGGATATCTATGCGTTGTGCGGCAACCCGATTGCGCATCCTGAGGGGATCTATCGCGGCACACCGAACATCACCGCTGAGAACACCTTTAACAGCCCGGATGGTCTGGGGTTTGATGCGCATGGGCGGTTATGGATCCTGACCGACGGCAAATACAGTAACAAAGAGGATTATCAGGGACAGGGGAACAATCAGATGCTGGTGGGGGATCCGGATAGCGGAGAGATCCGCCGGTTTATGGTTGGCCCCAAATCGTGCGAGCTGACCGGCATCACCTTCACGCCGGATTACAAAACGCTGTTCGTGAACGTGCAGCATCCCGGCGAAGAGGGTGATTCGCACTTCCCCAATAACAGCCCGCGTCCACGGTCATCGGTGATAATGATCACCCGCGAAGATGGCGGCATTATCGGCGCATAAAACAGGATGCTGGCCTTGATGGCCAGCATCACCGTTATAGCGCGGGCGGTGCCAGACTTTCGCTGGAGGCCAGCGCTTTTTCGCGATTGGAAGGCTGCACCACATAGCGCTGCGTTTCCCAGTGCAGCAGGGTCAGCGTTCCGCCCCAGCAGCAGCCGGTATCCAGACCGATAATGCCCTCTGGTGTCCCTTTGCCTTCCAGCGACGCCCAGTGACCAAACACGATGGTGTAGTCACGTGCGACCGGGCCTTCAATGTTAAACCAGGGTTTCAGCGGCGGAAGGGCGGATTCAGGGGCATCTTTACAGATCATGTCCAGCTGGCCGTTGGGGAAGCAGTAACGCATGCGGGTCAGGGCGTTGGTGCTGAAGCGCAGACGTGCCAGGCCGGTCAGATCTTCACTCCAGTTGTTCGGCATGTCGCCATACATGGCATCCAGGAACAGCGGATAGCTGTCGCTGGCGAGCACTGCTTCAACTTCACGCGCACACTTTTTCGCGGTCTCGATATCCCACTGCGGCGTGATACCGGCGTGTCCCATCACCAGCTTTTTCTCTTCATCAACCTGTAACAGCGGCTGACGACGCAGCCAGTTGATCAGCTCATCCGCATCGTCTGCTTCCAATAGCGGTGTCAGGCGATCTTTCGGCTTGTTACGGCTGATGCCAGCGTAGACCGCCAGCAGATGTAAATCGTGATTGCCCAGCACCAGACGCACCGCGTCGCCCAGCGATTTCACGTATTGCAGGACATCAAGTGAGCCCGGACCGCGCGCCACTAAGTCGCCGGTCAGCCACAGCGTATCCTGCTCAGGATTGAAATCGACCTGTTGCAGCAAGGCACGTAATTCATCGTAGCAGCCGTGAACGTCGCCAATCAGGTATGTGCTCATAACGTTTTATCCATCAGGAAGGTGCCCGGGTTAACGGGCAAAAAGCGTGTAAATCAATGAATGTGGGTCTGAATGGCGAGGCGGAACACCGGGATCTCGACGTTAAAGGTGTCACCCTGTTCGTCGACCATCACATAGTGTCCCTGCATGGTGCCCATCGGTGTTTCAATCACGGCACCGCTGGTGTACTGAAATTCATTGCCTGGCGTAATAAGCGGCTGTTCACCGACCACGCCTTCACCCTGAACTTCCGTTTCCCGGCCGTTACCGTTGGTAATCAGCCAGTAACGCCCCAGCAGTTGCACTGCGGAACGGCCCAGATTGCGAATCGTAATGGTATAGGCGAAGACGTAGCGATCATCATCCGGTGAGGATTGTGAGGCAACGTACTGGCTTTGCACATGGACGGAGACGCGGGCCGTTTCACTCATGACTTACTCCTGCGATTTTCCCTGATGATTCGCCAGCCAGTTTGCCAGCTGACAATATTGCGCGACGGAGACGTTCTCGGCACGCAGGGTTGGATCTATGGATAACTCTTCCAGTGCACCGGCAGCCACCATGTGGCTCAGGCTGTTGCGCAGCGTTTTACGACGCTGGCCAAACGCTTCAGTCGTAATGCGGCTCAGGATACGCACATCGCTGACCGGATACGGTGGCTCGGCATACGGCACCAGACGCACCACGGCAGAATCCACTTTCGGTGGCGGCGTAAAGGAGTGCGGAGGCACTTCCAGCACCGGAATGATCTGGCAGTAGTACTGCGCCATCACCGTCAGACGACCGTAGGTCTTGTTACCCGGACCGGCGACCAGACGATTGACCACTTCTTTCTGCAGCATGAAGTGCATATCTTTGATCGAACCAGTATAGCTGAAAAGGTGGAACATCAGCGGGGTCGAAATATTGTAGGGCAGGTTACCGAATACCCGCAGCGGCTGGCCTCTCTCCTGCGCCAGTGCGGCGAAGTCGAAGGTCATGGCATCCTGCTGGAAGATAGTCAGTTTCGGGCCAAGGAACGGATGCGTTTCCAGACGCGCAGCGAGATCGCGGTCCAGTTCTATCACCGTTAATTTATCGAGGCGTTCACCTACCGGCTCGGTCAAGGCACCCAGGCCTGGACCGATCTCTACCAGCGCTTCATCGCGCTGTGGATGGATGGCGGAGACAATGCTGTCGATAATGTACTGATCGTTCAGGAAGTTCTGCCCGAAACGTTTACGGGCGTAGTGCCCCTGATGGACGCGATTATTCATTACTGCTCTTGATCATAGTGATGGCGAGGTTAAGCGCCGTGATGAAGCTGCCCGGTTCAGCCTGACCCAGACCGGCGAGTTCAAGCGCGGTGCCGTGGTCAACTGAAGTCCGGATAAAGGGCAGGCCCAGGGTGATATTAACCGCCCGGCCAAACCCCTGAAATTTGAGTACCGGCAGACCCTGGTCGTGATACATCGCCAGCACCGCATCGGCATATTGCAGATATTTAGGCTGGAAAAGGGTATCCGCAGGCAGCGGGCCGGTCAGGTTAATGCCCTGCTGACGCAGTTCATTGAGTGCTGGTGTGATGGTCTCGATCTCTTCGCGACCCATGTGGCCGCTTTCGCCCGCATGAGGGTTAAGACCACAGACGTAAATATGCGGCTCGGCAATGGCAAACTTCTGCTGCAGATCGCGATGAAGAATCGTGATCACTTCATGCAGACAGTCGCGGGTCACCGCAGCGGGGACATCTTTTAGCGGCAGATGGGTGGTAGCCAGCGCGACGCGTAACTCTTCCGTCGCCAGCATCATAACAACACGATGCCCGCCTGCGCGATCGGCGAAGAATTCGGTATGGCCGGTAAAGGCGATGCCGGCATCGTTGATGACGCCTTTGTGCACCGGGCCGGTAATCAGGGCGGCGAATTCACCGTCGAGACACCCATCACAGGCGCGCGCCAGCGTGGCCAGCACATAGTCGCTGTTGGCGACGCACAGCTCACCGGGCGTGACCGGCGCTGCCGTTTCAACGGGCAGGACTGTCAGCGTACCCGCCTGCTGCGGCTCGGCTGCTGCGCCAGGCTGGTAAGGGCGCAGCGTCAGCGGCAGACCAAGTTGCGCCGCACGCTGCTGTAACAGAGCAGGCGAGGCGCAGACCACCAGTTCAACCGGCCACGACTGCTGGGCCAGCTGAACGGTAAGATCGGGACCAATCCCGGCAGGTTCGCCGGGCGTGATCACCACACGGGCATTACTGCGCATTGCCATCCAGAATCTTCACGTAGGCGCTGGCGCGTTGTTCCTGCATCCAGGTCTGTGCTTCTTCCGCGAACTTACGGTTAAACAGCATACGGTAAGCGCGCTCTTTCTGGGCCGCATCGGTTTTATCCACCTGGCGGGTATCCAGCAACTGGATCAGATGCCAGCCGAAAGAGGAGTGAACCGGCTGGCTGGTCTGGCCTTTTTTCAGGCGCAGCAGCGCATCACGGAAGGCCGGATCAAAGACTTCCGGAGAGGTCCAGCCGAGGTCGCCGCCCTGGTTCGCTGAACCCGGGTCATCAGAGTACTGTTTAGCCGCCGCCGCAAAGGTGGTTTTGCCACTGCGGATATCGTTAGCAATCTGCTCCAGCTGTGCACGTGCCTGCTCGTCTGTCAGAATCGGCGAGGGCTTCAGCAGGATGTGACGCGAATGGACTTCGGTGACCGAGACATTTTTGCTCTCGCCACGCAGGTCGTTCACTTTCAGAATGTGGAAGCCTACACCCGAGCGGATCGGACCGACGATATCGCCTTTTTTGGCGCTCGACAGTGCCTGAGCAAACAGGGTCGGTAACTCTTCAATTTTACCCCAGCCCATGTTGCCGCCTTTCAGCGCCTGGGAGTCGGCAGAGTAGGTCACGGCCATCTTGCCGAAGTCCGCGCCATTTTTCAGTTCGCCAACCAACTGTTTCGCCAGCGTTTCCTGTTCATCAACCTGCTGTTGCGTCGGGTTTTCCGGCAGCGGCAGCAGAATATGACTGACGTTCAGCTCGGTGCCCTGGCTGTTCTGAGAGCCAATCTGAGCAGCAAGCGTATCGACTTCCTGCGGCAGAATAGTCACGCGACGACGGACTTCGTTGTTGCGCACTTCAGCAATGGTCATCTCTTTACGGATCTGAGAACGATACACGCTGTAGTTCATACCGTCATAAGCCAGACGGCTACGCAGCTGATCAAGGCTCATCTTGTTCTGCGCAGCGATGTTCTGAATAGCCTGATCCAGTTGCTCGTCGCTGATCTGAATTCCCGCTTTATCACCCATCTGCAGAATGATGTTGTCCATGATCTGACGTTCCAGAATCTGATGGCGCAACGTTTTATCATCCGGCAACTGCTGACCTGCCTGCTGGGCCTGAGATTTAACGGTGCTCATCATGCCGTCCACGTCACTCTCAAGAACCACGCCGTTATTGACCACGGCTGCAACTTTATCAACGACTTGTGGTGCTGCGAACGCGGTGTTGGCACTGATTGCCACACCAAGAATCAGCATTCTCCAGTTCTTCATACTTTATCCATTGTTGGTTCCGCACTGCGGGATTGCCTGTCAAACATCACAACATCAGAAAGCAGGCTGGTAAGGGATAATGCCCTGACGCAGCATATCGTTGGTGCCTAAGCCATAGTTCGGACTCAGACCACGCAGCTCAATGTTGAATGAGATTTGGTTGTCGTACTTACTGTCGTTGTTTTCCCAACCGTTAATTTTGCGCTCGTAACCGACCCGGACAGCGTAACAGCATGAGCTGTATTGCAGGCCAACCAGCTGCGACGCCGGACGTCTGTTGCGGGTGTCGTAGTAGTAAGCGCCTACCACAGACCATGCATCGGCAATCGGCCAGCTGGCCGTAGTACCCACCTGTGAAATCCCATTTTTATAAATAGGATTAGTCACCAGGGTGCTATCGTTCAGCGCGGTCGCCACATATTCCGGGCTGCTGTAACGGTAGCTCAGCTGCACCATGCGGTCGGCATCACGACGGTATTCCAGTACGGTGTTGCCCTGGGAGACGTTGTCGAGTTTGGTGTCATACTGCAGCCCACCCCGGACGCCCCAGCGATCGCTGATTTTCCAGTATGTATCGCCAGCCCAGATCAGGCTGCCGGTATCATCTTCTTTACTGGTTTCATTCACACCAGTACGAGAAGGGGTAAACGAGTAGATTTGACCTACAGAAACGTTAAAACGTTCAACCAGATCGTTATCATAAATACGCGAGGTGACGCCGGTTGCCACTTCATTGGCGGAAGCGATGCGATCCAGGCCGCTATAAGTCCGATCGCGGAACAGACCGGTGTAGTCGGTTTGCAGCTGCGTTGAGTCGTACGGATAGATATTGCTCTGGTTGCGATAGGGGATATAAAGGTACTGCACGCGCGGTTCCAGCGTCTGGGTGTAACCCGCCGCAGAGTCCATATCGCGGTCAAACACCAGACGACCATCCACTTTAAACTGCGGCAGGGTGCGGTTCACGGACTCATCCAGTTCGCCACTTTTCCCGTTTTGGTTCGCCAGATTATTATTGTAATAATCAACGTCAGTCTGCTGATAGTGGGTCGCCAGGAACTTCGCTTCGGTATCCAGGCTGGCCCAGCCGTTGGACAGCGGCAGGTTCAGCGTTGGCTCAACGTGTAAGCGGGTCGCTTCAGGATAGCGGCTGTTGACGTTGGTGAATTTCACCGCCTGGGCATAAACCCGGCCATCAAACGGACCGATATCGTTCTGATAGAGATTAACATCCAGCTGCGGCATTGCGCGGTAGACGTTATTGCTGGTGTTATTGCCAAACACCTGGAAATCTTTGGTGGAAAGCGTGGCGTCCCAGTTGGTGTCCGCATAGCCAACGCTGAATTTCTGCGTGGCATAGTTATCGGTCGAGCTGTAGTACTTCGAGTCGAGATCGTTGAAGTAGTACTGATCGCTGACTTTGGTGTAGTCCGCGTTGAAACGCCAGTTCTGGTCATAGACACCGGCATGACGCCAGTAGAACAGCCAGCGATCGGAGTTGGCACTTTCGGCGATGCCGCGTACGGATTTGTCGTTATCGTACTGTTTATCGGAGCCGAGGTAGTCGAATTCGACCAGACCGGCACCCACTGTCGTCAGATAACGGAATTCGTTCTGGAACTGCATGCCGCGCTTACTCATGTAGTGCGGCGTGATGGTCGCATCGGCCTGCGGCGCGATGTTCCAGTAATAAGGCAGCATGAACTCAAAGCCGTTGTTGCTGCCATATTTTGCATTCGGGATCAGGAAACCGGATCGACGACGATCGCCAATCGGTAACTGCAGATAGGGACTGTAGAACACCGGAACCGAACCGATCTTAAAGCGGGCGTTCCAGATCTCCGCCACTTCTTCTTCGCGATCCTGGATCACTTCTGAACCGACCACGCTCCAGCTGTTGGAGCCGGGCAGACAGGAGGTAAAGGTGCCGTTTTCCAGAATGGTGTAGCGGTTATCACCGCGCAGCTTCATCTGATCGGCGGTGCCGCGTCCCTGACGATCTACCATCAGGTACTGACCATTCCAGACGTTGGTATCTTTGCTGTTGAGGTTTGACCAGGCTTTCGGACCTTTCAGGATGACCTGGTTGTCATCGTAGTGCACATTACCCAGGGCATCGACGGTACGTACTGGCGCGGTCTGACCTTCCTGCTGACGCTGATGAAGCTGAACTTCATCAGCCTGCATACGGCTGTTGCCCTGCTCAATATTCACATTGCCGGTAAAGACCGCGTCATTGGGATAGTTCCCTTTAGCGGCGTCGGAGTGAATAGTGACAGGCATCTGGTTGGTATCGCCGTTAACCAGCGGGCGGTTATAACTCGGCACGCCTAACATACACTGCGACATCAAATCGTCGGCAAAGGCTTGCTGGCTAATGGCTGCGCCGATCAGTGTGGCCAGCAGGGTAGGTATATGTTTTTTCATACGCGGTATCGAGAATTCCATGAAAACTGGCATCATGCCGACAATCGGGTCAGAGACTAACTTACTGCCCGGCGTTGCGCCAGTGTTAATCCTGGTCTGTCAGCGTTGCCGTTAGGCGCTGAGATAAATGACAGGTATGATAATGCAATTTTCAGCCGCAAGCATGGCGAATTGAGGAGTTTATGCGCTACTGGGGAAAAGTTATGGGTCTGGCGGTGGGATTACTTTCCGGCGCAGGCTTTTGGGGTATTGTGATCGGTTTGATCATTGGCCATATGATTGACAAAGTACGCGGCGCACAAGGCAAGGCTTACTTCTCAAATAATCAGACCCGACAGACACTGTTTTTCAGCACTACCTTTCAGGTGATGGGCCATCTGACCAAGTCAAAAGGGCGCGTCACAGAAGCAGATATTCAGATTGCTTCGCTGTTAATGGAAAGGATGCAGCTGCACGGTGACTCCCGCACGGCTGCTCAGCGCGCATTCCGCGAAGGCAAGCAGGCGGATTACCCGTTACGCAGTAAACTGCGTGAACTGCGCAGCGCCTGCTTTGGCCGGTTCGATCTCATCCGGATGTTCCTGGAGATCCAGATTCAGGCGGCCTTTGCCGACGGTTCACTGCATCCCAACGAGCGCCAGGTGCTCTATGTGATTGCCGAAGAGCTGGGCATTTCGCGCGGTCAGTTCGATCAGTTCCTGCGCATGATGGAAGGCGGCCAGCAGTTTGGCGGCGGTCAGCGCGGTTCAGGCGGTTTTCAGCAGGCGCAACGTGGCCCAACGCTGGAAGATGCCTGTAGCGTGCTGGGTGTGAAGAGCAGCGATGACGCCACCACGATCAAACGCGCTTACCGTAAACTCATGAGCGAGCATCATCCTGACAAGCTGGTGGCGAAAGGGCTGCCGCCAGAGATGATGGAGATGGCGAAGCAGAAAGCGCAGGAAATTCAGGCGGCGTACGATCTGATTCGCAAAGAGAAAGGCTTCAAGTAATCACCCGGTCCTGTGGCCTCTTCTGCAACAGAGGAGGCCACGGCGACACTCCTGTAATAAACCTTAAAAATCGGCAGGCTGACGAAACGTCATGGCATTAGCAAATGCCGGATGGGTTATGGTCAGTGACTCCGCATGCAGCAACAAACGGGGTGCCATCGCTTTGGCCTCCGGATGCGCATAGAAGTTATCTCCCAGAATCGGATGGCCCAGCGCCAGCATATGCACCCGCAGCTGGTGTGAGCGGCCGGTAATCGGTTTCAGCGAAACACGTGCACTATTATCCGCCCGATACTCCAGCACCTGATACTCTGTCTGCGCGGCTTTGCCGGTCTCGAAGCAGACCATCTGCTTCGGCCGGTTTGGCCAGTCGCAAATCAGCGGCAGATCAACCAGCCCCTCTTCCTTCTCCGGATGACCCCAGATGCAGGCCACGTAGGTTTTGGACGGCTCGCGCTCACGAAACTGTCGTTTCAGCTCGCGTTCCGCCGCCTTGGTCAGTGCTACCACCATCACGCCGCTGGTCGCCATATCCAGCCGGTGGACAGATTCCGCCTGCGGAAAATCACGCTGAATCCGCGTCATCACGCTGTCTTTGTGCTCGTCCAGCCGACCGGGTACCGAGAGCAGACCGCTGGGTTTATTCACGACCATGATGTGCGCATCCTGATAAAGGATGTGCAGCCAGGGTTCACGCGGTGGATTGTAAGGTTCCATGGGGCTTTCCAAAAATTAAGGGGCCATGCGGCCCCTGAGCTTACTGGTGTGTCACCACAATCAGGCGCAGCGCGTCGAGACGCCAGTTGGCCTCATCAAGACTTTCCAGCACCTGTTCACGGTTGCTTTCCAGCGCTTCGATTTCATCTTCACGGATGTTCGGGTTGACGGCTTTCAGCGCATTCAGGCGCGAGAGTTCTGCACCCAGCTTCTCGTTCGCTTCGGCACGCGCCGCGTCAATCACCGCACGCGCTTCGCTGACGACGCTCTGTTCGCCCTGAGTCAGAATCGCATGCACATCCTGCTGTACCGCATTCACCAGTTTGCTGGCGGTATGACGGTTAACGGCATTCAGCTGACGGTTGAAGCTTTCGAACTCCACTTTGCCCGCCAGATTAGTGCCTTTGGTGTCCATCAGCAGACGGATTGGCGTTGGCGGCAGGAAGCGGGTCAGCTGCAGATGTTTCGGTGCCTGCGCTTCAACCACATAGATCAGCTCAACCAGCAGCGTTCCCACCGGCAGCGCCTTGTTCTTCAGCAGTGACAGGGCGCTGCTACCGGTATCACCCGACAGAATCAGATCCAGACCGTTGCGGATCAGCGGATGTTCCCAGGTAATGAACTGGGTATCTTCGCGTGACAGCGCCTGCTCGCGGTTAAAGGTGATGGTGCAGCCATCTTCCGGCAGGCCAGGGAAATCGGGCACCAGCATGTGGTCGGAAGGCGTCAGCACGATCAGGTTATCGCTGCGATCTTCCTGGTTGATACCCACGATATCAAACAGGTTAAGCGCGAAGTTCACCAGGCCGGTGTCGTTATCCTGCTCGCTGATCGCATTCGCCAGCAGCTGAGCCGATTCACCGCCGTTGGAGTTCAGCTCCAGCAGGCGATCGCGACCCTGTTCCAGCTGCAGTTTCAGCGCGTCGTGCTGTTTGCGGCAGTCGGTGATAAACGTATCGAAGCCTTCGCTGTTTTCCGGCGCGGCCAGATAGCCGATCAGCTGCGAATGGACGCTGTCATAAATAGTGCGGCCGGTCGGGCAGGTGTGTTCAAACGCGTCCAGCCCTTCGTGATACCAGCGCAGCAGCACGGCCTGGGCGGTCTGCTCCAGCCACGGCACCAGAATCTGAATATCGTGCGCCTGACCGATACGATCCAGACGACCGATACGCTGCTCCAGCAGGTCCGGGTTAAACGGCAGGTCGAACATCACCAGACGGCTGGCAAACTGGAAGTTACGGCCCTCAGAACCGATTTCGGAGCACAACAGCACCTGCGCGCCATTCTCTTCTGAGGCGAACCAGGCGGCAGCACGGTCACGTTCAATGATCGACAGCCCTTCGTGGAACACGGCAGCGCGGATGCCTTCGCGCTCGCGCAGTACCTGCTCCAGCTGCAGCGCGGTGGCGGCTTTGGCGCAGATTACCAGCACTTTCTCTTTACGGTTGCTGGTGAGATAGCCCATCAGCCATTCCACACGCGGATCGAAGTTCCACCAGGTGCCGCTTTCGCCTTCAAATTCCTGATAAATCTGCTCCGGATAGAGCAGGTCACGCGCCCGCTCTTCTGCGCTTTTGCGCGCACCCATAATGCCGGAGACTTTGATCGCCGTCTGATACTGCGCAGGCAGCGGCAGGCGGATCTGGTGCAGTTCGCGTTTCGGGAAGCCTTTCACCCCATTACGGGTGTTACGGAACAGCACGCGGCTGGTGCCGTGGCGATCCATCAGCATGGAGATCAGCTCCTGACGCGCCTCCAGCTTGCCGTCACGGTCGCTGTTAGCAACCTGCAGCAGTGGCTCGATGTCCTGCTCGCCGACCAGATCGTTGATCCGGTTCATCTCCTCCTGGGAGATCGCTTTATCGGCCAGCAGCGCCGTGACGGCATCAGCTATTGGGCGGAAATGCTGCTGCTCTTCCACAAAGGCCGCGAAGTCATGGAAACGATTAGGATCGAGCAGACGCAGACGGGCGAAATGACTCTCCATGCCCAGCTGCTCCGGCGTTGCGGTCAGCAGCAGAACGCCGGCGGTTTTCTCAGCCAGCTGTTCGATAACCTGATATTCACGGCTTGGCTCGCCTTCTGACCAGGCCAGATGGTGCGCTTCGTCGACGACCAGCAGATCCCATTCGGCATCGGCCAGCATCTCAAGGCGCTGCTTGTTGCGGCGCACGAAGTCGAGTGAGCAGATAATCAGCTGCTCCGTTTCAAACGGGTTATCGCTGTCGTGCTGCGCTTCGGTATAACGATCGTCATCAAACAGCGCAAAGCGCAGGTTGAAGCGACGCAGCATTTCGACCAGCCACTGGTGCTGCAGGGTTTCTGGCACCACGATCAGGACGCGATCGGCACGGCCTGCCAGCAGCTGCTGCTGGATGATCATCCCGGCTTCAATCGTTTTACCCAGGCCAACTTCATCGGCCAGCAACACGCGTGGCGCGTGGCGACGACCCACATCGTGGGCGATATGCAGCTGGTGAGGGATCAGGTTGGTGCGCATACCGCGTAAGCCGCTGATCGGCAGGCGGTACTGCTCACTCTGGTATTTACGGGCGCGGAAGCGCAGGGCAAAACGATCCATCCGGTCGAGCTGGCCGGCAAACAGACGATCCTGCGGCTTACTGAACACCAGCTTGCTGTCGAGCATCACTTCGCGCAGCATCACTTCACTTTCTTCGGTATCCAGACGGGTACCGATATAGGTCATCAGGTCATTTTCGTTGCGTACTTCATCGACGCGCATCTGCCAGCCTTCGTGGCTGGTGATGGTATCACCCGGATTAAAGATGACGCGGGTAACAGGCGAATCGTTGCGGGCGTAGAGGCGGTTTTCCCCCGTGGCCGGAAACAGCAGGGTGATCATGCGGGTATCGATCGCCACCACGGTGCCCAGTCCCAGTTCACTTTCCGTATCACTAATCCAGCGCTGACCTAATGTAAAAACCATATATTTTTTGCTCGAATTTTAACGTTTTTAGAGGTGTTCCCAAAGCTCAGGCAATAGCGTTACCGCCAGACAACGAGGTCTGGAGCGGGTGTAAGAGCGGTGAGTTTCAGGAAGGGCGCTATGGTACTGGATGGCAGGGCGTTCGTCACCTGTCAAAAAAGCCCCAGCTGTCCGGTAATAAGTGTAGCAAAGTCCCCTTCAACAAAGGGCAGAATCCCCTCTGCAACCGGCTGAAGCTGCTTCGTAACATAGTGGTCATAGTCCAGCGGTGTGCTGCGTGCCTCCAGTGGCTCAGGGCCTGCCGTGGCAATGACGTAACGAATCCGGCCACCATTCTGATACTGCAATGGCCGGTTTAATTTACGATTCTGCTCATCGGCCAGCCGGGCGGCGCGCACGTGCGGCGGCACGTTTCGTTCATATTCCTTCAGCGGACGTCGCAGGCGCTTTTTATAGATCAGCTTATCGTCGAGTTCGCCTGCCAGCAGCTGCGCCACGGTGGTGCGGATGTAATCCTGCCACGGCTCCCGGTGGAAGATTCGATGATAGAGCTGCTGCTGAAACTCTTTTGCCAGCGGCGTCCAGTCGGTTCGTACCGACTCCAGTCCCTTGAAGACCATGCGTTCACTGTCGGCGTCGCGAATCAATCCGGCATAGCGTTTCTTGCTGCCCTGTTCCGCGCCGCGAATCGTCGGCATCAGGAAACGGCAGAAGTGGTTTTCATACTCCAGTTCCAGCGCGCTGGTCAGCCCGTGAGTCTGCTGCAGGTGGTCGCGCCACCAGGCATTCACTTTCTGCACCAGCTGCTGACCAATCGCGGCGGCCTGCTCTTCGCTGTGGGCGGACTTCAGCCAGACAAAGGTGGAGTCGGTGTCGCCATAGATAACGTCATAACCTTCCGCCTCAATCAGCGTGCGGGTCTGCTGCATGATGGCGTGACCGCGCAGGGTAATCGAGGAGGCGAGACGGGGATCGAAGAAGCGGCAGGCGCTGGTGCCCAGCACGCCGTAAAAGGCGTTCATGATGATCTTCAGCGCCTGGGACAGCGGCTGGTTTTTCTGCTTTTTCGCCGCTTCGCGGCCCAGCCAGATCTGCTCAACAATCGCGGGCAGGCAGTGCGTGTGCCGTGAAAAACGCGCTTCACGGAAACCCTCGACCGAATCGGCATCATCCGGATGGGCCAGTCCCTCAACCAGACCGACTGGATCGATCAGGAAGGTGCGGATAATAGACGGATAGAGGCTTTTGTAATCCAGCACCAGCACCGAGTCATACAGGCCGGGGCGCGAATCCATCACATAGCCGCCCGGACTGGCTTCCGGGGCCACATCACCCATGTTCGGGGCGACAAACCCGGCGCGATGCATCCGCGGAATATAGAGATGACCAAAGGCCGCCACCGATCCGCCGTGGCGATCGACGGCCAGGCCATTGACCGCCGCGCGTTCCAGCAGAAACGGCATAATCGCCGTTTTGTGAAAAATGCGCGTCACCAGCTCGCAGTCTTTCAGGTTGTAGCGTGCCAGCGCCGGTTTATCGTTGGCAAAGCGCCAGTTAATCTCTTCCATGCGATGCCACGGATTGTCGATCGCTTTCCCTTCACCCAGCAGCTGTTGCGACACCGACTCCAGGCTGAACGACGGGAAATCCCAGAAGGCCGATTTCAGTGCGTCGATGCCATCGATGATTAACCGGCCACTGGCCTGAGCGAAAAAAACGCCGGGCTTGAAGCCATGTTCACGCCACTCCAGCGCGGCCTGCTGGCGGCCAAGACGAAGCGGGATACCGTAGCGATCGGCATGCTTTTGCAGAACGCGCAGGTCAAACTGCACCACGTTCCAGCCAATTAAGACATCCGGGTCATGTTCCTCAAACCACTGGTTCAGCGCTTCAAGCAGCTGAGGACGGCTGTCGAGATAGATCAGCTCGAAATCCAGCGTGCTGGCATCACCGTTGGCGGGGCCGAGCATATAGACCTGACGCTGACCGCAGCCCTCCAGCCCGATGCAGTAGAGCTCGCCATGCTGTGTGGTTTCAATGTCCAGCGAGACCCATTTCAGCGGCGGGCGATAGTCGGGATGGGGTTTGAGCCGCGCGTTGACCACGCTGTCGCCGCGCTGCTCGCCGTCAAACCAGACCGGTGCGGTAATAAAACGCTCCATCAGGTAGCGCTCCGGCGGACGGATATCTGCCTCATAGACCGGGATGCCCTGTTCGCGCAGCCGTTTTTCGATGCGCTGTAGCTGACGATTCTGCGGGCAGTAGAGGCCAAAAACCGGGCGGCGGCGGAAATCTTTCAGCGCCAGCGACTGAATCCGAAACTGACGTTCATCTTTAAGTAATTCGCTGACCTGCGCCTGAAATTCCTCGGGAATAAACGCGACAGACTCCTGCACCGGCAGCACCACGCGCTGCGCGCCGGCATCGGTGGCCAGCCAGAGGATAATTTCGGTGCCATGCGGGCTGTCGCGCCAGTGGCGGGTGAGCAGAAAACCTGCGCGGGGCATATTCAGATGTTCTCCGGACTCAGCAATTCAGGGGTGAGAAAACTGCTTAAGTATATCATGGATATTTATACAGTTCCCGCCGCTGCGTTTTGTCAACATTGTCCTACAATTCTTGCCTTGACGGTGTGTGGCTGGCTCTGGACAATCCAGCCTTCTGCTTTTACTTAGGATGATTATGGAAGCCTGGATTCAACAACTGATTACACAGTCCCTGGAATGGGCGCTGTTTGCCGTTGCGCTGGTGACGTTTCTGGAGTCGCTGGCGCTGGTCGGGCTGTTGCTGCCAGGTACAGTGATGATGGCCAGTCTGGGCGCGCTGATCGGCAGTGGCGAGCTTGGCCTTTACCCGGCCTGGGCAGCGGGCTTTGCGGGCTGCCTGATTGGTGACTGGGTCTCCTATGGCATTGGCTGGAAATTCCAGGGGCCGCTGCACCGCTGGAAGTATCTGCAAAAGTATAAAGGCCTGCTGGATAAAACCGAGCACGCCCTGCATCAGCACAGCATGTTTACGATTCTGGTCGGGCGCTTTGTGGGTCCTACGCGTCCGCTGATCCCGCTGGCGGCGGGTATGCTGGAGCTGCCGGTGCGTAAGTTCCTGCCGCCGAACCTTATCGGCTGCATCCTCTGGCCGCCGCTCTATCTGCTGCCCGGTATTCTGGCGGGTGTAGCGATCGATGTGCCGAAGGCCGCGCAGGGCGGCAGCTTTAAATGGCTGTTACTCGGCGCAGCACTGCTGATCTGGCTGGGTGGGTGGTTATGCTGGCGCTGGTGGCGCAGCGGCAAGAGCCGCGACTGGGCGACCGCCTGGCTGCCACCTGAACGCCTGCGCTGGGCAGGACCGCTGGGGCTGGTGATCGCCGTCGCGGCGTTTGTCGGCATTCAGTTCCATCCGATGATGCCCGTTTTCCGTCATCTGCTGTGGCAGGTTTTCTTCGCCTGACGCTTAACGACGCGGGATGCCGAGCACTTCGGCCTCCCGCGTATCGCCCGACAGCAGCTGTCGGGTTTCGCCATCCCAGTAGACCCGTCCATCCACAATCACCACGCTGCGCGGCGCAATCTGCTGTGCATCTTCCAGACTGTGCGACACCATCAGCAGCGTGATGCTGCGCGCTTCGCACACCGAACGCACCAGTTGCAGCATCTCTCCGCGCAGCGCGGGGTCCAGCGCAGAAAAAGGCTCATCCAGCAGCAGCACCGGCCGGTCACGCAGCAGACAACGTGCCAGCGCCACGCGCTGTCGCTGTCCGCCCGACAGCTCGCCGGGCAGACGGGTCAGCAGATCGCCTAATCCCACCTGATCGGCCAGCGCGGTCAGCTGCTGACGCTGCTCAGCGCTGAGTTTTAATCCCGGATGCAGCCCCAGCGCCATGTTCTGCTGCACGCTGAGGTGCGGAAACAGGTTGTTCTCCTGAAACAGCATCGATACCGGTCGTCTGGCCGGGACGCTGTGGGTGTGCACCTGGCCGTCAATCATCAGAGTGCCCTGTTTCACCGGCAGAAAACCGGCAATCAGACTCAGCAGGGTGCTTTTTCCGGCTCCGCTGGGGCCGAGAATCGCGATGCGCTCACCGCGCGTGGCTGTGAGGCTGAAGCGCATCGGCAGATGCTGATAGAGGTAAGTGAGGTTATCAAGAGTCAGCATGGCGGCCCGGTAATTTTTCCATTAGCGTGAACAGCAATAAGCAGAGCATCAGCAGCAGCAGGGCGGTAACCGCGCCATCTGCGCCGCGATAGGCGCCAATCTGCTGATAAAGGTAGAACGGCAGTGTGCGGAAGTCGGCATTGCCAAACAGCGCCACCACGCCGAAATCGCCAATCGACAGCACGCAGGCAAAGGCCAGCGCCTGGGCAAGCGGACGTTTCAGCGCCCGCAGCTCGATCAGCCGCAGCCGGTTCCAGCCGTGGAGTTCCAGTGAATCGCAGAGTCTGCCGTAGCGCTCTGCGACATCCCGCATCGGGTTTTCCAGCACTTTCAGCGCATAGGGAATGGCGATCAGCGCGTTGGTAAAGACCACCAGCCCCTCAGCCGAATCGGGCAGCCCGATGGTGGCGTTGAACAGCAGGAAAAAGCCGGTGGCGAGCACGATGCCAGGCATCGCCAGAATCAGCATGCCGCTGGTGTCGATTAACTGTGCCGCCACCGGACGCTGACGCAGACGCAGCTCGCGACTGCTCCACAGCAGCATCATGGTCAGCACCACGCAGATCAGACCGGCACCGATGGCGATGCGCAATGACGTAAAGGTGGCCTGCCACAGGGCGGGCTGGGCCAGCGCGCCACGCAGTCCGCCGTGCAGACCATCAACGATGACTGCCGCCAGCGGGGGCAGCAGCAGGATCAGCGCCAGCAGGATCATCAGCGTATCGACCAGTTGTGCGCCGCGCGAATCCTGCGGGTCACGCCAGCCGTTGAGCTGGCTGGCTCCGGCGGGAATCGCCTTGCTGAAGCGCTGGCTGAGCAGCACCAGCGTCAGACAGCAGCCGAGCTGGATCAGCGCCAGCAGCGCAGCACGTCCGGGATCGTAGTCATAACTCAGCGCCTGGAATATCGCCAGCTCAATGGTGGTGGCCTGCGGACCGCCGCCCAGCGACAGCACGGTGGCAAAGCTGGCGAAACAGAGCATAAAGATCAGCGCACCGGTTGGCAGCAGCTGACGCCGCAGCCACGGCCACTCCAGCAGCCGGAAATGGTGCCAGCCGCGCAGGTCAAGCTGCGCCGCCAGCATGCGCTGTTCCGCCGGGATGCTCTCCAGCGCCTGTAGCATCAGGCGGGTTGCCAGCGGCAGGTTAAAGAAGACGTGCGCCAGCAAGATGCCTGGCAGACCATAGGGGGAGAAGTGATAATCCAGCCCTGCCAGCTGGCACAACTGCGCCAGCCAGCCGACGCGACCATAGACAGTCAGCAGGCCGAACACCGCGACCAGCACCGGCAGCACCAGCGTCATGGCGCACAGGCGTAACAGCAGCAGACGCCCGGGAAAACGGCGTCGATAGAGCGCCCGCGCCAGCGGCACCGCAGGCAGCAGCGACAGCAGGGCAGAGAGCAGCGCCTGACCGAAAGAGAACGCGATAACGTGATGCAGATAATCATCCTGCAGCACGCCGCGCAGGTCCGTGTCCGGCGCGGCGCTCCAGAGTGCGCCAAAGGCCAGAAACGCCACGATGGTCAACAACACCGTGGCGAGGGAACCGGGAATCAGCCAGCGCGGCATCAGCGGCTGACGGCGCGTTGCCACTGGCTAATCCAGCCCGAACGCTGGCTGGCAACCTCCTCCGGCGAGAACTGCAGAGCAGTGGAAGGCACGCTGAGCGCCGCGAAACCGGCAGGCAGCGGCGTGTCGATCACCGGGTACATCCAGTTGCCGGTTGGGATGGTGCGCTGGAAGTCAGGCGAGACCATAAACTTCATGAACTGCTGCGCCAGAGCCGGCTGTTTGCTGCTGGCTAACTGGGCGGCAACTTCGACCTGCAGATAGTGACCCTCTGCAAATGACGCGGCGGCGTAGTTCTCTTTTTTCTCTTCGATGATGTGGTACGCCGGAGAGGTGGTGTAGCTCAGCACCAGATCGCCTTCGCCCTTGAGGAACAGGCCATAGGCTTCACTCCAGCCTTTGGTGACCGTCACGGTTTTCTGCGCCAGCTTTTGCCACGCCTGCGGAGCCTGATCGCCATAGACCTTCTGCATCCACAGCAGCAGACCTAAGCCGGGCGTGCTGGTGCGGGGATCTTCGTAGATTACGCGCCACTTCTCCGGGCTGTCGACCAGCTCTTTCAGACTTTTTGGCGGATTCTTCAGCCGGGTTTTGTCATAGACAAAGGCGAAGTAGCCATAATCGAACGGCACGAAGGTGGTGTTGTGCCAGCCATCAGGCAGTTTCAATGTCGAGGTGTCGACCTGACTTTCAGCAAACAAGCCGGTTTTCTGCGCCGCCTGAACCAGATTGTTATCCAGTCCCAGCACCACATCGGCTTTACTGTTTTTGCCTTCCATACGCACGCGATTCAGCAGCGAAACACCATCTTCCAGCGTGACGAATTTCAGCTCGCAGTTGCACTGGGCTTCAAAGGCTTTTTTGACCGCCGGGCCAGGGCCCCAGTCAGCGGAGAAGGAGTCGTAGGTGTAGACCGTGAGAACCGGCTTAGCCGCCAGAACGGGGGCGGAGAGTAACAGCAGCACCGGCAGAACTTTTTTTAACACTTTGCGCTCCTTCAGGAGAATAGGGGATGAGTCGCAAAGGATCTGAGCACAGAGGCCTCTCAAATCCCTACGTCGGTATTAACCGAATCAGGTTCGACGGGTCTCTCTCAGCGGCTTGCTTGTGGCAGGCCGCACCCCGTTGAGAACGTCACATTCTAGTCATTTCAGCGCCGGGGCGAAAGCGTCACAACGCCGGTGGCGCGAACCAGGCCGATTTAAAATCAAACCAGCCCAGGGTATTCATCCGCACGCCGCGCATGCTGCGCTGTCCTTCGAGCAGCAGCCAGTGATGAAACAGCGGATGCAGACCGGCTTCTTCGACCAGCTGTTTGCTCCATTCGGCCAGCGGCAGCGTTTTCTCGCGCCAGCGGGCCGCATCGCCGTGCCAGTCGATTGGCAGGCAGTGATGCAGCAGTGGGATCTCATAAAGCTGTGCGAACAGCGAGTAATTCAGCGGCAGGGTAAAGTTCACGCTGCCCAGCCAGATGTCACTTTCCGCCTCGCCCTGATACCAGCTTTCGTAGCTTATCTCACGGGTCTCCAGCGTGACGCCATGCTCTGCCAGCAGCGGACGCAGCGCATTAGCGATGCCTTCGTGCTCCACGTGCTGGCTGTACCAGGTCAGCGTCAGATGCGTTAAGCCGGGCGGTTTTTCCACGGGCGTCAGGTCGCGCCGGTGGTGCCAGCGCGGCAGCAGACCATACGCCGGGAACCAGTAGCGCTGATAGCCGACACCGGCGTGATTGAGCAGGGCGATAGGGTTAAACAGGTAGCTGACCCAGCGGCGCACCGCCTCGCTGCGGCCCGGTTCCGAGCGCTGGTCGAAGAGCAGATAGTAGCAGCCTTCTTCCAGGCGGCTCTCCTCCTGAACTTCATCGGCGCTGTCGCCCTGCAGACGCACACCGGCATAGACCAGCTCATCGCTGATGTCGGGCAGGACCCAGATAGAGACATCATCAATCAGCGCGCGAAAACCGAAGTAGTCATCAAACGCTTCGATTTTCAGCTGGCTCTCCTGATTGCGGATCACCCGGTACGGACCGGTGCCAACCGGCTGGCGGGCAAAGTCGTGCAGCGTCGGCCATTCGCGCGGCAGGATCATCGCACTGACGCTGCCCAGCAGCCAGGGCAATCCCTCGTCGGGCTGGCTTAAGCGGATATCCAGCGTCCAGGGGGCAGGCGAGTCGATCTGCGCGATATGGGAGAAGAGGGGATGCAGGCGCTGACGCTCCAGCGTGGCCAGCACATCCTCCATCTCCAGTTCTCTGCCGTGATGGAAGCGAATCGCCGGACGCAGGAAGAAGCGCCAGTGAAGCGGGGACGTCTGCTGCCAGTGGTGCGCAATGTCGGGCTCGATTTCCCCGTTTTCCTCATTTATCCGCGTCAGGCCGTTGAAGATCTGTCGGGCAATTTGGGTTTCAGAGCGACGCAGCGGCGAGCCGGGCAGCAGGTTGAGCAGCGGACGATAGTAGAGCACCCGCAGGATATGCTTGCCCTGCCGGAAACTGCGTCCCAGGTGCGCGCTGATCATCTGCCGCACCTGGTTTTTATCCCCAACCAGCTGGACCAGCTGATCGATGCGATCCTGCTCCAGCAAATCCTCGGCACGCTGCTGCTGCAGGGCCAGGCCGGTGTAGCAGAAAGTAAGCTGCGATCGCTTGCCGCGTCCGGCTTCCGCCTGCCAGATCAGCCAGCCTGCGGCCTGCATCCGGTTGAGCAGATTTCGCATATGGCGGCGCGAGCAGTGCAGCAGATCGGCCAGCTCGCTGAGCGTAATCTCCTGCGTTTGTCCCTGACAGCTCTGCCACAGGCGGATGAACTGCTGCTTCAGACGTGATGAGGACATAAAAGGGGAACTCCCTGTGAAAAGCGCTCTGTTTTTCCTGCCCTATTTTAAGAGCAAACTTTGCGCTATGGGAAGAGCGGGAGGCATTCAGCACTGAATGGCGTTCGACCCTCACTTCGCTGTTCAGCGCGGTGCTTTTCTGAGTAGGGTGCATTTACACCGCCAGCAGATGATCTCTGCTGGCTTTTTTCATGTTGCGCGGTATCGTCTACCCTTCTTTTTCCCCTCTGTTTGTTCTGTAAGGGATTTCGGTATGAAATCGCTGTTAACGCGGCAGCGCCGCATCAATCCGGTTTACCTCGCTTTCATGGTCGCCTCGTTCATGCTGGGCATCGCGGGCGCACTGCAGGCGCCGACGCTCAGCCTGTTTCTGACACGCGAGGTGCAGGCGCGGCCTTTCTGGGTCGGGCTGTTTTTCACCATCAACGCGGTGGCCGGTATCGTGGTGAGCATGCTGGTAGCAAAGCGCTCAGACAGCGTCGGCGATCGTCGTCATATCATTCTCTTCTGCTGCCTGATGGCGCTGATCAATGCGCTGCTGTTTGCCTTTACCCGCGACTATCTGACCCTGCTGACGCTGGGTGTGCTGCTGTCGGCGCTGGCCAGCGTCTCTATGCCGCAGCTGTTTGCGCTGGCACGGGAATATGCCGATCAGTCGGCGCGTGAAGCGGTGATGTTCAGTTCGGTGATGCGTGCGCAGCTGTCGCTGGCGTGGGTGATCGGGCCGCCGTTATCGTTCGCGCTGGCGCTGAACTACGGCTTTGTGACGCTGTTTATGGTGGCTGCGGTGCTGTTTCTGCTCTGTATCCTGCTGGTCTGGTTTACCCTGCCGTCGGTGCCGCGCTCGCAGCCGCTGATGCAAAGCGGCGGGCTGCCGTTGAGTGGCTGGCGCGATCGTGATGTGCGTTTGCTGTTCCTCGCCTCGGTGGCGATGTGGACCTGCAACACGATGTATATCATCGATATGCCGCTCTATATCAGCACCACGCTGGGTCTGCCGGAGAAGCTGGCCGGTCTGCTGATGGGAACGGCGGCCGGGCTGGAGATCCCGGTGATGCTGCTGGCGGGCCATTACGCGCGCCGCATCGGCAAGCGGCGTTTAATGCTGATCGCGGTGGCGGCGGGCGTCCTGTTTTATCTGGGGCTGGTGCTGTTTAATTCCCGCACCTCGCTCATGGTATTGCAGCTGTTTAACGCGGTTTTCGTCGGGATTATTGCTGGCATAGGGATGCTGTGGTTCCAGGATCTGATGCCAGGGCGGCCCGGCGCGGCGACCACCATGTTCACCAACTCGATTTCGACCGGCATGATTCTGGCTGGGGTGATTCAGGGAACGCTGAGTGAGCGACTGGGGCATGAGGCGGTTTACTGGCTGGCATTCGGGCTGGCGATTGTGGCGCTGGTGATGTCGGCACGGGTGCGCGACGTATAAAAGAGAAGGGCGACCGGATGTCGCCCTCAGAGGGCTGATAACGTCCGGCTCGGTGGCGGTAAGACCGAGCTGGCGAAGGGAACACGGTCAGATCGGAAAGTCGCTTAAGCCAATCCCTGGCCGCTCGGCCCTCGCCGTCCCTGGCGCGGGACGCTTTCCTCTTCTGACCGTGTTCCCAGCGCGTCAGGTTTTTTTATTGCTGTCAGATTCACCCTGATTTGGGTTTGTCAGCAGTCTGAGGGCGGCCGGATGTCGCCCTGCTTTAACTCAATCAGCGCAGGAAAGCGGGCTGATTCTGCTCATACTGCGAAATCGACGCTTCGTGCTGCAGCGTCAGGCCAATGCTGTCGAGGCCGTTAATCATGCAGTGGCGGCGGAAGCTGTCGAGCTCAAACGAATAAACTTTATCGCCTGCGGTCACCGTCTGCGCTTCCAGATCGACCGTGAAGCTGATGCCTGGCTGGGCAGCAACCAGTCTGAACAGCTCATCGACTTCCTCTTCGCTTAATCTCACCGGCAGCAGCTGATTGTTGAAGCTGTTGCCGTAAAAGATATCGGCGAAGCTCGGCGCAATCACCACGTGAAAACCGAAATCGGTCAGTGCCCAGGGGGCATGCTCACGTGAAGATCCGCAGCCAAAGTTCTCGCGCGCCAGCAGGATGCTGGTGCCTTTGAACTCCGGCTTGTTCAGCACAAAACCGGGTGTCGGCACCGTACCGGCGTCATCTTCAAAGCGCCAGTCGTGGAACAGGTGCTGACCGAAACCGGTGCGGGTCACCTTCTGCAAAAACTGCTTGGGAATGATGGCGTCCGTATCGACGTTCGCGGCATCCAGCGGCGCAACAATGCCGGTGTGCTGAGTAAATTTATTCGCCATGACTTAAGCTCCTGTCGTCAGTTCACGGATGTCGGCAAAGTGGCCGGTCACGGCAGCCGCCGCGGCCATCGCCGGGCTGACCAGATGGGTACGTCCACCGCGGCCCTGACGGCCTTCAAAGTTACGGTTGCTGGTAGATGCGCAGCGCTCGCCCGGATTCAGACGGTCATTGTTCATCGCCAGACACATTGAGCAGCCTGGCAGACGCCATTCGAAGCCCGCTTCCAGGAAGATTTTATCCAGACCTTCCGCTTCAGCCTGCGCTTTTACCGGGCCGGAACCTGGCACTACCATGGCAACCACACCAGGCGCGACTTTGCGGCCTTTAGCGATCGCGGCGGCGGCACGCAGATCTTCAATGCGTGAGTTGGTGCAGGAGCCGATAAACACTTTATCGATCGCGACATCGGTCAGTTTGATGCCTGGCTGCAGATTCATGTAGGCCAGCGCTTTTTCCGCTGAGGCGCGCTCAACCGGATCGGCGAACGAGGCCGGATTCGGGATCACCTGATCAACGGCAATGACCTGGCCTGGGTTGGTGCCCCACGTAACCTGCGGTGCGATATCTTCAGCATGCAATGTCACCACGGCATCATATTTCGCGCCTTCGTCAGACTTCAGGGTGCGCCAGTAATCGACGGCCTGCTCCCATTTCTCACCCTGTGGCGAGAACTGACGACCTTTCAGATAGTTGAAGGTGGTTTCATCCGGTGCCACCAGGCCCGCTTTCGCACCCATCTCAATCGCCATGTTGCACAGGGTCATACGACCTTCCATGCTCAGCGCCTGGATGGCCGGTCCGCAGAACTCAACGACATAGCCGGTGCCGCCTGCGCTGCCGGTTTTACCGATGATTGCCAGCACGATATCTTTTGCTGTAATGCCGGTTGATGCCTGGCCCAGCACTTCAATCTTCATGGTTTTCGCCCGACCCTGTTTCAGCGTCTGAGTCGCAAACACATGTTCCACTTCGGAGGTGCCGATACCAAAGGCCAGTGAGCCAAAGGCGCCGTGCGTCGCGGTATGCGAGTCGCCGCAGACAATCGTCATGCCCGGCAGCGTCATGCCCTGCTCAGGGCCGATAACGTGCACAATGCCCTGGAACGGGTGATTCAGGTCATACAGCTGGACGCCAAACTCCGCGCAGTTCTTCATCAGCTCCTGCATCTGAATACGCGCCATCTCGCCCGACGCATTGATATCTTTGGTTTGGGTAGAAACGTTGTGATCCATGGTGGCAAAGGTTTTGCCCGGCTGACGGACTTTACGTCCGTGCGCACGCAGACCATCAAAGGCCTGTGGTGAGGTCACTTCATGGATCAGATGGCGATCGATGTAGAGTAACGGGGTTTCTTCTGGCGTTTCGTGGACGACATGTGCATCAAATAACTTCTGGTATAAGGTTTTCATTTTTTTATTTTTCCTCGGCGATAAAGCGGGCAATGATGCTGCCCATCTCATCTGTGCTGACCGCTGGGCCATCACCGGCTAAATCTTTGGTGCGGTAGCCCTGTTCCAGCGCACGACTGATGGCGCGTTCGATACTGTCGGCTGCCGCATCGGCATTGAGGCTGTAACGCAGCAGCAATGACAGTGACAGAATCTGGGCGACCGGGTTAGCAATATTCTGACCGGCGATATCCGGCGCTGAACCCCCCGCCGGTTCGAACAGGCCAAAACCCGCTTCATTCAGGCTGGCGGACGGCAGCATACCCATCGAGCCGGTGATCATGGCGCACTCATCAGAGAGAATGTCACCAAACAGGTTAGAGCAGAGCAGCACGTCAAACTGCGACGGGTCTTTAATCAGCTGCATGGTGGCGTTGTCGATATAGATGTGGCTCAGCTGGACGTCCGGATACTCTTTTGCCACTTCATTGACGATTTCACGCCACATCACCGAGGTCTGCAGCACGTTGGCTTTATCCACCGAGGTGACTTTGTTGCGACGTTTGCGCGCCGATTCAAACGCGATGCGGGCAATGCGCTCGATTTCGAAACGGTGATAGACCTCGGTATCAAAAGCACGCTCTTCCGGACCGCTGCCTTCGCGTCCTTTCGGCTGACCAAAATAGATGCCGCCGGTCAGTTCACGCACGCACAGAATGTCGAAGCCTTTGGCAGCGATGTCGGCGCGCAGCGGGCAGAATGCTTCCAGTCCGCTGTAAAGCGCCGCCGGACGCAGGTTACTGAACAGCTTAAAATGTTTGCGCAGCGGCAGCAGCGCACCGCGTTCCGGTTGTGATGCTGGCGGTAAATGTTCCCACTTCGGGCCGCCAACAGAACCAAACAGGATCGCGTCCGCCTGCTCGCAGCCTGCAACCGTCGCCGGTGGCAGAGGTTCGCCATGCTGATCGATAGCAATGCCGCCGACCGCATATTCCTGGGTGGTGATCTGCATATCAAAGCGCTGACGAATGGCATCCAGCACTTTCATCGCCTGTGCCATGACTTCCGGGCCGATACCGTCACCGGGTAAAACTGCGATATGAGATGAGCTGGACATGGTTATACGGTTTCCTTCTGATCTTTAAATTTGCGCTGCAATTCTTGTTCAACCTGACGGGCACGCCAGATATTGTTCAGGGCGTTGACCATCGCTTTAGCGGAGGACTCGACGATATCGGTCGCCAGACCAATGCCGTGGAATTTGCGGCCGTTGTAGCTTACGACGATATCGACCTGACCCAGCGCGTTCTCGCCGTGACCTTTAGCGGTCAGTTTGTAGTTAACCAGCTCAGCATCAAACTGGGTGATGCGGTTAATCGCCTGATAAACCGCGTCAACCGGACCGTTGCCGGTAGCAGCATCAGATTTAGCGACGTCGCCGCAGCCCAGATTAACAGAGGCGGTGGCAGTCATGCTGGAACCGGTCTGGACGTTAAATTCGTGCAGCTGGAAATGCTCCGGCTCTTCATTCTGTTTGTTGATGAAGGCCAGCGCTTCCAGGTCGTAATCGAAAACCTGACCTTTTTTGTCGGCCAGCTTCAGGAAGGCGTCATACAGCGTATCCAGATTGTAATCCTGCTCCGCATAGCCCATCTCTTCCATGCGATGTTTGACCGCCGCACGGCCTGAACGTGAGGTCAGGTTCAGCTGGATTTTGTGTAAGCCAATCGATTCCGGCGTCAGGATTTCATAGTTCTCGCGGTTCTTCAGCACGCCATCCTGATGAATACCGGAGGAGTGGGCGAAGGCGTTGGAGCCGACCACGGCCTTGTTAGCCGGAATCGGCATGTTGCAGATCTGGCTGACCATCTGGCTGGTGCGGTAGATTTCCTGATGATTGATATTGGTGTGCACGTTCATGATCTGCTGACGGGTTTTAATCGCCATGATCACCTCTTCCAGCGCACAGTTACCGGCACGCTCACCCAGGCCATTCATCGTGCCTTCAACCTGACGCGCGCCTGCCTGAACGGCAGCCAGGGCATTACCGGTTGCCATGCCCAGGTCATCATGGGTATGCACAGAGATAATCGCTTTATCGATGTTGGGAACGCGGTTCATCAGTTCACTGATGATGTGGGCATATTCGCCTGGCAGGGTGTAGCCAACGGTATCCGGGATGTTGATGGTAGTCGCACCGGCGTTAATCGTCGCTTCGACCATCCGGCACAGGTCATCAATTGGGGTACGGCCGCCATCTTCGCAGGAGAACTCAACGTCACTGGTGTAGTTACGCGCACGCTTTACCATATGCACCGCACGCTCAATCACTTCCGGCAATGTGCTGCGCAGTTTGGTCGCGATGTGCATCGGGGAGGTGGCGATGAAGGTATGAATACGGAAGGCTTCGGCAACGCGCAGTGATTCGTATGCTGCGTCGATATCTTTTTCCACACAGCGCGCCAGTCCGCAGACCCGGCTGTTTTTAATGGTGCGCGCAATGGTCTGTACAGACTCAAAGTCACCCGGTGAGGAGACCGGGAAACCGACTTCCATCACATCCACGCCCATGCGCTCCAGCGCTAACGCAATCTGCAATTTTTCTTTCACACTCAGGCTGGCCTGTAATGCCTGCTCACCGTCGCGCAGAGTGGTATCGAAAATAATGACTTGCTGGCTCATCGTATTCATCCTTATGCGTTTTCTGGCCTGGCAACGAGCATAAAAAAACCCGCGACAGGCGCGGGTTTTTAACTTTCAGCAGGTTTGAATCAGTGTTTGATTCCGCCCACAAGTCTACCGCGCAAGCTGAGTGCGTTTAGTAGTAGACCGAGAAGGCGGACAGAACGAAACATGGATTCAAACCTTATAGAATGTTGTGCTGTACATATTGGTACTGGAATCATTCAGGGATGTCAACCTTCAATGCAGGGGTATTCTCCGGGGCGCCAGAGGAAGATATTCTGTTATTTACCGGTCAGGCAGCGTAATGAACAGCGCCTCAGTCGCATCAGAGACAATCAGCGGCGGAATGCGGGGTTTTGTTGTCAGTTTTCGATTTTATATTATTGAAATTAAAAGGATTTATTTGTCTGGTGCTCTGCGACGGCGCAGCATTTATCACCTGCTGGTTAGCATAATCCAATGCGTTTAAGTGATTCACTGGTTAATTACGCCAGAAAAGAAAAGTGTCAGGCGATTGTGGGCTATTGCAGCCGATAATAAGTTTTCGTTATTTCTTAGATCACGCTGAAAATAATTTCGTACCCAGCATTTTCCTCTGCGGTTCTGCCGCGTAATTAGTTTAATCCGCGCAGCCAATTCTTATCGGGCAGAGCCTTTACGTCCCTGCCTTTTAATTTACGCGGGTTTGCGGTTTGCCTGCCCGGTTAACTGCGGTTATGGTAATCGACCTACTCTCAGAAAAATAAACTCAACAGATTTCTCTGTAACCGGACAGCGGCAGATGTTTCCGCTGTCGTGCATAAACATAAGATTTTGATTGGCAAAGCAGGCACCAGGGCAATGTGGTACGCACAAACGGGCGGATTAACAGAGCCGGGTCCTCAAGCCTGGAGGCAGAAGATGGAGATGTTGTCAGGAGCCGAAATGGTCGTCCGTTCGTTAATCGATCAGGGCGTTAAGCAGGTATTCGGTTATCCGGGTGGCGCGGTCTTAGATATCTATGATGCGCTGCAAACCGTCGGGGGTATCGATCACATTCTGGTGCGCCATGAGCAGGGCGCGGTGCACATGGCTGATGGCCTGGCGCGTGCTACCGGCGAAGTCGGCGTGGTGCTGGTCACCTCAGGCCCCGGTGCAACCAATGCGATTACCGGTATCGCCACCGCCTATATGGACTCAATTCCGCTGGTGATTCTGTCGGGTCAGGTTCCTTCGTCGCTGATTGGCTATGATGCCTTTCAGGAGTGCGACATGGTCGGCATCTCTCGTCCGGTGGTGAAGCACAGCTTCCTGGTGAAAAGCACCGAAGAGATCCCCACCGTGTTGAAAAAGGCGTTCTGGCTGGCTTCAACCGGCCGTCCGGGACCGGTGGTGATCGACCTGCCAAAAGATATTCTGAATCCGGCTAACAAACTGCCTTATCACTGGCCGGAGTCGGTGAGCATGCGCTCTTACAATCCGACCATTCAGGGGCATAAAGGGCAGATTAAACGTGCGCTGACAACCCTGCTCGCTGCGAAGAAGCCGGTGATCTACGCCGGTGGCGGTGCCATTACCGCAGGCTGCGAAGCGGAACTGTTACAGCTGGCTGAAAGCCTGAATATTCCGGTGACGACATCACTGATGGGGCTGGGCGCATTCCCTGGCACACACCGTCAGTGCGTCGGCATGCTCGGTATGCACGGCACCTATGAAGCCAACATGACGATGCACAACACCGACCTGATTTTCGGTATCGGCGTGCGGTTTGATGACCGCACCACCAACAATCTGGCGAAATATTGTCCCAACGCCACGGTGATGCACATCGATATCGACCCTACCTCAATCTCGAAGACGGTCGCGGCGGATATCCCGATCGTGGGCGATGCGAAGCAGGTACTGCAGCAGATGCTGGAGTTGCTGGCGCAAAGCGAAAGCCAGCGCGCTGAAAGCCTGCACGACTGGTGGCAGGAGATCGAAGGCTGGCGCAGTCGTCACTGCCTGGAATTCGATCGCACCAGCGACAAGATTAAGCCGCAGGCCGTGATTGAAACCATCAGCCGTCTGACCAAAGGTGACGCGTATGTTACGTCGGATGTAGGCCAGCATCAGATGTTTGCTGCGCTCTATTATCCCTTCGATAAACCGCGCCGCTGGATCAACTCCGGCGGTCTGGGCACCATGGGCTTTGGTCTGCCTGCTGCGCTGGGCGTGAAGATGGCGCTGCCGGAAGAGACCGTGATCTGCGTAACCGGCGATGGCAGTATCCAGATGAACATTCAGGAGCTGTCTACCGCGCTGCAGTACGATCTGCCGGTGCTGGTGCTGAACCTGAATAACCGGGTGCTGGGCATGGTGAAGCAGTGGCAGGATATGATCTACTCCGGCCGTCACTCCCAGTCTTATATGGAGTCGCTGCCTGACTTCGTACGTCTGGCTGAAGCCTATGGTCACGTTGGGATCGCGATTGAGCATCCGGCAGAGCTGGAGGAGAAGCTGGCGCTGGCGCTGGAAACCCTGGCGAAGGGGCGTCTGGTATTTGTGGATGTCACCGTTGACGGTAGCGAGCATGTTTACCCGATGCAGATTCGCGGTGGCAGCATGGATGAGATGTGGTTGAGCAAAACGGAGAGGACATAATTATGCGTCGTATTTTATCAGTTCTGCTGGAGAACGAATCCGGCGCATTATCCCGTGTCGTCGGCCTGTTTTCACAGCGTGGTTATAACATTGAGAGCCTGACTGTGGCACCGACTGACGATCCGACACTGTCGCGGATGACCATTCAGACGGTAGGCGATCAGAAAGTACTGGAGCAGATTGAAAAGCAGCTGCACAAGCTGGTGGACGTACTGCGCGTCACCGAGCTGGGGCAGGGCGCTTACGTTGAACGCGAAATCATGCTGGTGAAGATTCAGGCCAGCGGTTATGGCCGCGAAGAGGTGAAGCGTAACGCCGAGATCTTCCGTGGTCAGATCATCGACGTGACCCCGACGCTGTACACGGTTCAGCTGGCAGGCACCAGTGACAAACTGGACGCCTTCCTGAGTACCGTCCGCGACGTCGCCGAAATTGTTGAAGTGGCGCGTTCCGGTATCGTGGGTGTTTCACGCGGCGATCGCATCATGCGTTAATCACGCTGCGTCATCATCGATCCTCACCTAACCCGGCGAAATGCCGGGTTTTTTTATTTTTTATGCGCAAGGCGGGTTACATTCAGAAAAGCGGTTGCTCCGCGCACTTTTCTGCTGTTAGATGATAGACATGAGTTATCCATAGCTTAACTGCGGCTATTTCTGCCGTAAAAGCGGATTTGATGGTGGGGTTATCGTGAAACTGGATGAAATTGCGCGTCTGGCAGGCGTATCGCGCACCACGGCCAGTTATGTGATCAACGGCAAGGCGCGGCAGTATCGTGTCAGCGACAAAACCGTTGAGAAGGTCATGGCTGTGGTACGTGAGCATAATTATCACCCGAATGCGGTGGCTGCCGGGCTGCGCGCCGGGCGTACGCGCTCGATTGGGTTAGTGATTCCGGATCTGGAAAATACCAGTTATACCCGTATTGCGAACTATCTTGAACGCCAGGCACGACAGCGCGGCTATCAGCTGTTGATCGCCTGTTCTGAAGATCAGCCCGATAACGAGATGCGCTGCATTGAACATCTGTTGCAGCGCCAGGTCGATGCCATCATCGTTTCCACCTCGTTACCGCCAGAGCACCCCTTTTATCAGCGCTGGATTAACGATCCGCTGCCGATTATCGCGTTAGACCGCGCGCTGGATCGTGAACATTTCACCAGCGTCGTCGGTGCCGATCAGGACGATGCCCAGACGCTGGGCGCTGAACTGCGTCAGCTGGACGTCAAAAATGTGCTGTTCCTCGGCGCGTTACCTGAGCTGTCAGTGAGTTTCCTGCGCGAGATGGGATTCCGCGATGCCTGGAAAGACGATCCCCGTCCGATTGACTATATCTACTGCAACAGCTTCGAACGCACAGCTGCGGCGGCATTGTTTGAAAAATACCTTGAAGATCACCCGATGCCTGAGGCGCTGTTTACTACTTCATTTGGTCTGCTGCAGGGGGTGATGGATGTGACGCTGAAACGAGACGGCCGCCTGCCGACCGAGCTGGCGATTGCCACCTTTGGCGACCACGAATTACTGGACTTTCTTGAGTGCCCGGTACTGGCGGTCGGTCAGCGTCATCGCGACGTGGCAGAGCGCGTACTGGAATTAGTTTTAGCCTCGCTGGACGAACCCAGAAAACCGAAACCGGGTTTAACCCGCATCCGCCGTAATTTATACCGTCGCGGACAATTAAGCCGAAGAGTTAAATGATTAACGGGCAGTATTAGACTGCCCGCCGATTTTATTTCGCGATTTAACTGATTAAATAAACAGGTCGACGTAAAAAAGCGTAAATTCTGCTCATCAAATCTAACAAAGCAGAAAGGCTTATTTTTATTATCTGCTTACAACTTCAACAAACTTCCTTTCCCGCCTGGCCTGAAGCTGCTGGGCTTCCTTTCGGAAATCCCCTAAAATGCCGCCGCTGTCTCAGAAACTACGATAAATATTTAGCCCTTTACATTGTTTCATTTTTAGTCGTTTTTCCCCGGGCCAATTTTTTTATTCAGGTATTCATTGGCTTAATTTTTATTTTACCTTTTTATCCGATTATATCGTCGCCAGACTTTAATTCTGCGCCTTGTAAAGAGTGATATTCAACTGCCGCTCCGGCTTGACAAGGATTTCATGGGATCCTTAAACTCGTTTCGTGGTAAAAAGTGGGATAAAGTGGCGTAAATGGGTGATGAGGAGAAGAGACTGGCATGTTCCGCGGAGCAACGTTAGTCAATCTCGACAGTAAAGGGCGGCTTGCCGTACCCACGCGATATCGCGATTTACTGATTGGGGAGTCTCAGGGGCAGATGGTCTGTACCATCGACCTCCACCAGCCATGCCTGTTGCTTTACACCCTGCCCGAATGGGAAATCATTGAAAAAAAGCTGGCACGCCTTTCCAGCATGAATCCACTTGAGCGCCGCGTGCAGCGTTTGCTGCTGGGGCATGCCAGTGAATGTCAGATGGACAATGCAGGCCGCCTGCTGCTGGCGAATACGCTCCGGCAGCACGCAAAATTAACCAAAGAAGTGATGCTGGTTGGACAGTTCAATAAGTTTGAGCTGTGGGATGAACAGACCTGGTATCAACAAGTCAGGGACGATATTGACGCAGAACAGTCGGCTCAGGAGCCTTTATCTGAGCGGTTGCAGGACTTGTCGCTATAGCTATGCAGGAAAATTTTAAACATACCACCGTGCTGTTGGATGAGGCGGTTAACGGCCTCAATATCAGGGAAGACGGTATTTACATCGACGGCACATTTGGTCGTGGTGGCCATTCACGCCTGATTCTTTCGCAACTGGGAGAGAAGGGAAAGCTGATCGCCATCGATCGTGATCCGCAAGCTATCGCCGCTGCCGCAGAGATCACCGACCCGCGTTTTTCAATTATTCATGGTCCTTTTTCCGCGCTGGCAGAGTATGTCTCTGAACGGGAATTAGTCGGAAAAATTGACGGCATTTTGCTCGATCTGGGCGTTTCATCGCCGCAGCTGGATGATGCCGAACGCGGCTTCTCCTTTATGCGGGACGGACCGCTGGATATGCGAATGGACCCGTCGCGGGGCCACTCCGCCGCGGAATGGTTGTTGCACGCGGAAGAAGCGGATATCGCTTTCGTCCTGAAGACCTACGGTGAAGAGCGGTTCGCCAAACGTATTGCCCGGGCCATTGTCGAGCGCAATCGCGAGCAGCCGATGACTCGCACCCGTGAGCTGGCTGAAGTTATCTCTGTCGCTATGCCGGTGAAAGATAAGTTTAAGCATCCGGCCACACGCAGCTTCCAGGCGATTCGTATCTGGATTAACAGCGAACTGGAAGAGATCGATATTGCACTGAAAGGCGCTGTTGAAGTACTGGCACCGCAGGGTCGCCTCTCTGTTATCAGCTTCCATTCACTGGAAGATCGGCTGGTGAAGCGCTTTATGCGCGATCAGAGTCGCGGGCCACAGGTGCCGCCTGGGATTCCTATGACTGAACATCAGCTGCGTGCCCTGGGCGGTCGTGAACTGAAGTTGCTCGGCAAAATGTCGCCGGGTGACGCTGAAGTCTCTGAGAACCCACGTGCGCGTAGCTCGGTATTACGTATCGCGGAGAAAACCGACGAATGATCGGTAATGAGCGTCACAGCCTGCCCGCCGTCATCGGCGGGGATCTGCTGAGAAAAGGCAAGATTCCGGTGCTGTTGCTGATCGCTGTGGTGGTGTCTGCCGTGCTGGTGGTCACCACCACCCATAAAACACGACTGTTAACCGCGCAGCGCGAACAGCTGGTGCTGGAGCGTGACGCGCTGGATATCGAGTGGCGTAACCTGATTCTGGAAGAGAATGCGCTGGGCGACCACAGCCGTGTTGAACGCATCGCCACCGAGAAGCTGCAACTGCAGCACGTAGATCCTTCACAAGAAAATATCGTGGTGCAGAAATAAGGACCTCAGATAGCGAATGAGCGGTACAGGCAGAACGCTGAAGTTGAAGAAACCGGAAGATAAGGCCAGCTTTGTAAGCTGGCGTTTTGCGTTGCTGTGCGGCTGCATTTTACTGGCGCTGGGTGGATTGCTGTCACGTGTGGCCTGGCTGCAGGTGATCAATCCAGGCAAGCTGGTTAAAGAGGGCGATCTGCGCTCGCTGCGTGTTCAGGCGGTGCCGACTTCACGCGGGATGATCAGCGATCGCGCTGGACGCCCGCTGGCCGTCAGTGTCCCGGTTAATGCCATCTGGGCCGATCCTAAAGAGCTGCACGCCGGAGGCGGCGTCACGCTGGACAGCCGCTGGAAAGCCTTGTCCGATGCGCTCTCCATTCCCCTTGATCAGCTGGCCGCCCGCGTCAATGCTAATCCCAAAGGCCGCTTTGTCTATCTGGCGCGCCAGGTCAATCCGGCCATCGGCGAATACGTCAAAAAACTCAAACTCCCCGGTATCCATCTGCGCGAAGAGTCGCGCCGGTATTATCCTGCCGGGCAGGTGACTTCCCATCTGATTGGCTTTACCAATATCGACGGGCAGGGCATTGAAGGTATCGAAAAGAGCTTTGATAAGTGGCTGACCGGTGCGCCGGGCGAGCGCACGGTGCGTAAAGACCGTTATGGTCGCGTCATCGAAGATATCTCGTCTGTGGACAGCCGCGCCGCCCATAACCTGACCCTGAGCATTGATGAGCGCTTACAGGCGCTGGTCTACCGTGAACTGAATAACGCCGTAGCCTTCAACAAAGCGGAATCGGGCACAGCGGTACTGGTGGATGTGAATACCGGTGAAGTGCTGGCGATGGCCAATAGCCCGGCTTACAACCCGAATAATCTCGGCAATACACCGAAAGATCTGATGCGTAACCGCGCCATCACTGACATTTTCGAGCCGGGCTCGACTGTGAAGCCGATGGTGGTCATGACAGCGCTGCAGCGCGGCGTGGTCCGAGAGAACAGCGTCCTGAATACCGTGCCGTACCGCGTTAATGGTCATGAGATCAAAGATGTGGCGCGCTACAACGAATTGACCCTGACAGGGGTTTTACAGAAGTCGAGTAACGTCGGTGTTTCACGTCTGGCGTTAGCGATGCCTTCCTCAGCGCTGGTAGAAACTTACGCGCGCTTTGGACTGGGCAAACCGACCAATTTGGGGCTGGTCGGGGAAAGCAGTGGCTTATACCCTAAAAAACAACGGTGGTCTGACATAGAGAGGGCCACCTTCTCTTTCGGCTACGGGCTAATGGTAACGCCGTTACAGTTAGCGCGAGTCTACGCAACGATTGGCAGCTATGGCATTAACCGCCCGCTGTCGATCACCAAAGTGGATCCGCCCGTCGCGGGACAACGCGTTTTCGATGAGTCACTGGTGAAAACCGTGATGCACATGATGGAAAGCGTGGCGCTGCCGGGTGGCGGCGGTGTCAAAGCGGCAATCAAGGGTTATCGCATTGCGATTAAAACCGGTACCGCCAAGAAGGTCGGGCCGGACGGACGCTACGTCAATAAATACATTGCCTATACCGCAGGCGTTGCGCCTGCCAGTCATCCCCGATTCGCGCTGGTGGTGGTAATCAACGATCCCCAGGCCGGCAAGTACTACGGCGGTGCGGTTTCTGCACCGGTGTTTGGTGCCATCATGGGCGGCGTACTGCGCACCATGAACATTGAGCCCGACGCATTACCGACAACTAATGACAAGAATGAGTTGGTGACTAACAGAAGTGAGGAAACAAGTGACAGATCGTAACCTGCGCGACTTACTCGGCCCCTGGGTGCCAGGCGCGCCGGCGCGCCCACTGCGCGACATGACCCTGGATAGCCGCCTTGCGGCTTCTGGCGATCTGTTTGTCGCTGTTGCAGGCCATCAGGTCGATGGGCGCCGTTTCATTCCGCAGGCGATTGCGCAGGGCGTCGCTGCCGTGGTAGCTGAAGCTGAAGGCGAAGCGGCCGACGGCGAAATCCGTGAAATGCACGGCGTACCGGTTATCTATCTGACGCAGTTAAATCAGCGTCTTTCTGCCCTGGCAGGCCGTTTTTATCAGCAGCCGGGCGAGAAGCAGACGCTGATTGGCGTCACCGGCACCAACGGTAAAACCACCACTACCCAACTGCTGGCGCAGTGGGCGAATCTGCTGGGTGAAACCAGCGCGGTAATGGGCACCGTCGGCAATGGGCTGGTGGGGCACTTATCCGCCGCAGAAAATACCACCGGTTCAGCGGTAGATGTTCAGCATCTGCTGCACGATCTGGCAGAGAAAGGGGCGACCCTGACCGCAATGGAAGTCTCGTCACACGGGCTGGTTCAGCATCGCGTTGCGGCGCTGCCGTTTGCCGCGGCGGTCTTCACCAATCTCAGCCGCGATCACCTCGATTACCACGGTGATATGCAGAGCTATGAGTCAGCCAAATGGCTGCTGTTTTCTGAACATCAGGTCGGGCAGGCGATTCTTAACGCCGATGACGAAGCTGGCCGTCGCTGGCTGGCGCGCTTACCGGATGCGGTTGCCGTTACCATGGAGAATAATCTCCAGCCGGGCTGTCATGGTCGCTGGCTGAAAGCCGATGCGGTCGAGTACCACGATAATGGCGCGCATATCCGTTTCAGCTCCAGCTGGGGCAACGGCGAGATCAACAGTCCGCTGATGGGCGCGTTTAACGTCAGCAATCTGATGCTGGCGCTGGCAACGTTGCTGTCACTGGATTATCCGCTGGCGACGCTCATCAGCGTTGCACCGCAGTTGCAGCCGGTTAACGGACGTATGGAAGTGTTCAGCGCCGCAGGAAAACCGACGGTTGTGGTGGATTATGCCCACACGCCGGATGCGCTGGAAAAAGCGCTGGAAGCGGCACGCCTGCACTGCAAAGGCAAACTGTGGTGCCTGTTTGGCTGCGGCGGCGACCGTGACAAAGGCAAACGCCCGTTAATGGGTGCGATCGCTGAGCAATATGCGGATGTGGTGGTGATTACCGACGACAATCCGCGCAGCGAAGATCCGCAGGCGATTGTAAAAGATATTCTGACCGGCTTACTGGATCCAGGCCGCGCCCGCGTGGTGTCGGGTCGCGCGCAAGCGGTCACTAACACCATCATGCAGGCACAGCCCGACGATATCGTGCTGGTGGCCGGTAAAGGCCACGAAGATTATCAGATCATTGGCAACCGCCGTCTCGACTATTCCGATCGTGCCACGGTTGCGGCACTGCTGGGAGGCGCAGCATGATTCCGGTTTCATTAAAGACTCTGGCGGAGATTACCGGCGGTACGTTGCACGGCAGCGATTTAACCCTGAGTGACGTGACCACCGATACCCGCAAAGTGACGGCGGGCAGCCTGTTTGTCGCGCTGGTGGGTGAACGTTTTGATGCCCATGACTTCGCTGAAGAGGCGATTGCCAGTGGTGCACAGGCGCTACTGGTCAGTAAGCACTTACCTGTCGCTGTGCCTCAGGTAGTAGTTGCAGATACCCGTATCGCCTTTGGCCAACTGGGCGCCTGGGTTCGTCAGCAGTCGACCGCCCGCGTCGTGGCGCTGACCGGCTCCTCCGGCAAAACCTCGGTTAAAGAGATGACGGCGGCGATTCTGCGTGAGTGCGGTGAAACGCTCTACACCGCAGGCAATCTCAACAACGATTATGGCGTGCCGATGACGCTGCTACGTCTGACCGCAGAACATCAGTATGCGGTTATCGAGCTAGGCGCTAATCATCAGGGCGAAATCGCCTATACCACCAACCTGGTTAAACCGGAAAGCGCGCTGGTGAATAACCTGGCAGCGGCCCATCTGGAAGGCTTTGGTTCGCTGGCGGGTGTCGCTAAAGCTAAAGGTGAGATCTTCCAGGGCTTACCGGCTCACGGTATTGCGATTCTCAACGAGGAGAGCAACGACTGGCCAAACTGGCAGACCACGCTGCAGGACAAAACCGTGTGGCGCTTCTCGCCCCAGGCGGCAGAGTGTGATTTCTCCGCCCGTGATATCCGCATTGCGCAGGACGGCACCCATTTTGTAATGAAGACACCGCGTGGCGAGGCTGAGATCGTGCTGCCATTGCCGGGTCGTCATAACATCGCCAACGCACTGGCTGCGGCGGCTCTGGCCCTGTCCGTGGATGCCCCGTTGAGCGCCGTTCAGCAGGGGCTGAAAAACCTGCAGTCGGTGCCGGGTCGCCTGTTCCCGGTGCGCCTTTCTGCGCATCAGCTGCTGCTGGATGACAGCTATAACGCTAACGTCGGATCGATGACCGCTGCCGTCCAGGTTCTGTCAGAGATGCCGGGCTACCAGGTGCTGGTCGCAGGTGATATGGCGGAACTGGGTGACGAGACCGAAAAATGTCACCGCGAAATCGGTGAAGCGGCACGCGACGCAGGCATTAATCGCGTGTTGACTTGCGGAAAATTCAGCCATTTCATCAGTGAAAGCAGCGAAGTTGGTGAACATTTCAGCGATAAGACCGCGCTGACTGAACGTTTACGTCAGTTGTTGTCCGAACACTCAGAAATTACCGTCCTGATTAAAGGCTCACGTAGTGCCGCCATGGAGCAGGTAGTACAGAGCTTAAAGGAGAAAGGAACATGTTAGTTTGGCTGGCCGAGCATCTGGTCGCTTTTTATTCAGGCTTCAACGTCTTTTCCTATCTGACGTTTCGCGCCATTGTCAGCCTGCTGACTGCACTATTTATCTCTCTCTGGATGGGGCCGCGTCTGATTGCGTGGCTGCAGAAATTACAGATTGGCCAGGTTGTCCGTAACGATGGCCCGGAATCGCATTTCAGTAAGCGCGGCACGCCTACGATGGGCGGCATCATGATTCTGACCTCCATCACCATTTCGGTGCTGATGTGGGCGTATCCGTCGAATCCCTATGTCTGGTGCGTGCTGTTCGTGTTAATTGGCTTTGGCATCATCGGCTTTGTCGATGACTACCGCAAAGTGGTGCGCAAAGACACTAAAGGCCTGATCGCCCGCTGGAAATATTTCTGGATGTCGGTGATTTCACTGGGCGTTGCGTTCGGGCTTTATGCGGCGGGCAAAGATACCCCCGCAACCCAACTTGTCGTGCCATTTTTCAAAGACATCATGCCGCAGTTAGGGCTGTTTTATGTGCTGCTGGCCTACTTTGTGATTGTCGGCACCGGTAACGCGGTCAATCTGACCGATGGTCTGGATGGCCTGGCGATTATGCCAACCGTCTTTGTTGCCGCGGGCTTTGCGCTGGTTGCCTGGGCAACCGGTAACGTGAAGTTTGCTGAATATCTTCACATTCCCTATCTGCGGCACGCCGGTGAACTGGTGATTGTCTGTACCGCCATCGTCGGGGCAGGGCTGGGCTTCCTGTGGTTCAACACCTACCCGGCTCAGGTCTTTATGGGCGATGTCGGCTCGCTGGCGTTAGGCGGCGCGCTGGGCACCATCGCGGTGTTACTGCGTCAGGAATTTTTACTGGTGATCATGGGCGGCGTGTTTGTAGTTGAAACGCTGTCGGTGATCCTGCAGGTGGGATCGTTTAAGTTGCGCGGCCAGCGTATTTTCCGCATGGCGCCGATCCATCACCACTATGAACTTAAGGGCTGGCCGGAACCGCGCGTCATTGTGCGCTTCTGGATTATTTCGCTAATGCTGGTGCTGATTGGCCTGGCCACGCTGAAGGTGCGTTAATCATGGCTGACTATCGGGGTAGAAAAGTGGTCATCATCGGGCTGGGCCTTACCGGGCTCTCCTGTGTTGATTTCTTTTTAGCGCAGGGCGTAACGCCTCGCGTGATGGACACCCGTGTCTCGCCGCCGGGGCTGGAAAAATTGCCCGGGCAGGTTGAACGTCACCTGGGCGGCATCAACGGTGACTGGCTGCTGGCGGCCGATCTGATTGTTGCCAGCCCTGGCGTCGCGCTGGCGCATCCGATTCTGAGCGAAGCCGTCGAAGCCGGAATCGAAATCGTGGGTGACATTGAGCTGTTCTGCCGCGAAGCAACGGCACCTATAGTGGCCATCACCGGCTCCAACGGTAAAAGCACCGTCACCACCCTGGTGGGCGAAATGGCGAAAGCCGCAGGCTGGCAGGTGGGCGTCGGCGGCAATATTGGTCTGCCCGCGCTGAGTCTGCTGCAATCACCGGCGCAACTCTATGTGCTGGAACTCTCCAGCTTCCAGCTTGAGACCACTTACAGTCTGAAAGCGGCTGCGGCAACGGTACTCAACGTCAGCGAAGACCATATGGATCGCTATCCGCTGGGCATGCAGCAGTATCGCGCCGCCAAGCTGCGCATCTATGAGAACGCCCGGATCTGCATCGTTAACGCCGATGATGCGCTGACAATGCCGGTCCGCGGCGCGGATACCCGCTGCGTCAGCTTTGGTGTCGACTTCGGTGACTACCACCTCAACAAGCAGCAGGGCAGTATCTGGCTGCGGGTGAAAGGCGAGAAAGTCCTGAACACCGCTGAGATGAAGATGGTGGGACAGCACAACTATACCAACGCACTGGCGGCACTGGCGCTGGCCGATGCGGTCGGTCTGCCACGCGCGTCAAGCCTGGCGGCCTTAACGCACTTTAACGGCCTGGCGCATCGCTTTCAGCTGGTTCATGAGCATCAGGGCGTACGCTGGATCAATGACTCCAAAGCGACCAACGTCGGCAGCACCGAAGCGGCGCTGAATGGCCTGCAGGTAAAGGGAACGCTGTGGCTGCTGATGGGCGGTGACGGTAAGTCAGCCGATTTTACGCCGCTGATTCCGTGGCTGCAGGGCGACAATGTGCGTCTGTATTGCTTTGGCCGTGACGGCGATGAGCTGGCCGCGCTGCGTCCTGAGATTGCCGTGCGTACTGAAACCCTGCGACAGGCGATGGAGCAGATCGCACCGCAGGTTAAAGCAGGCGATATGGTTCTGCTTTCTCCAGCCTGCGCCAGCCTTGACCAGTTCCGTAACTTTGAACAGCGCGGTGAGCAGTTCGCGCAACTGGCGAAGGAGCTGAGCTGATGCGTATTCCTGGCGCCGGACTGGCGGGCTATTTCTCAGGACGCCTGAAAGACTGGGTCATGGGCGCACGCGAAAGTGATGACTCTTCGCTGGTGCTCTATGACCGCACACTGCTATGGCTGACGCTGGGCCTGGCAGTGATTGGATTTGTGATGGTGACGTCGGCATCAATGCCGGTGGGTCAGCGTCTGAATGACGATCTCTTTTACTTCGCCAAGCGTGATGCTTTCTACATCGTGCTGGCGTTGGGTATGGCGCTGGTCACACTGCGGGTGCCGATGGATTTCTGGCAGCGGTACAGCAACGTGATGCTGATGGTCACGGTGGCGATGCTGCTGATTGTTCTGGTGGTCGGTAGCTCGGTCAACGGTGCATCGCGCTGGATCGCACTGGGTCCACTGCGTATCCAGCCTGCTGAGCTGTCGAAGCTCTCCCTGTTCTGCTATCTCGCCAGCTACCTGGTGCGCAAAGTGGAAGAGGTGCGTAACAACTTCTGGGGCTTCTGTAAGCCGATGGGCGTGATGGTTGTGCTGGCGGTATTACTGCTGGCGCAGCCGGACCTCGGTACGGTGGTGGTGCTGTTTGTGACTACGCTGGCGATGCTGTTCCTGGCGGGTGCCAAGCTGTGGCAGTTCATGGCCATCATCGGCTCCGGCATCTTTGCGGTAATTCTGCTGATCATTGCAGAACCTTACCGTATGCGTCGTGTGACGTCGTTCTGGAATCCGTGGGAAGATCCCTTTGGTAGCGGCTACCAGTTAACCCAGTCACTGATGGCATTTGGCCGCGGTGAATTCTGGGGGCAGGGACTCGGTAACTCCGTGCAAAAGCTGGAATATCTGCCGGAAGCGCATACCGACTTTATTTTCGCCATCATCGGGGAAGAACTCGGCTACGTCGGTGTGGTAATGGCACTTTTAATGGTATTCTTCGTCGCTTTTCGTGCGATGTCGATTGGCCGTCGTGCTCTGGAACTGGATCAGCGTTTTTCCGGCTTTTTAGCCTGTTCAATCGGTGTCTGGTTCAGCTTCCAGGCGCTGGTTAACGTCGGGGCTGCCGCCGGTATGTTACCGACCAAAGGTCTGACCTTACCGCTGATCAGTTACGGTGGGTCGAGTCTGATCATTATGTCGACCGCCATCGTCTTTTTATTACGCATAGATTATGAAACGCGCCTGGCGAAAGCGCAGGCGTTTACCCGAGGTGGTCGATGAGCGGTAAGCGATTGATGGTGATGGCAGGCGGAACCGGCGGACATGTTTTTCCCGGTCTGGCTGTCGCCCATCATCTGATGGAACAGGGCTGGCAGGTTCGCTGGTTAGGCACCGCCGACCGTATGGAAGCCGATCTGGTGCCAAAGCATGGCATCGACATCGACTTCATCCGCATCAGCGGACTTCGCGGGAAAGGCATGAAAGCATTGCTGCTGGCGCCGCTGCGCATCTTCAACGCATGGCGTCAGGCGCGTCGCATCATGAAAGCCTGGCAGCCGGATGTGGTGCTGGGCATGGGCGGCTATGTTTCCGGCCCCGGCGGCTTAGCGGCCTGGAGCTGCGGTATTCCGGTGGTGCTGCATGAGCAGAACGGTATTGCCGGCCTGACCAATAAATGGCTGGCGAAAATCGCCACCAAAGTTTTGCAGGCGTTTCCGGGCGCGTTTCCTGCCGCCGATGTGGTGGGGAATCCGGTTCGTACTGATGTTCTGGCTCTGCCTTTACCCGCGCAACGTCTGGCGGATCGTCATGGCCCGATTCGGGTGCTGGTGATTGGCGGAAGCCAGGGCGCTCGGATACTGAACCAGACGCTGCCGCAGGTTGCGGCGCTGGTGGGTGATGAGATCACCCTGTGGCATCAGACCGGTAAAGGGGCATTGTCCGAAGCAGAGAAAGCGTATCAGCAGGTCGGTCAGACGCAACACAAGGTGACCGAGTTTATTGATGATATGGCCGCTGCTTATGCCTGGGCTGATGTAGTGGTGTGCCGCTCCGGCGCGTTAACCGTGAGCGAAGTCGCTGCCGCCGGTTTACCGGCGATTTTCGTGCCGTTTCAGCATAAAGATCGCCAGCAGTACTGGAACGCGCTGCCGCTGGAGAAAGCGGGCGCCGCCAGAATTTATGAGCAGCCGCAGTTTACTGCGGAGGCTGTAGCGGATCTGCTACGCCACTGGGATCGCGCAACACTGCTGACGATGGCTGAGCAGGCCCGTCAGGTGGCGATTCCCGATGCGACTGAACGGGTCGCTCAGGAAGTGGCTCGCGCCGCAAAGTAATCATTCCGGTCAGCGCGTCTGACCTGTACCCGGATTGGGTACAAACTGAAATAGCAGGTAACAGAGAGCGATGAATACACAACAATTGGCAAAACTGCGTTCTATCGTGCCCGAGATGCGTCGCGTCCGGCACATCCATTTTGTCGGCATCGGCGGTGCTGGCATGGGCGGTATTGCCGAAGTGTTAGCAAATGAAGGCTACCATATCAGCGGTTCAGATCTGGCCCCTAACCCGGTGACGCAGAACCTGATTGCGCTGGGTGCCACCATTTATTTTAACCATCGCCCCGAAAACGTGACCGATGCAAGCGTGGTGGTTGTTTCCAGCGCCGTTTCGCAGGACAACCCGGAACTGTTAGCGGCACGCGAACAGCGTATCCCGGTGATCCGTCGCGCGGAGATGCTGGCTGAGCTGATGCGTTTCCGTCACGGCATCGCCGTCGCGGGTACGCATGGCAAAACGACGACCACGGCGATGGTGTCGAGTATTTATGCGGAAGCGGGGCTCGATCCGACCTTCGTTAACGGTGGACTGGTTAAAGCAGCAGGTACCCATGCCCGTCTGGGTCACAGCCGGTATCTGATTGCTGAAGCGGATGAGAGCGATGCGTCGTTCCTGCATCTGCAGCCGATGGTGGCGATTGTGACCAACATCGAAGCTGACCATATGGACACCTATCAGGGCGATTTTGAGAACCTGAAGCAGACGTTTATTAATTTCCTGCACAACCTGCCGTTTTACGGTCGTGCGGTGATGTGTGTGGATGATGCGGTTATCCGTGACCTGATCCCGCGCGTGGGTCGTCATATCACCACATACGGTTTCAGTGACGATGCGGATCTGCGCATTGAAAACTACGAGCAGAGCGGCGCGCAGGGGCATTTCACCCTGATCCGTCAGGACAAAGCGCCGCTGCAGATTACGCTGAACGCGCCGGGTCGCCATAACGCCCTGAACGCGGCAGCCGCTGTCGCCGTCGCCACGGAAGAGGGCATTGAAGACAATGCCATCCTGGCTGCGCTGGAGAGTTTCCAGGGCACCGGCCGTCGCTTTGATCTGCTGGGTGAATTCCCGACAGAGCCGGTTAACGGACAGCCGGGCACCGCGATGCTGGTGGATGATTACGGTCATCACCCAACCGAAGTTGACGCGACGATCAAAGCCGCGCGCGCGGGCTGGCCGGATAAAAAACTGGTGATGGTGTTTCAGCCGCACCGTTACAGCCGTACGCGCGATCTGTTTGATGATTTCGCTAACGTGCTGTCGCATGTCGATGTGTTGCTGATGCTGGATGTTTACTCCGCCGGCGAGACGGCGATTCCAGGCGCTGACAGCCGTTCGCTGTGCCGTGCCATTCGTAACCGGGGTAAGGTTGATCCGATTCTGGTGCCGGAACATGACGCGCTGCCGGAGATGCTGGCGCCGCTGCTGTCAGGCAATGACCTGATTCTGGTGCAGGGTGCCGGTAACGTCGGCAAAGTTGCCCGCAAGCTGGCGGACACTAAGCTCCAGCCGGAACGCAAAGCGGAGGATCGTCATGGCGGATAAAGTTGCAGTCTTAATGGGCGGCACCTCGGCAGAGCGCGAGGTTTCACTCAACTCGGGTCAGGCAGTGATTGCCGGATTGCGGGAAATGGGGATTGATGCGCATGGCATCGATACCCGTGATGTCTCCGTACTGACGCTGAAAGAGCAGGGATTCACCAAAGCCTTTATCGCGCTGCATGGCCGGGGCGGTGAAGATGGCACAATGCAGGCGGTGCTGGAGTTCCTGCAACTGCCTTACACCGGCAGCGGCGTAATGGCATCGGCCGTGACCATGGATAAGCTGCGTACCAAACTGCTGTGGCAGGGTCGCGGTTTACCGTCAGGAAAGTTTGTCTGGCTGACGCGTCAGCAGTTTGATGCCGGGCTGGATGTGGAGAGCAACGCGGCGATTGCAGCGCTTGGCCTGCCATTGTTTGTGAAGCCAGCCTGTGAAGGCTCCAGCGTGGGAATCAGTCGGGTTAACGATCTGAGCGCGCTGCCAGCGGCACTGGAGATGGCGTTTAAGTACGACAATGACGTGCTTGTCGAGGCATTTCTTAGCGGCGCGGAGTACACCGTCGCCATTGTGGGCGATCGCATTCTGCCCTCAATTGAAATAAAGAGCGCCAGTGAGTTCTATGACTATGAAGCTAAATACATTTCTGACGATACTCAGTACGTCTGTCCGGCCGACTTAAGCGCTGAACGTGAAGCTGAATTGCAGCAGCTGGTGCTGGCGGCCTGGCGTGCGCTGGGATGTCGCGGCTGGGGACGGGTTGATGTGATGACCGACGGGGAAGGGCGCTTTCAGTTACTGGAAGCCAATACCTCGCCGGGCATGACCAGCCACAGCCTGGTTCCTATGGCAGCGAAACAGGCGGGCATGCGTTTCCCGCATCTGGTTGCCCATATTCTGGAGCTGGCCGACTGATATGTCACAGGCGGCGATGAGAGTTCGAAACCGTGAACCGCAGGAGCGTATTCGCACCGGGCGCAGTAACGGAGCCCGACTGTTCGGCATTTTTTTCCTGCTGATCGTCATCGGGATTATGGTTGCTGGCGGGCTGGTGGTGCTGAAGTGGATGAACGATGCATCACGGCTGCCGTTGTCAAAGCTGGTGGTGACAGGACAGACGCACTACACCACCCACGACGATATTCGTCAGGCGATTTTGTCGCTGGGTCCGCCCGGGACTTTTATGTCTCAGAACGTGGACATCCTGCAGCAGCAGATTGAGCGACTGCCGTGGATTAAACAGGTCAGCGTGCGTAAGCAGTGGCCGGACGAACTGAAGATCCATCTGGTGGAGTACACGCCGGTGGCGCGCTGGAACGATTTGCATATGGTGGACGCTGATGGAAACGCCTTCAGCGTACCCGCCAGCCATGTCGGCAAAGAGACACTGCCGATGTTGTATGGGCCGGAAGGGAGTGAGAAAGAGGTCCTGGCGGGCTATCACAGCATGGATGATGTGCTGAAAGCCCGGAAGTTTACCCTGAAGGTGGCGTCGATGACGGCGCGTCGTTCATGGCAGCTGGTCACCAGCGATGATGTACGTATCGAACTGGGACGCAGCGACACCATGAAACGACTGAATCGCTTTATTGAGCTCTACCCGGTGCTGCAGCAGCAAGGTCAGAACGAGAGCAAACGTATCAGCTACGTGGATTTGCGATACGACTCTGGCGCTTCTGTTGGCTGGACACCGGTCGTGATGGAGCCACAGGACAGTAATCAGCAACAGAACCAGGCACAGGCTAAACAACAATGATCAAGGCAACGGACAGAAAACTGGTAGTTGGACTCGAAATCGGCACTGCGAAGGTTGCCGCCCTGGTTGGGGAAATTCTGCCCGATGGTATGGTCAACATTATTGGGGTGGGCAGCTGTCCTTCCCGTGGTATGGATAAAGGTGGCGTAAACGACCTTGAGTCGGTGGTGAAATGCGTTCAGCGCGCCATCGATCAGGCTGAGCTGATGGCAGACTGCCAGATCTCCTCCGTCTACCTTGCTTTATCGGGCAAACATATCAGTTGTCAGAACGAAATCGGGATGGTTCCGATTTCGGAAGAGGAAGTGACTCAGGATGATGTAGAGAACGTCGTACACACCGCCAAATCGGTGAGAGTACGTGACGAGCATCGCATCCTGCATGTCATTCCTCAGGAATACGCCATCGACTATCAGGAAGGGATTAAGAATCCGGTCGGGCTTTCCGGCGTGCGTATGCAGGCGAAAGTGCACCTGATCACCTGCCACAACGACATGGCGAAGAACATCGTTAAAGCCGTTGAGCGCTGCGGACTGAAAGTGGATCAGCTGATTTTTGCCGGTCTCGCCTCCAGTTTTGCCGTTCTGACTGAAGACGAACGTGAGCTGGGCGTGTGTGTTGTCGATATTGGTGGCGGTACAATGGACATAGCCGTATATACCGGCGGCGCTTTACGGCACACTAAGGTGATTCCGTATGCAGGCAACGTAGTCACCAGCGATATCGCCTATGCGTTTGGTACACCGCCAACGGATGCTGAGGCGATCAAAGTGCGCCATGGTTGCGCGCTGGGCTCGATTGTCGGCAAAGATGAGAACGTTGAAGTGCCAAGCGTGGGTGGACGTCCACCGCGCAGCCTGCAACGTCAGACGCTGGCGGAAGTGATTGAGCCGCGTTATACCGAACTTTTGAATCTGGTCAATGACGAGATTCTGCAGTTACAGGAACAACTGCGTCAGCAGGGCGTGAAGCATCACTTAGCCGCAGGCATTGTCCTGACCGGTGGTGCAGCGCAAATCGAAGGACTGGCGGCCTGTGCGCAACGCGTATTCCATACGCAGGTGCGTATCGGACAGCCGCTGAATATTACCGGCCTGACTGACTATGCGCAGGAATCGTACTACTCCACTGCCGTGGGACTGTTGCATTACGGCAAAGAGTCGCACATGAACGGTGATGCAGAGACCGAAAAACGGGTCTCAGTAGGTAACTGGTTCAAGCGTATTAACAGTTGGTTAAAAAAAGAGTTTTAATTTTTGTGAAAGGGGATCATGCTGTTTTCTTTAGTGATCTCCAGGCGACAGGCACATAACGGAGAGAAATCATGTTTGAACCTATGGAATTAACCAACGACGCGGTGATTAAAGTCATCGGCGTCGGTGGCGGCGGCGGTAACGCCGTAGAGCACATGGTACGCGAGCGTATCGAAGGTGTGGAATTCTTTGCTGTGAATACCGACGCGCAAGCGCTGCGTAAAACAGCTGTCGGCCAGACCATTCAGATCGGTAATAACATTACCAAAGGTCTGGGTGCGGGTGCGAACCCGGAAGTGGGCCGTAACTCTGCAGAAGAAGATCGCGAAGCACTGCGGGCTGCGCTGGAAGGGGCAGACATGGTCTTCATCGCAGCAGGCATGGGCGGCGGTACCGGTACCGGTGCAGCACCTGTGGTCGCTGAAGTGGCTAAGGATCTGGGTATCCTGACGGTGGCTGTTGTCACCAAGCCGTTCAACTTCGAAGGCAAAAAGCGCATGGCGTTTGCTGAGCAGGGGATCGCTGAACTTTCTAAGCATGTCGATTCACTGATCACCATTCCAAACGACAAGCTGCTGAAAGTGCTGGGTCGCGGTATCTCCCTGCTGGATGCATTTGGTGCGGCCAACGACGTGCTGAAAGGCGCAGTCCAGGGTATCGCCGAGCTGATCACCCGTCCGGGCCTGATGAACGTCGACTTTGCTGACGTGCGTACCGTCATGTCCGAAATGGGTTATGCGATGATGGGTTCAGGCGTTGCGTGCGGTGAAGATCGTGCGGAAGAAGCGGCTGAAATGGCGATCTCCAGCCCACTGCTGGAAGATATCGACCTGTCAGGTGCGCGTGGCGTGCTGGTCAACATTACTGCGGGCTTCGACCTGCGTCTGGATGAGTTCGAAACCGTGGGTAACACTATCCGCGCCTTCGCCTCTGACAACGCGACCGTGGTAATCGGTACTTCACTTGATCCGGAAATGAATGACGAACTGCGCGTCACCGTGGTGGCAACCGGTATCGGCATGGACAAGCGTCCGGAAATTACGCTGGTCACCAACAAGCCAGCCAGTCAGCCAGTGATGGATCATCGCTATCAGCAGCACGGTATGTCACCGCTGCCGCAGGAGCAGAAACCTGCTGCCAAAGTCGTTAACGACCAGGCTGCGCAGTCGAACAAAGAGCCTGACTATCTTGATATTCCGGCCTTTTTACGTAAGCAGGCCGACTAGGATTAACCCTATAATTGGGATTCTCCGCTCTTTGTGCTAAAGTGTCTGTCCGCTGGTAAAGTATACTGGCGGTCGGAAAGGTGATATTGCGAGATAATACGATGATCAAACAAAGGACATTAAAACGTATTGTTCAGGCGACTGGTGTCGGTTTACATACCGGCAAAAAAGTCACACTGACATTACGCCCTGCGTCGGCTAATACCGGGGTCATCTATCGTCGCACCGACTTGAATCCACCGGTAGATTTTCCGGCTGATGCAAAATACGTGCGCGACACCATGCTGAGTACCTGCCTGGTGAATGATGAAGGCGTGCGTATTTCAACGGTTGAACACCTCAATGCCGCTCTGGCGGGTCTGGGTATCGACAACATTATTGTTGAGGTCGATGCGCCAGAAATCCCGATCATGGATGGCAGCGCAGCACCGTTTATCTATCTGCTGATGGATGCGGGTATCGAGCAGCTCAACAGTGCGAAGAAATTTGTGCGTGTTAAGCAGACCGTGCGTGTGGAAGAGGGTGACAAATGGGCCGAGATCAAACCGTATAACGGTTTCTCGCTCGATTTCACCATCGACTTTAAACACCCGGCTATCGATTCCAGCTCACAGCGCTATGCGATGAACTTCTCTGCTGACGCCTTTGTTCGTCAAATAAGCCGGGCGCGTACATTTGGCTTTATGCGTGAAATCGAATATCTGCAGTCTAAAGGCCTGTGCCTGGGCGGTAGCTTAGATTGTGCGATAGGTCTGGATGATTTCCGCGTACTGAATGAAGAAGGCCTGCGTTTTGAAGACGAGTTTGTCCGTCACAAAATGCTGGACGCGATTGGCGACTTGTTTATGTGTGGTCACAACATCATTGGCGCATTCACTGCGTTCAAATCAGGCCACGCGCTGAACAACAAGTTGCTGCAAGCGGTTCTGGCTAAGCAGGAAGCCTGGGAATGGGCAACCTTCGAAGACGAAGCTGAACTGCCAGTGGCATTCAAAGCACCGAATCTGGTTCTGGCTTAACTACCCCAGAACGTGAAACGGCTGGTTATGCTGACACCCTCTCCGGTCAGCGGCGCCAGCCGTTTTTTTATTGCCTTCCCTGACACACGCCTGATGACTGCGACCTCGCTCGCAAAGCGTTGTCTGTTCTGCTGAATTGCTGAACAATCACACGCGTTTTCTCACGTCGCTACTTTAAACCCAGGTGTGGATGCCCCACATTAATGTTACTATCTGTGGCGCTTTTACAGGCCGAAATCCGTTGCGGCTCGCGCGGCGGGTACACGAAAACAAGAGCGCAACAGAGCGTGCGCGATGGAAAGGTTGTGATCGGGATTCTTCAGCGCTGGCGACAATTAGGTAGACGCTATTTCTGGCCCCATCTCCTGTTAGGGATGGTAGCGGCCAGCTTTGGCCTGCCAGCCTGTGCGCAAAGCTCCGAACTCAACGCGTCGTCTGAATCTCCGGCCAGCAGTCTCTTTCTCGGCAATGCCACACGTTTTGATCACTTAATCCGGCTTCAGGAAGCATCCCGACGCCCGAGCTTCAGCGTGGATTACTGGCATCAGCACGCCATCCGCACCGTTATTCGTCACCTCTCTTTCACGCTGGCGCCCCAGGCGCAGGCGGAGCAACAACAGTTACCGCTGGCGGCCCAAAAGCTGGCGCTGATCGACTCACTGCATAGTTTACTGACATCACATTCTGCGCTGCACACTGCACCGCAGGAGATGACAACACCGCCTCTCTTCATGGCCGTTACCCGCTCATGGGTAGAATGGCATGCCAGCGTGCATGGCATTCGCGCCGGACCCGCCCGATTGTTCTGCTAATAGTATTGGTTTTACTCACTCTGTTTAGATTTCGCAGTCCGGAATGCTCCGGCTGAATTGAGAATATATTTATTATGTTTAGCAAAATATTGACCAAAGTTTTTGGCAGCAGTAACGATCGTACGCTGCGTCGTATGCGCAAAGTGGTAGACGTCATCAATAAGATGGAGCCCGATTTTGAGAAGCTCTCTGACGATGAACTGAAAGCCAAAACCGACCTGTTCCGCGAGCGCCTGAAAAAAGGTGAAACGCTGGAAAGCCTGATCCCGGAAGCGTTCGCGACCGTGCGTGAAGCGAGTAAGCGTGTGTTCGGAATGCGTCACTTCGACGTACAGCTGATCGGCGGCATGGTGCTGAACGACCGCTGTATCGCTGAGATGCGTACCGGTGAAGGTAAAACCCTGACCGCAACGCTGCCAGCCTACCTGAATGCGCTGTCTGGCAAAGGCGTTCACGTGGTGACCGTCAACGACTATCTGGCACAGCGTGATGCGGAAAACAACCGTCCACTGTTTGAGTTCCTGGGTTTAAGCATTGGTATCAACATGTCGGGCCTGCCGGCTGTAGCGAAGCGCGAAGCGTACGCGGCTGACATTACCTACGGCACCAACAACGAATATGGCTTCGACTACCTGCGCGACAACATGGCTTTCAGCCCGGAAGAGCGCGTACAGCGTAAACTGCACTATGCGCTGGTGGATGAGGTCGACTCCATCCTGATCGATGAAGCGCGTACGCCGCTGATCATCTCGGGTCCTGCTGAAGACAGTTCTGATCTCTACACCAAAGTGAACAAGATCATCCCTCATCTGGTGCGCCAGGATAAAGAAGATACCGAAACCCATCAGGGCGAAGGCGACTTCTGGGTCGATGAGAAAGCGCGTCAGGCTCACATGTCTGAACGCGGTCTGGTGAGAGTGGAAGAGCTGCTGGTCAGCCAGGGCATCATGGAAGCGGGCGAGTCACTTTACTCTCCGACCAACATCATGCTGATGCACCACGTCACTGCGGCACTGCGTGCCCATGCACTCTTCACCCGCGATGTTGATTACATCGTGAAAGAGGGTGAAGTGGTGATTGTTGATGAACACACCGGCCGTACCATGCAGGGTCGTCGCTGGTCTGATGGTCTGCATCAGGCAATTGAAGCGAAAGAAGGCGTAGAGATCCAGAACGAGAACCAGACGCTGGCCTCTATCACCTTCCAGAACTACTTCCGTATTTACGAGAAGCTGGCCGGCATGACCGGTACTGCTGATACCGAAGCATTCGAATTCAGCTCTATTTACAAGCTCGACACCATTGTCGTGCCGACTAACCGTCCGATGGTGCGTAAAGATCTGGCTGACCTGGTCTACATGACCGAGAAAGAGAAGATCGATGCGATTATCGAAGATATCCGTGAGCGCACAGCTAATGGACAGCCGGTACTGGTGGGTACCATCTCGATTGAAAAATCAGAAGTGGTCTCAAACGAACTGACCCGCGCCGGTATCAAACATAACGTCCTGAACGCCAAATTCCATGCCCGCGAAGCGGATATCGTGGCGCAGGCCGGTCAGCCGGGTGCGGTCACTATCGCGACCAACATGGCCGGTCGTGGTACGGACATTATGCTGGGTGGTAGCTGGCACGCTGAAGTGGCCGAACTGGAAGACCCGACTGAAGCGCAAATCGAAGAGATCAAGGCAGCATGGCAGATTCGTCATGATGCAGTTCTGGCTTCAGGTGGTTTACATATTGTCGGTACTGAGCGTCACGAATCGCGTCGTATCGACAACCAGCTGCGCGGTCGTGCCGGTCGTCAGGGTGATGCCGGTTCATCACGCTTCTATCTGTCGATGGAAGATGCGCTGATGCGTATTTTCGCCTCAGACCGTGTTTCAAATATGATGCGTAAACTGGGCATGAAGCCAGGCGAAGCCATTGAGCATCCGTGGGTGACTAAAGCGATTGCCAATGCTCAGCGTAAAGTTGAAAGCCGTAACTTCGATATTCGTAAGCAACTGCTGGAATATGATGATGTGGCCAATGACCAGCGTCGCGCGATCTACAGTCAGCGTAATGAGCTGCTGGATGTGTCTGACGTTAGCGAAACCATCAACAGCATTCGCCACGATGTCTACAAAGCCACCATCGATACTTACATTCCACCACAGTCGCTGGAAGAAATGTGGGATGTGCCAGGCCTGGAAGAGCGTCTGCGTGCTGACTTCGATCTGAACCTGCCGATTGCAGAGTGGCTGGATAAAGAGCCTGACCTGCATGAAGAAGTGCTGCGTGAGCGCATCATGACCCATGCTATGGAAAGCTACGCAGAGAAAGAAGAGATCGTGGGCGCGGAAATGATGCGCAACTTTGAAAAAGGCGTGATGCTGCAGACGCTGGATTCGTTGTGGAAAGAGCATCTGGCTGCGATGGACTATCTGCGTCAGGGCATCCATCTGCGCGGCTATGCGCAGAAAGATCCGAAGCAGGAGTACAAGCGTGAATCCTTCGCCATGTTCGCCGCGATGCTGGAATCGCTGAAATATGAAGTGATTAGTACGCTGAGCAAAGTGCAGGTGCGTATGCCAGAAGAAGTGGAAGCGATGGAGCAACAGCGTCGTGAAGAAGCTGAACGTCTGGCACAGCAACAGCAGCTGAGCCATGTAGAAGAAGATCTGCTGGCATCCGAACCTGTGGCGGAGCAGAGTGGTGAACGCAAAGTTGGCCGCAACGATCCCTGCCCATGTGGTTCCGGTAAAAAGTTTAAGCAGTGTCATGGCCGCATCGCCTGAGACTGAATGGTGAGAAAAAAGGAGCCGCTGGCTCCTTTTTTTATGGTCGCTGTCTGCGCAGTGAGTGCACCATCGCTGTGCTAAAGCGGTTAACTTCCGCGACGGCATGCTCTAAAATCAGCCTTCATTCACCTATTACTACCGGATAGTCTCCATGAAGCACCTGCAGGTTGCAGTTGGCATCATTCGCAATGCCAGTAAACAAATTTTCCTTGCCCAGCGCGCGGCGACCTCCTACATGGCAAACAAGTGGGAGTTTCCTGGCGGTAAGATTGAAGCGGGCGAAAGCGCCGAACAGGGACTGATAAGGGAACTCCAGGAAGAGACCGGCATTGAAGTCACCGAGGCTCGCCCGATTGGTCATGCAGACCACAGCTACGACGATCTGCGGGTGACGCTGCATTTCTTTCTGGTTGAAGGGTGGAAAGGTGAGCCGTGGGGCAAAGAGGGTCAGCCGCAGCGCTGGGTGGATCAGCATGCGCTGGTGGCAGAAGAGTTTCCGGCCGCGAATCATCAGCTGATTGCGCGTCTGATCGCCGGCGAAATCTGATTGGATGGGGCAGCGTGCCCCATCCTGTTATCAGCGATCTTCTTCACTCCAGTTGTCACTGTCGTTCATATCGTCGCTGCTGGGAATGCGTTTCTCTTCTGCGGCCCACTCACCTAAATCGATGAGCTGACAGCGCTTGCTGCAAAAGGGACGCCACGGGCTGAGCTCATCCCAGATTACATCTTTGCCGCACTGTGGGCAGGAAACGGTCATGATTTCTTGCTGCATGTTTACCTCTAACAACAGGCCAGCTGGAAGTTAAGGCGGGCCGGAACTTCACCGCGTTCACTATCAAGTGGCATAAAACGTATGGCGTAGCGGCTTTTATGTCCGGACACCTGTGGATAGAGCGCATCGTCCAGCGACAACTGCAGTCGCAGCAGATCGGCACCCTCGGCATTATCCTGATAAAAACCATTGAGACTGGTCTGCATATGGAACGCACCGGACTGGCGGATCAGATCCAGTACCATCGCCAGCGCATGATGCAGGGGCTCCAGCGTCTGCATCCAGGCTTCGACCTGCGCATCGCGTGTTTCCTGCGGCAGGTGGAGCCAGATGTGCAGGCCCGGTAAATCAAAGCTACAGCATCCGCCAGGGATGCTCAGTCGCTGGCGTACCAGGGCAATCAGACGATCCTCGCGGAGCTGCTGGCCCATACGCGGGGCATTCATCAACTGCGTTGACTGAATTTTAAGTTTATCGCGCAGGGCATCCACCAGCGTCATATCGACACCGGGCACGTCAGCCCAGGCACGTAATTTTTGCTGCTGACGCTCCAGCTCTTTCAACAGTTCAGTCCGCATATCGCCGCGCTCGAAAATGTCGAGCAACTCGCCAATCAGGCGAAAAAAGGTCAGTGCATTAACGGTTTTATCCAGCGGTGTAGTTTCATCTAACTGATTAATCAAAAACTCAACCCGTAACCAGGTTCGCATTTTTTCATTCAGTGGGTGTTCAAACAGAACGGGTGTGCTCATGGTATTAATCCTGTTTCGTTGCCGCCAGCCTGAGATAGCGCTGATGGAGTCCGGCAACCTGTGGCAAGGCGTCGGCGGGCTCGCCACTGTTATCAATAATGTCATCGGCACAGGCCAGGCGCTGCTGGCGCGTGGCCTGTGCGGCAAGAATACGTTTCGCCTGCTCGACGGAAAGATGGTCACGCTGCTGAGTCCGCGCTAACTGCGTTGCCTCATCAACATCCACTACCAGTACCCGATCAGCCTGGTGCTGTAACTGATTTTCCACCAGTAATGGCACCACCCAGAGCACATAAGGTGAGGTGGCCTGGGCGATCAGCTGTCGCGTCCGGGCGTTGATCAGCGGATGAAGCAGCGCGTTTAACCAGCTTTTCTCTTCCGGCTGCTGAAAAATAATGTCGCGAAGTCGTTTACGATCAAGCATGCCCTGTTCCGTCACTATTGACGCGCCATAGCGCGCTTCAATGGCCTGCAAAGCGGGCGTGCCGGGTTCAACAACTTCACGGGCAATCAGGTCAGCATCAATAATTTCCACGCCAGACGCGGCGAATGCCTGGGCAATCGTACTTTTCCCACTGCCGATCCCCCCTGTAAGCGCGACGATATAGGGCATGTTTCTCACCTGACTTCTTTTCCGACATGGGTTCAGGGTAATGATCTGACTAAAAAACGCAAAAATGGGCGTCAGATCACACCGATAAATCACAACTAAATTTAACGGATTGTAGCGTAAATAAAGTGAAATTCGCAGTCTTGTCGCGCAGCGTGAGGCGCGTATCATAACGCCACTGGAGCTGTGCTTACTTCGTGAACTACGATTCGTTGCCATTTACCAGGACACTGTTTATGCGTATTGAAGAAGATCTGAAACTGGGCTTTAAAGATGTCTTAATCCGCCCCAAACGCTCCACGCTGCAAAGTCGCTCACAGGTTGAGCTGGAACGCAGCTTTACCTTCAGACATTCGGGCCTCAGCTGGAGCGGCGTTCCGATCATCGCCGCCAACATGGATACCGTTGGCACATTTTCGATGGCCGAGGCGCTGGCCAGCTTCAATATCCTCACTGCCGTCCACAAGCATTACAGCGCAGATGACTGGCGCGCGTTTATTCAGCGCGTACCTGCGTCAGTTCTGAAACATGTGATGGTTTCAACCGGCACCTCAGAGGCCGATCTCAGTAAACTGGTCGCGATTATGGCGCTGTCAGACGATCTGCAGTTTATCTGCATCGATGTGGCCAACGGTTACTCACAGCATTTTGTCGATTTTCTGCAGCGCGCGCGCGAAACCTTCCCGGCTAAAACCATCTGTGCCGGTAACGTGGTCACAGGCGAAATGGTGGAAGAATTAATCCTCTCCGGTGCAGATATCGTGAAAGTCGGTATTGGTCCGGGATCGGTCTGCACAACCCGGGTGAAAACCGGTGTGGGCTATCCGCAGCTTTCTGCTGTCATTGAATGTGCCGATGCGGCGCATGGTTTAAGCGGACAGATTGTCAGTGATGGCGGCTGTTCGGTGCCGGGCGATATCGCCAAAGCCTTTGGTGGTGGTGCGGACTTCGTGATGCTGGGTGGTATGCTGGCGGCGCATGATGAGTGTGAAGGGCAGGTCGTCGAAGAGAATGGCGAAAGCTTTATGCTCTTTTACGGCATGAGCTCCGAGTCGGCGATGAAGCGTCACGTTGGTGGTGTCGCGCAATACCGTGCTGCAGAAGGTAAAACGGTAAAACTGCCATTGCGGGGTCCGGTCGCTGACACCGCGCGCGATATTCTGGGTGGGCTGCGTTCTGCCTGTACTTACGTCGGAGCAGAGCGGCTGAAAGAGCTGACCAAGCGCACGACCTTTATCCGGGTTAACGAGCAGGAGAACCGCGTTTTCAACCGCTAGTCATGCGGGGCGCAGCGTGCGCCCCTTAATGCATCGCATCACCCAGCCCGAACACCGGCAGATACATCGCAATCACCAGCGTGCCGACAATGCCGCCAATCACCACCATCATCATGGGTTCCAGCGACGCCGCCAGAGTATCCGCGCGCTCGCGGGTTTCTGCCTCATGCCATTCCGCCAGCCGGGCCAGCATCAGATCCAGTGCGCCCGCCTCTTCACCGACCCGAATCAACTGACCACATAAGGGGGTGAACAGCGGATGATTAATCAGCGCCTGATGCAGAGGACGCCCCTGAGCAATATGCTGCTGCAGTCCGGCCATCGCTTCCCGCCAGAGTAATGAGGAGAGCGTGACTTCAGCGGCGGCCAGGCCCTGTAACAGGGTTAATCCGGCGCGCTGCGTGAGATTCAGAATGGTATAGATCTGTGTGAGTTGCGTACCGCGCCACAACCCGGAAAGCAGCGGGATGCGCAGGAAAAAGGCCTGCTCACGACGTTGCCAGCCCGCAGAGCGTCGTCGCAGCTGATGCCATCCAGCCAGCATCAGCGAAACACCACAGGCCAGCACACCTCCCCATTCCTGAAGCGCGGCAGACAACTGCATTACCGCTGCCGTAAAGGCGGGCAGGGGCGCATCAAAGGAGTCATAAACCGCGACGAACTCCGGCAGCACGAACAGCAGCATGCCGCAGGTGACAGCCATCGCCACCAGCAGAATAAACAGGGGATAGCGCAGCGCCTTCGCCACCTGATGCCATAACTGCTGCTGGCGGATCTGCTGCTGAGCCAGTTCGCTGCAACAGATGTCTAGCTGACCGGTCAGTTCACCTACCTCCATCAGGGACGGATAGAGTGCAGGAAAAATCTGCGGCCACTCACGCAACGCCTGAGAAAAAGGGGTACCGCTCAGTACCCGATGATGCAGAGCGATCATCAGGGCACGCCAGCCTGCATGCGGATGACCCTCTGCCAGCAAAGCCAGACTCTCTGCCAGCGGCAGGCCCGCTTTGAGCAGAGTGGCCAGCTGGCGAATCAGGTCAGTTTTGTGCTGCCATTTCCAGTCCCCCTGACGCCAGACTTTTTCCCGCTTCCAGCTCACCGGCAGAAGATCGCGCTGCGCCAGCATCAATAGCAGGTTGTCACTGTCGACAGCCAGTAGCTGACCACGGCATAACTGGCCCTGACTATCGACTGCCTGCCAGCTGAATAAAGCTGCATTAGCCATCGTCCAGCCCAATCACCCGTTGCATCTCTTCCAGCGAGGTATCGCCCCGGCTTACCGCCTCCAGGCCGGAAACCAGCAGGGTGCGCAATCCCTGCTGTTTCGCCAGACTGAGCAGGTTTTCCAGCGGCATCTCGGCCGCGATCGCATTTTGCAGTCTGGCATTGATCGGCAGCAGTTCAAACAGCGCCAGCCGCCCAAAATAGCCGGAAAAGCAGTGGTCACAGCCAGGCGCCCGCCAGGTTTGCAGGGTCCCGGGCCAGAGTTCAGCAGGAAAGTGCGCCACCGCCTGGGCGGGCTGACGGCAATGGGGACAGAGGCGTCTGACCAGGCGCTGAGCAACGATGAGTTTCAGTGCCGATCCCAGCAGATAACCCGGAATCCCCATCTGCCGCAGGCGGGTCAGGGTTTCGGCGGTGGAGTTGGTGTGCAGCGTCGACAGCACCAGGTGCCCGGTCTGCGCTGCTTTAACTGCAATCTCCGCCGTTTCGGCATCGCGGATTTCGCCCACCATGATCACATCCGGATCCTGCCTGAGCAGCGCCCGCAGCACGCGGTTAAAATCGAGACCGTTTTTGGTGTGGATCTGCGTCTGGTTAATGCCGGGCAGCGGGATCTCAATCGGATCTTCCACGCTGCACAGATTTTTCTCTGGCTTATTCAGCGCGCTGAGTCCGCTATAAAGCGTAAACGTCTTGCCACTGCCTGTGGGGCCGGTAACCAGAATCAGTCCCTGCGGCTGTGCCAGTGCAGCGCAGAACAGGCGCAACTGCGCAGCGGGTAAGCCAAGCTTATCCAGTGACAGGGCCGCGCCTTCACTCTGTAACAGCCGGACCACCGCTTTTTCGCCGCCATAGATGGGTAAAGTCGCCAGGCGAAATGAGGCCGGTTTACCGGCGATCTCCATGCTGAACTGACCATCCTGCGGTAACCGGCGTTCGGCAATATCCAGTCCGCCGAGGATCTTCAGCCGTGCCAGCAGCGCTGCAGGCTGCGTGGAAGGCAGTGAAGAGAGGAGATGCAGTACGCCGTCGATTCGCAGCCGGACCCGCAGGCCATCCCGGCTGGGTTCAATATGCACATCGGAAGCACGCCGCTCCAGCGCCTGACGTAGAATCAGCTGTGTCGCCTCAATCGCTGACTCTGCAGGTGCCTCTTCGCGGGCCACCAGCGGTGCGTCAGCGTGCTGAAGCTGGTCGAGCCGGGCCTGAGGCCAGCATTCAATCTCAATCTGGCACTGGCTGGCAAAATGGAGCGCTTCAGCCAGTCCGGGTGGCACGTTTTCCGCGACGGCAACACGCAGCTGACTGGCATCGTGATGCAGAACCAGGGCGCGATAGCGCTGACACAATGCTGCGATCGCCTCATCAGGCTTGTTCATCGCTGGCTCCTTTGTCCGCAAAGCGGAACTGCTCCAGGCAATTGTCGCGCAGGCTGTTGTTGCTGCTGGTGCAGCTGCGTTGCCAGCTGATGCCGCCCTCCGTGCTGTCCCAGATCGGCAGCATTTCAACGCTCAGCCCATTGAGGCTCTCCTGCCCGGTCAGCGTAATTACCCCACTGGCCACGCTCAGTGCCGAGACATAGCGCGACCCTCTGGCTGCCGGAATTCCCGCTTCTCCGGCCTGACACTGGGCCGGGCCGCCACGCTCCATGGCACAGAGCTCTATCGCGGTTTTGTAGGGCACCATCGTTTGCAGCATGTCGGTGAGGGCAGCGCGCTGCAGATAATTTTGATAAGCGGGCAGGCCAATGGCACTCAGGATCGCCACAATGCCCACGACAATCATCAGTTCAACCAGCGTAAATCCACGTTGATAATTCATCTCATCGTCTCCTGATTTAAGAAGGCGACAGGTTAAAAATAGGGGGCACTGAAAGACAGACAGAGATC